>CAVSQF010000032.1:0-28419 GCA_963729835.1 uncultured delta proteobacterium | reverse complement strand
CGACAATACCAACGCTACGCTGAATCTGAATGCGAAGGGCAAACCCGACTGCACCGTCAACCCGGACATCGACAAGGGCGGGACCGCTTTCGCGTTGCAGCCGGCGGGCTGCAGCGGCAGCACCTGCACCGGTGTAAAGGCCCTGGTGCTGGCACTCGACAACACCGACGCGATCGTTGACGGATCGGTCCTCTACACCTGCAACGTCAACGTCGCGGCGACGGCCAGCGGCACGTCGACTGTGACCATCAGCGGCCTCGGGATGAGCGATCCGAACGGCGCCAACATATCAGGAGCGACCGGCGTGAACGGCACGATTACGATTGCCGGCGGGCCGAGCCCCACCACGGCAGAAGCCACGCCGACACCGACGATAGCGCAGCCCACGCCACGCCCGACACCGTCAGGGCCAGCGCTCATTGTCGATGTCGTCAATGCTACTGCGGGGCAGCAGTTGGTGGCGCTGGGCGTGACCTTGTTCTCTGGCGGCGCTCAGGTGGCCGGCACGCAGAACACGCTCACATTCGACAATACCAACGTTACGCTGAATCTGAATGCGAAGGGCAAACCCGACTGCACCGTCAACCCGGACATCGACAAGGGCGGGACCGCTTTCGCGTTGCAGCCGGCGGGCTGCAGCGGCAGCACCTGCACCGGTGTAAAGGCCCTGGTGCTGGCACTCGACAACACCGACGCGATCGTTGACGGATCGGTCCTCTACACCTGCAACGTCAACGTCGCGGCGACGGCCAGCGGCACGTCGATCGTGACCATCAGCGGTGTCGGAATGAGCGATCCGAACGGCGCCAACATATCAGGAGCGACCGGCGAGAACGGAGCAGTTATCGTCGCTGGGCCGGTGGGGCCGACGTCAACGCCGACCGACACGCCGACCACCGCACCGATTGTGGCGACCAACACGCCGACCAACACGGTGATCCCGCCGACCACAGCGGCTCCGCCAACCAACACACCGACCAAGACGCCGTCGCCCATCCCGCCAACCCAACCGGGTGGCGGGCTTGTCCTGACGCAGGCTATTGGTGCGGCGGACACGACGCTGATTCTGAACAGCACGACGGGCCTCGGCACCTCGGGGCAGATCATGGTCGAAAACGAGATCATGAACTACACAGTCGTCAACGCGACAACTCTCAGTGTGGTCCGTGGCGTCTTAGGCTCGCAGGCGGTGGCGCACGCGGCCGGTACGCCGGTTGTGAAGGTCGTCGCGGTTCCGCAAGAAGACGAAGGTGGCTGCGAGATCGGCGCGGCCTCCGCCGGCGTGCCCGGCTGGCTGCTGCTGATCCCGGTGGCGGGTCTCGCGGCCCTCCGCCGTCGCCAGCGCCGCTAAGCCCCGCGGCTCGATCCATCAAGAAGGAAAGGGGCCCTTTCGGGGGCCCTTTTTTTTGTTTAGGATGCGCGCGATGCTGTTGCCAGTGAGTTGGGGTGCTCGATGAACCGAACGACGACGTGCAGCTACCGCTCATGACCCGCACGGAACGCCGCGTGGTGGTGACCGGTATCGGGCTGCTGACGCCGTTGGGCAATGACACCGCGACCAACTGGCGCAATGCCGTCGCCGGGCGATCGGGCATCGCCGCCATCGCGCGCTTCGACGTGTCGGCGCTGCCCGTGCGGATTGCCGGCGAAGTCCGCAACTTCGACCCGGCGGCGTTCATCGAGAAGAAAGACATCAAAAAGATGGACCCGTTTACGCACTACGCGCTCGCCGCAGCGCAGATGGCCGCGGACGATGCGCAACTGCGTATCGATGCACGTACGGCCGACCGTGTGGGCGTATTGGTCGGCGTCGGCATGGGTGGCATCTCGACGATTGAGGAGTACCTGAAGCACTTTTTCGAATCTGGGCTGAAGAAAGTGACGCCGTTCTTCATTCCCCGGCTCATCGCCACATGGCGCCGGGCCAGATCGCCATACGTTTCGGCGCCAAGGGCGTGAACTACGCGGCCGTGAGCGCCTGTCTTCCGGCGGCCATGCAATCGGCGAAGCATACCGGTTGATTCACTTCGGCTTCCAGGACGTCATGTTTGCCGGCGGTGCCGAGGCGGCGGTGACGCCGATGAGTGTCGGGGGTTTCGCGGTCATGCGGGCGCTGTCGACGCGCAATGACGAGCCGGAGCGCGCCAGCCGGCCGTTCGACCGCGAGCGTGACGGCTTCGTCGTCGGCGAGGGCGCGGGCATGCTCATTTTGGAAAGCCGCGAGGCGGCGCTCGAGCGCGGCGCGCGCATCTACGCGGAGATCGCCGGCTACGGCGCCAATGCCGATGCCTACCACATCACTGCGCCGGCGCCGGAAGGCGCCGGCGCGGCGCACTGCATACGCTTGGCGCTCGCAGATGCGGCGGTCGACCCGAACGAGGTCGACTACATCAACGCCCATGGCACGTCCACGCCGTACAACGATGTCAACGAGACGCAAGCCATCAAGCAGGTGTTCGGCAATCATGCGGCGCGCGTGGCCGTGAGCTCGACGAAGTCGATGACCGGCCATCTTTTGGGGGCTGCAGGTGCGGTCGAAGCGGCGTACACCAGCTTGGCGATCTGCGAGGGCATCGTGCCGCCGACGATCAACTACGAGTATCCCGATCCTGCATGTGACTTGGACTACGTACCCAACCAGGCGCGGCGGCTTGCCGTGCGTGTGGCGCTGTCCAACTCTTTTGGCTTCGGTGGCGCCAACGCGTGTTTGGTCTTCCGCCGGCATGCGTGAGGCCATCCGCATCGAGCGTCCCGCTGTGAAACCTGCGCGCGAGGGCATATTGCAACGCCGCCTGTTGGTGGTGGCGGGCAAAGGCGGCGTCGGCAAGACGAGCATCGCGTGCGCCCTCGGGGTGGCTGCCGCACAGCTCGGCAAGCGCGCCCTGCTGGCGGAGGTCGACGGCGCCGGGCGGGCGGCGCAGTTGCTGGGTGTGGAGCCCGCGCCGGTCGGCAAAGCGCAGCCGGTCAACGAGTCACTATCAGTGATATCCCTGGAAGGCAGCGCCGCGCTGGCCGAGTATCTGCGGATCATCTTGCCCGTCAAGCGCGTGCTGGAAGCCGTGTTCACCAGCCGCATCTACCAGTACTTCGTGGCGGCGGCCCCCGGCTTGAAGGAGCTGATGACCATCGGGAAGATCTGGTACGAAGCCGAACGGCGCGACGAGCACGGCCGGCGCTGCTGGGATATCGTCATCATGGATGCGCCGGCCACCGGCCACAGCCTGCAGTATCTGCGCATGCCGCGCGCGGCGTACGAGGCCTTCGGGGACGGCCTGGTGCGCCGCGAGAGTCAATTGCTGATCGATCTGCTGACCGACCCGGAGCGCTGCGCCGTGAACCTGGTCACGACCGCGGAAGAGATGCCGGTGAACGAGACCATCGAAATGTACCGGCAGATCGTCAATGAGCTGCAGCTGCCGCTGGGCTGTCTTTTCGTCAACCGGACACACCACGCCGATTTCCGCGGCAAAGACGTCGACCGGCTGCAGCAGAGCATCTCCCACGTGCACAACCCCAACGAACGTGCCCTCGTCGAAGAGGTGATCAGCCGGGGTCGGGAAGAAGTCGGCTGGAGCGAGATCCACCAGCGTTACCTGCGACGCCTCACCGACGAGGTGAGCTTGCCGGTCATCGAGGTGCCGTTCATGTTCGCCGAAGAGTTCGGCGCCGCACAGGTGCGCGCCATTGCCGCGGAGCTGCCGGCTCGGCTGACCATCCCGGCGCGCCGCAGTTATCGTCATGGCCGGGCTTGAAGACATCTTGCGCCGTCACCGCGTCGTCATTTGTGCCGGCAGTGGCGGGGTGGGCAAGACGACCACCGCCGCCGCGCTGGCGCTGCGTGCTGCCCTGGCCGGGAAACGCACGATGGTCTTGACCATCGATCCGGCCAAACGGCTCGCGAATGCACTGGGCATCGTGGCGCTCGGCGGCCATCCTGCGCCGGTGCACGTCGAAGACCTTCCCGAAGGCCGGCTCGCGGCGATGATGCTGGATCAAAAGGGGGCGTGGGACGAGCTCGTCGAGCGCCATGCGCCCTCCCCGAGATGCGTGACCGGATCCTCGGCAACCGCTTCTACCAGCACCTGTCGCAGAGCTTTGCCGGCTCGCAGGAATACATGGCGGTCGAACAACTGTGCGAGCTGCACGACAGCGGGGCCTACGATCTGATCGTCGTCGACACGCCGCCGACGCGCCATGCGTTGGATTTCCTCGAGGCGCCACAGCGCATCGCCGATTTCCTCGACCGGCGGATCATGAAATGGTTCGTCCGCCCGTACTTCACGGCCGGCTGGGCCACCGTACGGTTTGTGAACCGGACAGCAGGTTTTCTGTTCCGGCGCCTCGAAGAAGCCACCGGCATTTCGGCGTTGGTCGAAGTCTCCGATTTCTTCACCTCGATGAGTGGCCTCTTTGAGGGATTCGAGCCGCGCGTCCGCCGTGTGTACGATCTCTTCCGGTCGTCCGAAACCGCCTTCGTGTTGGTGACGACGCCCGATGAGCAGGTCTTGGCCGAGGCCGAGTATTTCTGTCGTAAGGTGCACGACCTCAGGATGGGTCTGCGTGCCGTCGTCTTCAACCGTACGCATCGCGAGTTCATCAACCGGCATAACTCGATCAGCACGGAACAACTCGCGTCTTGCTCGACCGACTACTCGGAGATAAGGCAGCTGCGGCGAAAATGAGCGAGAACTTCTCGCGCTATGAAATGCTTGGGCGCGGAGATTGCCTGCGGATGGAGGCTTTCAGCCGCCGGCTGCCAAAGGGGGCGGTGATCGTGGAGGTCCCAAATTTCACCACGGACATCCACAGCTTGGCAGGCCTACGGGCGATGCACCGCTTCCTCTTTTAGTGCACGCGCGTCTCTTCGTCGTGGCTGATCCGTCCGCAGTCTGCGGTCTTAGGGTGCCTTGGTGTCTCCCAATGGGCACTGGTGTTCCGCTGGCGTTACACTCGTGTTTCTGGAGGCTTACCTGGTGGGAGGTGGGCTCTTGGTATCTAGGTTGCAGCTACGAAAAAATGCGGGAGAAAATGGTGGGTTGCCCGTTGCCCCCGCAATCCACCACGGGATGGGTGGGAGGCTAAGGCTTCCGGCGTGCGCATCAACCGCCTCCGCGCGCGTTCCTCCGAATGGGAGCACCCATTCCCGTCTCGCGCCGCCGAAGCCCTCAGCTACTAACTCCGAGAGTCTCTGCGTGGCGCGAGGATTTTCGTGCTCGTGCTCAGCCAAGCGGTGCCCGTAATCGAGTCGCCGATGCACGTACCGGACTTCAGCCGGCGGCGGTTCCGGGCTCGGCAAATGACAGCCGGCGGGTAGCGTAAGGCGCTTCCCATATGCCGGTGACTCTGGTAAGGGAGTTGACAACCGACGGGGTTCTGAAGTTAGCGAAACCTGTGAGAGGGAGTGAAAAGGAGGAAGTCATGCGCGGAGATCTCAGGCTGGCGGATTTGAAGGCGCGCGAGCGTACCACCAGTAGACTGATGAACGTCAAGATTCCTGCTTACGTGAGTGCGGCGATTCAGCGGGTCGCGAAGGACCTTGGCGCATCGAAGACGGAGGTGGTCATCGCGCTCCTGAACGAGGGGCTCGATGTCGCGGCCTCATCACTGAAAGGCTGGCAGCCGCGTCGCGGCAGAACCGGAACCGCCGGCACGCCCTGATAGCGTGTTTCACACGTAGTGGCTGCGTCGCTTGATGGCGATTTCACGTTCGAGGTAGAAAATCTCTACCTTCTGCGTCGCGTCCCCGCGGGTGAATTTGTGGCCGCGCAGGATGGTCGCCAGCGCCCCGAGGTCGGGGCGGTCGGGCAGATCGCGCTGCGCCCGGATCTCGGTCGATGCGAAAACCGTATCGCCGGCAAACAGCGGCGCCGTGTGGCGGCCCGAGGGGTACTGGATATCCGCCAGCGCATTGTCGGCCACGTCGGGGCAGGACAACCCGAGACACAGGTTGAACGGAATGCCGCCGTAGACAATCAACTGTCCGCCAACGTACTTCTCGGGCTGTTCATCAATCATGAATTGATTGCAGTGGACCTGTGAAGTGTTGTCGAGCGTCGCCGTGAGCGCGATATGCTCATGCGTGACCACGCGGCCCCGCGAATGCTCAATGATGTCGCCGGGAGTGAAGTCCTCAAAGTAGGTATCCGAGTTGGTCAAATGGGACAGGGCTCGGTACTCGCGCTGGCTATCGTACGCGGGGAGTTGGAGCTGGTACGGTACCTCGGGTATGGCCCGTAGGGAGGCCTCTTCCACGCGTGCGTTCAGGTCCCCCTTCCACACCTGCACTTTGCGTTCATAGGTCAAGACCACCGCGCCATGTTGATTGTACCCGGTGGTCTGCACGTGCACGACGCCGCGATCGGGCTCGCGGCTCGACGGTTTGATGCCCAGCACCGTGGAGGACACCTCGATCGTGTCGCCGATGTATACCGGCGGGCCGAAGCGCATGTTGATGTACTCGAGATTGGCGCGGGCGTTCTCCGAGATGTCTTCCACGCTTTGACTGAAGACGACGTTCATCACCAGGCCGGGCGGGACCACCAGGCCGCGGAACCCATAACGCTCCGCATAGCGGCGGTTCTTGCTCAGCGGGTTGGTGCTCATATCGTACTCGGTGAACGCGTTGAACAGACCTTCGGTGATGGTCTTCCCCACTTTGTGGCGGAAGACCTGCCCGATCCGAAAGTCTTCGAGAAAGTTGCCCTTCTTCTTCTTCAAAACTGCCATGGATGGGTGCTCTCCGAGATTGAGTTGGAAACCGCGCGATGATGCCAACGCGCTCCTGATGTGTCAACGGCGCGCCCCTGATGCTTGCAACGGTGGCCGACGACACTCAGCCATTGACATGCCGCGCCGGTAACAGTACCCAAATGAGAAGGGCAAGCGAAGAGGCGGCAGCTTCAAACATGCGCATTTCCACACCGTCGAAGGGGCGGGAAGGTAGTCAGACCTCTCCGCCCGAGTTGAAACTGGCCGGTACGATCGTGGATGTCGCGCGGGAATTGGCGCGTACGCTCCCGCCGGCGCGGGGCGTCCCCTTCTTCTTTCTTGACAGCGATGCGCCGTACGACCCGCAGGTGTTGGATGCGCTCTGCGAGCGCGGCATTTTCCGCAAGTATGAGTTCGCGCTCGATATCGGCAGCGGCCTCGGTGGTCGTGCCCGCTGGCTGGCAACGCGCTCGGGCTGCCGCATCATCGGTGTCGATCCCCGGCTGCCGATGGTGGCGGCGGCAGCGATGCTCAATCGGCGCGCCCGCATGGAGGACCAGGTGCGCTTTCAAGTCGGCGCCCCAGAGTGCTTGCCGTTGCACGATAAGGTCTTCACGCACGTGTGGCTGGTGGATGTGCCCTATGATACGACGCTCACCGATACGTACGCCGAAGCGCTGCGCGTGCTGCGGCCCGGAGGACATTTCGCGATGCAATGCCCGGTATCCTTGCACGTGCGGCCAGATGCCCTATTGGCAGTGCTGCGTGACGTCGGCTTCATCGGTGTCGAAGCCTACGAAGGGATCTTCTCGGACTTGCCGCAGGCGTGCCGTTTGGCGCGTGATCGCCTGCGGGTCGCCTTGCAGGTGAAACTCCATGAGGCGGCGGTGTGGGAGCGTTTGGAGAAGCGCGAGCACGGACACGTTCGGCTGCTGGTCTTCGCGCGCCGGCCAGCGTGAAGTCGGCCCCGCCTGTGTCGTGCGCATTCCGTGGTTGGGTTCGTGGGTCGCAGCTGCTATGGTGGCCCGGTGCAGCAAGTGAAGCGGGCCGTTGTGATCGCCGCGGCGGTGCTGGCTTTATGGCTTGCGGGGCCGGTGCGGCGCGCCGGTGGCGGGCAGGTTCCGTGCAGCGAGGTGATCAGACGCGTGAATGAGCAGATTGGGCTTCTTCATGGCGGCAACCCGGATTTATCGATGATCGCCCACAAGCTTGGGAGTTCTCCAGCCTGGGTCGAGCACTGTATGCTGGCCTACGGGCGCCGGCCCAAACGCCCCGGCCGGGAGGGCGAAGAGGCGCGCGAAGAGCGCATCGAAAAATGGGAAGAAGAGGAACCGGAGGAAGCGGCCGCTGAGGACGCAGAGGCCCCTGACCACGCGCCTTTCGAGAGGCGGCAACGCGTGCTGCGCCTCCGGAGGACCCCTACACCCAGCGGACTTGAAGGGGAGGCCCCGTAACCTGGCGGCCCCTGCAGGTATTGCAAACAACCTATGGCCTTGCTGGTCTTGATTCGCCACGGTGAATCGCAATGGAATCTCGAAAATCGGTTTACCGGATGGATCGACGTTCCGCTCACCGAGAAGGGCCGCGCGGAAGCCCGCAGTGCCGGTGAGCGGGTGCGACACATTCACTTTGATAAGGTGTATACGTCGGTGCTGCAGCGCGCCACGGAAACCCTCGATATCGTCTTGGACATCTCAGGCCAGCGCGGTCTGCCGGTTACCTGTGATCAGGCCCTGAACGAGCGCCACTACGGCGATCTCCAAGGCCTCAACAAAACGGAAACGGCCGAAAAATTCGGGAAGGAGCAAGTCCATCTGTGGCGGCGCAGCTACGACGTCCCGCCGCCCAATGGGGAAAGCCTGAAGGACACTGCTGCACGCACCCTGCCGTACTTCGAGGAGCACATCCTTCCAGACTTGCGGGCGGGGAAAAATGTGCTCGTCGTCGCCCACGGCAACAGCCTGCGCTCGATCGTCATGCGGCTCGATCAGCTCAGCAGAGAGCAGGTTCTCGAGTTGAACATCGCCACGGGGGTGCCGATCGTCTACGACTTCAGCCCCGACCTGAAGATCCGTTCCAAGCAGATCTTGGAATGATATCGTGCTCGTAATTCGTAAGGGAAGTCGAACTGCATTGACAAGGGCGGGCATCATTTTACCTCAAGGCTTGCTTGCGGACACGAACACGATATCACGATTGCGCTTCCTTGAGCGTGTCGTGTGGCGGCGCTAAGGTTTCACCGCGGAGATCTGCAGGTTGTCGAGCTGGCTCGTAGAGGAGCGCGCCCGCGCCCGACAGGCACGGGAGACGTTCGTTTTTGCCAAGAAACAGGGAGGCGATATCCGCGTCTGTCTCCTGTACCCGAATCGCTACGCAGTCGGCATGGGGAACCTCGGTTTTCAGACCGTGTACGAGATTTTCGACCGGCATCCCGACGTCGTGTGCGAGCGCGCCTTCCTTCCGGACGAAGAGGAATCGGCCCTGGTTGCGCGTGGTGGCTTGCGCAGCTTCGAATCCCGCACCCCGGTGCAGGATTTTGATATCATCGCGTTCTCCATCTCGTTCGAGACCGATTACTGGCACGTGGTGCGGCTGCTCGATCTGATCGGCGTTCCCCTGAGCAGCCGGGATCGGGGAGACGGCTATCCCCTGGTGCTGGCCGGCGGGCCGGCAGTGTTCCTCAACCCGGAGCCGCTGGCGGAGTTCATCGACATCTTCCTGATCGGCGAAGCGGAGGAAATGCTCCCAGAGTTCTTGGACGTCTTATCCGGAGTCAAGAGCCAGGAATCAGGGGTCAGGACGTTCTTGCGCGAGGTCGCCACGTGTGTCACCGGGGCCTATGTGCCGGCGTTCTATGAACCTGCCTACGACGGAGCCGTGCTGAGCGGGCTGGAGTATCATGGGCCGGGGCAGGCAGGTGTCCAGCGGCGCCTTGTTTGGGACTTGAACAAGTTTGCCACCACGACGCGGGCGTTGGCAGATGAGGCAGTCTTCGGGGACATGGTCCTGGTCGAAGCCAGCCGAGGTTGCCAGTGGGGCTGTCGCTTCTGCGCAGCTGGGTACATGTACCGCCCAATTAGGACGCGCGGCATCGACCAGCTGGCGGAGTCGGTGCGTGACGGTTTGGCGCACCGAGAGACGATCGGTCTGGTGGGTGCGGAGATGGCGAGCGTGCCGGGTGTTGACGCGTTGTCGGAAATGGCTGCCGCTGCCGGCGGGCGCCTGTCGCCCTCCTCGCTGAAGGCCGACTGCGTCACGCCACGGCTGGCCGCCGCGCTCGCTCGCAGCCGCAATCGTAGCGTGACCGTAGCGCCGGAAGCCGGATCGGAGCGCCTGCGCAAGGTGATCAACAAGAATCTCTCGGAAGCGGACATTCTGCGCGCCGCGGATCTTCTTGTTGGGGAGGGCGTACAGGATCTGAAACTGTACTTCATGGTCGGATTGCCAACCGAGGACACGGCGGATGTGCTGGCGATTGCCGATCTCACTGCGCAGGTGCGGGCCCGTCTCTGTGACGCCGAGCGGGCGCGGCGCCGCGTCGCCAATCTCACCGTTTCCGTGAATCCGTTCGTTCCAAAGCCGTGGACGCCGTTCCAGTGGGATCCGATGGAACGTATTGTGAGCCTGAAGAACAAGTTCACCGTGTTGCGCCGGAGCCTGGCGGCTATCCCGAACGTGCATCTCGATGCGGAATCACCCCGCGAAGGTTACTTCCAGACGCTGATGTCGCGTGGCGACCGGCGCCTGGGGCGTGTCATTCGGGCCATTCATGAAGCCGACGGGGACTGGTGGCGGGTGATTCGCGCCTGGCAGCGCGAGGGGATTCCGGGCTTGCCGCATCCCCATGAGTACGTGCACCGTACCTACGGGGATACGGAACGCTTGCCGTGGGATTTCATCGATCACCGCATCGCGAAGTCATTCCTCTGGGTGGAACGCCGGAAGGCCTTCATGGCGCGCCAGACCCCACCGTGCGATACGAGTACCTGCGTCGCATGCGCTGCGTGTTGAAGATCGTGAGTTGTGGCGCATGATCGTCGGCATCGGCGTCGATATCATTGAGGTCCCGCGTATTCGGGCCGCGCTGGAGAACCCGCGTACCGGGGCACGCTTTCGTGCCCGGGTGTTCACCGCCGAAGAGATGATCTACTGCGGCCGGCGGCGTAACGGTCATGAGAGCTTCGCTGCTCGTTTTGCTGCTAAAGAGGCGATGATGAAAGCGCTTGGGCGAGCGCTGGAGTGGTGCGAGATCGAAGTGGTGTGCACCGACGGTCCACCTACGGTGCGGCTGCATGGCCGGGCGCGCGAGCGCGCTGAAGCGCTCGGCATCCGGCGCATCAGCCTGTCCCTGAGCCATACCGTGGATATGGCCATCGCCTATGTCGTTGCCGAGTCTTGAATCGTGAGTCGTGTTCGTGGTCATGCTCGGAAGGAACAACGGCGCTCACATCAACGAGCACGGACACGAGCACGGGCACGATTCTCACGACCGCCGTCGCGGCAGGACGATGAGCACGGCGACGGCCCAAATCCCGAACACGAACCCCAGTAAGGTCCACAAATTCTTGGGATAGCGGTTGTTGTGCGCGAAGAGCCGGCACATGACGGCATCGCAGGTGTGCACCACCAGGGCAGTGCGCAACAGGGTAGCCGGAGCCATGTGCGGTGCGAGCAACCGCAAACCGGTCAGATATCCTAGTGCTACATCCCACGACACGGTTGACGCGTCCTGTCAGGCGCCACTATAAGTCAAAATCGATGCGCACCAAACCGCCGGCGGGTGCGAAACTGCATCCACTGGCTCTGGGGGCGCGGAGAGCGAACGGTGAACCAAATGTTTGAAGACCTCCTAGGACGGGGCGGCGTGACTGAAGGGCTGTCCAACGTAATCGGCCGCGCCACCAAAACGAAGGGCCGCGTGGACAAGAACATCGAGCTGGTACTGCACCTGCTCAATCTTCCTTCGCGGGCCGATTACCACAAGCTGCTCATCAAAATCGAGCATCTCCAGGGTAGCCTGGTCAACTTGAACATGAAGGTCGACCGTCTGCTCGCCGCCCAGGAGCGGTCGAAGAAGAAATCGTGAGCCGTGCCCGTGTTCGTGGAAGAATTGAGCCGTCTTGGCGGCTCGCTCGCTCCCGAGCACGCGCACGATTCACGACCCCAGCCCCGGCACCAGGATCTGCGCGAAACGGTGCAGCCGGTCCAAGGAGGTGGGGGCTTCGCTCACCGCAGGGACTGCGGCCAGCAACGGCACCCTGGTCTCGGCGTGCAGGCGTTTCAGCGCCCGTTGATCGCGGCGCGAAAGCTCACGCAGCTCCGCGTAGTTCAGCCGCAGCCGCTTGCGCAAGGAATCGCCGTAATTGAAGGGAGCGGGCCCGCCGCCAGCGGCCGCGTCGCTCGCGACGGTGTCGCCGTGCAATTCGGGAAAGGCCAGCACCCGGTTGGCCACCACGCCCGCCACCGGAAACCCCCCTGCGAGCAACTCGTGGTGAAACACAATGGTTGCATCCACCGCGTGCGGCTCCGGCGTCGTCACCAGGATGAATGCCGTCGACGGAGCGCGCAGGAGGCGATCGATCTCCGCGGCGCGCGTGTTGAATCCCTCTACCATGTGCTCGAAGCCGGCGGCGAAGTCGGCCAGATCGTGGAGCAAATCGAGCCCGGTCCACTGCTCCAATGCTTTGAGCAAGGCAGAAAGGCTCCAGCGCGCGGCGGCTGAGGTTGTCCCACCGAGGAGCCCGGCGGGTGCCTGCAGCAAACTCACAGCCCGTGAGGCCAGCAAATTGCTCAGCCGGTTGGGCGCCGCCAGCAGGTCCCGCGCGTGTGCGCTCGGCGGTGTATCGACGATCAACAGCTGGTAATGGCCATGATGGAGCAGCTCGTGCAGTTTCTCCATCGCCATGTACTCCGCGGATCCGGCAAGCTCGTCGGACAGCTCTTGGTAGAGCCGGTTCGTCAGGATGCGGTCGGCAACGGCGGCATTCGGTGCGAAGCGCTCGATGATGGCGTCGAACGTGCGCTTGGTATCGAGTGCCAGTGCGTCGAAATGGGCGACGGAGTCGACGGCGACGCGTCGGGGCTCGACTGATAACCCATCCAATCCGAGGGCATCCTTGAGCCGCCTCGCCGGATCCACCGTGATGACCCCGCACCGGCGGCCGTGCAGCGCGCCCGCGAGCGCCAGCGCGGCGGCCGTCGTGGTTTTCCCCACGCCACCACCGCCGACGCAAATCAGTAAGTGCTTATGGAGGAGCTGTTCGAGGCTGCGCATTCCCAGAGGCAACTCTACTGCCCCGCTAGCAAATACCTGAAATCGGGTTGCTCCGCCACAGGGAGTCAGGAGCCGGAAGCCGGGAGCCAGGCCCCTTCCTACCGGGCTCAGCTCAGAACCGTGCGCGCCAGCGTGTGGCCGAAGTGGTGCAGGTGCTCGGCGTGCGTATCGGCAGTGAACAGCTGGCGCAGCAACACCGGGGTCACTCCCAGCGCCCGGCGCAAGTGCGCCACGTGGCGTTCGGCCTCCCGCCGGTAGCCGATGGAGAACAACGCGGCGCTGAGCAGCGGCGCTACGGTGCCGTCAGCGGTCCGCAGGTCTTCCTCCAACTCCTTCGCCTCGGCGGCGCTGAAGTGCCGCGGAAAGACACGGTTGACCACCGGCCGCGCCACGCGCAACGCCAGGTCATCGTGCAGCACCTGGTGCGTTTCGATCGTTTCGCGGACGGCCATCTCCTCGGGCAAGCTGACGAGCACGACTTGCGTCCGGCTGTGATCGCCGAGCAAGGCCAAGAGCTTGCGCGCCGTCTTACCCAGCGGGCCCCCTGGCACCATCGTCGCCAACGTGCGTGGGGTGCGCAGCAACTTGAGCGCATGCCCCGTTGCGGGGCCGTCGACGACGATGACTTCGTAGGCGCGGCGGCGCGTGACAAAGCCCGGCTCAATCCAGACGAGCAACTTTTCGAGCAGCAGGAACTCGGTGATGCCGGGCGCCGCGGCGGTGAGCGCGTTGAAGGTTGTGCTGGCGAACAGCCGCTTCGACAGAAAGGAAAAGCGCAGTAACCGTGAAAAATACTCCTCGACGAGCTCGCGTGGGTCGACCCGTACGGCGTCCAAGCGCGCCTGCAGTTGCCGCGGGTCGGCGTCGAGCTTGCGGTGCCCGAACACATGTGCCAAGCGCCCGTCGTTTGCCGTCTCGACGATCAAGGTGCGGTGACCGAGCTTGGCGGCGTGCTGGCCCAGGGCGGCGGCAACCGTGGTCTTCCCAACGCCGCCCTTGCCGGTCACCAAGAGCAGTCGCGCCGCTGGCATGCGGCGCATTGTAGCCGCACCGGCTGCATTTGGCCACGCACCGCTGCCACCGAGCGCGTTTGCCACCGCCGTCATCTAATGTGTCAACCAATGAGGGTCCTCGTTCGTCCCCTTGGGTGGGAGCGAGGACCAGAATTTCTGGGGGCCTATCGTCATCAACCCGGGCGGCCCCTAGTCGTTGCGCCGAAGGGCGCCAAATCTGCTACAAATCATTTGTGGCCAACTGACATTACAGAAACCATTGCGTGACATGCCAAAGAATTTGATTCGTCGGAGTATGCGATGGCTACTGGCGCTGGCCCTCCCTGTCGGCGGGATGGGTTACCTGTGGTGGTACTCACGGCCAGTGGCGCCGCAATTCGTGACCGCAGCTGTGACCCGAGGCGACGTCGTGCGCTCCGTCATCACGACAGGTGCGGTCAATCCCGTCGTCACCGTGCAGGTCGGATCATATGTGTCTGGGGTCATCCAAGCTCTCAAATGTGACTACAATACCCCCGTGAAGGCGGGACAGCTCTGCGCCAAGATCGACCCCCGACCGTATCAGGTGGTGGTGGATCAGGGCGTTGCCAACCTGGCGAGTGCCCGTGCGCAGCTGCGCAAGGACGAGGCAGCCGTCGTCTTCTCCAAGATCATTTACGCCCGCGATCTCAAGCTGCTGAAGCACGGTGGCGTCTCCCAGGAAACGGTGGATACCGACAAGAGCAACTTGGACCAAAACATCGCTCAGGTTGGTCTCGACGAGGCGACGATCCAACAGCACCAGGCGGCATTGGATGCGGCCCAGGTGAATCTTGATTACACCAACATCATCTCACCCGTCGATGGTGTTGTGGTCTCTCGAAGTATCGATGTCGGTCAGACCGTGGCCGCGAGTTTTCAGACCCCAACCTTGTTCCTGATTGCCAAAGACTTGACGAAGATGCAGGTCGATACAAATGTCAGCGAGTCTGATGTGGGCGCAACAAAGGACGGTCAGAAAGCGTCCTTCACAGTGGAGTCTTACCCCAACAAGATCTTCTGGGGGCAAGTGAGGCAGCGGCGTCAGGCACCGATCACGGTCCAAAACGTCGTCACCTACGATGTCGTCGTGAGTGTCGACAATCCGGACTTCCAGCTTTTACCGGGCATGACGGCGAATACACGCATCATCACCGACGAACGCAAGGACGTCCTGCGCGTGCCCCTGCAAGCTCTGAGATTTTCACCGAGAGGGCTGGGCCACGCGGAAGCGTCAGAGGAAACAACTGAGCCTCAACGACCAACCGAGGGAACGAACGAGCATAGGCAAGCCGGAGAGGGAACGCATCAGCACCAGCGAGCCGCCGAAACGCGAGTGTGGGTGCTGCGCTCAGGCCAGCCCGAGCCAGTTCCGGTCACGGCTGGGTTGAGTGACGGCACTTTTGTGGAAATCACCAGCGGCGATCTCAGAGCCGGCGACAAAGTGATCGTCAACGAGATCAGGCCCGGCGAGAAGAAAACAGGCGGATCGCCCCCACGCTCGCCGCTCCGCTTCTGACGAGGAGGCTGGGAGTTTGTCCGCGCCCGTCATCGAGATCCGCGAGGTCGTCAAGACCTACCAGCTTGGCGACGTGGAGGTTCACGCTCTCGTCGGAGTAAGCCTAACGATCGAGCGCGGCGAGTTCGTCGCAGTCATGGGGGCATCAGGTTCGGGCAAGTCCACTCTCATGAACATTCTCGGTTGCCTCGACCGGCCTACGAGTGGTCAGTACTTCCTCGAAGGTGTCGACATTGCCGCCCTCGACGAGCCATCACTCGCCCACATTCGCAGCTTACGCATTGGTTTCGTGTTTCAAATGTTCAATCTACTGGCGCGCACCAGCGCCACCGAGAACGTCGCTTTGCCGCTGTTCTATTCCGGGCGGATGGCCGAGAGTGCCCGGCGCGTCCGCGACGCACTTGCCGCGCTCGGCCTCGCCGGCCGGGAGCAGAACTATCCGAGCCAACTCTCGGGTGGCCAGCAACAACGTGTCGCGATCGCCCGCGCCCTGATCAATGATCCGTCGATCCTACTCGCGGACGAGCCCACCGGGAATCTCGATTCAAAGACGGCCGAAGATATCATGGCAACCATTCAGGCCTTCAACCGTTCGCACGGTCTGACCGTGGTGCTGGTGACGCATGAGACCGACATGGCCGCCTATGCCGACCGGGTGATCACCATGCGCGACGGCGCCATTGTCTCCGATGAGCACCACGCGGCACGGGAAGCACGGCCGGTACCGCACACCGAGCCTCAGGTCACGGGGCAGATTGCTCCGCTGTCCGAACTCACGGCCTCACGGGGTTTCGGTGGCGTCTGGCTGTTTAGCCGCATGGCACTTTTAGCGGCCGGGCGCGCACTCGTGCGCAACAAAATGCGCTCGGCATTGACGATGCTCGGTGTTTTCATCGGCGTCGCCGCTTTGATCGCGATGGTGGCAGTCGGCCAAGGAGCCAATGCAGCGGTCGAGGCGCAGATCGAAAGCCTCGGCACGAATCTTCTGGTCGTGCTTCCCGGTGCCACAACGAGCAGTGGAGTGCGCGGCGGCTTCGGTAGCGCTTCCACCCTCACCGTCAGCGACGCGGAGGCGATCAAGAAGGAGGACTCGGCGGTTGCTGAAGTCGCGTATCAAAACCGTCAGGTCGCCCAGGTTCAGTACGGCAATCAGAACTGGGGCACCAGCATTCAAGGCGTAACGCCCAGCTACTTCGCCGTGCGGAACTGGAAGGTCGTGGACGGACGAGCGATGAGCGAGGAGGACCAGCTCAACGCCAGCCGCGTGTGCCTCCTCGGGCAGACCGCGCTCAACAACCTGTTCGTCGAGCAGGCCAACCCGATCGGCGCCACCATCTTCATCAAGAACGTGCCCATGGAAGTGATCGGCGTTCTCCAGGCCAAGGGCCAGTCGGGTTTTGGACAAGACCAGGACGACGTGGTGCTCATGCCCTTCACGACCGCTGAGCGGAAGGTGCTCGGGGTCTCCGCACCGACGACGCAGCCGACTGCGGGAACAGTCATCTTCCCGCCGCCGCCCAACCCCTTCGGCATCCAGCAGAAGCTAACCGGGTACGTCAATATGATTTATGTACAGGCGGCGAGCACCGAGATGGTGCCAATCGCGCTGACGCAAGTCACGCGTACACTCGAACAACGCCACCGCATTTCAGCTGGACAGCCGGACGACTTCGGCGTGCGCAATATGAGCGACATCACTCAGGCCGCCGAGAGCAGCAGCCAAATCATGGCGCTGCTGCTGGCTTCGGTCGCCTCGATTTCGCTCTTGGTCGGTGGGATTGGCATCATGAACATCCTGCTCGTCTCGGTGACCGAGCGCACGCGCGAGATAGGGATCCGCATGGCGATTGGCGCACGTAGAATCCATGTGTTGCTGCAGTTCCTGGTCGAAGCGGTGTTGTTGAGTGCGATCGGCGGCGGCGTCGGTGTGGTCACCGGCAGTATCGTTTCTTGGATCATCTCCTCGGTCGCCAAATGGCCCACACTGCTCTCGCCAGTTGCCATGGTCGGGGCCTTCTTGTTCTCCGCGGTCGTCGGGGTCTTCTTCGGCTACTACCCCGCACGTCGGGCCTCTCTCCTGAACCCGATTGAAGCTCTCCGTTTCGAGTAGATTCGCCAGGGATCGATGGCCACATCAAGAGATAAGCTCCTCGCCCGCTACTGCCACATCACTCGATTGGCCTGGTTGGCACTTCTCCTCGCAGGTTGCGCCGTGGGCCCGGACTTCGCGCGGCCGAGCCCGCCCGAGGTCAAAGACTACACGTCAGCCACGATGCCGGCCGTCTTGACGCCCGGCAACGGAGAGGCAGAGCAACACTTGATCACCGGACGGGCCATCGCGGCCGAATGGTGGGCGCTGTTTGAGTCACCGGTCCTCAACCGAGTCGTAGAGCAGGCGATTGCCGGGAATCGTACGCTTGCGGCAGCCAAGGCGACGCTCGCCCAAGCACAGCAGGCGGTATTGCAAGCGCGCGGCCCATTCTATCCACAGCTCGACTTTGCCGCCAATGTCCAGCGTCAGCAAACGAACGGAGTCGCGAATAGTAGCGGATCGCCACCCTTCAACCTGTATTCACTCGGGCCAACCGTGGGCTACGCGCCGGACGTGTTCGGCGGGACGCGGCGACACGTCGAACAAGAACAAGCCTTGGCGGACAATCAAGGGTACCAAGTTGCCGCAGCCTATCTCACGCTGACGGGGAATGCGGTCTCCCAAGCAATCAACATCGCGTCGGCCCGGATGCAGTTGAGTGCGGTCGAGGACATCATCGCTCAAGACGAGCGCGACCTCGACCTCGTGCGTCAAAAATATGAAGCTGGAAAGGCCGCACAAAGCGACATCCTGACGGCCGAGAGCCAGCTGGCCAACGACCGGGCGCTGCTCCCACCGCTGCGCCAGCAGTTGAGCGTGGCTCGTCATGCCTTGTCGGTTCTGGTGGGGCAGTTCCCCGGCGAGTGGTCGCCCCCCGACTTCGAGTTGATGGAGTTCAAGCTTCCCGGAGAGCTGCCCATCAGTCTTCCCTCAGAGCTGGCGCGCCAGCGCCCCGATATCCTTGCTGCCGAGGCCCAGCTCCACGCTGCCAGTGCTGAAGTTGGCATCACAGTCGCTCAGATGTACCCGTCCATCACGCTGTCGGCATCGGCGGGCTTTGAGTCCTCGGCGGCGAATACTCTCTTCCAGGGATCCAGCCTGATTTGGGGTTTGGCATCAGGGCTGAGTGCCCCAATCTTTCACGGCGGTGCCCTAGAGGCGCAACGGCAAGCGGCGATCGACGCCTTCCAGGCGTCTCTTGCGACGTATCAACAAACCGTGCTTCAAGCGTTCGGCCAGGTTGCCGACACCTTGCGCGCTCTGCAGCACGATTCCGAGCTCGTCGACTCGGAACGGAGTGCGCTCGACACTTCGAGTGCCTCGCTTGCACTCCAGCGGCTTATCTATGAGGCCGGCAAGTCGGACCTCCTCTCGCTCCTGACGGCCGAGCGTGCCTACCAGCAAGCGCGGCTGGGATACGCGCATGCTCAGGGACAACGCTACCTGGATACCGCACAGTTGTTTGTCGCCTTGGGGGGCGGCTGGTGGAACGCCAACGACCGGATTGGAGTCCCCATCCCGGAAGCGCGGCCACTGAAGGGAGGATAACGCTACTGAAGGGAGGATAACGCTAAGGAATACGCGGCGTGTCCACCCTCATGGTTGCGAGTCGGAGCCGGTGCAAGATCCTCGATCGGGCCGTACGCCACGGCAACCGCGTGGTCCGGATGCGTGGACACGGTCAGTCAACCAAACGCGAAGGCCATTCGTTATCGCAGTATATAGGGCAACACCCCGATCGAAGGTTCGAAGGAGAATCGCACGGGTCCATTCCCCACAGTTTCGCGCCGGAACAACACGACGATCTTCAGGTGCTGATTGCGAACGTTCAGTACGAGCAGGAGGCGAGCACTTGGGCGGTGGAGAGCTGTGGGCTGTATCTGCGTGTGTGTGTTGATGATCGGCGGCGTAGCCGCTTGCGGCGGCTCCGACAACACCCCAGTGGCGCCAACGGCAACCTTTGCCTCGCTGCCCGGCAACGCACCCACGCCGACGTCCACTGCAACCTGCACGTCAGCGAGGTCGCCGGCGGGTACTGCGACAGCAACGCCTTGCAGCTGTGACCCGGCGGATCAGTGCCACCAGGCCGGCACGTGCAGCAGCGACGGCACCTGTTCCTGCCTGCCCCTCCCCGACGGTGCTGCGTGCACCAACGGCGGGACTATCTGTGTGGCGGGTAATTGTACGCAACCGCCCCTTGCCTCCCTGACCGTATCCCCGCTGACGTTGCGCCCGGCGTTCTCGCCGTCAATCTACGACTACGCGGTAGTCTGCAACGCCGGGACGAACACCCTGACGCTCGGCATGGCTGCGATTGCCAGGGGCGCCGTCTCACTGAGCGCTCCCTTCACCACCTCATGGGCGCCATCCGCCTCGGTGCGTGTGTCGCTCACTGAGAATCAGGCCGCGGTGGTGCTGGCCCAGGACGCCACCGGGTTCACTCAGCAGTACTGGATCCGCTGCCTCCCCCCCGACTTTCCACTGGTGACCGCCAGCACGCACCCCGCAGTCGGTAGCCCAACTCCCGGCTGGTATCTGATCGGCAACCTTTTCACTGCCGCTGGGTCTGGACCCTATGCCATGATTGTCGACGCGAACGGAACTCCCATCTGGTATCACCGCATGGCGGCAGATGAGGCCAATCCCACCGTCGTCACGCCGCTTCCTGACTCGACGGTGGGGATAACGACCACGTCCAACCCTTCCATCGGCACGCTCTATTCTCTCACGCCATGGACGACCCAAGCCATCAGCACCGTCGGCATACCCCTGAACAACCACGAACTACTTTTGCTACCGAACGGCGACTTCATGCTCATATCGTACCCGACCCTGACGGGGGTGGATCTCACCGGTCTCGAGGCCTACGGTCCCAACTCCACGATCCTCGATTGCGCCGTGCAGGAGGTTGATTCCCAGGGGAACCTCGTGTGGGACTGGCGGGCGAGCAATCACACCGATCCGGCCAAGGAGTCTGTCGTCCCGACGGACGCGGGCACGGACGCGGACCCCGCTGACGTCTACCACTGCAACTCGGTGGATGTAAACGCCAACGGCGACGTGCTGATCTCCTTCCGGCACATGAATGCAGTGCTCCTCGTCTCGAAGGCCACCGGGAATGTCGTGTGGAAGTTGAGCGGGACAGCGTACAACAAGGATGGCGCGCAGATTCTCACGATCCAAGGCGATCCAGAAGGGGCGTTCTACGTGCAACACGACGCGCGCTTTCAGCCAAACGGAGACATCTCGCTCTTCGATGACCACTCGGCGGTATTTGCTGTTCCTGGAGTGCCTGCTGTTCGTGGAGTGGCTCGCGGCGTCGAGTACGCGCTCGACCTCGGCACCGGCACGGCCCATGTCGTGTGGCAGTATCAGGGCGGCGCCAGCACCTTCCTCCTGGGTAGCTTCCGCCGCTACGCGGATGGGACCAACCTGATCGGCTGGGGCGATTACCCCGGTACCGCCAACCTGGTGTTCACCGAGGTCGACGCTGCTGGTAACGATGTGCTCGACATGTCGTTTGTGAGCCAGGGAAACTGGTCCTACCGAGCTGAGAAGGTCCCGATCGGCACTTTCGATATTGATGTGCTTCGGGGAACCGCCGGGCTGCCGTAGTTCGGGAGACCGGCCCCGAATCAAGGGACCAACCGCCGCATCGGTTGACATCAGCGGATGTGAATGGCCGGCGCGAGTGACGTCAACCCCGGTGGCAGTGGACTCGTTATACCATGCATGAAGAGGGCGCTGCGTCAGCGTGCACGTTGGTCCACAGCTTGCCGCAAGACGCGCACTCACGAAGCAAGGAGGAGGTAATAGGAATGTCGAAGTTCATCATGCTCATCGCGCCGCTCGCCGTGGCGCTGACAACGGCACCAGCTCTGGCACACGGCCCCCATGGTGGAGGCGCTTGTCGTCAGGACCTGCAGACGCTTTGCCCCAACGTCACACCTGGCCCCGGCAGCTTCCGCGATTGTCTGCAGACGCTCTGCCAGGCCACGCCCGGCCCAGGCGCGTTTGCGAGCTGTCTCCAGGAGGCCGCGACGTCAAAGGGCGTCACGCTTTCGGACCAGTGCCAGGCCCAGCTGACCAAGATGCAAGCCAAGATCGCCGCTTGGCAAACGGCGTGTGGGAGTTATGCGCAATCGAACTGCACAGGCGACACCGGTCCCCGTGCCATCGGCCAGTGCCTGCGCGCTGCTCAGAAGAATGACCCGCAATTTCCTGCGGCATGTGCGGCTCTGCTCGCCCAGCATCACTGGCATCATCATCACCACGGTCCGGCGGACCCGAACAGCGGGCAGTGAGCCAGCCCACACGCAGTCATATTGCGGCACGACGACCCTGCGGCCCGAGACACGGGATAGCCGGCGATCGAATTCCTGCTCGCGGCTGATGTTGAACTGTGAGGGCCGTTGGTCGTCGGTGCCGTGCTGCCAAGTGAAACGTGACAACTATGCCAAGGCTCTTGCACGACGATCGTGATCGCTTGGTCGCGGCAGGCTTGTGGGTGGGGTTTGCGTTGTTCACAATGCTCTCAATCTACACGCTGATAGCCGGGTGAATCGCGCTCGCCGCGTTGGGTCGACCATACAGAGAGCGCCCTCAAGGGCAACGGTGCCGATCCAATGTCAACCGACAGGCAGGCTCGCCCGACAGTGTGGGTTGGGCAAGGTTAGGAATCAACCCCCTGAAAGGCGACGAGATGTGCCCCGTTGGTGTCACGCGACAGCTGCCACTCTTGCTGGCCGTGCTGACCTTTTGGGGTCGGCGGTAGGATATTCAAGATAAACCGGTTGCCTCTAATTCCTCGGCCGCATCGGCCGCTGGACCTCGCCGGCGGCTTCCCAAATCTGCGAGCCCGCAGCGCGGGTTTCCCAACCCTGGATGCTCTGACGTTCAGCTGCCTGAAGCCACCTCTCCATCCAGATCTGGCAAGACTCTTGCCCGCTCGGATCATCCAATGATGACGCGCTTGCGCTTAGTTCTCGTGATAACGGTTGGTGTGGTCGCCGCGGCAACTGGGGCGTATCTCGTACTTTCGCGCCTTCCCGCGCGCTCGGTTAGCCGCGTGCTGCTCGTATCGGGCAACATCGAGGCGCACGAAAGTGTGGTCGCATTCAAGGCGGTGCAATCGCGGGTCGTGGAATTGCCATTCGACGAGGGGCAGTGGGTGGAGCCAGGTACGCTGCTGGCGCGACTCGACGACTCGGATTACCAGCAGCAGGTCGTGATCGCCGCCGCGGCGCTACGCACCCGCCGCGCCGAGCTCGCCTCGGCTCAGCAGGGGGTTGAAGCCGCACGCAGCACGGTGCTCGCCGATGTGGCCGACTACGCGCAGCGGACACGCGACCGCGAGCGGATCGGTACGCTCTGGCGTCAGGGCATCGTGTCGCGTGACGAGTTCGACCGGGTGGAAACGGCCCTCAAGGAGTCCGACGCCATCCACCAGCGCGACCGGGCGCTCGAAGCCCTCCGGGCACGCGACATCGAGGTCGCGCGCGCCAATGTGCGGAATGCGCGCGAGCAGCTCCGGATGGCACGCATCCTCTTGGGCTATACAGTCCTGCGGGCGCCCTTCGCGGGGGTGATTCTTGTCCGGCAGGCCGAGGTCGGCGAGGTCATGCTGCCGGGAACCCCGGTCGTAACGCTCGCGGACCTCGGTCACGTCTGGCTCCGGGCCTACGTGCAGGAAACCGATGTCGGCCGCATCCGCTGGGGACAAACGGCGACCATCCGCACCGACACCGACCTGGACCGCCGCTACAAGGGCCGCATCTCGTTCATCTCGTCGAAGGCCGAGTTCACGCCGAAGAGCGTCGAGACGCACGCCGAGCGGGTGACGCTCGTGTACCGCATCCGCATCGACGTGGACAACCCGGCGCACGAGCTGAAGCCGGGGATGCCAGCCGACGCGGCGATCGACCTCGCGTCGACGGCGGGCAATGGTTGAGTCGCCTGCAGCGATCACGGTCGATGGGCTCACCAAGCAATTCGCCGGCGTGACCGCCGTCGATGGCCTGCACTTCGCGGTCGCACCGGGGGAGATCTTCTGCCTCGTCGGGCCTGACGGCGCCGGCAAGACGACCACGATGCGGATGCTCGCGGGCGTCATGGCCCGGACACGGGCTGGCGACTGTCGCCGGCGTGCGACGTTGTGCGTGACCCGGAGGGCGTGAAGCACCACTCAGCTACATGCCGCAGCGCTTCGGCCTCTACGAGGATCTGACGGTAGACGAGAACATCCGCTTCTACGCCGATCTCTTCGGCATCCGCCGGCGCGAGCGCGAGGAGCGCGCGGCACAGCTGCTGGCCGCTCGCGGCATGACGCGGTTCCGCGAGCGGCTGGCGGGCCACTCTCCGGCGGCATGAAGCAGAAGCTCGGCCTGACTTGCGCGCTGATCCATACGCCGCGCGTGCTCCTGCTGGACGAGCCGACGACGGGCGTCGATCCGGTCTCGCGCCGCGATTTCTGGCGGATTCTCTACGGTCTCGCGACGAGGGCGTCACGGTCTTGATTTCGACCGCCTATCTGGACGAGGCCGAACGCTGCCACCGTCTCGCGCTGCTGCACCAAGGCCGCCTCCTGCATTGCGACACGCCTGCAGGCGCTCAAGCCTCTATGCCCGGGCCCGTCGCTGGTCCAGTCACAAATCCGCGCGCCGGTCCGGGACGCGCTCGCGCCGCTGCCGGGCGTTTTCGAGCATCGTGCTGGTCGGCGACGGTGTGCATGTCGTCGTGGACGATGCCGAGCGCCGCCTGCCGGAAATCCGCGAGCGCTCGCGCCGCGGATCCCGTTCGAGCCGTCGGCGTAAGTCGCGCCGACCATCGAGGACCTGTTCGTCGCCTGTGCAAAACGCAGGGGACGCGGCATGAGCGCCGGCGGCCAGCGCGCGCGATCGTCGTCGAGGATCTCGTCAAACGTTTCGGCACCTTCACTGCCGTCGACCATGTGAGTTTCGAGGTCCCGCCGCGGTGAAATTATGGGCTTCCTCGGCCCGAACGGCGCGGGGAAATCGACCATCATCCGCATCCTCTGCGGCCTGCTGCGGCCCAGCGAAGGGCAGTTCGCGTCGCGCGGCATCGACGTCGCGCAAAAGCCCGAGGCCGTCCCGGCACGGATCGGCTACATGTCGCAGAACTTCTCGCTTTATAGCGACCTCACCGTCGTCGAGAATTTGCGCTTCTTCGGCGGCCTCTATGGTGTCCCCGCGGCCGAGTTCGGCCCGCGCATGCAGCTGGGCGATCGAGATGGCGGGGCTTGCCGGTCGCGAGAACGCCCTTGTTTCGACGCTGGCTGGCGGCTGGAAGCAGCGCCTTGCCCTGGGCTGCGCCGATTCTTCACCAGCCGCCGATTTTGTTTCTCGACGAGCCGACGTCCGGAGTCGATCCCATCTCGCGGCGCCAGTTCTGGGATCTTATCCACCGCATGGCTGCCACCGGCGTCACTGTGTTCGTGTCGACGCATTACATGGATGAGGCGGAATACTGCAACCGGTTGGCCCTGATCGATCGCGGCCGGTTGGTGGCGCTTGGCACGCCGAGCGAGCTCAAACGGACACGGTGTCCGGTGGGTTGCTGCGCGTCGAGTGCGAGCCGTGGGCGCGGCGCTGGCTGCGCTCGAACGGCGCCCGGCGTCGTCGGAGCGGCGATCTTCGGTGATGCCTTCCATGTGCCGTGGTCGCCGATGCGAGCCGGAGCTCAACGAGCTGCCGCGCTATCTCGAGCAGCGCGCGGTCTGCACTGCGCCGGATCTACGCCCATCGAGCGCCGACCTCGAGGACGTCTTCGTCCAGCTGGTCGGACGAGAAGCACCGCGGGACGCGCCGCGCATGAACCTCGCGCGGCTTCGCGCGATCGCGCGCAAGGAATTTCTCCAGGTCTGGCGCGACCCGCGCAGCCTGATGATCGCACTCTTCATGCCGATCATGCAGATACTGACTGCTCGGCTACGGCGTGAGCCTCGATATCAAAGCACGTTCCGCTCTCACTGTTCGATCGCGAGGCAGCCAGCACAGCCAAGCGCTCCTCAAACGCTTCCAAGCATCCGAGTATTTCGATACTCGCACACGTCGTGCGACAACTACGGGGACATCGTTGCGGCGATCGACGCCGGCCGCTGCAAGCTCGCGCATCGTCGTTCCCCCCGACTTCGCGCGGCGGCTCGTGCCGGAGGGCCATCCCGGTTCAGGCCATCGTCGACGCGACCGATGACAACACCGCCAACCTCGCGATCGGCTATGCCAGCACGGTGATCAGTGGATTCTCACAAGATGTGCAGCTCGACTGGAGCAGGCGCCATGGGCCTCCCGCCGGTCGGCGACGCCGCCGCTCGCGATCGAATTCCGCACTTGGTTCAACGAGGAGCTCGAGAGCAGGAACTTCATCATTCCCGGCGTCGTCGCCCTGGTCATGGCGCTCGTCGGCGCGCAGCTGTCGTCACTCACCATCGCGCGCGAATGGGAACGCGGCACGATGGAGCAGCTGGTATCGACGCCCGTGACCGCACGGGAGGTCATGCTGGGCAAACTCATCCCGTACTTCCTGATCGGGCTCTTCGATGCCGCATTCTGCGTGGTGATCGGCATCGGCTGGTTCCAGGTGCCCTTTCCGCGGCACGCTGGCGACGCTGTTTGTCACCACAGTCTTTTCCTCGTCGTCGTCCTGGGATCGGATACCTGATCTCGGTGGCGATCCGCAGCCAGCTTGGCGCGAGCCAGATCGCCTTCCTGCTCACCATGCTGCCGATGAACGCTGCTGTCGGGCTTCGCCTTTCCGATCGACCAGATGCCCGCGCCGATACAGGCCGTCACCTACCTCGTGTAGGGACGCTACTATGTGACCATTCTCAAGGCGGTGTTCCTGAAGGGCTGGGCGCTGGCGCTGGCGGGGCCGATGTTGGCGCTGATGCTCTATGCCGCGGTCATGGGAACTTTTGCGACGCGGGCCTTCCGCAAGACGCTGGGAGTTACCGTGTTCGGGCGCATCTTCCACATTCTCATCAAGGAGTTCATCGAGCTGAGCCGCGACAAGTGCGCGCGGATTCGGCTCGTGGTGCCGCCGCTCATCCAGATGGTGATTTTTGGTTACGCCGCGACCTTCGAGGTCTACAGCGTCGCGACCGCCCTGATGGATCGTGACCACAGCCAGGAGAGCCGGGAACTCATAGCGCGTTTCACGGCGAACGGCCGCTTCGATGGTCGCTATCGCGCGCAACGAAGCGGAGCTCGCCCGGCTCATCGACCAGCGGCAAGCGACCATCGCGATCCAGATCCGTTCCGGATTCGCCCAGCAGTTGCGCAAAGGCGTGACGGCGCCGGTGCAGCTCATCGTCGACGGTACGAACTCCAACACCGCGCTTATCGCCCTCGGCTACGTGAACCGGATCGCGACGGCGTTCGCGACGGATTACGCGAGTGACTCGATCGCTCGCGTTGCACCGGCGCGTCTGCGTGTGCTGCCGAGCGTCGAGCTCGAGGAGCGCCCCTGGTACAACCCGGGCTTCGAGAGCCGCTGGTTCTTTGTGCCCGGGGTGATCGGTAGTCTGATGCTCGTGATCACCGTCAACCTCACGGCCTTCGCCGTTGTGCGCGAGCGTGAGATCGGGACACTCGAACAGGTCATGGTGAGTCCGATTCGGCCGATGGAGTTCATTCTGGGCAAGACGCTGCCGTCATTTCTGGTCGGGCTCGTCGAGGCAACGCTCATCACCCTCGTCGGCACCCTGTGGTTTCGGGTGCCATTCCGCGGCGACCCCTTGGTGTTGCTCCTCGGCGTGTCGCTGTTCCTGACGTGTACCCTCGGCATGGGTCTGCTCATTTCGACGCTCTGCAACACGCAGCAGCAAGCCTTCGCGTCGAGCTTCTTCATCATGACGCCCGCCTTCACGCTCTCCGGTTTCAGTTTCCCGATCGCCAGCATGCCGCGCGTCATGCAATGGCTCACCTACCTGAACCCGCTGCGTTACTTCCTGATCGTTCTCCGCGGCACGTTCCTGAAGGGCTTGGGTCTGCGCGTCCTCTGGCCGCAGATGCTGGCGATGGCCGTGATCGGAGCGACAGTGCTCAGCGTGAGCATCCTGCGCTTCCGGAAGTCACTCGACTGACAGGCCAAGCACCACACGGGCTTTGCACAAAAAAATGTGCCTGATTCCATTCGTCATTCCCGCGAAAGCAGCGATTTTTTGGGGCCAATTAATTTGACCGTCAGCGGAAGCGGAAATCGAGTTGGAAATCGTAGAGCCAGGGGATGCGAGGGCAGACGTTTTCGGAGCGGAGTTTGGCGGGAAGGTTCTCGTAGTGGTGGCGGAGGCGTTCGACATCGGGAGCGTTGTAGTAGGTAACCAGGATTGTATCGTCGCTGACACGGACATCCCCATCGAGTCCCTGGAACAGGGCGCTGGCGAGGTGAGATGCGTCCAGCCGGAGATCGGGGCAAGGGCGACGGCGCAGTTGGTGGATGACGCTCTGGGCGATCAGCGCCATGGTCATTTGCCCGTAGCGGATATTGAGGTTGAGGGTTCCCCCGCGCTGCCAGCCCAGAGCTTGATTGGCGTTGAAGAACTCTTCGATGTGCCAACGTTTGGGGTAGTCGAGGGTAAGGGCATCGAGTTCATCCCCGCGGGTGGTCGAAAGGAAAGCTTTGAAGCGCCATTGCGCGGGATCTTCGCCCAGACGTTGAACGAGTTGGGAGAAGGGACCGGCGTGGCTGGCCGTCAGGGTGTAGGGCACGGTGGTGGTGGCATAGCCGGCCCACCTGCGGGTGAACTGTTCGGGCGGGATCGCCCGCAGGCGCTTGT
>CAVSQF010000031.1:0-22699 GCA_963729835.1 uncultured delta proteobacterium | reverse complement strand
CGGGAGCAACTCGGCGGCCGCGGCGCGCCGCTGCGGAGCGCAGTCGCAGACCGCGACGATCCGGAAATCGCGGCGCTCCCGCCAACCCGGCACGTGACCATTGGCGGCGACATTTCCGAAGCCGATGATCGCGCCGTTTCGCAGCGCCATCATTGACGGTATTTTCCTGCGCGCGCCACCTCGGCGAAAACCTCATCGAGGATGGCGACGCCGTCGCGCGCTTCGCTCTCGGTAAGAATGAGCGGCGGGTTGATCCGCACGCGTGAGAAGTACCCCATGAGCAGCAAGCCGCGCCGCAACGCGCCGAGAAAAATTTGTTCCGTAATCGCCGACGACAGCGGCGCCTTCGTGCGACGATCCTTGACGAGATCGAGGCCGATCAACAGCCCGGAGCCACGCACGTCGCCGATGAACTCGTACTTCTCCTGCAAGGCGCGCAGCTCGCGCAACAACACCGCCCCAACACGCTGTGAGTTCTCGACCAAATCGTCGTCGAGGATGGTCTCGATGGTCGCCAGTGCCGCGGCGGCGGCGAGCGGGTTGCCGCCGTAGCTGGAGGAGGAGGAGCTCGGCTTCGCAAATGGGTAGGAGGCCGTTATCTCATCCGTGGAGATCAGGCCGGTCACCGGGAATCCGCATCCCAATCCCTTGCCGATGGTGATCACGTCCGGCACGGTTTCGGTATGATCGCAGCCGAACATCATCCCCGTGCGCCCAAATCCGGTGATCATCTCATCGACGATGAGCAGCGCCTCGTTCTCGCGTGCGATCTGCGCCACGCCGGGGAGGAACTCGGGCGGTGGAACCACGTTCCCGGCGGTGCCTTGCATCGCCTCGATGATGATCGCCGCAATCAGCCCGCCGGTATTGGTCCTGATGCACTGACGGATGAAGTCCAGGCAAAACATGTCACACTGCGGATAGTCGAGCTTGAAGGGGCAGCGGTAGCAATCGGCATACGGGACCAGATGCGTCCCGGGCGCGAGCGGTCCCCACTTCTGTTTCCATTCATCGCCGATCAGGCCCATCACGCCGCCGGTTTTTCCGTGGAAGCCGCCCCAGAACCCGACCACTTCGTGCTTCTTGGTGTAAGATTTTGCGAGGCGGATCGCCGCCTCCACCGCCTCCGCGCCGCCGCTGTAGAGCTGGGTGCGTTTGAGGGCGCCGGGTGCGAGGTCACCGAGGAGCTTGAGCAGGGCGGCGCGTGGCGCGCTGGTGAAGCTCCCTACGGAAAGGCGCTCGACTTGTTGGACCAGCGCGGCGACGAAACGCGGATGGGCGTGCCCCAAGCTGGCGACGGCTACCCCGGCGAAGAAGTCGAGATATTCGTTGCCATCGACATCGATCAAGGTGCAACCGCGTCCCTGCGCCATTCCCAGCTGCGAGAGCTGAGCGATGCGCTGCAGTCCGGGCGCAACGTACTCGGACTCCGCGGCAATCAGCGCGCGGGATTTTGGCCCAGGGATCGAAGATCGGGCCGGCGCATTTTTTGGAGCCGGTTTCACGTCGCAGTCGTCGTATCTCGCGCAAGCAGATAGCCTGCAATTTCCTCGGCTGCCTCAGCGCGGCAGGCAGCGTAGCTGGGCCAATCATTCAAGTCAATCAACACCAGCTCCCCACCGGCGCTAAGAATACAGTCTCCACCAAAAATTTCCAGTTCCAAAATGCGCGCAGCCCGCTCCGCCAACGCACCGATACGCTCCAGAACCGCCGGCGCGAGTTGCACACTGTTTGAGCGCACGCATCGGAAGAACCGCCTACGAACTCCGTAGAACTTCAGAACCGTCCCGGACACGTGCCGCTGCACCAGGGCGCTCGCGATGTGCCGCTGCTGCAGCCCGCATAAGGCTTGGCGCGCTGCCGCGCTGTCTCGGACAAATATCACGTCATCCGCTTGCGTGGCGTGCACGTCGCCCCGTTTGATCCAGGCGCCGGCGCGTTCCACCCATGCCGGCAGCTGCGGCGCTGCGGCCGTGGAGACGAGCACGCTGTCAGGAAATGGAACGTCCGAGCCGGACAACGCGGCCACGGTCCGATGACGCTGGCAATTCAAAATCGCCTCCGGCGTGTTGACGATGCGCAGGCCCTGCGCGTGCCAGTGCTGCAAGCGCGCCAGCGCCCGCGGCCCCTGACACATGGTAAAAACCGCGGAGACAGCCGCCGCGTCAGGCCACCGCTCGTCGTCGCCACCGACGACCACGACTTCGTGCCCGCGCCCGCGCAAGCAGGCGGCGACGTCGTGCAGGATGGCGCTGTCGTCGTCGACGCGGCCCGGCGAGAACACGTGCTCGCGGGTGATGCCGATGAACCGACTCATCGTTCGTACCCGCTGGCGATGAATGCGGCGGCAGCCTGAATGTCTTCGGGACGGTCCACGTCGACGGTCTTGGAAACGCGCTCGCCATAGATGCGGTACCCGCGTTCCAACAGGTGGGCAAGGAACTGGCGCAACGCACCCAACTGCAGCCGCCGCGCCGCGTCGATTTCGTCGAAGATGACGGCATCGAAAACGTAGAATCCCGCCGTCACCAGACCGCTTCCCGCCGCGCCGGGACCGAGTGCGTTGATGCGGCCGTCGTTCGCCACCCGCACCCACAGCGGCTTTTCGTCATCCACGAAAGAGCTGACGGCCAGCACCGCGTGCGCGTCCGCTCGTTCGTGCGCCGCCCCCACAAATGCCGGCAAGACCGATGGATGAAATATGGCGTCGACGGTGAGCAGCAGGAAGCGCTCAGAGCCGAGCAGGGGACTGAGGGTGAACAGACTTTCCATCGAGCTGGGGGTGCTGCGCCGCACGAATTGGAACTGGAGCTGCGGCCAGCGCCCGCGACAGTGCTCTTCGATGCCGTGGGACTCCGCATTGACGATGCAAGCCACCTGGTGCAAGCCCGCCGCGCTCACTGCTCCCAAGACGTGATCGATCAGTGGTTGGCCGGCGACCGGCACGAGCGGCTTGGGTTCGAGGAAACCGGCCTGACGCAACCGCTCGCCCAAGCCCGCCGCGATCAAGGCGACCTTCATGCGATCAACCCTTCCAAGTCGGCAAGCCGCCGGATGCGGAAGTCGACGCACTCCGGACTGCGGCACGCAGGGTCGGCATCCCCGATCAGCCAAGCGGTACGCAATCCCGCCCGGTGCGCACCGACGATGTCCTTCTCGAAGGAATCCCCGACGTGCAGCGCATCCGCAGGACGGCAGCTCAGCTGGCGCAACGCCAGCGCAAAGATCTCCGGGTCAGGTTTGTGCAGCCCCACGCAGCTGGAATCGACGATGGTGTCCAGCAATGGGGCAAGTCCGACTTCAGCAAGAATGGCCGTGAGATTGCCGTAGAAGTTGGAGATCACACCCAGTGCGATGCGCGGGTGCAGGTGGTCAAGCACCGCTCGGCTCTCCGCCAACGCGGTTAGCGACGCCTGTACGAATGCCTCCGTGACCCGTTGCCCGACGGCCGGCGCAGTGAGGTGCAGATGTTCGAGCTGTCGCGCCACGTGAAACTCCACCAGGGCCTGCAATCCGAGCTGGCGAACCGCACTGTTCGCGTAAGCGCAGTGCGTCGCGTGATCAAAGGCCGGACGGAAGTCCTGAAAGGGCAGGTCCAGCCCGGCGGCCCGGTAGCAGCGCAGAAAACGGTCCAGCCAATGGTTGGCGCAGCCATCCAGCGTACCGCCGTAATCGAGCAGAACAGCCCGCAGGTTCATCGGGCCAATGAAAGCAGCCGGTACAGTGGCGAGTCAAGCGGCCCTGACGTACGGCACCGTCTGCTTACGGCCGTTGGCGAGGGTTCACCGAATGCCTGCCTGCTGGCCGTCGCGTGCAGGCGCTTTGCTGAGGATTCGCCTCCTACTTGACAACGGAGGTTGCGATGTTCGGACTGCTCGGATTTACATCCAGCGTGCGAGTACCCGGAATGACCACGAGGTCCATGTCTTCCATGGGGATCGCACCAAGCAGTACTTGGTTTCCCATTACCAAGGCTCCGACGAATCCCACACGGTTGCGAAAGCGGACTTCGATCGGGCCCACGTAGGAAACCAACTTACGGCTGTCGTCCGCGAATGTCGCTTCCTTCTTGTCGATTTCCTCCAGCTCCAATTGGATCCGCACGTGGTCAGGAATACACAGGTGTACCGAGCCCGAGTCCGCCAGCGCCTCAACTTTCACGGGTGCCAGCTCTGGTTTTCTCGGATTCCGGAGAGTCATCTCTGCATTCACCAAGCCCATGTACGCAGTGTACCACCAAACTGCCTGCGAGCCCAACGCCGTGGTTGCATGTGATCAGGCGCGCGACCCAGTCGTGGCGGTCGTGGTCGGTCCGGAAGATGCAACGGTGCTCGATTCTCCGCGCCATGACGTGATGCAGGGCTTCGGCACTGTCGAGGCGAGCGGCGCGGGGCATACCCAGAGCAGTACTATACTACTGGTATTGCTATCAAGCATGTGACATGGAATCGTCATATTGTCCGAATTGTCTCTACGTCCCCCAATGTCCTCGCCTGTACATCACTCCTTTCCCTCTCTGCCTAACGTCGTGCCGCTCAGGCGCGGCTCGCTTTTGGCCGTCGCCTGGAGCGGGTTCGGCCAGGCTGCACCCGGCGTTTTGCGATGAGCTCCCGAATCGCGGGAACCATTTCCTTGGGAACTTCCATGACCGTTTGCGTGCTGTCTTCGAACGAGGCTTCGTCCTCCGCCACCGCCTCTTCCTCGGTCTGTTGCTGATAGTGGGCGAGGACGCGGCGTACCCGCTCCTCGTCCCAACCTCGCGGAAATTTGCTTTGCTTCATCTCTTGCCCTTCCGCCTGCGTCGCCGTCGATATGCAATCAGCGGTTTGCCGCGCAGTTCATATGCTGTGATTACAAATACACTATCTGGCTCGGGATCCGGAACATAGATCACTCGGAGGTAACGGCCAGCCCCAGTCTTGCCAATCGCGACGCGTGATCCTTCACGGCCAGGACGGTCTTCGCCGGAACTCTCCAAGATGCCGGTGACCTCGCTTTCGTCGACGTCGTGACCGTAGATGTGTGGTTCCTCGGTCTCCGGATCACGGTAGAAGCGGATGTTCATGCGAAGGCATCATACCGCAGTCGCGTCGTTGAAGCCGAACGCTGGCGCTCAGGCGCGGCGTGCTTTTTCGCCGTCGCCTGGAGCGGCGTTGTGTGCGCCCAGCATGGGCGCGTTGCAAATGGGGTGAAAGTCCCTTGTAGGAGGACCGATCATGGCAACATGAACAACCTACCACTCGAAGCCAACTCCGGCAGGGTAACCGGTCGGGGGAAGGAAGGCTAGGGGAAACCGGCGGGCCGATGGACAAGAACCGCATATGAAGGCCGACGTGATGCGACGAGCTGGCACAACACAGCGAAGTCGACGGTTCAGTCGCGGAGGTAAATGCGGCGGTGGTGCCGGGAAGCAACGCGTTCTTACCTGGGGAGACCCCGCTGGGGCGACCTGGCGGGGAGTCAGCAGAGGCCATAGTAATGAGCAGCAAGCCGGGGGCTGGAAGGCGCCCACCTAAACCCGCACACCGGAAGTCTTGATGCGCATGAAGGGCCGAACCGAACAGGAACGTTCCGACCGCGTGGAGGACATCGCGACCGATGACGCCGGCAGGCCAGGAAGCGGTGAGGGCCGCCCCGCAGGGAAGCATGGGAGCGTTCAGGAGCAGACCATGATGGAGCAAGTTCTGGCCCCGGAAAATCTGCGGGTGGCCTGGCGACGAGTCAAGGCCAACGCGGGGGCTCCGGGCCTCGACGGCACGACCGTCGAGGCGTTTCCGGCGTTCTGCCGGGAACAATGGCCACGGATACGCTCCGCGCTCATGGCGGGGACGTACCGCCCGGCGCCGGTGCGCCGGGTATTCATTCCCAAACCCGACGGGACCCTGCGCCCGCTGGGGGTGCCAACGGTGTTGGATCGCCTGATTCAGCAGGCGTTGGCGCAGGTGCTGACCCCGCTCTTTGAAAGCGGGTTTAGTGCTCACAGCTACGGGTTCCACGAAGGCCGCAACGCCCATCAGGCGGTGCGGGAAGTGGAAGCCTGCTGGCATGAGGGACGCCACTATGCGGTGGACTGTGACCTCAAATCCTTCTTCGATAGCGTCAACCACATCCGGCTGATGAGTCAGTTGCGCGAGAAGATCCGGGACCGCAAGGTCCTGGGTCTGATCCGCCGCTACCTCGAAGCCGGAGTGGTGCTGCCCGAGGGTACCCGCGAGGCCACGCCTCAAGGAGTGCCGCAGGGCGGGCCGCTGTCGCCCTTGCTGGCCAACATCACGCTCGACCCCTTAGACAAGGAGCTCGAACGGCGCGGACATCGGTTTGCCCGCTATGCCGACGACTTCCTGGTTATGGTCAAGAGCGCGAAAGCGGCCGAACGGGTGATGAAAAGCCTGACGCGATACGTAGAGGGGCAGCTTCAGCTGGTAGTGAACCGGGTCAAAAGCCAAGCCGCCCCGCTCAAGCAGTGCACCTTTCTGGGCTTCCAGATCGGCGCCCGAGGCAGAGCGGTGTGGACGACCAAGGCCTATGCGCGCTTCAAGCGACGGGTGAAAGAGATCACCCGTCGCAACCGGGGGCATCGGGTGCAGGACGTCATCGACGAACTGCGCGTCTACGTCACCGGTTGGCTCCACTACTTCGGCATCAGCCACACCTACTCGGCGTTGCTGGAACTGGAGGAATGGGTACGCCGAAGAGTGCGGTTGTACTACTGGAAGCAATGGAAACGGCCCCGGACTCGCCGCCGCCATCTGATCGTCTTGGGTATCCCACCCAAGGAGGTTCACATGGCCACGCGAAGCCGTAAAGGGTACTGGCGGATGAGTGCCAACAGCATCGTCCAACGTGCCCTGAATAACCGCTGGCTGCACGAACAGGGAGTTCCCGACATGCGCACGTTGTGGATTGTTCTTCACTACGGGCCGCAGGCCCGCATCTGATCGGAACCGCCGTATGCGGACCCGCACGTACGGTGGTGTGGCAGCCGGGCTGGCCCTCACGGGTCAGTCCCGGCGAGCCGATTAGGCCTTCGGTTCCCCCGATCATACGAAGACTCGGTGTACCCCACTCGCGTCGCCAGCGGAGTAGCGAAGGACCACCTCGCCATGCTTGCGCCTGTTGGTTTGGTGATTAGCAACTTCCTCCGAGAGAGGCAGATACGTCATCACTCGCCCCCTCGGCGGGATATCCGTTTGAGGATCGTACCATTGATCTCCGAACTTGAGTTCGTATGCGTCCCGCTCGGCATCCTTGAACGCTCGCGGGTAGACGGGCAGTCGACTTCTTCTGGTGAACAACGACAGAAACGCCACTCTGTTCTTGAAAAGGGCGCGGCGAATGTGAATCGGTGTGTCGCCTGTGTTGGCGATGAATATGCCAAGAGCATGGTCGTAGGTCTCGTGGTAGTCGCGTGCGTGAAGTGAGATGCTTTGTGCGTGGACCGCTATGTCAGGATGGTTCTGACCCTTGCGATGAAGGGTATGTCCAAGGCCGGCCAAGAACCCACCGACTATGAATACACCGAGACCTGAGAAGAGCCATTCGTAGTTTTTCGAAATGAAGTCGATCAGTGTGGCCAAGCCCGGAGCGCGCATCGCAGTGCCAACGTGTAAATCGTTCTTCGGGGGCTCAACCGCCAGCGTCAGACGAAGACTCGTCCCGGTCCAGCAGACGGACGGACGTAAGCTTCGCCTTGTCGACTAGCTCAATGACGAGTTCCTGCCGCTCATCGACGAAGCCAATCAGCTTTCGCAGTTCGGTGCGGTCGTAACCGCACTGCTCGGCGAGTGACACGAGCTTCCGGGCATTCTCGATTCGCATGGCGGTCACTTCTGCCTCGGCTCGGGTGTTCTCAATGTCGCGCTGGCGGCGCCTGGAGCGGTGCTCGATAATCTGGAGGATGAAATCCTTGACGTGACCGACGATGACTCCGATACCCGCAACGTCCGCGATACCCGGAGATTCGTAACGGAGTCTTCGGACCTCCAGGGTCTGTTCGGGATAAACCACGGCCGCGAGGCGCACCAAGTCGGTAGAATCGGTGGGAAGTGAAGGTGTCCACGGATATGTCCCAAAGAGCAAGGCGGGCGGGATCGGCCCTCCCCGCTTCCGCCATCGTCGGCGAAGCGGTGGGAAATCCAGAAACTCGTGCCACGTTTCGTCGAGGTCTCGCCAGTCTTCCCTCAGGGCCTCCAAGACGAGCCGGAGGTTGTAGAGATCCGTGATGTCGAGAAGGAGGTGGCCAAACTCACGTGCAGACCACCGGCCATCAACCTCAAGTCGCATGACGCTGACTGACTCGTTCATTCTCGCTCCTCAATACCACAGCTCAGGCCGAACTATGTAGCTAGGCCCCCGCCTGGTGAACCTGTGTCCGGTCATCTTCTTGAAACTCGACGCGTCCGAGGCAGAGAAGAATGTGGAGCAGAAGCCCCTGAAGGTCCTCGATGACATTGATAGTTGGAAGTATGTTGTCGATGAGTTCGCGAGGTCGCATACGAATCACTTGGAGCTTCTGCCCGCCTTCGACCTGGCCGGCAGGAACGATTGACCAGATTGGTTGAGGGACGTTCGAGAGGTTCTCGGGGTCTGGGTCCTCTGGACAGTAGAAGCTGGCACGCATCCTCTCGTACTCCAGAAATCTGGATTCCAGCGCTTTGACAATGGGTTGAGCCGAGGACTCAGCAGAGAACGCATAATGATACCACGGAACGCGGACGAACAGGTCGTGACGCGCGAATTCTTGGTAGAAACGCTGCCAGATGCCGACCATTTCGTCGTCGGTCAGGTTCTTGGCTGGACTCTGAACAAACATGACGTGCTTGGCGCAGATGTTGAACAGTTCGGTGACGTGGAAGAGCATCTGGACGACGCTTATCCCACGGAACAGTTGCAGGAGCGTAACGCGCTGCTTCCTGGCGTAGCCCTCCAGGTAGGCCGGGATGTCCGAAAGGATGCTTGCTTCCGAACTGCAGCGGGAGAGCCGGACAGTGCGGGTACGCTCATGATCAAGTGCGCGTGGGTACTCGGGATAGCAGGCCTCGAGCCAATCGAACCAGAGGACGCCCGTGGAAGTGTCGACGAGCACGACAAGAACTGGGCTCAACTTACCGAGCCAGTAGTTGATGGTCTGTTGACGGATTTCCACCGAGGCAGTGTTGTCGCTCGATATAGCGACTGACGAGGATCCCTTGACCTGGACGTAGCACTCTTCGCCGGTCACACCGCCGTCCCTAACAATCTCAATTCGGAGATCGAGGCCATAGTCCGGCTCCATTCTGGATATCACCCACCGCGAATCGCAGCAGGCAATGAAGAGCTGGACGGCCTTGTCACCGACCACGTGACTGGCGGGCCTCTTAGGAAAGCTCGGGCGCAAGATTGTCCCTCTCTCGGGGCCTAACGCTTGTCGTTCAGGCGCGGCCCGCTCTTGGCCGTCGCCTGGAACGGCTTGTGTGCGCCCAGCATGGGCGCGTTGTAAATGGGGTGCAAGTCCTCATGTAGGAGAACCGGTCATGGAAACATGAAGAACCTACCACTCGAAGCCAACTCCGGCAGGGTAACCGGTCGGGGGAAGGAAGGCTAGGGGAAACCGGCGGGCCGATGGACAAGAACCGCATAGGAAGGCCGACGGGATGCGACGAGCTGGCACAACACAGCGAAGTCGACGGTTCAGTCGCGGAGGTAAATGCGGCGGTGGTGCCGGAAAGCAACGCGCTCTTACCTGGGGAGACCCCGCTGGGGCAACCTGGCGGGGAGTCAGCAGAGGCCATAGTAATGAGCAGCAAGCCGGGGGCTGGAAGGCGCCCACCTAAACCCGCACCCCGGAAGTCTTGATGATCATGAAGGGCCGAACCGAACAGGAACGTTCCGACCGCGTGGAGGCCATCGCGACCGATGACGCCGGCAGGCCAGGAAGCGGTGAGGGCCGCCATGCAGGGAAGCATGGGAGCGTTCAGGAGCAGACCATGATGGAGCAAGTTCTGGCCCCGGAAAATCTGCGGGCGGCCTGGCGACGAGTCAAGGCCAACGCGGGGGCTCCGGGCATCGACGGGATGACCGTCGAGGCATTTCCGGCGTTCTGCCGGAAACATTGGCCGAGGATACGCTCTACGCTCATGGCGGGAACGTACCGCCCGGCGCCGGTGCGCCGGGTGTTCATTCCCAAACCCGACGGGACACAACGCCCGCTGGGTGTGCCGACGGTGTTGGATCGGCTGATTCAGCAGGCGTTGGCGCAGGTGCTGACCCCGCTCTTTGAGGGCAGGTTCAGTGACCACAGCTACGGGTTCCGCGAAGGCCGCAACGCTCATCAGGCGGTGCGGGAAGTGGAGGCCTGCTGGCAAGAGGGACGCCGCTATGCGGTGGACTGTGACCTTAAGTCCTTCTTCGATACTGTCAACCACGACCGGCTGATGGGCCAGTTGCGCGAAAAGATCCGGGACCGCAAGGTCCTGGGCCTGATCCGCCGCTACCTCGAAGCCGGTGTGGTGCTGCCCGAGGGCACCTGCGAGGCCACGCCTCAAGGAGTGCCGCAGGGTGGGCCGCTGTCGCCCTTGCTGGCCAACATCACGCTCGACCCCTTGGACAAGGAGCTCGAACGGCGCGGACATCGATTTGCCCGCTATGCCGACGACTTCCTGGTCATGGTCAAGAGCGCGAAAGCGGCCGCACGGGTGATGGCGAGCCTGACGCGGTACGTGGAAGGGCAGCTCAAACTGGTAGTCAACCGGGCCAAAAGCCAAGCCGCGCCGCTCAAACAGTGCACCTTTCTGGGCTTCCAGATCGGCGCACGTGGGAGAGCGGTGTGGACGACCAAGGCCCAGGCACGTTTCAAGCGACGGGTGAAGGAGATCACCCGTCGCAACCGGGGGCATCGGGTGCAGGACGTCATCGACGAACTGCGGCGGTACGTCACCGGTTGGCTCCACTACTTCGGGATCAGCCACACCTACACGGCGTTGCTGGAACTGGAGGAATGGGTACGCCGAAGAGTGCGGTTGTACTACTGGAAGCAATGGAAACGGCCCCGGAGTCGCCGCCGCCATCTGCTCGCCTTGGGGATCTCACCCGAGGCAGTGCACATGGCCACGCGAAGCCGTAAAGGGTACTGGCGGATGAGTGCCAACAGCATCGTCCAACGCGCCCTGAATAACCGCTGGCTGCACGAACAGGGAGTTCCCGACATGCGCACGTTATGGATTGTTCTTCACTACGGGCCGACGGCCCGCGTCTGATCGGAACCGCCGTATGCGGACCCGCACGTACGGTGGTGTGGCAGCCGGGGCTGGCCCTCACGGGTCAGTCCCGGCGAGCCGATTCGGCATGGATCAGCTCAATGGTTCAACTCGTCTCACTCGCCTCACGCCCCTGGGCCATCGAGCTTTGCGCAGCGTCGCTCGAATCGCAGCTACACCCCACGTTTTGAGGCTTCAGAATCCGAGAAAGACGCCCAGTTTCTCTCGGTTGCTCCCCGCCATGGAATAGTGCGCCGACGTACCCGTCGTTGTCATAAGGATCGTGCCGAAGTCCTTGGTTTCGATCTTTCCATTAACCATCTTCGTCGATTTCAGTTCAATGCTCCTCGTGTTCCCATCTTTGCCCACACACTGGAAACCGGTGAGGTCACCCGAGGGCGCGCCTCCGAACGTGAACTCCATGTTGGCGACGAGGCCTCCGCATCTCCAGGCCAGTGCCAAAGCGTGGTACTCCTCACCCTTGGCAGGAGCCTGCTCGGGACGCGTCAAGAGCAGGGCCTGAGCCATCGCGAGAGTTTTCACGTAGTCCGTAGCGGTTTTCCCTTCCTTGTTCTTTGCATTCACGTCCGCTCCAGCTTTGATCAGCGCTTTTGCAACGTCGACTTCACCCACAACCATCACCGCCAACATGAGTGGAGTATAGCCTTTATCATCAGGCGCGTTCACATCCGCACCAGCAGCGATAAGGGCTACGACGCTGTCCTCATCACCACACATAGCAGCATTCGCGAGCGCCGTAGTGCCGCTATTACTCCTCGCGTTTACGTCGGCTCCGGCCGCGATAAGGGCCTTTACCTTAGCTGCGTCTATGCCGCGGTACGTACCCTTTGCGTCATCATATGGGAAGGTGGCATGCATGAGGGGTGTCCAACCGTCCTTATCTTTCGCGTTCACATCCCCTTCTTGAGCGATCATGCGGTTCGCTGGGGACCCTTGAAGGAAGAACTTAAGCCAGTAGTGGGCGTTAGTTTCGTAGGTCTGGCGCCCATAGAAAGGCGTGATGCTGACGTCGGGCGTGTTTCCCAGCACCTCGGCTGCGACTTCGTAGCCGCCCACAATCAGTTCAACGCCAACCGAACCGCCGTTGGGCACCTGTATCGATCGCTGCACTGGACCGCTGAAATAAACCATCATCGCATGGCCTGTTTCGTTTTCGATGGTCATGCCTTGACCTTCAGCACCGCTGGCGTGAGACATCTGAGCAGGGGGCATGTCGGCATGCGGTCCGGTACGGATACGCCCGATGGCCTCGGCGGCGCCCTGCGCGTGCCCGGCTGTGGGTGTTAAACCCGTGGTGATGATCATCGCGGAGAAAAAAGCGAAGACAACTGTTACGGACTGCTCGACTGTGACCATGACGATCCTCCCTCGTTTGCAAGCCGAACTACCTACTTACCTACTTGGGCCGCTCGGCTTCGATGCGTGTTGAACTGACAGGACCATGTCAGTTCAACACGCAGTGTGTTGGCAAAGCCCATTGTGGATCTTCTCCTGTTCCTGCCGCCACTTATGACCGTGACCCCGTATATCACCGCCTGCGCAACCCTTGCAAGGATCGCGCAGCCCAACACGGCCTCCCGCATGTGCAGGGTCGCAGCCCAACACGCACTGCGCGCTTGCCATGCCGGGTGTCCCTACAACCGATCGGCGGGGCTCAGCACGCCGTGCCCGCCGCGGTTCAACACGCTCGTGTACACCATGGTGGTCCGCACGTCGGCATGGCCGAGGAGTTCCTGAACGGTGCGGATGTCGTAGCCATCCCGGAGCAAGTCCGTGGCGAAGGAATGACGAAAGCTGTGGCAGCCGACGTGCTTGCCAATGCGCGCCCGCCGCACGGCCTCCTTCACTGCCCGCTGCAGCACGGATTCGTGCAAGTGAAAACGCGCCCGTGTTCCGGTACGGGGATGCAGGCACAGACCGGAAGCCGGGAACACCCATTGCCAGGCCCACTCGGTCGGCGCATTGGGATACTTGCGTGCCAGAGCATCGGGGAGGTGAACCGCCGCCACCCCCTGGCGCAACCATTCAGCGTGGGTCGCTTGCAGCTGTGCCAGATGCACGCGCAACGGTTCCCGGGCCGCCGCCGGCAGCATGGTATGGCGGTCCTTGCGGCCCTTGCCTTCACGCACGGTGATCTCATTGCCGCCGAAATCGATGTCCTTGACTCGCAGGCTGAGACACTCCCGCAAGCGTAGCCCCGTCCCATACAAGAGCATCACCATCAGCCACTCACGGCCCCGCAGCGCCCCCAGAATGGCCTTGACCTCCTCCCGCGTCAGCACCACCGGCAGGCGCCGGGTGCGCTTGGCGCGCACCACGTCGTTGAGCCAGCCGAAATCCTGCGCCAACACCTCACGATACAGAAACAACAGCGCGGCCAGCGCCTGGTTCTGAGTGGAAGCGCTCACATGGCTGGCGGTTGCCAACGCCGACAGGAACGCCGACACCTCCGCAGCGCCCATCTGCGCCGGGTGCCGCTTGCCATGAAAGAGAATGTACCGCCTGATCCAGTGGACGTAGGCCTCCTCGGTGCGGTAGCTCATGTGCCGCGTGCGGATCGCGTCGCGGACCTGGTCGAGCAGCTTGCGCTTGCACGCACCGCCCGTATCAGGTTGCACGGCAGGCGGTGCCAACACTGGCTCGGCCAGCGAGCCTGAAGCATGCAGCATCCCCACGGCTGTGTGCTCACTTGCCTTTGCGCTTTGCGGCGCATGGCAGAATGGAACCGTCGCTCGCTCCACGCTGTGCCCCGGAGCTCTGGCTGGCATCGGCGGGCGTCTCTCCGCGTCCGTGCTTGCTCGCTGCAATCCCTGCTGGTTACTCATAGCGACCTCCAATCCTGGGAGGCGAATATATAGCGAATATGATCGACTGTCAATCCGTATAGAGGTTATTCCTTCTATATGTTCACCTCAGGACGTCCTATCTGCCTAGCCGGCTACGAAGGCGCGTAACCACCAGGCGAGGTCGACGGCGCCCCGCGTCCCACGCCGCTACTTCTCCGCCTCCAGTTGGCGGACCAGTTCGTCAATGGCGCGGTCGGCAATGCGCCGCATCTCTTCGTCGGTGCGGTCTTGGATCGGATGCTCGACGTAGACGGCCGCCGGTTGCGCGCCGAGCGCGCGCGCCTGATGATCCGCCGCATCTGTGAACGCAACGGTGGCGACAAACACCGCGGGGATGCCGCGCGCCTCCAGGTCAACCGTGTCGTGCACACTGCACGACGTGCAACTCCCTCAATCCGCCAGGGCTTCGATCACCAGCTGACAGGAGGCCGCGATCTGCTGCCGCAGATCAATGGGCGCCGGCTTGGTGAACGTCGGCTTTTGGAAACGCTTGACGGTCGCCCCACGCCTGATCAGATGCTGCTCGATCCGATCCAGAAACACATCGCCCCGCGGCTTCGAAATGTCGAGCAGACCGACCGTCAACCCGCTGATCGACCGGGGACGCGGCAGTCGCGCGCGCGTCGCCGGCGCGCGCTCACTCGTTGGATCGAGAAGGACCAGGTGTGTGACATGCTCAGCATCGCATGTGCTCATGATGTAATCTCCCTCGTCACCGGCTGACTGCCCATTGGTCCGTTGACCCATCCGCCGATCATCGCTGAAAACAGCCCAGCGCGGCCTCCGCAGTGCACGATCAGTAGACCGCCGGGGCGGAACTTCGGCATCGTCACGTCACGGAAATGCTCCGGCACTCCCTCGGCGATGCCGCCCGCACCGCGCACGAGGTCCGCGCCCGGGATCTGCAGCAACTCGTGCAGGCGCTCCGTGAGTTGTGCCTTGCTCCATTTGGCTTCGGCGAACACGCGCGCGTGCTCCGGGCCGATAGCCAGAATGCAGTCGAACGCTATCGCCAGCTTCGGATGGTGCAGCGTGCGCAAGTTCACCGCAAACGACCGCGCCAGCGACTCGGGATCGCGCGACAGCTGGTCCATGATGTTGCGCGGCGCCTCGCCCGGAAACAGCGTGACCGTGTTCGCGCCAGATTGCGCCCCGAAGTCCACCGACAGCGGCGGCCATGGGGAGCCCTCCTCATCTTCGGCGAAGCAGAACGCGATCTTGCCCGGGTTGCCGAAGGTGGCGCGGTCGACCTCGCCGGGTCGCCCGCCGCCCACGTTGCGAATCACCAGCTGCAACGCCCGGCCGATGCTGACGTTGGCGCGATTGCCTTGCCCGAACACGTTGATCCCGGAGTTCATCCCGATCGCGCGGCGGATCGGTCCGTTGACGATGAGCACCGGCCCGACCGGCATCGTCGTGGCGAGCAGGCCGTGCATGTTGAACTCGTCCGTGCACGCCGCTTCCACTGCCGCGAGCACGACCGGCAGATACTCGGGCTTGCACCCGGCCATCACGGCATTGATCGCCACCTTTTCCACCGTGCACTCGACCAGATCGGGCGGCACCACGGCAACCGTCTCACTGGCCTGCCGCCGCGTCCCTTCGAGCATCTCCAGCACGCGACTTTCGGTCGGCGGCACCACCGGCAGACCGTCGCTCCAGCCGCGCGCGAATGCCGCCTCCATCTCGTCCTCGAGCGCAGCCAGTTCCACGCGCCGCGCGTGCAGCTTCCACCGCCCAAACCGCAGCCGCAAGCCGGGCGCCAGCGCCGGATCGACCGTCCTCGAGCCACAACCCGGACGCCAATCGGGCAGGCCGGCACCGAGATCACGCACACCGGTCAGGTGTATCCACTCCTCACGGTGCCAGCCTATCACCCGTTGTTCTTCGACGCCGTCCCGCAGCCGCAGCAGCGTGGGGACGGTCTCGATCCGGTGCTGCCACGACAGATCGAGATTGGTATCGTCGGTGACCGGCAGATTGCGCGGGAAGGTGGGATCATCCTGCGAGATGACGGTCAGATCCAGACGCGACGCCAGCTCAGCCAAAACCGGCGCCACGAGCGTGCACGTCGGGCATTCGCGTTTCACGAACGCCAGGAACTGCCTCCGCGCCGGGGTCTCTGCCATTGTGAAGATGATTCCACAATCGGCGCCGCTATTCTACGAGGGTTGGTCACGGGGTGATGAAGGACAGGAAACCGGAAACTGGTCAATTAGCCGGTTTTGCATTTTCGGTTTTCTGTTTCGCATTTTCTTCCTGTATGGTTCCGGCTTTGCCGGGTAGGACGCTATGGTCACCAACCCCCTGCGGCAGGGGATGCGGGACGAGCTCGTGGAACCGCTGATAGTCGACTTGCACGCGTCCGTCCGGGGCGCGTGAAAGAATGTCGGCGAAGCGCGCGCCCCACACGATCTCGTCTGCGGTATAGGAATGCCGGGCGTGAACGGTCTGCAAGAAGGATTCGTCGAGCCCCGTGAGCGAGACGATGATCAGTGCCTCCCGAGCAGCCAGGGACGCCGGCGTCGCCCGATAGAGCGGACTGCGTTCGGTGATGGGGTGGATCGCCGTCCACGACAGCGCAAACAAGGCGTGCTGCGCCCGCGCCATCTCCAGGTCGTGCAGGCGACGGATCAGCTCGCCCTCGGCCGTGGTCTCGGTCAGCGCCAACACCACGTGGATGCGCGCCTCGACGATCTGATTGCCTCGCTGGTTCGCCATGCGGAACACCAGGGACGGCACGCCGTCACGCATCGTGATCACCGCCGTCCGACTGAACAGGACGCGCGCCGTCGGGCGAGAGAACTTGGCGAAGACCAAACCCGTCACCATCGCCAGCCCGAGCAGCCCAACCAGGGCCTCGATCGAGACCAGAACGTTGGCGTACGCCGTCCGGGGCACCATCGTGCCGTAACCGATGGTGGCCATCGTTTGCACGCTGAAGAAGAAAGCATCGGCGAACGAACCGGGTCGCGCGTTCTCAATCGCGTCCCTGCCCAGCAAGTATGCCGCAGCGAACACGCTGTTGCTGCCGATGTACACCGCAACCAGGATCGCGAGCAGTCGTGACCACGACGAGATCAAGAGGAAATGGTAGAGATCCCCGAGGGACGAGTCGCGCAGGCCGAGGTGCACGATGTTGAGGCGGCCGCCCACCAAAATGCGGCCGAAAGGACCCGGCGCGTTCGCCATGTGATCCGAAAGTATACACATCGGCCCGCGTTTTCCACAGCCAGCCTGCAGATAGGTGGGTGGCTTCGCGACCCCACGATCTTGCGAAGGAGAGAGGCGATCTTCACCCCTTGCACGCGGGGCAGGATTCGTGCTGGAATCTATGAGCGCGCTTAAGGAGGGAAAAATGTGTGACCGCGACCACAATCGGACGTTTGGCGTGACGAGGTGTGTGCCTGTTTTTGTGATCTGTAGCCTCGTTACTGTGCTGGCCGTGGGTTGCGGCGACGACGACACTTTTGCGCCGGTGAACACGCCGACGTCCGCAAGCATCACGGAAACGGCGATCTCCATACCGAGCGATGCGCCCCCCGCCAATCCCGCAACCGGCACGGCGACGCCGCTGGATCTCAATCGTTCGTACGCCGAAGCCTACCAACTGGCCGGCGTGAGCGACCAACAAGTGACGCGCGTCCTCATCCTGGTCCCTGGATTCCAAGGTGGCGCGGGCGACTTCCGCTACATGGCGCAGCGTGTCGTCACACGCACTAACGGGCACACGGTCGTGTGGGCAGTCGACCGGCGCTCGAACGCACTCGAAGATCAAACGGGCCTCAATGCAGCCGAAGCCGGGCGCGACGCAGACATCGCCAAAGACTACTATTTCCACCAGAAAGCGGTCGGCGGAAAGACCTTCGCCGGGTTTTTCGACAGCAGCGCCAACCAGACTGACATCAGCTTCATGTCGGAGTGGGGCATCAAGACGCATATCCAGGACATCGACGCGCTCATCGCCGCGGCGGATCAGCGCTATCCGCACGTGCCGATCTTCCTGGGCGGCCATTCGCTCGGCGGCACGATCGTGCCCATCTATGCGGCCTGGAACTTCGGCGGGCGTGCCGGCTTCGAGCGCTTGTCGGGTCTGCTCTTGCTCGAAGGTGCGCCGCAGCCCGCTGCGGCGGGAACGATTCCGGATCAAACGCAGTACGAAACGACTGGATTCTCCGGCGGGATCGGCGGCCCGACGAGCCTGCAGGCATTGCGCACCGGCGATCCGCTGTCGTCGATTCCGTTCGTGAGCCGCGACCTGTTCGTCACGTCGCAGATCCTCGCCATGCGTGCCAGCCAACGGCTGGGGCAGCCGACGGCCCTCAACCCGGACGCGGACCTCAACCGCACGTTCTTCTTCCTGGTGTTCGGACAGCCCAAGGTTCCACCGACTACCAACCGTGCTGCGCTCGCGTTCGGGTTCGACAAGCACTTTGACCCGCTTGCTTTCATCCGCGCCTCGCTGGGCGAAGCGGTCGGCCCGGTCGGTCCTAATCCACAAGCCGCGTTGCTCGCCGCTCTGCTCGGGATCGATCCAACCGGGTTGCTGGCGCCGACCGACGCGAACGCGACCTACGATTGGCAACCGTCGAGCGCGAGCCATCCCGTAGCCACCGACCTCGACACGTTTGCCGAAGCACTGTTCGCCGGTCCCAGCGATTTCATCGAGTGGTACTTCCCGGCGCGGTTGACGCTCGATGCCGGGATCACCACCTCGTTGAACGTCCAGCCATCCGGCGATTGGCGCCACGACGTATACGGCATGGCGGTGACGGAGAATGCGCGTGTCGATCTGCCGGTGTTTGCCGTCGCCGGCGGTGACGGGCTCGTGGTCGATGCCAAGAACTTCGACCCGTACCGCGACTCGATCTCGGCGACGCTGCGAAACGGCAGCGTGCGCGGCGCGACCGCAGCCGGATTCGAGGCCTTCACGGAGCCCGGCTATGCGCACCTCGACGTGTTGACCGCCGCCGATCCCGGCACCGCCGACAGTGAATTCGGCCGACTGGTCACTTGGATGGACGACGCGGTCGCCCTCGCGCCGCCACCCCGCTGAACGTATCACACCCGTTGGCCCCCACGTCCGCGGCATGCCAGTGGGGACGTGGACGTCTCAGGATTTGCCGGACTGAGTTGACAGAGCCGCAAGGCTGCCCATATGGTCCTTCTGATGGCGACCCTGATTCGTATTTCGAACCGCATTCTGTCCTGGCTGGCCGCTGTGGTCCTCGTGTTGATCGTCGCACTGGCGGTGACATTGTACCTGGCCGTCTGGGCACAGAACATCACCCTCCTCCGAACGATGACGGCACAGCTCGGTCGCTTGACGGCAGGCCAGCGCGTCGAGCAACTCACGCTCGACGTGCGCGTCCTTCCCGATCAGGGCCGATTGTCGGGCGCGGCGACACTCACCGTCCGCAGCTTGGAAGAGGGGCGGCGACACTTTTATTTTTTGCTCAACGACCGTTTGCACGTGCGTTACGCGCGCATCAGCAACCCCGACGGCACCGAGCGACCGGTATCGGCGTATCAGCTGTGGCTCCTGACCGTGGTCGCGCTCGACGCCCCGGTGCCCAAGGACGCCGCCGTGCAGCTGACGGTCGACTACGCGGGGAGGCCAACCGATGGCAGCTTCGGTGGCGCCGCGATGCTCTTCGACCCGCGGCAAGTGCTTCTCAACGTCGATGCCTTCTGGTACCCCACCGACGCGCAGGGATTCTTCAGTGCGGACGTCGCGGTCACCGCCCCGGCGAATCTCACCGTTGTCCACAACGCCGTGAGCGCCACGCGCGCTCAGCGCGGCGACGTGCAACAAGTGCATTGGCACACGGACCGGCCCGTGGCGGGGTTGGCGTTGGTCGCCGGTGAGTATGAGCTGAGCACTGCCGAGGCCGACGGCCTCACGTACCAGCTGTACCTTCCAAAGGATGTGCAGCTCGACGCGCAACGGGTGCTCACATCCATGCGCGATGCCAACCGCACGTTTCAGGACCGCTACGGCCCCTCGGAGTTTCCGCAAGTCACCGCGTTCGTCAGCCGGCGGCTGCGCCGCGCCTTCAACGACGGCTCCGGGGTGCTCGGTATCTCGGTCCGCTACTTCCGCACGGGTGACTACGGGTTCGGGATTCTCGCGCACGAGATCGCCCACAACTGGTGGGGCGATCGCGTCGCCCAGAAATGGCTCTCGCCCGGGACTGGCGGCGAATGGATCGTCGAGGGCTTGGCGGAGTACTCGAGTCTCAGTCGCCACCGCGGCCGAGTACGGCCCTGACGCGCTACCCCAACGTCTCGCTGACGAGTTCTTCGATCCAGCGCGGCAAGGCGTCATCGCGCAGATGTCGGTCCTCGACAACGCCTTCACCGAGGCCGCCGCGCGCGACACCATCTACCGCAAGGGCGCCTACACGGCGATGATGCTCCAGCGCATCCTCGGCGCGGACGTGTTTTCCCGCGCCTTACGACAGTTCGTCGAGCAATTCCGCTATCAGCAAGTCACCGACAGTGATCTGCAGAAGGTTCTGCAGGAGGTCAGCGGGCAGGATCTCGAGCCGTACTTCGCCGATTGGATCCGCTCCGATCGGCTCGCTGATCTATCGCTGGAGGGTAACGACCGCGGTGAGCTCACCGTCAGCAATCTCGGCAGCGCGACGATTGCGGGCGACATTGATCTGTGGACCTTCAAGAAGGGTGGCGGCGCCCCCGTGCGCAGCACGGTGCGTGTCGGCGGCCACGTCACCCTGGAGCCCGATGCTGCATACGCGATCCTCGACCCGTTGCTGGCGTGGGCCGACGTGCAGCGCGAGAACAACCGTTATCCACGCCAGAGTGGTCCGGTGTACGTGGCGGCGTCCGCGAATGGCGAGCTCGCCACCACCAACGGCGAGATCTTCCCATGGGTCCGTTGCAGCATCTCGACGAACGAGGGTGGGCGAACACGGCACACGTGGGATTTCGACCGTGGCCCGACCGCGCCGCCGGTGTGGTCGCCGGACGGCGCCCGGCTCGTTGTAAATGTGCTCCGACCCCCGCAGATGCGCTTCCTGCGGTGGTCACACTGGCCCGCGCGGGCGAGCGCCATACCCTCGGGCACGGGAGTGTGCCCTGCGCTGCCGCCGACGGGATCGTTTATGCCGCGGCGGACGACCGTCTCGTGCGTTTCGCCGCCGACGGCAAAGAAGACACCTTCTTGCGGCGGCCGGGCGAGTCGCTGGATCAGCCCCAGGTGTCGCCCGACGGCACGCAACTCGCCTATACCGCGGCGTGGGCGAATCGCCTGGAGCTGCGCGCCGTCCAGCGAGACGGCAGCAACGACCGGCTGGTGCTCGCCTGGGACCGCGATCGCATTGTGTACCGCTGGGCTCCTGACGGCAGCCGCTTGTACGCGGTCATCGGCGGCGATTGGGACTGGCAGGTCTGGGAGATCCCGTTGCCGTCCGGTGCGGTTCAGGTGCTGGCCAGCGGGGCGGCGGCGATCACCGATCTGGCCGTGTCCCCGAATGGCCAGCAGCTCGCCTTCACCGCGGCGCCGGCGCTCGACTATCCCAGCAATCGCCGCCAGCTCTATGTGTTGAACGTCAGCGACCACACGGTGCGGACGATTGACGTACCCGATGCGGACCTCAGCCGTCTGGCATGGCTCGGGCCGGACTCACTCATTGTGATCTCCACCGCGCTGACGCCGGGTGCGCCGCGAATCCTGCCGGCGCCGCAGACGCTCAAACGTGTGCGGCCATCCGACGGCAGCGTGGAAGATGCGTCGTGATTCGTGCTCGTTGCTCGTGATTCGAGAAGGACCTCGATTGACGAGCACGATGCACGATCAACGGTGCACGGCATCACGCGCCTTCGCGCGCCTGTGTGCCGGAACGCACCGGCGGCGGCAGGTTCAGGACCTCGGTGCGGAACACATCGACCATGTGGTCGACGAGGTTCCGCATCGACACCACGCCGACGGAATGTCCGCTGTCATCACGCAATGGAATGTGCCGGAAGCCGCCGCCGCACATCAGGTTGAGGGCATACGCCACTGGGTCGGGGCGCCAGCGATTCGGGGTCGGGCGTCATGACGCTGGCCACTGTGGTGCGGTCGAGGTCGAGCGCGGTGCCGACGATTTTCGTCAACACGTCACGCTCGGTGAAGATCCCCGTCAGTTGACCTCGTTCCTCCACCAAGACACAGCCGACGCCGTTCTGGTTCATCTGCTCAATGGCAGACCGTACACTGACGGTGGGCGGCACGCATACGGCCTTGCGCAGCGTGGCCACGGTGCGCAGTGGTTGATTCAGGAGCGCCGCTCCCAAGCGTCCGGCCTCGGCGATTCGCTCCTCCGCGATCGTCTCCTCCTCGAGCACGATTTCCTCGAGCATGGGCACCTCCTCATTCACGTGGACCATTGATTATACCAGCGTGTCAAGTGCCTGCCACCGGCTCCTCGTCGGTCTGTGGTGGCAGCGAGAACAAGGCGATGGGCTGGAGTGCCACGGTCAGTGGCGGTGACGAAAACACCGCCAGTGGCGTGTTTGCTTTAGTCGGTGGCGGTGACGGCAACACCGCCAGTGGGGACCAGCGGTTGGGTTATTTCAGGAACCAGCATGGGT
>CAVSQF010000030.1:0-146125 GCA_963729835.1 uncultured delta proteobacterium | reverse complement strand
GCGCCAAGAGGTCCGCGCCCGAGAGTCCGGCCTCGCGCTGCAGCCATCCGAGTTGATCGAGCACCAGATCCGGTGCGAAGCGGTCATGCCCCGCTGGGACCGGCGTGTGCGTCGTGAACACCGTGCGCAGCGCCACCTCGCGGCACGCGACGGCGAAGGCCACCCCCGCCGCCCCCGCCCGCTGCCGGGCCATCTCGAGCGGCGCGAAGGCACAGTGCCCCTCATTGAGATGCAGGACTCCCGGGTTGATGCCGAGCGCCGTGAGCATGCGTATGCCCCCGATGCCAAGAATCATCTCCTGGCGTAAGCGCACGCGTTCGTCACCGCCATACAGCTGGTCAGTGAGGGTTCGGTTGGGCGGCGAATTCTCTTCGACATCGGAGTCAAGCAGGATGAGTTGCGAGCGTCCCACGGCGGCCCGCCAGGCACCCACCCGCACGGTCTCACCGCCTAGTGGAACCTCCACGAGTAGGGGATTGCCCTCGCGCCCGACGGCTCGATGCACCGGTAACGTATCCCGTTTTACGTGCCCGTAGGCCTCCTGTTGCCAGCCGCTGTGGTCGATCCGTTGGTGAAAGTAGCCTAAGCCGTAAAAGATGCCGACGGCGACCAGTGGCACGTCCAGATCCGACGCACCCTTGAGATGATCTCCTGCCAGAACTCCCAAGCCGCCCGAATAGATCGGGAGCGATTCGTGGAGGGCGAATTCGGCAGAGAAGTACGCTACCGGTTGGGTCCGCAAAACACCACACACGGTCCTCCCCCACGTTGCGTGGGCATGCAGGTACTCTTCCAAACGGCGAAACGCCAGGTTGATCCGACTCTCCAGGGCGGTTTCATCCGCACGCTCGGCCAGCCGTTCGGGGGGCAATTCAGCCACAAAGGCCACCGGATTGTGATTGGTCTCGCGCCAGAGCGCCGGATCGAGGTCCCGGAAGATGGCGATGACCTCCGGCTGCCACGCCCACCAGAGGTTGCTGGCCAAGTCGTTCAACCGTGCCGCGAGCGTCTCTGCAAAACTCGTCACGGAGATAACCATATTCATCCGAGGGCCCCGGGACAAGCTCCCCGGGGGCCAGGCGCGATTCCCAGATCTGAGATACAACTCGTGCGCGCCGATTGATCAAGCGACTCAGCAACGGCGCCCCTCATGTCGTCTGCGGGTTAACCCCTAGTGGGAATGGAGTGACGAACTGTGAAGCAGCTTCCCGAAAACTCCTCTCGCGAAGCTGGGAAATGAAGCCCTCTCCGTGCCCGCATGATTACCGGAGTTTGAGAGCCAGGACGCTTTCAGCGTGTTACTAGTTGGCAATTTCAGCCGTCAAGGGTTCGGCCTCACCGTTGCTACGCATCGGGACAGTGCCGATCGCAGACGGAAACGTGCTCGACACAGACGAGATATGAATATGGTTCTGCTCATTGACGATGATGACATTTTTCGTAGCGCGCTGGCCGAGAACCTACGGGATGATGGGCTGACCGTGGTCGAATGCGCTGCCGCCGCAGACGTTCCACCTTTGGAAACGTTGGATGGTGTACGGGTGGTGATCACCGATTACGACATGCCCGACACGAACGGCTTGGCGTTTGCCGATGTGTTCCATGCAGCCCATCCCCAGGTCCCGGTTCTCCTGGTTACTGCTCTGCCGATCCAGCGAGTACATGCTCACGCCGCGATGCGCGGTTTCGTCCGCCTCCTCGGAAAGCCGCTCGACTACGGCGAGCTGCGCAATGTGATCGAGCAGATCCCACCAAGCCTGCCAAATCAGCTGGAGCAATGCTAGCCGTGGAGCGTGATTAGCGCAGGTGATTGCTCGCTGCGGTCTCCGGAGGAGGGGTCTGGAGTGCGGAGCGGAAGCGGCCTGCACAGGCCCTGCTAGTGTGAAGGCCCGCCGGCGTCCGGCGCGCAAGTTGCCTTGCCCGGGGGACGCACGGTGAGGACCGGACAATGTGCGGTCCGGACCACCCGCTCTGCGACACTCCCCATGACGAGGTGGGAGAGACCGCTGCGTCCATGTGTGGCCATTACGATCAAGTCGGCTCGTCCGCGAGCCGCTGCATTTGCGATCACCTGGTAAGGTGTACCGATCTGCAGCATCGTCCGACAAGCTACCCCGCGCCCCTGGAGGCGCGAGGCGAGACGTGAGAGCTCTTCTTGCCCGCGGCGCTGTCCCTCTTCCAGCAGCAAGCCGAGGTCGCCAGCTGAATACAACGGCTCGACGACGAACAGCACTACGACTTCAGCTTTGAGTGCCTTAGCAAGCTCGAGAGCGTATGCGAGCCCGGCCAGCGAGGCGTCGGAAAAATCGACCGGAACCAGGATGCGTTTGATCATTGCCGTGTGGCTTCGTGAGCCACCGCGCGGCTTCGCCACGCTCGGCTGAGAGCGTGGTGCGCTGCTTGTCGGCGGTATGCGCCTGGCGGACATGAACTCCCCTCTCGGTGATTTTAAATAGAGCGCCGAATTGCCTTCACTCCACCGTTTGGATCAGAGGTGTTTGCAATCGGTTGGCCAGCCGCAGGTGCCACCTTGCGAAGCACCAGCGGCCGTTTGGATTTCCCCATCTTTGGGATGCGGGAAATGTCCTGTCGCAAGTTCGGGAATGGGATCTTCTTACCAGCAAGCCGTCACCCCTTCCTCTCGGAGGGCAACTCTGGAGCACCGGGGCCGGCCAGCTGTTCTGCGTCGAGCCCAAGGTCAGCCAGCAGGTGCTGAAGGCGCGGCCACAGCGTTCCAAGACGTTCTTCGAGAAAACCGCGAACGGTATCAACGATCACTTGCGTGTTACGCTCGATCTCAAAATTGACTCTATCCCCGACCACCTTGCGGCCGAAAGTGGTGAGCCGCAAGGTCTCAGGGATGAACCACACGGTGAAGCTCGAATTGTCCCGGTCAACCGCCGCAACCGTCAAGCTCGTGCCGTTCAAAGCCAGATAGCCCTTCGGGAAGATATACTTCATCCACTGCGGCTGCACCCGGAACGTGATGACGTGATTGTTCTCGGGTGTTTCTACCATGACGACCTCAGCCAAATCGTCAACATGTCCAGATATCGGGTGCCCGCCGATCTCGGCCCCATCACGCGCCGAGCGCTCGACGTTCACCCCATCTCCAACCTGCAGCGACCCCAGCGTCGTGCGAGACAGCGTCTCCTGCATCGCATCAAAGTCGGCGATGGCGCCGCTCGTCTTCACTACGGTGAGGCATACTCCATCGATCGCGACGCTGGCCCCCGTCTCGAGGCCCTGTACCAGATCGGCGGGCAGCTCAATCGAGATCGTGGACAGTCCCGGTCGGAGGATCCGCCCTCTGACCTTGCCGATTCCTTTCACTATTCCGGTGAACATCCTTCTCTCCTTGCTTGGGCAGCGCCCCTAGCGCCTGGCCCGCATCCCCGCAGGACGCGACGCTGGCTGCCTCCCATTGCGTGGATCGTAAATGCGGCGCTCCGAAAGCGCAACACAGACGCGGTTGCGGCGAACCGAGTGGCCGGAACCGTGTATGTATCGGTGCGGCGCCGTCATTGACCTGCGCCGAACCCATCGGTAGCTTCGGCGTGTCGTCATGACCACGCCCCGTTTCATCGCCGCGGCAATTCAACTGTGCGCCGGCTCGGACAAAGCTGCCAACCTGGACAAGGCGGAATCGTTTGTCGCCGAAGCAGCACGCCAGGCAGCGGCGCTGGTGGTCTTGCCGGAGGTCTTCTTGTCGCGCGGCCTGCGGTCGGAAGAACGCCAGGCTGCCGAGCCGATCCCCGGCCCAAGCACGGAACGCCTGAGCGCGCTGGCCCGCGGCCTGAAGATCCACCTGGTTGCGGATCCGTTCTCGAGCAGGGCGCCGGCGACAAGGTATTCAACACCAGCCTGGTGTTCGATGCGCACGGCGAGTTGATCGCCCGTTACCGCAAGCTGCATCTGTTCGACGTCGACATTCCGGGCCACGTCTCGATCCGGGAATCGGACACGCGCGCGCCCGGCGACAGCGTCGTCACGGTACCAACAGCGCTCGGGGTGCTCGGTCTGAGCGTCTGCTATGACCTGCGCTTCCCCGAGCTGTATCGTCAGCTCACCCGTGCGGGGGCTGAGATCATCACGGTGCCATCGGCCTTTACTTTCCCGACCGGGGCGGCGCACTGGGAAGTCCTGTTGCGTGCGCGGGCGATCGAGAATCAAGTGTACGTCATCGCGCCGGACCAAATCGGCCGGAGCCCGAGCGGGGTTGTCGATTTCGGGAACTCGATGATCATCGATCCATGGGGCAAAGCGCTGGCGCGCGCCGCGGATCGCGAGATGGTGATCCTCGCCGAGATCGATCGGGACTATCAGGCCCGCGTTCGCCGAGAGCTGCCATGCCTCACGCACATCAAGTTACTGTAGCCGCCCCCGTCAAGTCGTTCTTCCGTGTCGTGACCACCGACGAGGCGCGCGCCCGCATCGCCGCATGGGCGAGCGTTGCGACGGAAAGCATCCCCGTCGCCAAGGCGCTTGGCCGCGTCGTTGCGGAGGGGCTGAGTGCGGCTGTCGATCTGCCGCACTTTCCCCGCGCCAACATGGACGGCTATGCGGTGCGCGCCCCAGACACCTTCGGGGCTTCGGCTAGCGTTCCCGCCTACCTCACGCTCATTGGCACGGTCGAAATGGGCAAGGAAGCAAAACGTACCATCGGCAAGGGTGAGACGATGCGCATCGCTACCGGCGGCATGCTGCCGCCGGGCGCCGATGCCGTGGTGATGATCGAGTATGCCGAGGAGCTCACCGGCGGCACCGTCACCGGCGGAGCCGCCACCGGCGTAAGCGCCGCGGGCGCAACCGTCGAGATCCACCGCGGTGTCGCACCGTGGGAGAACGTGTTGCGCGTCGGCGAAGACATTGCCAAAGGTGCGCCGATCTTCGCGCCCGGCCGGCGCCTGCGGGCGCGTGATCTGGGCGCGCTGACGGGTGTGGGCATTACCTGCCTGCGCGTCTTCCGGCGCCCGCGCGTGGCGTTGATCTCCACCGGTGATGAGATCGTGCCACCAGGCGTTACCCCGCGACCGGGCCAGGTGCGCAACATCAACGCCTATTCGCTGCTCGCCATGGCGAGCGAAGCCGGGGCGGTGGTCAGCGATTTCGGTGTGGTTGCCGACCGCCGTGACCGCGTTCAGCGCGCGTTGGCCCGCGCCCTGGCACGCCACGACGCCGTGTTGATTTCGGGTGGCAGCTCGGTTGGTGCGAAAGACATCGCGCTCGAGGTGATCGCCTCGTTCCCGCGTTCCGAGATCATCTTCCATGGCATTTCGGTGGCGCCCGGGAAGCCGACGATCCTGGCGCGCGTGCTCGGCAAGCCGGTGTTGGGGCTGCCGGGCCACCCGATGTCCGCGCTGGTGATTTTCGAGTTGTTTGGCGCGCCCCTGTTGCGCGTGTTGGGAGGCGAGGATCCTGCCGGGGTGTTCACGCCGCAGCGGACGGTGCGCGCGCGGCTGAGCCAGAACGTCGCCTCACAACCCGGCCGCGAAGATTATGTGCGGGTCACTCTCAGTGAGCAGGCGGGAGAGCGCCACGCCGTCCCCCTGCCGGGGAAATCGGGCGCCATTTTCAATCTCGTGAAAGCCGATGGCCTCGTCTGCATCCCGGCCAATGCCGAAGGCTTGGAAGCCGGCAGTGAGGTCGAGGTGATCCTGCTGTGACCGGCGTCGATGCGATGGTGGGCCGCGTCCGCGGTGCCGCCTCGCAGCTTCGACCGTCCGGATCGTCGTCCCCCACACAGCATCCCCGAGCTGTTCCCATCAAAGTCGGCATGCGGCCCCACCGTCGGCTGACGGTTTCCGCAGCGCGCTAGACCTGCTAGATGAGCGGGCGGTGCGTTACGAGCTGTTCATCGGCCTGCGCTATTTGCGGGCGAAACGCAAAGAAGCGTTCATCTCGCTCATCACCGTCATCTCGATGCTCGGCGTGGTGATCGGCGTGATGACGTTGAACATCGTGCTGTCGGTCATGACCGGCTTCGAAGAAGACCTGCGTGACCGCATCCTCGGCTTCAATCCACAGGTGATCGTGCTCAGCTTCAACGGCACGGTCAGCGACTATCCCAGCGTCGTGCAGCGGATCAAGAACGTGCCGGGAGTCGTCGCCGCTGCACCGTTCATCTACGGCCAGGTCATGCTGTCGGCGCAACAGAATGTCACCGGCGCGGTGGTGCGGGGCGTCACGCCAGAACCCGACGGCGTCATCGACCTGGCACGGCACCTCAAAGAAGGGAGCATCGACGGGCTCGGAAAGCTGCACGACGTCCCCCTCGACGAGGGCAGGTCCGGAACCGTGGAGCTTCCCGGGTTGATCGTCGGGAAAGACGTGGCGCGCCAACTCGGGTTGTTGCTGGGCGACCCGGTCAACGTCATCTCGCCCATTGCCAAGCCCACTGCAGTCGGTATGGTGCCGCGCATGAAACGCTTCGTGGTCGTCGGGCTGTTCGACTCCGGGATGGCCGAATACGACGCCTCGCTGGTCTACATGGACCTCGCCAGCGCCCAAAACTTCTTCGACCTGGACGACACGGTGACCGGCATCGAGGTGCGCGTAGCCGGTCTGTATCAGGCCAAGCAAGTCGGCGACCGCATCAGCACCGCGTTGGGCTTCCCGTTCCGCGTGCGCGACTGGATGGAGATCAACCACAATCTCTTTTCCGCGCTGCAGCTCGAAAAGACCGTGTACTTCATCGTGCTGCTGTTGATCGTGCTGGTCGCCGCCTTCAACATCGTCGCGACGTTGATCATGGTGGTGATGGAGAAACGCAAGGACATTGCGATCCTCAAATCGATGGGTGCCACGCGTGCCGCGGTGGCGCGCATCTTCATCTTCAAGGGCATGATCATCGGTATCGTCGGGACGCTGCTCGGCAATGCGGGCGGCTATGTGGCCTGCTGGGCGCTGAAGCGGTACCAATTCATCGAGTTGCCGAAGGATGTCTTTTACGTCAACACGCTGCCGGTGAAAATGTATCCGGAATACTTCATCGCTGTGACCGTGGCGTCGTTGCTCATCTGCTTGCTCGCGACCGTCTATCCGGCGCGCCAGGCGGCACGGCTCGCCCCGGTGGATGTAATCCGTTATGAGTGAGCGTGCCTCAGATACCCTGAAGACGGCTGTACGCTGTTGCAGTCAGGTACGCTATCAGGTTCCCCGCCTTTCGAAAATTGGTAAGGAGGGGGAAGTGCCGTCAGCGTCAATACGGAAACCACGTGCTGAGCGATTTATCGTCCGCCCATGGCTGAGCCTCTGATCCACGCGCGTAGCTTGTCGAAGAGCTACAACGACGGCAAGCGCATCGACGTGCTCGCCGATCTCGATCTCGAAGTCGCCGCCGGCGAGACCATCGCCATCATCGGCCAGTCCGGCGTCGGCAAGAGCACGCTCCTGCACGTGCTCGGCACGCTCGATCGGCCCACCGGTGGCACCGTCCTGTTCGGCGGCATCGACATCTTTCGGCTCAGCGAGCGCGAGCAGGCGACCTTGCGCAATCGCGAGATCGGGTTCATTTTCCAGTTCCATCATCTGCTGCCGGATTTCACCGCGTTGGAGAACGTCATGATGCCGGCACTGATCCGCGGCATGGGGGCGAGCGAAGCCGAGCCGCATGCCCGAGCGGTGCTGGAGCGCGTCGGGTTGGGCGAGCGCTTGACGCATAAACCGGGCGAGCTGTCCGGCGGCGAGCAGCAACGGGTCGCCGTGGCGCGCGCCGTGGCGCTGTCGCCGCGCGTCATCCTTGCCGATGAACCGACAGGGAATCTCGACCCCGAAACGGGCGCCGAAGTACATGGCTTACTCATCGACCTCAACCGCGACCGCGACATCACGCTGGTCATCGTGACGCACAACGACGCGCTCTCACGCCTGGTCCACCGCACCCTGCGGCTGCACAATGGCAAGCTGCACTAAGCCCCTTTGGTTTTCGTGATGACGCGGGCCGACCCAGCGCTCGCACGCCCCTCCCGATACCAGTGCCGCGCGTATTTACTCAGTGTCCGCCGTTTGATAGGCCTAGGCGCCGATCGAGTCTGTAGGGGCAATGAGATGCGGGTGCTGCCGGTGGGGTTCGTACTGGGGCTCTTGCTCTCCGCCACGACAACGGCCATTGCCCAACCAGGCGTGCGACTCGATCGGGTCGTCATCACGGGGAATCAGCGGGTGGAGGAAGAAGCGATTCGGCTCCAGGTGCGCTCGCAGCCGGGCACGCGCCTCAGCGAAGAAACCGTCGACAACGACATCCGCGCCATCTATCGGATGGGGTTCTTCGATAATGTGGAAGCCACGTTGACCAACGAAAACAGCAAGTGGGCGCTGACCTATACCGTCCGTGAGCGCCCACTCATCCGCGACGTGCACATCGAGGGCAACAGCAAGATTTCGAAGGAGGACCTCGAGGGGGCATTCAAGGTACGTCCGAACACGATCTTCGAGCCCGAGAAGGTGCGCCACGGCATCGATGAGGCGAAGAAGCTTTATGAGAAGAAGGGCTATCTCGACGCCAAGATCGACTACGAAACCAAGCCCGTCGGGACAAATGAGGTGTCCCTGACGTACAAGATCAGCGAAGGAAAACTCGTCCGCATCGTCAAGATCATCTTCGAGGGGGTCCGCGCCTTCCCGCCGACATCGCGCTTCTCGCCCTTCCAACGAGAGCTGAACGGGGTGATGCAGACGAAAGAAAAGTGGTTCCTGTCGTTTCTCACTGGCGCCGGCAATCTCGACAACGAAGTGCTCAAGACCGACATCGAACGCTTGACGGCATTCTACTACGATCACGGGTACATCGATGTGAAGATCGACGAGCCGGTCGTCGAGCGCAAGCCGGACGGGCTTTACGTCACCATCAAGATCGACGAAGGCGAGCAGTACAAGGTCGGCAGCGTCGACATCCGCGGCGAGCTGCTTTCGGATGAGGATTTGCGCAAGCTGCGCAGCAAGCTGCACCTGGAAACGGGGGAGGTCTTCCGCGCCAGCAAACTGCGCGAGGACATCAGCACGATCACGGACGCCTATGGGGACAAAGGGTTCGCCTTCGTCAACGTGACGCCCGACACGCCCGTGAACCCCACGGCGAGGACCGTCGATGTTACGTACAAGGTCAGCAAGGGCCCCGAGGTGACGATCGACAAGATCGAGATCACCGGGAACACGAAAACGCGGGACAAGGTGGTTCGGCGCGAATTGGAGCTCGAAGAGCAGCAGCGTTTCTCTGGCTCGAAGCTGCGCCGCAGCCAGGAACGCCTGCGCCGACTGGGGTTCTTCGAGGACGTGAACATCACCACCCGCAAGGCGGAAAGCGAAGATCGTCTCGATTTGCTGGTCGATGTGAAGGAAGCCTCGACGGGGGCGTTCTCCGCCGGCGCCGGTATCTCCTCGGGCGAGTCGTTTCTGTTCAACGTGCGCCTCTCGGAGATCAATCTGTTCGGCCGCGGCCAGCGGGCGGTGATCAACGCGGACTTCGGCGCCATTCAACGCAACTTCTCTTTCGACTTCACCGAGCCGTACTTCCTCGATACGCAACTCACCACCGGGTTCAGCGTGTTCAATTGGCAGTTGATCTTCGATGAATTCACCCGTGGTGGAACGGGCGCCAGCTTCCGGGCGCTTTACCCGCTGACGGCGCTCGGGTGGCAAAGCGTGGCCGGCTACTCGTTGCAGGACACCCGACTCGGGTTGGAGTACCGCATCGAAGACGCGGAGATCACTGACGTCGATGCGACGGCGGCAGGAGCCATCCGCAGTGAGGAAGGCAGCAGTCTGACGAGCAGCCTGACGCCGCGCCTGTTCCGCGACACCCGCAATCACCCGTTCGATCCCACCAGTGGGTCAATGCAGGACCTCTCCTTCGAGTTCGCCGGCGTCGGTGGCCAGAGCAAGTTCATCAAGTTGGAGACGCGTGCCCGCTGGTATTATCCCTTGTGGAAGAGTCCGTCGCTGGGGACCTTCACCCTGTCGCTGGGCCAAACCCTCGGGTACGGGCTCGGCTACGGCAGTCAGCGGGACCTGCCGCTGTTCGAGCGCTACTTCCCCGGCGGCATCAATTCGGTGCGCGGCTTCCGCATTCTCTCGATGGGGCCGCGCAACACCGTGACCGATGCGGCCGGCAACAGCATTCGCAGCGATCCAATCGGGGGCAGCCAGCAGCTGATCTTCAACAACGAGATCATCTTTCCGATCGTTGAAGCGCTCGGGCTGAAGGGCGTCGTCTTCTACGATGCGGGCAATGCGTTCTCGGCCCAGCAGGGTATTGACTTCGGCGGGCTGCGTATGGCCGTCGGCGGCGGTTTTCGCTGGCTGTCGCCAATTGGGCCGCTGCGCCTCGAACTGGGATTCCCCCTCAACCCGCACGTCGGCGACGACCGCCAGACGGTGATGTTCTCGTTCGGAGGACCGCCGTGAGAAGGATGAAGCGTGAAACATGAGATGGCGGGATGGCGGTGCACGTTTCACGCCTCACGTTTCACGAAATGTATAGGAGGTACGTACATGAGAGGAGTTTCGCTGGTCATCACCGCGCTCTTGCTGGCCGGCACGAGCTGGGCGCAAACGCCGAAGATCGGTTATGTCGATCTCCAGCGTGCGCTCAACGAGTCGGACACCGGGAAGACAGCCAAGGACGAGTTCAAGGTCCAAGTCGACAAGCTGCAGAATGTTCTCAAGAAGCAGAAGGACGACATCGACAATTTGAAAGACCAGCTGGACAAGAAATCGCTGGTCATGAAGGAAGCGGAGCGCAACAACCTGGAGGAGGACTACCGCAAGAAGCTCCGTGATTTCGAGCGTGCCTACAAGGACTCGCAGGCCGACCTGCAGCTCAAGGACAACGAGCTGACCGGCGCGATCATCAAAGACTTGCAGGAGATCATTCGCGAGTACGGCGAACGGCAAGGCTACACGTTGATCCTTGAGGGGGGCAGCAGTTCGGTGCTGTACGGCGCCAAGAGCGCCGACCTCACGGACGAAATCATCCGCGAATACAACAGCCAGCATCCGGCGAAGAAGAAGAAAGAGAAATGAGTGGACAGTCACCGGCGGTAATTAGCCTGCATGAGATTGCGGCGCTGCTGCCGCATCGTTTTCCGTTCCAGTTCATCGATCGTGTTCTGGAGTTCGAGGACGGGCGGCGTATCGTGGCGCTGAAGAACGTGTCCATCAACGAGCCGTACTTCCGCGGGCATTTTCCCGAGCAGCCACTCATGCCCGGCGTGCTCATCTGCGAGGCGTTGGCGCAGGCCGGTGCGCTGCTGGCGCATCGCTCGCAGAATGGGGTGCAGCCGGGGTGCGTGGTGGTCCTGGCCGGGCTGGACCGGGTACGCTTCCGCCGCCCCGTGCTTCCCGGCGACCAACTGCAGCTGGAGGTGGTGATCGTCAGACGCCACCCGCCACTGTGGAAGATGCATGGCATTGCACGCGTGGACGGCGAAGTGGCAGCCGAGGCGGTCCTGTCGGCGATGGAAGTGGAAAGGACGCGCCGGTTGTGAGCGGGCCGCACATTCATCCGACCGCGATCGTTGCGGCGGGCGCCGAGATCGATGCCGGCGTCGTCATCGAAGCCTACGCCATCGTCGGCGCGCGCGTGCGCATCGGGCCGGGGACGCGCATCGGGCCGCATGCAGTGGTCGACGGCCGCACCACCATCGGCCGCAACAACCAGATCTTTCATCACGTGTCCGTAGGGGCGATCCCTCAGGACCTCAAGTATCACGGCGAAGACAGCGAGCTGGTCATCGGCGACCACAACATTCTTCGAGAGTTCAGCACGCTGCACACCGGCACCAGCGGCGGCGGTATGGTGACGCGCATCGGCGATCATAATCTGATCATGAATTACAGCCACATTGCCCATGACTCGCAGGTGGGTAATCACGTCATCGTCGCCAACGGCGCCCAACTGGCCGGCCACGTGCACGTCGAGGACTACGTGGTGGTGGGCGCCCTGGCCGGCATCCATCAGTTTGTAAAGATAGGCGAATCCGCTATTCTGGGTGCTGGGGCCATGGTGTCGCAAGATGTTGCGCCGTTTTGCAATGCCACCGGTGATCGGGCGCGGCTCCACGGCCTCAATTTGGTCGGCCTGCGCCGTCGGGGGTTCAGCACCGAAGTGATTCGTGAGATCAAGCGTGCCTATCGCATCATCTTCCAATCCGGACTCAAACTGGCTGACGCCATCGCCCAGGCGCGCCGCGAGCTCACGCTGACCGGCGAGGTGGAACATTTTCTGTCGTTCATCCAGGCATCCGAACGGGGGCTGTGCCGGTGAGGCAGTTGCTGGTTGCTAGTTGCTAGTTGTTTGTCAATGTAAATGAATAATTCATTCGTCAGGGACGATGACTTATAAACTAACAACTAACAACTATCAACTCTATTTCTCATGCGCCGCGTTGGGCTGATCGCCGGCAACGGCTACTTTCCCTTGATCTTCGCGCGCACGGCGCGCGCCGAAGGAATCGAGGTGGTCGCGGTGGCGCATGAAGGCGAAACTCTTCCGGAGCTGAGCGCAGCGGTGGCTGCGATCACCTGGATCAAGGTCGGTCAGTTGGACACGATCATTCGCACCTTGCGCGCCGCCGCGATCGAGCAGGCGGTGATGGCCGGGGGCATCCGGAAAGCCACGCTGTTGGAGCACTTCGCACCGGACGAACGAGGACAACGCTTTTTGGCCCGCCTCGGGCATTGGGGCGACGATGCGCTGCTGCGCGGCTTGGCGGCGGAGCTCGAGAGCGAAGGCATCCATGTCGTGCCTTCGACCATGTTCCTTTCAACCATCGTGACCCCCGCTGGCCCGCTCACACGGCGGGTGCCCGACGCGGCGCAGTGGCAGGACATCACGCATGGGGTGGCCGTCGCCAAGGCCCTTGGTCGGTGGGACATCGGACAGACGGTGGTCGTCAGATCGGGCATTGTGCTGGCCGTCGAAGCCATTGAAGGGACGGATGCGACCATCCGGCGCGGCGGGTGCGCCGGTGCCGTGGTCGTCAAGGTGAGCAAACCGCAGCAGGATCTGCGTTTCGATGTTCCCGCCGTGGGCCCGGAGACGGTGCGCGTCTGTGCTGCTGCGGGCGTAACCGTCCTCGCCCTCGAAGCGGAGAAGACACTATTGCTCGACAAGCCGGAGCTGCTGCACGACGCGGAGCAGCGGGGCCTGTGCGTTGTCGGCGTTCACGAGACGGGAGCATCCGTATGAGCGGGCGGTTGCGTGCCGGAGTTGTGGGCGTGGGGTATCTTGGCGCCTTCCACGCCGAGAAGTACGCCAGTCTCTCCGACGTCGACCTCGTCGCCGTCGTCGATACTGATCTGCAACGTGCCCAAGCCGTGGCCCACCGGTGCCACACCGAGGCGGCGAGCGAGTATCGCCAGCTGTTCGGGCACGTCGATTGCGTGAGCCTGGCCGTCCCTACGCCGCTGCATTTTGCGCTGGCGAACGATTTCTTGACGCACGGTGTCGATGTGCTGGTGGAAAAACCGATGACGGTTACCGTTGCCGACGGACGTGCGCTGGTCGAGACCGCCGAACAGCAGGGGCGCATCCTGCAGGTTGGGCACTTGGAGCGCTTCAATCCGGCGATCCGCGCCCTCGCGGGCGTGGTCACGCGGCCGCGCTTCATCGAATGCCACCGGCTGGCGCCTTTCGTCGAGCGCGGCACCGATGTCGACGTGATTCTCGATCTGATGATCCACGACTTGGACGTCATCCTGAGCTTGGTCGGCGCCGAGGTACAGAGCGTCGAGGCCGTTGGGGTCCCGGTGCTCTCGGAGACGACGGACATTGCCAACGCGCGGCTGCGCTTCGGCAACGGCTGTATCGCCAACATCACCGCCAGCCGCGTGGCGCTCAAACGCGAGCGCAAGATCCGCCTGTTTCAAGCCGATACCTATGTCTCCGTGGATTACGGCGAGAAGCACGTGCGCGTCTGCCGGCGGCTCGCGGATGCCGGTGGCCCAACAATCGCGGTCGAGGAACACGCGCTCGGGGAAGGCGACGCGTTGTTCGATGAGATCGAGCATTTCCTACTCGCGGTGCGCACGCGCCAGCGCCCGCTGGTGGATGGACGCACGGCACTGCGCGCCCTCGAAGTGGCGGAGTTGATCCGCACGCACCTGGAGACCGCATGACGAACGCGTCCGGAAACTGCCCACGGCCCCGCACCGTGCTGTTGGTAGCCGGGGAGGCGTCCGGGGATCTCCACGGGGCGGAGTTAGTGATGGCTCTGCGCCGCCAGGACCCGAGCATCGACGTGTGGGGCATCGGTGGCGAGCGCCTCCGGGCAGCCGGCATGCACATCCTCGTCGATACCGCCGCGGTGGCGACGATGGGGGTGGTGGAAACCTTGGGAACGCTCGGCCGTTTGCTCTCTGCCTATCGGCGCTTGACACGATTTCTCATCGCGGAGCGGCCCGCGCTGGTCGTGCTGATTGATTATCCCGAGTTCAACCTCTTGCTCGCCAAGCGCGCCCACAAGCTCGGTATCCGGGTCTTCTATTACGTCTCCCCGCAAGTATGGGCGTGGCGTCGCGGACGCGTCCGCAAGATCGCGCGCCGCGTGGACCGCATCGGCGTGGTCTTCCCGTTCGAGCCGGCACTGTACAACAACGGGCAGGTTGTGGCCGGCCCGCGGTTGGCGGAATTCGTCGGCCATCCACTTCTCGACCTGGTGCATCCGACTCGCACGCGTGCGGAAACGCTGGCGTACTACGGGCTCGATCCGACGCGGCCGGTGTTGGCGCTGCTCCCGGGAGTCGCAAAAAGGAGTTACGGTATCTCTTGGCCGCGGGCGTAGCGGCGGCGGCGCAGCTGTGTGCCGAGGGGTGGCAAGCGGTCCTCCCGCTCGCGCACACGTTGACGCGCGCCGACGTTACGGCGGTCCTCGGGCGCGCGCCGGCGTTGCCGATCATCGAACATGACACGTACAACGTGGTGCACGCCGCCGACGCGGCGATCGTCGCCTCCGGCACCGCGACGCTCGAAACGGCACTGCTCGGCCGGCCGATGGTCATCGTGTACCGCGTCGCCCGCGTCACCTTCGCCCTCGCGCGCCTGTTGGTGCGTGTCGAACATATCGGCATGCCGAACATCATCCTGCGGCGCCGAGTGTTTCCCGAGCTGCTTCAGGGTGCCGTGACGCCCGCGAACCTGGTTGCCGCCGTCCGTGATGTCGCCGCACGACGCGGTGAGTTGAGCGCCGCGTTGAGTGAGCTCCGCAGCCAGCTCGGTGAGCCTGGTGCCGCAGAACGTGCCGCGCGGCTCGCATTGGAGTTGATGGCATGAAGCACAAATCGCTCTACCGGCGCATTTTGGTTTATATGCGCCCGTACTGGTGGCCGCACTTCACGTTCGCCGTCATCTGCATGCTGCTGTTCAGCGCCACCAACGGTGCGATGCCGTTCCTGGTGCGCCATATTTTCGATGACGTGTTCACGAACAAGAACCTGTGGGCGCTGAAAGTGCTGCCCGTGGCCATCCTGGGCACCTTTGTCTTCCGCGGTATCGTCGGCTTCGGCAGCACGTATCTGACCGAATACGTTGGCCAGCGCATCATCGCCGACATGCGCAACGCGTTGAACGACCACATCCAGCATCTCTCGCTCTCTTTCTTCAACCGCACGCCGACCGGGACCATCGTCTCGCGCGTCACCAACGACGTCGTCATGATCCGCTCCGCCGTGACCGACGCGGTGGCTTCGATCCTCAAGGATGCTTCCTCGCTGGTCATTCTGGTGGCGGTGGCGTTCTATCAGGACTGGGTGCTGTCCCTGATTGCCTTCGTCGTGTTCCCGGTGTCGGTCCTGCCGGTGATCCGTCTCTCGAAGCGCCTGCGCGCCTTCGCGAAAAAGGGACAGATCTGGATGGGAAACATGACCATGCTGTTGCAAGAAACCATTCAAGGCAACCGGGTCGTGAAGGCCTTCGGCATGCAAGAGTACGAGCGGCAGCGTTTCAACGACGAGAATGAGCGTTTATTCCGGTTGTACATGAAGAGCACGCGCATCCGGGCGTTTACCAATCCGATGATGGAGATCCTCGCGGCCTGCGGCATTGCCGGCGTGGTATGGTACGGCGGCTACAGCGTGATCAGCGGTGGCCGCACCCAGGGGTCGTTTCTGGCGTTCCTGACGGCGCTGTTCCTGCTCTACGATCCGTTCAAGGGCTTGGCGAGAACCAACAGCGTCGTCCAGCAAGCGCTGGGCGCTGCCGAGCGCGTCATGGAGTTGTTGGACACAACCAGTGACGTCGTCGATCGGCCGGATGCGCGCCCGCTCGAGCGGATCCGCGACGGCATCCGGTTCGAGAACGTCAGTTTCCGCTACGAGCACGAGCTGGTGCTGCGCAACGTCAGCCTCGACATCAAACGCGGGGAGGTGGTTGCGCTCGTGGGCACGAGCGGCGGCGGCAAGAGCACGCTGGCCGACCTGATTCCGCGGTTCTACGACGTGACCGACGGGCGCATCACCATCGATGGGGTCGATCTTCGGGACTACGCCCTTGCCAGCCTACGCGCGCAGATCGCCATCGTCACCCAACACACGTTCTTGTTCAACGATACGGTGCGCAACAACATCGCCTACGGTGATATCGCCAAGGGCATGGACGCGATTGTTGCGGCCGCCAGAGCAGCCTACGCGCACGAGTTCATCATGGAGTTGCCGAATGGGTACGATACCGTCATCGGCGAGTTGGGCGTCAAGCTCTCGGGCGGACAGCGGCAGCGTTTGGCGATCGCCCGTGCCTTGCTGAAAGACGCCCCGCTCTTGGTGCTGGATGAGGCGACCTCGGCGTTGGATAACGAATCGGAGCGCTTGGTCCAAAGCGCGTTGGAGACCCTCATGCAGAATCGTACGACGCTGGTGATCGCGCACCGGTTGTCTACCATCTGCCGTGCCGACCGTATTCTCGTCGTGGTCCGCGGTCGCATCGTCGAGCAGGGCACACACGACGAATTGTTGGCGCTCAACGCCGAATACCGCAAGCTCTACGACCTGCAGTTTCAGGACACCGACGTGCTGGAAGCGAAGGTGCTGCACTGATCCCCGGCCTTCCAGCCCGTCGCCAGCGTTGGCGTCGCCGCTGGCAGCGGCTTCTGGTTTGGCTCGCGCCGCCGCTCATCAGCGGCGCGTTGCGCCTGTTGGCGAGTACGGTTCGCATTCGCTACGTCAACGCCGAGGGTCTCTTCGCGCGCTGGGAGCGCGGCGAGCATGCCGTGCTCGCGTTCTGGCACAATCGGGCCGTGATGATGCCGATCGCGTGCAGGGATCGCCGCCGAACGCCGTGCATCATGAACAGCCAGCACCGCGACGGCGAGATTGCCACGCGCGCCGCGGCGCGCTGGGGCATCCGGGCGGTGCGCGGCTCCGCCACACGCGGCGGTGCCGCCGGCTTCTTGCAACTCCTGCGCGCCTATCGCGACGGCGAGGACATTGCCGTGGTGCCCGACGGGCCGCGCGGACCACGGTACGTCGCCAAGCCTGGGGTCATTTACCTTGCTCGCGCCGCCGGCGCTCCGATCTACCCGGTGACGTACGCCGCGAGCCGTGCCTGGCAGCTGCACAGCTGGGATCGTCTGGTCATTCCGCTGCCGTTTTCAGAGATCGTGTACGTCTTCGGCGAGCCGCTGGAGGTGCCGCGTCACTGCACGGATCAGGAGATCGAAGTGAAACGCGCCGAACTGGAAGCACGGCTCAATGCCATCAGCGCCGCGGCGGGAGCCCAGCTCGCTGGCGGCACCCGTCGTTGAATGCAGTCTCTTGCACGTGCAGAGTGATGAACTCGAAATAATGGTGCCGCTACTCGGCAGGATTGAGTAAGTGCACAACGCACGGAATCAGCAGACCAGCTCGTCAACGCAGGGCGCCGACTTGGCACGCGCCCTGAGCTACGCCGTCTATGACCTGACCGGGGCTCTCCTCGGCCTCGCGGCGCTGCCGTTGTTGCCGTTGCTCTGCCTCACGCGGTATCGGCACGGCCTTGGCGAGCGCCTGGGGTGGCTGCCGGCGGCGGTGCGTGGGCTGCACCGCCCCGTATGGGTGCATGCAGCATCGGTCGGCGAGGTCCTCGCGGCCGCCCCGCTGGTGCAGCGGCTGCGGGCGGAGATGCCGGGCTGCCCGATTGTCGTGTCGACGACGTCAGTCACTGGTCGTGAGACAGCGCGGGCACGGCTCGGCGCTGACGCGGCGATGTTGTTACCCGCAGATATCCGATGCATAACCAATCGTGTCATGCGTCTCATCCAGCCACGCTGCGTGATCCTCGTCGAGACCGAGCTGTGGCCGGCGCTGCTGCGGGCGGCGCGGCGCTGCGACGTGCCCGCCATACTGGTGAGTGGGCGCATCTCCGAGCGTTCGGCGCGGCGCTACGCGTGGGTACCAGGGGTGACGCGCGCCATGCTGTCCCAGGTGAGCCGGCTGGCCATGCAGACGGAAGCCGACGCGGCGCGGATCATCGCTCTGGGCGCACCCGCGGCGCGCGTGCTGGTGGTTGGCAGCCTCAAACTGGCTCGCGAAGCCCCCATGCAGTCGCTCACGGCCGCAGCACACGGCCCAGCGGCGCTAGCACTGGGCGATGAGCGGCCGGTGTTCATCGCCGCCAGCACGCATCCGGGCGAAGAAGACATGGTGCTGGATGCCTGCAGCGCCCTGTGGGAGCAGTGCCCGGAGATGCTACTCGTCATCGCGCCGCGGCGGCCCGAGCGCTTCGATGAGGTCGCGCAGCTGCTTGCTCGGGCCGGTGTGGCGGCGGAACGTCGCAGCCAGCTGCACGGCAGCGAGCCGCGCGGCAGCGAGCTGCGCGGGCCGGTGGCGCCGGCCACCCGCGTTCTCCTGCTCGACACCCTCGGCGAGCTGCCGGATCTTCTGCCGATGGCTCGCGCGGTCTTCGTGGGCGGCACCATCGCAGCCGTCGGGGGGCACAACATCTTGGAACCGGGGTTGTCCGGCAAACCGGTTGCGTTCGGGCCGCACACCGCGAACGTTGCGGCCGCTGCGGAAGCCCTCTTGGAGAATGGCGCCGCCACGCTGGTGCATGATGCGCAAGAGTTGCGGGCCGAGTGGCTGCGCCTGCTGGCGCATCCGGAGATCGCGGGCGCGATGGGTGCGAGTGCGCGCGCGGTGATTGACGCCAGCGCGGGGGTCGCGGAGCGCACGCTCGCCATCGTCCGGGCCTGCATGCGAGAGGCGGCGCGATGAGCACGTTCTCGCAGCAGCTGCGCGACATCGTGTGGGCCCGCCGCGGCGTCGCCGGGTGGGCCGGTTGGCTCGCCCTGCAGCCGCTCAGTGGAGCGTTCGGGACGGCGGTGGCCGTACGGAATCTGGCTTATCGAGTCGGTCTGTTCCGCACGCATCGTGCCGGGGTGGCTGTCGTCAGTGTCGGCAACCTCGCTGTGGGCGGGACCGGCAAGACACCCCTCACTTTGTGGCTGGCGCGGCGGCTCGCCGCCACCGGCGCGCGCGTCGCCATTCTGCTGCGCGGCTACAGCGGGCGCTCCAGCGGCGTGACCGTGGTCTCGCGTGGAGCGGGACCGGAGGTCGACGTGGAAACCGCGGGCGACGAGGCAATCATGCTCGCCAAGTGTTTTTCCGGCGTCGTCCTGACGGCGCGCCGCCGCCTGGACGGGGTGGCTGCCGCCGAGCAACTCGGGTGCCACGTGGTGCTGCTGGACGATGGCTTCCAGCACCGCGCTCTGGCGCGCGATTTCGATCTCGTTCTCATCAACGATCGCCGCGGCGGCTTGCTCCCGGCCGGTCCGATGCGCGAGCACCGTGCCGCTCTCAAACGTGCCGACGCCATTGCCTTCGTGGTGAAAACGGAAGAGGATTTCCCGCCGCACGAGGTCCCGCGCCTCGCCAAGCCGGTCTTTGTTGCGCGCTTTCTCGCCAAGGCGCTGGTCGTCTCGGACGGTGGGCGCTGGCGGGAGTTGCCCGCCGGCTTGCTGTCGGGCCGGCGCGTGGCCGCCGTCGCTGGGATTGCCGATCCGGCGCCCTTTTACATGTTCATTCGCCAGTGGGAGACCCAGCTCGCGGAGATCTTTGAATTCCCGGATCACCACCGCTACACTCGCGCTGACTGGCAGCGCATCGCCCGGGGAACGCGAGACATCGAATTGATTGTGACCACCGAGAAGGATCTCGTGAAGCTGGAGAACTTTCCGTTCGCGCGCGGCAAGCTCGTTGCGCTGCGCATCGTGCCGGAGGTCGACGACGGCGGCGTGCTCGTGCGCATGATTACCCAACGGACGGGCCTGTCGCAGGCCCCGTGACAGGAGGAGAGATGGCGATTAGTAAGGAGCTGCTCGATATTCTTGCCTGCCCGAAATGCAAAGGCGACATTCAGCTGACGGCAAAACAGGACGGCTTGGTGTGCAACGCCTGCAAGTTGATGTACCCGATCAAGGATGACATCCCGGTGATGCTGATCGATGAGGCGATTCCGGTCGGGACGTGACGCAGGCATGTGTGTGTACCCTCCGCCCTTGTTTCGACGATGACCGACCTGGCGCCGCGTGGCTCGCCACCGCGTGGCTTCGAGTGGGCGCGCCAGGGGCGGATCGTGATGCTGATCCGCTCCGATGTCCGCAGCTGGGTCGAGCCGGCGTTACGGATGCCGGACAGCGCCATGCCGGCGCATCCGCTGCATCGGCTCACCGGCGGACGTGGGGGTGCGCGTGTGATCGCCGTTGCCGGACACGAGATGGTGTTGCGGTCGTTTCGTCGCGGCGGGCTGCCGGCGCGGTTGCTGCACGACACGTACTGGGGCTGGAGCCCGCGTCCGTTTCGAGAGCTGTGCGTGACCGAGGCGTTGCGCGCCCGTGGTGCGCCCGTCGTCGAGGTGTACGGCGCGTGCGTGCAGTGGCTCTTTTGGGGTTGCTACAGGGGATGGATCGCAACACGATATATCCGGGACGCCCGCACTCTCTGGGAGTGGATCGCGGCGGCGCCGCCCGCCGCCGAGCGGGAACAGGTGCTGCCAGCGGTCGGGAAAGCCATTCGCCGGCTGCACGACAGCGGCGGCAGGCATCCGGATCTCAACCTGAACAACATCCTCATTTACCCAACCGGTGCCGGGGGCGGACTCGAGGTGCTGCTCATTGACTTTGATCGGCCGCGGAGCGCGCGCCGTTTCCACCGCAGCACTGACGCCGATCTCGCACGCCTGCGGCGGTCGGCCCGCAAGCTCGACCCGCACGGCAGGTACGTGACTGCAGCGGAGCTGGGATGCCTGGAACATGCCTACCGCCGGGTTGCGGGCTGAACGCTGTCCGGAGCAGCGCCGCCAAACCGATGAGCCACGTTCGTCCGAAGCCGCCTGAAGCGACCCAACGGGGAGCGGTCCCGCCGCACAGACGCTGGACGCAGTCCCGCATTCTGATCGTGCTGCTCGGTGCAATCGGCGACGTCGTTCGGGCGTTGCCGTTGCTCACTCGGCTCCGCCACGGCTATCCTGGTGCGCGCATCGCGTGGGTCGTGGAGCCGGCGGCGGCACCGCTGCTGCACGGGAACGCGGCCTTGGATGAGGTGCTGGTCTTTGATCGCCCTCGCAGGGCACGCGCCTTCCTGCAGTTGCTCGCCGCGGTTCGCGCCTACCGTCCTGACCTCACCGTGGATCTGCAGCGCCACCTGAAGAGCGGCGTCATCAGCCGCGCTTCCGGAGCGCCGGTGCGGCTCGGTTTCCATCGGCGCAACTCGCGCGAGGGGAACTGGCTTTTCAACACGCACGCGATTGATCCAATGCCGCACCTCAGCTCCAAATTGCAGCAGAACCTGGCGTTCGCTGATTGGCTGGGGATCGAGGATGTGCCGATCGCGTTCGGCCTGCAGCTGACGGCTGCGGAAGAACAGCGTATAGAGGCGTTGCTGGCGGGGGTGCGGGCGCCGTTTGTTGCGGCTTTTGTCGGGTCGACCTGTGAGAGTCGTCTGTGGTTTCCGGAGCGCACGGCAGCCGTGGCGGACGCGTTGGCAGGCCGCGGCGTGAGCACCGTACTCGTGGGTGGCGCCGGAGACGTCGAGCTCGCCAGTGCCGTCGTGCCTGCAGCGCAGTTCCCACCGCTCAACCTCGCCGGCCGCACGACGTTGCGGGATCTCATCGGGATCTTCCAGCGCGCCCGCGCCGCGTTCGGACCGGACTGCGGCCCCATGCACATCGCGGCGGCGGTCGGCACGCCGGTGATTTCGCTCTGGGGAGCAACCAGCGCGGCGCGGTCGGCACCGTGGGGCAGCGAGTCCGGCGTGATTATCGGCGCGGCCCCCTGCGCGCCGTGCTACCTCAAGCGTTGTCCTATCGGACGCGTGTGTATGGAGCAGATCAGCGTCGAGTCCGTCCTGGCGAAGCTGACCGCGGCCTGCGCGTAACCGCGCGCCGCCCAGCGCGCGCGCCGGCGCCGCGGCTCGGCGCCTGTCGCGACGACCCGTTCGGTTGATCTGCAAGCCGTACCAGTGAGTAACCTCGACCCGAACGAACGCGCGCCGCGAAAGCTCACAGATCACAATGAGTGATGCCGTGGCGATCAGCCAATCGTTCGCCGCGCGGACACCGCGTGGCCAATGGGCTGCGCCGGCTCCGAAACCGATTCGCTACCCAGCGCGGCCCCGCTAGCGTCGTGGAGAGGAGTGCTCTGGGGCCGGCTTGGGGCAGTGCTTCTCGATGACGTGGAGCAGGGCATCGATGTCCACGGGCTTTTGGAAATAGGCGTCAGCTCCGAGTTGCACCGCGTTGGCGATGATGTCGTGGTGACCGGAATACACGACCAGCGGGATGTCCGCGAACCGCGGATCTTGCATCTGCTCGTAGCGGAACTGGAAGCCAGTCTTGCCGGGCATCATGAGGTCCAGCATGATCACACCCGGCTGCAGGCCGCGGCGCAACCAGTCCATGGCCTCGTCAGCGCCGGACGCAACAGTTACGTCGTAGCCGGCCATCTTGAGGGCGCACTTCATCGATTCCTGAGTATCCACATCATCCTCGACGAGGAGGATCACCGTGTTGCCACTGATCTGCGTTGCCACAACGACTAATATAGCCGGCTCGATAGGTGCCGGAAACAACCCGACTTCCGTTAGCGCCAGCTGCCTTGAGCCCTAGCCTACTACCCATATTGCACAGGTATATCGCGTATGGCACGGTAATTTGTATCCCTATGATATGCGACACACGAAAAGCGCTGCCCGCGAGGTGTGCCTCGTTGGTGTGAGGCGAGCCTCGCTCTAGGTTATTGGTATGCTGGGGTCTATCAGCCCAACGGAGTTGAAACAGCGTCTCGACCGCTGCGACGATCTTGTGCTCTTGGATGTGCGTGAGCCGGAGGAAATGGCACGCGCCCGCTTACCGGACGCACTCCGCATTCCCGTGCGCGAGATTCCCGGGCGGATTCAAGAGCTCGATCCGGAAAAAGCGATCGTGGTTTTCTGCCACTACGGGATCCGCAGCGCGCAGGTGGCGCTCTTCCTTGCCCAGCGGGATTTCGAGCACGTCCTCAACCTCACTGGCGGCATCAACGCCTGGTCCCTCACCGTCGATCCCACAGTGCCGCGCTACTGAGCCGCGGCGCGGGGCTTGCGGCGGCCAGCGGCGGGCTCTACTTGCAGGTTTTCGATGAATGGCCACAGTGGAGATGCATCGCCCGTGCAGCATCTGCATATCGATTCGCTCACCTACGGGCCGCACGGCATCGGGCGACTGAACGAGAAGGCGATCTTCGTCCGCGGCGTCGTCCCCGGCGAAGAGGTTGACGTCGTCGTGCGCGAAGATCACGGCTCGTACGCCTACGCCGAGCTGCAGGCAATCACGCGTGCCGCCGCCGCGCGGCGCGTGCCGCCGTGCCCGTACTTGTCACGCTGTGGGTTGCCACACTGTGGTGGTTGCCCCTGGCAGCACATGACGTACCGGGCGCAGCTGCAGGCGAAGGAGCAGAATCTGCGCGACCATCTGCGGCGCATCGCCGGGCTGGTGGATGTCGACGTACGGCCCATCCTCGCGTCCCCGGTTGAATTCGGGTACCGCAGCCGGCTCAGCCTGCGCGTGCACCGGCGCGCCGTGGGTTTTTATGCCGGCGGCACGCATGCGCTCGTTCCCGTGGATCACTGTTTGTTAGCAACGGAGTGTGTGGACCGCGCCATCTCGGCGGCGGCGGATCTCGTTCGGCACCTCACGAGTCCGATCCGGCGGATCGAAATCGTGGCCCGCGGCGCCGGGCCGGGGGTAATCCTGCTGGCAGAGGTGGAGGGCCGCGGCGCGGCCCCGGATGGCCGGCGCATCGCCGACTGGTTGGCTCGCGAAAAGCAAGCCGCCGGCGTGGTGTTGCAAGGGAGACGTTGGCGGCGCGTGTGGGGCGACGACCGCCTGACCTTTGCGCCGGAGCCTGACCTCGTCCTCACGGCACGCGGTGGCGTGTTTACGCAAGTCAACCCGGCCGCCAATCAATTGCTCGTGCGCACGGTTCTCGAAATGGGCGACTTCGCGGCGGGTGATCGCGTCTTGGACCTGTACGCCGGCGTCGGCAATCTGAGCTTTCCGATTGCGCGGCGCGTTGCGCAAGTGACCGCGGTCGAGCAGCAGCGCCTGGCTACAGAAGACGCGCAGGCCAATGCCGGCGCCTACAGGATGGATAACTGCCGGGTGATCGCCACCGCGGCGCATCAAGCGGTGCGCCGGCTCCGCGACGAGCAAGCGGCGTTCGACGCGGTTGTGCTTGACCCGCCGCGCAGCGGGGCCGCGGATCTCATTGAAACCCTAGTGGAGCTGCGTCCGGCGCGTTTGCTGTATGTGTCGTGTAACCCGGCGACGCTGGCTCGTGATCTCAAGCAACTGAGTAGGACATACCGCATCGCAGCGGTCCAGCCGATCGATCTCTTTCCGCAGTCGTACCACGTCGAGACCGTCGTGAAGGCAGTATTGACTTGCTAGGAGTCGGCCCATATGTTCGTGGCCAGGTCATTCCTCAGCTATGCCTGAAACCGCCAAGGCGCAACGCGCCATGACCAGCATCACGACTCTGCGATAGGCGATGCGTATGCCCAAGCAACAAAAATCCCTGAAGCCAAAGATCACCATCATTCCCGGCAAGGGAGTGGCGCAAACGATCAACTATCTCATCGAGGACCGCGATCAACTGGCGTGGCTGGTTGCCGTCGGGCGCAACAAGAACGGCGAGATCTTCTTCTATGACACGGGCGGCGATATCGTCGAGGACCTGGGGACGCTGGAGTATCTCAAGGAACGGATTGCCCGCGCACACTTCGGCGAGGAACCGGAGTGAGATGCCGGGGGGCGTGAGCCCAGGCGGGGCGTAACCTTAGCTGCGGACCGGGAGCTGTATGCGACTGGAATTGATTGCATGGAACACAGGCGAGACGGTCGATGAGGACGTGTTGCGCGAGCGCCTCCTGCAAGAGGGATTCGACGTGTGTCGCTGGCGCGATGAGGCCGGGGCGGATTACCAACCGCATTCGCACGATCACGACGAGAGCCTGTGGATCGTCGAAGGGGAGATGGTGTTCAGTGCCGCCGGGCGCGAGATGCGCCTGCGCGCCGGCGACCGGCTGATGCTGCCGAAAGGCACGGTGCACACCGCGCGCGCCGGCGCCGCCGGCGTGACCTACCTGATCGGCGAGAAACCGTAACGGGCGCGCCTCACGCGTCGCCGCCCGTCGCCAGAATCATCAGCTTGAAATTGCTCTTGCGCTTGCCGAGGAACTCGGCCACCGCCCGGTTGATATCGGCGCGCAGTGAGCCGCCATGGCCGGACTCTTTGCTCCACGTCAATCCCGTGTGGCGCCATTCGTGTTCCGGGCCGAGGCCCATCAATGCCAGCATCCATCCGAGTGTGCGGACGCGCAGAATCAGATCACAGGCCTGCCGGTCGAGCGCCACGCCGCTGCGGCGCGCCAGCTCACCTTGGCCGCCATAGAACTTCACTCGCAGGCCAGCCGCTTGTGCCGACCGGGCGACGACGGAGAAGTCGACCACGAACGTGATGTCGTCGCGGCCCGGGGCGCGGTACACGCTCGCGCCGGAGCGCGGCGGCCCCGCGAAAATGCGCTGGTGCTCGGCGGTCGTGAGATGAAACTGGCGCGTTTCGCCGTAGTCGATCCACAGTATTTCGGACCGCCGGTACAAGCGCGCCGTGCTGCCGACCAAGCGCTCGATCGCCGGGCAGGCGAAGTAGGACCGCAGCTGCTTTCCCGCGACGAAGAATTCCGGGTAATGGCGGCGCACGAAGGGGTCTAGATCCGGGACAACACGCAGCGGCAGGACGACTTCGCGACAGGTGACCCGCTGGCGCCACTGTTCGCTGCCGAATACCCGCGCCAGGGCCGTGCGTGGCACGGCGCGCTCCGCACCATCGAGGCCGCGTACGAGCCCGCGCGGCGCACGGCCGGCCTTCACAATCAGCGGCACCACGAAAGTCACTCCCGGTGAGCCATCCGGGGCTGGCACGACCTTGTGGTGCCCGAGGCAGTCGAGGACCTCGTTGGCGAACACCAGGCCGCATGGCCCCAGCGGGAGATCCGGTAGACTCTTTTCCGCGAGATCCGCGCGGGTCCACGTTACTGCGCCGGCCAGTGGCCCGAGCTGCTGGCGCTGCCGCGCGATCAGCGCCGAACTGCGCTCGATGATCCGATAGCGGAAGCTCCTGGCGAACCGGGCCCAGGCGCCGTCCGCGCGCTCGCCAGCAGCAACCCGCACCAGCACGTCGAGACACAGTTGCCCGTTCCCGGCCCCCAGCTCGCACAGCTCGAACCGCGCCGGCTGGCCCGCCCGGCGCCAGAACCGGTAGGCGTATTGCGCCAGCATGCGACCGAACAGCGGCGACAACGCCAGCGGAAACGTGTCGTAATGCCCGCCCTCGCCGAAGCGAACCCGTCCGGTGCTGTAGTACCCCCATCGGGGATGGAACAGTGCGTCATCCACGAAGTCACGAAACGAGGGGAACAGACGCGCGATCCGCTCCACCTCCGCCGGCGTCGCGATCGACTGAGATGAGCTAGTCGCCATCGACGGGCAAACCCAAGGCCGCCGGCGCTTGTGCGGTGCCCGCGTAGCCAGCCAGGACGAGCAACGTCAGGACGTACGGCAGCATCAGCAGGAACTGGTACGGGATCGGTAACCCGAGGGATTGCACGTGGAACTGCAAGGCGGTGGCGAGACCAAACAGCAGCGCTGCACCCATGATGCCCCACGCCGACCAGCGCCCGAAGATGACGATCGCCAACGCAATGAAGCCGCGCCCTGCCGACATGCCTTCGACGAAGGTGTGCGCGTAGGCGATCGCCAGATATGCGCCGGCAGTCGCCGCCAGCAGACCGCAGCTGAGCAGCGCCAGCGTCTGCGTCAGGCCCACCTGCACGCCTTGCGCCGCCGCGGCGTGCGGGTTCTCGCCGACCATGCGCAGCTTCAAACCCGGAAGCGTGCGGTAGAGGCCGTACGCAAGCGCTGGAACCAGAGCAAAAGCCAGGTATGCCAGTGTGCTCTGCGTGAAGAACGCCTGACCGACGATCGGCAACGCTGACAGCCCCGGCAGCGCTCGGGGCGGAAATCCGGAGACGGTCAGCGCCGCCCCGGTGACGCCGAAGACGGCCCGATATGCCACGCCGGTGACGCCGACCGCGAGCAGGTTCAACGCGATGCCCACCACTACTTGATTGGCGCAATGCACGACGACGAGGTACGCAAACAAGCCGGCGAGCGCCAGCCCACAGCCCCACGCCGCCACAAGGCCCAGCATCGGCGTGCCACTGAAGTAGGTCACCACCATCGCCGCGAAGGCGCCGACGAGCAGCATGCCTTCGAGCCCGATATTGATCACCCCCGCGCGCTCCGCCACCAGCTCGCCCTCCGCCGCCAACAGCAACGGCACCGCCATGGTGACGGTAGACTGCAAGAGGCTGGTGACGAGCGCCGGACTCATACGGTCCGTGCAGAGTACGTGATGAGCCACGTTGCCGGCAAGCGGGGCACGTGGTCCGTCGCTCACGTGCAGGACTGCATCTTAAGAAGACCGGTTTGGTTGGTCTCATTCCATCACGGACGCCCCGAGTGCGACAAGGTTAGCATTCGCGCTGCTGTCCAGAGTGAGCAATGGCTTACCCCACGCTCGCACCTGGCGGCAGAGACGCTCCGTCTTGCTGCCAGGTGCAGCGTGGGTGACGAGGACTTCATCTGCCAGAGCAGCGACGAACTCGTTCCGAAAGGCGGCGAGGTGTGCTGTGACACGTCGGTGCGTGCGTGCGAATGCTGAGAGCACGAGGAGATGCCCATCTTTGAGCGGCCCCTCCCACTCGGACGGGAACCGCAAACCATCGAGACCACGGGCGAGGCAGATAACAACAGGCTGGCTTCCGCGCAGCAGCAGACCGAGGCACTCCTTTTCCATGGGCGAGTGGAACCCGCCGATCACCGTCGCGCCGGCGTCGCGTAGCTGCCGGATCAGGTCGTAGGTCTGGAGGATCAGATTGCCGGGGCAGCGCGCCGAGCAGAACAGGGCGAGCTTTTGGCGAGTGAGGATCGTGAGGTTTCCGCAGGCAGTGATGGCCGAGGGTGCACGGTCGGCGAGACACCGACGCACCGGGTCGGGGTAGCGTGAGTCGTCAAGGGCTATGCGGGCGCAATGGCGAGCGGCCGCCTCACTGCTTGCTCGCATGGGGACTGGTGGGACCGGCGCCGACCGCCTCACGCTGCAGCGTCCGATTCGTCAGCCAGCGCTTCGTCGATGGTCAGGTGTCCGTCGCGGATGCTCATGCAGACCCGGAGCATGTGGAGCTCGAACAGCATATCGTCTTTGGGGAACTCGCGGCGAATCAGGGCACGCAATCGTACCAGCTTCCGCGCCGGGATCTTGGCCTGGCGCGCCAGCTTTCCGTAGTAGAAGTACCGCATCAGCATCCCTCCTACAGCTCCGCGACGCCCAGGATTTCAATCGCCGGCGGCGCACGGAAATTAGCGTGTCGCCGCTGCGGGCGCCGTTTCGAACACCAGCTTACCCGGCTCCAGGCCGGGGGCGCGTCTCGACAGGCGCAAGATTTCCACGCCTACGACCTGGTTCTCGGAATTGAAATCCAGCACCACGCCCGGAGAGACCTCCTCCGACTCGATGATCTTCGATTCGTCCAAGCGCAGGTACAGCGCATCGGCTTGCTGGTCGACGTAGAGTCTCATAGTTTGCCTCGCATCTTCCGGTCAAAGAATACACTGACCACGCGGATCGGTTCAACCGAGAGGTTGATCACCACGCGCAACACCCGGCCTTCATATTCAGGGATAGGCCGATAGCGGCGTTCCAGCGAGGCGTCATCCGGGTCGGGCGCACGCAGAAGCGGCTCGTTCAGGGCGCGCTCCAGCCATTCAAGCGGGATTTCGCGCTCCGCCAGCACCTTCTTCGCGTGCTTGGACAGCGTGTAATTCATTCCTCCGCCTCCTCCACGCCGTCTTGCCCGAGCCGGTACTTGATGTCGTAGTTGATGATGAAGTCGAGTTCCTCGTCGGTGAAGCCGTAGTGCCGCGCGAGGACGCGGTCGATGTCGTCAATGACGCCTTTCGAGTGGCGGGGCCAAAACTCATCGTATTCGACACGTCCGGTCTTCTGCGACTCTGCTACACGACGCACAGCGTGTTTCTTCAAGTCGGCTATGAGGTCCACTCCAAGGCCCGCTAGCTGCGCTTGCACTTGCGCCGGGATCTCGTTCAGGCCTGCGGGGAACGTTGCTACAAACTCACGGCCGCAATGGAAGCAGTCGCCGAACGCCACAAAATAGAAGAAGAACGTGGAGCTGTTCAGGAACGCAAGCGCGCAACGCGCGCGCTCTTGCGACGTAAAGGTATATGGCTTGTAGTCATCCGATTTCTTAATGCCGTCCTTGTCGTTTCGAAAGTAAGGAATAAAGTCGAAGCACTTCACGTACATTGTGAGTACGCGATGGACGTGGATGGTATTCCCGTGCGTCGCGAATTCCTGCGCGAGTGGGTTCTTCCGAAGGAGCTTCTCCAGAGTAGATGCTGCCCGTGGGCGGCCAAGCTTCGGGATGAGACCGAGGTGGCGGATGTCATCTGAAACGGATGAGTATGAGATCTTGGCGAAGAGCGCCCCGCGCTCTTCTGCAAACCATTTCAGGTACTGACTTGAGTACGTCGTTCTCCCGGTAGCCGGCCCGATGAGAACAATTTCGAGCCGGAATTTGACACCTTCAAAGAACTTCGACGGGTTGGCATCTCCCGAGAAGTGGCTAAGCCAGACTGATCGCCCTCTTGACTCGAGGAGTTCTCGGAGTTCCGACATTCGCTCCGTGCATGCGAGGCTCAGCGGCACGATCATGCCCATTGTACCCCGCGTTTCGACCAGGCTCAGCGCTCGCTCCATCATCGGGCAGTACAAATTGCCGCAGACCTCGGTGACGAAACCTCGAATAGAATAGATCGGCTTGATCTTCGGCATCTCGACATAGGGCGGGTTCCCGATGATTACATCGAACCCGCCTCGATGCATGATTCCGTAGAACTCGACGAACCAATGGAACGGGAAGTGGCTGCTGCGCCACTTTCCGAACGCCGTTGCGTTGTCTGGCTTCACACCGTACTCAGCAGCCAGGTGCCGATCGAGGCTGTTGCGGAGTGTGTCAAGTCGTCGGCGCACCTCGCTCTTGGCGTCGGCGAACTGGTTCGCGTCCATACCTTGCTCGATCTGCATGCGACGGAACATCTGGAAGGCACGGTCGGTGACTTCCGCATCCTCCTCGATGTGCGCCAGCGCCTTCTGCTCCTCGGGATACAGCATGCGATGCTGGCCGTCGGCGGTCATCGTCATGGCGTTGCGCACCGCATCCAGTGACGTGAAGCCGACAAGCGTGTTGCCGGCGCGGATGTTGAAGTCGATATCCGGCAGCGGCTCGATCTGATCGTAGGTCTCAACCTGCGCGACCAGCTTGAGGAAGAGCCGCAGCTTACAAATCTCGACCGCTTCTTCCATGATGTCGACGCCGTAGAGGTTGCCGATCACGATCGACTTGAGGACGAAGTAGCGGCGGTTGGGGTGCTTGGCGACCTGGGCCAAGACTTCGCGGAACGGCTTCAGCTTGTCGGGATGGTGCTTACGCTCGGAGCGCTCCAAATCATCCAGAAATCCCTGCATGCCGTCCAAGCAGGCTTCGTACAGCGGCTCCAGGATGTTCAGCGCGGCGAAGAGGAACGCGCCTGAACCGCACGTCGGGTCGAGGATGGCAACTTCCAGAATCGCGTGCCAGAAGGCCTTCACCAAATCCGGCCCTTCGGCATTGACGATGACGTCCTCTGCAAAGGTGCAGATGTCGAGATTGAATGTGACGAGGTCGTTGATCGAAGTGATCTCGCCCGCCGACAGCTTGGCACGCAGTTCCTGGCAGCGCGTGCGGCGGGCCACGTGCTCGCGCCACGTTTCGGTGGGTAGGGCGAATTCCTCGGGCGCGGGACGATTCCAGGCCTGGCGCTTCGAGACATCGTTGACGCCAGCCGCGATGTCGTTGGGCAGCGGCAGGTCGACGCCCTTGCGGACGGCCGCGTAGATGTAGCGGTCCGGATCGTTACACAGGAGGCCCCACACACCGCCATCGGGAGCGAAGGCGATCGGGCATTTCTTGCGAGCGGCCTCGAAGAGAAATGGAATGACGGTGTTGCGACTGATGTACCCGGTGATGTCCTCCTTCGTGTAGTACGCCCCCATCTGTTTCTGGTTGATGTACTTCTCGAAGATGTAGCCGAGTACGTCCGGGTTGATTTCCTTGTCGGACCGGCGTGGCCGCTCATCGAGGTGCCAGTCGAACTCTCCAAAGAAGTTGAAGATGTTCTCAAAGGCTTCGTCTGCAATCTGGATTTGGGTATTCTCACGTTCCAGTTCGTGGACGTCGAACAGCCCGCCATTGAGGTACGGAACCTTGCCGAGCAGTGCAGCCAAGTCGGGCGCACGTTCAACTTCGGCCTGCCCAAGTCCCTCGTGAAACAACCTCAGTAGGAAGAGGCGGTAGAAGCGATGGAAGCGATCCTTCCCGCCCTGCTGCTGCATCATCCGGAGGCGATTGCGGAGGTAATCCAGGTCACCATCGAGGAAGCGCTGTTTCTGAATGAAGTAGACGAACATCATCCGGTTGAGCATCAGGGAGGCGTACCACTCACGGTCGCCTTGATCGCTGATACCCTTGATGAAGGCGAGGAAAGTCTCGTGCTCCTTCTTGAACCGCTCGTAGAACTTCTTGGTGACTTTCTCGACATCAAGCGCCTTCTGGACCCTGCTGGCCACGAGAGCGATGTTGAGCTGCTCCTCCTCTTGCAGCTCGAAGGCGACGCCCTGGAGCTTCTGCAGTAGCACTTCGCCTGTCTGGCTACTGTGGAACGTGTTCTCCCGACAAACCGCGGGTCTACCAGCCTGCCGCTTCACCCATTGCCACACCAGTGATGCGCGAGCGGCGTCTGTGAAGATGACCATATGCTCGAAGGCGGACTTGGTGACCTGGCGCTCGATCTTGCGGCGCGTGGGGTAAAGCGGGATCTCACCGTCGGGACCCGGATTGCACACGTACACCACGAGCCCGCACTTCTCCGCCACTGCGTTGAGGGTGTACGTCTCACTTTCTATGGGAACTGCGAGCGGCAGCGCCTGGTGATGATTCCAGCCGAGATCGCCGACGAGCAGGCGCGTGAAGTCGAACTCCCGCAAGTGGTGTCGAGCCTGCTCTACGTTCACTGGCATGCGCTAGTTCCTCTGACCTTCAGCAAAGAGGCCCAGCGAACAGATGATACGGGGCTCCTGCGCTTCCGCTCCTTCTTCGATGATGCAGAGCCGATCCTCCTCCCGGAGTGCCAGCACCAGGTCGGCGAGCTTGGTGTCGTCGATGCCGCTCTTGAGCTGGCGATTGAGCGTATCCGTCGCAGTTTGCCGCAGCGGGTAGCGGTAGATCTCATCAATGGCTTTGAGCAGCCCGCGCGACTCCAACGCCGACTCGAAGAGCGTCCCCTTGATTTCCTCGGCGTAGCGCTTCAGACGCTCGTAGGTCCGAAACCGTGCCCCGCTGGGGCGACCCAGCTGCCCTCCGACGCGCTTCTCCTCGCGCACGATGTGCTGAACTCCATCTCTCACGAGCTGATGGTGTAACGCATGTCGCGGCTGGGCCGGCGTGTCAGGCGCGCACTCGGCTGCCTTGAGAATCTCGAACTGAGACTCCGTGATGCTATTGCCGGCCCGATCGATGTAAGCGAGAGCATCGTTGTCTTCTGCCGTACGCAGATACACCAGGACACCTTCGGGAGATCCTTCAGCCGGTTGGTGTGCACGAGAAGAGTAGATCACGTCGGGCAGAGCTGGGATGAGTTGCTCCAGACTCGGATCAGCGTCGGTGGCGTTCTTCCAGATCTGATACGCGTGGGATGCGAGATCCACTTCGGTATCGGCATCGCCGTCCAGGATGCCGGCCTTCTCGTGATAGAGATCGCGGACCGTCTGATCGCCGCTCTCGCCGTCGTCTTCGAAGAATGCCTCGTCGGTGCCGACGACTTCGGCGTTCTCGCGCAGCCGACGCCTGACACGGGAGCGTAGATGAATGATCAGTTCGACGCCGTTGGCAGGCAAGAACGAGTAGCAGAGAATGTTCTCGGCCTTCTGGCCAATCCGATCGATACGGCCAGCACGCTGAATCAGCCGGATGATCGCCCATGGCAAATCGAAGTTCACGACGATGGCGGCGTCTTGGAGGTTCTGGCCCTCGCTGAGCACATCGGTGGCGATCAGTGCTCGGAACTCCTCACTGGGGAGAACCTTTCCTCCCTTGTTGTTGCTTTCCGGACTGAACCGCCACGCGAGTGCGGTTGGGTTACCCGATTGGCCAGTGACGCCGGCAAGCCGAGTGACTCCGCGGCTGCGAAGCTGCTTCTCAAGGTAACGGACAGTGTCGGCGAACTGCGTGAACACCAACACCTTGTCGTCCGGGTGCGTGCGCGTCAGCAGCTTCTCCAACGCGTTGAGCTTTGCGTCCCGCTCAGCACGCCATTCCCCGCAGTCACTAAGCACCTCCAGGAGGGCGTCCGCATCGTTGCGGAGATCCTTCGCAAGCGATGGAACAAACAGATCCGGCCGCGCCCATTTGAAACGCCGCTTCAGGCGCCCAGCATATTCGGCGTAGACCTCGGCCGCACGACCCTTGAAGTCGGCCTCAGTTCGCAGCGCGGACGAAGTGGGTAGAGTCTCGTCGCCGTTCTCATCGTCCTCGAAGAGATCACCGGTGGACTCGTCGGCATCCTCATCGTACAGGCGGCTGTCCAACAATTCGGCGCTCTGCGTTCCGATGGGTAATGGGAGGTCGTGTTCGATGGCGTGAAGGTACACGTAGTTCCTCAGGATGTGTCTCTCGACCGATTGGAGGAACGCGGCGCCACTGCTCTCCAGGCGCTTGAAGAGATTGGTGCGGCAGAAGCCCATCAGCCGTCGGCCGGCGCGCGACAATCCTTGGAGCAGAGTCATCTCAGCCGGTGTCAGGCTCTTGTGCGGCTTCGCTGGAACGTAGTTGCCGAGTCCGTAGCGCGGCAAGGCGAGGTGATTGATAGCGTCCACGACGGGCGTGTCGTAGAGGCGCGCATACTGGTCCTCTCGGCTGCTTTCGCTGATCTTGAACGTAACCGTCTTCGGGAGGCGATTCGGGAAGAAGGACTTGCTTCCGTCTTCAAACGTCAGGAACTTGCGCCCGGTTCCCGGCTCGGGTTCAGCATAGTTGTCTTGGATGAAGCTGCGAGTCCGGCGCACCAGGTACAGGCGCATCAAGTCACGCCAGTCGTCCGCGTGTTCACTCTTCTCGAATGCCGCCAGCGATCGGGGCGAGCATTGGTAGCGGCGCCCGAACTCCGTGTCGCCGAGGTCGCGTAGCAGTCGCTCCGGTCGAATGCCGAGGTCACGATCCTCCGGGACAAACAGTCGAAGCTGGTTGGAAAGATCAAGATACGTCTTGTTGTACGGAGTCGCTGTCAGCAGGATGCACTTGCTGTCGTTCGAGCGGATGTACTCTTCGATGGCGCGGTAGCGCTTGCCCTCGCGATTGCGGAGGTTGTGACTTTCGTCGATCAGGACGAGCCGGTAGCGCCGCAGGTCTGGTAGCTCCTGCAAGACTCGGCTGATCGAAAGAACCTTCCCTCGAAGACGATACTGCTCTCGGTAGTCCTCCCACATCGGCACGAGGTTCTTGGGGCACAGGATCAGAGTATCCAGGTCGTGGTCATCTTCGAAGATGCGGGCGAGGGCCGTGGCCATCAGCGTCTTTCCTAAGCCGACGACATCGCCTATGAGCACGCCGTTTCGTTTGTTCAGATGGTGAGCGGCGATCTTCACAGCTGCGGTCTGAAACTCGAAGAGCTTCTTCCCGAAGTCTTTCGGGATGCGAAACTCGGACAGCCCTGCCCTGGCCTCGCGCGACAAGTGGTAGGCCATCTTCACGTACACGTGGTACGGCGGGGGCAGATCCGGGCGGGCCCAGCTCTGCGCGATGATGTCAACCAGCTCCTCCGAGATGTCCAGGCATAGCTGGTCGTTCCAGCGGTCCTCGAACCACTTGGCGAGTTTCACGCAGGCGTCGTGATCAAGCACGTCGATGTTGAGCTCGCCTTGGCCGGACAGGCCAGAGAAGGTCAGGTTGCTGCTCCCGAGGTAGCCAACAATCGGGTTGATCGGGTCGGGGCGGAAGAGCAAGTACAGCTTCGCGTGCAGTGCGTGGCGCAGGAAGAGCTTGACCACGACCTTCTTGGCGCGAATCTGTGCGGCCAGTCGCTGCAAGCCAACCTCGTCTTCGTTGGTTGGCGCGCCCATCGCCAACTGCTGCCGGAATTCCTCGGCAAGTTGCTTCTTGATTCGGATAGCTGCCTGGTGATCGATCCCATCCGGACCATCCACGAGGGTCAGCGCTTCGCGAAGCACGTCGTGCGGCAGCTTCTGCATGCCTACGAGCAGGCGACAGCACTGTCCGTCCTTTGACCAATGCTCGACATGTGATTCGAGCCGCTTCCAGCCGCGTAGGTTGAAGTAGCCGACGCAGAAATCAGCGCGGTCTGAGACCCGCAACGTCTCCTGCAGGGCCGGTAGGAGATCGTGCTCAATGTTGTCGAAGATCCGTGGCAACTGCTGCGCCCCCCCGTAAGATGAACCCGCATTGGCAGGCGATCAAGTAATCCGGCTGGCTGCCGGGCGAGGGCTTGTAGTGAATCGTGTGGGCCGACGCGCCGCCGCGTGCCATCCGCACGACCGCCAGGGTCTCGATACTAGGATCTTCAGAAACGAGGACCGGTAAACCGCTGATTTCCTCCACCAGCGCGATGATCTGTCGGGTGGTTTCTCGAAAACCCATCAGGGGTTCTTCGTAGCAGATTTACAAGGGGGAGGGATACTCCCGGCGAGTTCCTCAGGAAGAGGCCGACTGGAGCGCCGATGAGGGCACTCGCGATGGCCGCGGCCAAAGCCGCTCCCGTAGTCGGCCGTCAATTGTCGCGACAGCGTCGCGACAATCTGTTCCCCGTGATACCACCGTCCGTCCTGGCCGGCTTGGCACAGACGGATCGCTGCGGTAGGAGAAGCGTGAAACGTGGTGCGTGATGCGTGAAGAGAGCGTCGCTTTTCAAACGGCAGCGTTGCAGTCGGGAACCATCGCCGTCGCGGCCGGCGCCGCGGCGCCGGTGCGATTCGCGGCGGCGGAGCTGCAGCGCTACCTGCAGGCCTTGACGGCTGTCCAGGTGCCGATCGAGGAGCGCGCGTCGGTACCGCCGCATGGGCTTGTGCTGGGAAACGACGGAATACCGGCGGCGCCCTTGACGGCGGCGAGCGCAGACGAGTTCGTCATTGCACCAACACCAACCCACGTCCGACTCGCAGCCGGCTCGGCGCGCGGGCTCTTGCAGGCCACCTACGCGCTGCTGGAACAGCTCGGCTGTCGCTGGTCACTGCATGGGCCACAAGAGGAGCAGGTGCCGCGGCTCGCGGCCAGCAGAGTCGAGCTGCAGGAGACGCACTGCACACCGCGCTTCACGGTGCGCGGCTATTCGACCGACATGATGACCTGCCACTACACGCAGCCCGACCAGTTCGCGTCACGACTCGGCGAGGATCGGGCCTTCGTCGATTGGATGGCGAAGAGTGGCGCGAATGCGTTCTTCTTCATCCGCCATCCGTTCGATACGCAGCTGACCATTCCGGAGTTGTTGCCGGAGTTTCAACTGCGGGGCATTGACCTCGAGTACGGCGGCCACGTAATTCCACTGCTGCTGCCGCGCGCCATGTATCACGAGCATCCGGAGTGTTTTCCCGAGGCGCCCACCGGCGGCCGCACCGATCTCGGCAATCTCTGCGCCAGCAGCGCTGCGGCGCTCGCTACGGCCGCGCGGAACGCCGTGGCCTACGTCCGCGAGTACCCCGAGCTGCGCGTGCTGCACCTCTGGGGCGCCGACGTGTGGAGCGGCGCCTGGTGCCGCTGCACGGCGTGCACGGCGCTGAGTGTGCAGGACCAGAGCCTGAAAACGTGCAACACGGTGGCCCGCGCGCTCGCTGAATCAGGGCTGGGCCGACCCGTCTGCTATCTGGCGTACCACGATACGATCGAGCCGCACATCGCCTTGCGCCCGGAGGCCAACGTGGTCGCCGAGTTCGCGCCGCGCGAGCGCTGCTACGGGCACGCGTTGAACGACCCCGAATGCGTGAGGAATCGGCGTTACGCGGCGGCGCTGCAGCGTTACGTGGATCTGTTCGACGGCCGCGTGCGGCTGTTCGAGTACTATGGCGATGCGGTGCTGTTCTGTGGCTGCCCGGTGCCGCTGCCGGAAGTCATTGCCGCCGATCTGGACTACTACGCGCGCGTCGGTGTGCGTGAAATCACCATGCTGCAGTTCGGCGCGTTCAGCCTGTGGGCCTATCCGGTGAACTTCGCCGTGTTTGCCCGCGCCGCGCTCGCTGACGCTGCGGCGGCCTCAGTCGTCGGCGAGTACTGCACGTGCCTCGGCCGGCGCGCGCCGCTTGCCCGGACCGCACTTGCGGAATTGGCGGCCGTCATGCAACCGGTAGTCACTTATGGTGATATTCGGCGGCCGCCGCGAGCGGCCGCGCACGCCGCGCGGATTCTTCCCGACATCACGGCGGCCGTGCGGCGGGTGGCGGCGCTGGCGGAGCGGTTGGGGGCGCTGCCCGACGGTTTGGCGGGGTACGGCGAGTTGACCCGCTACACGCAGCTCATCCTCGAAGGCGTGCAGTGCGAATTGCGCGGCACGCTGGCGGGAGCCGGTGACGCGGCAACGGCTGCCGCGCATGCCCATTACCAGCGCGCTCTGGAGATGATGGAGCGCGTTGATCGGCGGTTGAAGGGTGTGTGGGGCAGTGTCGATCTGTCGATCATCCACAACCTGCTCTCTGCCACGACGGCAGAGTGAGCACGAACGAAGAGCGAGAGCGCTCCGTAGGAGATCCCATGCGTAGGCGTTTCCGGTACATGCTCCTTGTTCTTGTCGTCCTGATCATCGGCGGCGGCCTCATCGCGCGCCGGGTGTTGCACGGCCCCAGCATTCGGAGCGGCAGCTACTTATTGCTCGACGTGCAGGGCCGCTACGCCGAAGCGCCGCCCGAAGGGGTGCTGGGCGCGCTGCTGCACCATCGCGAGCGCACCTTGCTCGAGGTGCTCACGACCATCCGCAAGGCGCAGGTGGACCAGCGGATCAAGGGGGTGCTGGTCCGAATCAGCGCGCTGGAGATCGGCTGGGCGAAGGTCGAGGACATCCGTGATGCGCTGCTCGAATACAAGAAATCCGACAAGCCCTTGGTGGCGCTCCTCGAACAAGAAGTGAGCGGCAGCAACAAGGAGTACTACCTGGCGACGGTTGCCGATCGCATCTATCTGGCGCCCAGTGTCACCGCCCCGCTCAGCGGCCTCGCCGCGCAGTTCTTCTTTCTCGGCGGCGTGTGGGAGAAGCTCGATATCCAGATGGACGTCGAGAAGATCCGTGAGTACAAGACCCTGGGCGACATGATCGCCAACAAGGAGATGACCCCGGCGCATCGCGAGATGGCGAACTCCCTGCTCGACAGCATCGACGCGCAGTTCGTTGCCGGCCTGGCGCAGGGCCGGCGATTGTCGGCGGCGGCGATTGCCGACCTCATCGCGCGCTGTCCAGTATCACCTGAGGAATTCGAGGCGGCACACCTCAGCGACGGCACTAAGTACGTGCAGGACTTGCGCGACGAGATCGGCGGCGAGGAAACCCCGCTGGTGCCGATGAAGGATTACGTGCAGGTGGATGAGACGTCGCTCGGGCTCGGCGTCGGGCCCAAGATCGCAGTGGTCTATGGCGTGGGAGATATCACTAGCGGTGAAAGTGGGAGCACGCTGCAAGGCGACGTGTTGGGTGCCGACACGGTGAGCGACGCCCTGAAGGACGCGGCGGACGACGACGCGGTGCGGGCCATTCTGTTCCGCGTCGACAGCCCAGGCGGCTCGGCACTGGCGTCCGACCTGGTGTGGCGGGCGACGCGGGCGGCGCGCAAGAAGAAGCCGCTCATCGTGTCGATGTCCGACGTCGCCGCGTCGGGCGGCTATTACATCGGCGCCGGCGCGACGCGAATCGTGGCACAGCCGGGGACGATGACCGGGTCCATCGGCGTCCTGGTGGTCCGCCCGATGGTTCGCGACTTCCTCGGCCGGCTAGGGATCAGCACGGAAACCATTGCGCGCGGGCCGTTCGCGGCAATGTTCGATCTCACCACGCCGCTGAGCCCCGAGGCGCGACAGAAGATCATCGCCGAAATGGATCATATCTACGACGTCTTCACGGATCGGGTTGCGGCCGGGCGTAAGCTGTCGACCGCACAGGTGAACGAGATCGGTCGGGGGCGCGTGTGGACCGGGGCGCAAGCGAAAGACAACGGGCTCGTTGACGAGCTGGGCGGCTTTCAAGCGGCGCTGCAGGCGACGAAGGCGGCCGTGGAGATTCCGGCCACGCAGGAGGTGGAGCTCGTCTTCTATCCACACCCGAAAGGCCTGCTGGAACGCGTGACGGAGCTGATCGGCACGCGCGCCACCGTGCGCCTGCCGCTGGCGTGGCAGAACGCCCTGACTGTGGTCGCGCCGCCGTTCGAAGCGGGGACGTTCTTGGCGATGCTTCCGGAGCGCATCGAGATCCGTTGACCGCCTGGGGTAGCCAAAAGAAGGCAACCTCAGGCTATGTTGCGCGACACCTTCGGTGTAGAGAGGGACAGCCTCACAGTTGCAAGAGCCGAGGCGTTGACGTCATACTGAGTGTTCCCTAAACCCTACCCGAACGTGGGAAGCTGAATGCTCTGGTGTGACAAGCTCGCCGCCCGTATCAGCGGGCCGCAGACGATCAACGACTCGAAGACGCCGTCGGGCCGCGTGCACGTCGGCGCGCTGCGCGGCGTGCTCATCCACGACGCCATGTTCCGCGTGCTCCAAGAACGGCACGTCCCGGTGCGCTATCTCTACGGCGTCGACGATTACGATCCGCTCGACGAGTTGCCGGCGGGACAGGCCGAGCACTTCGAACAGTACCTCGGCGCGCCGCTCTGCAACGTGCCGCCGCCGCCCGGTTCCGATGCGCCCGACATGGCCGAGCACTACATTCGTGAGTTCTTCGGGGTGTTCCGCGAGCTGGGGGTACGAGCGGAGACGTACCGCATGCGCGACATCTACCGCTCCGGAAGGTTCAACGAAGCCATCGACACGATCTTGCGCAACGCCGCCGTCGTGCGGCACGTGTACAAGGTCGTCAGCAATTCGGATCGGCCGCAGGAGTGGTATCCGTTCCAGGTGGTCTGCGAGCGCTGTGGCCGCATCGGCACTACGGAGGTGACGGCATACGACGGCAAGGAAGTCGTGTATGCCTGCCGGCACGATCTGGTCACGTGGGCGCGCGGCTGTGGGTATCACGGCAAGGTGTCGCCATTCGATGGACGCGGCAAGCTGCCGTGGAAGTTGGAATGGACGGCGAAGTGGAAAACGCTGCCGGTGACGATCGAAGGTGCGGGGAAGGACCACAACACCAAAGGCGGTTCGCGGGACGTCGCCGCCCAATGTCTGCGACGCGTGTTCGGCCAGGAGCCGCCCTTGAACATCCCGTACGAGTTTTTCCTCGTCGGCGGCGCCAAGATGAGCTCGTCGCGCGGTATCGGCGCGGCGGCGCGCGAGATCGCCGACCTGCTGCCGCCGGAAGTGTTACGCTTCCTGATGATCCGCTCGCAGCCGAATCAGCCGGTGAACTTTTCGCCTGACGAGCAATACATTGTGAAGTTGTTCAACGATTTCGATCGACACCACTGGCGCACCTATCACGACCCGCAAGTGAAGGAGGAAGAGCAGCGCGTGCATAGCCTCTCCGAGATCGTTCCCGAAGGCGATTTCTACGACGTCAACTTCCAGCTCGTGGTGGCGTTGTTGCAGCTGCCGCATGTGGATCTCGTCAAGGAGATCGAAAAGCGCAAGCGGGCACCGCTCACCGCGATCGAACGCCGGCACATGGAGCAGCGCGTGCGTGCGGCGCGCTGCTGGCTCGACAATTACGCCAGCGAGGAGGAGAAGATCATCCTGCAGGAGACGCTGCCGTTGCGCGCCCGCGAGCTGAGCGCAACCCAGCGTGCCTTCCTCCATCAACTCGCTGGCGCGCTACCGCCCACACCGTGGGAAGACGACGCCCTGCAGGCGAAGATCTTCACGGTCGCGCGGCTGACGCCGATCGAGCAGCCGCAGGCGTTCCAGGCGGTCTACCGAGTTCTGCTCGACCGCGACTCCGGGCCGAAGGCGGGCAATCTGCTGGCCTTCCTCGATGTGAACTTTGTGGTGCGGCGCTTCACGGAGCTGCCGTACGCGGAGGCGGATTTCTGGCGCTCGACTGCCGTGCCGGCGGCGCTATTCGAGGACTGGATGGCGCAGAACAAGCAGCGCGTTCGCGGCAGCGAGGCTGCTATCCGTGCGGGAGTCGTCGAGTTCGTGGTGCAACTGGACGACGGCAAGACCTACATGAAGCGCGTGCGGCTCGACGGCGCGGACGGCGGATTCCAGGCGCGGGCCACGGAGTACATAGAACGGATGAGGGCGTTCGGGCGCTAACCGTGTACGGATAAGATTTCTGCGCATCAGAACTTAGGCTGTGTTGGCATCCAGAGCGACCTTCCTGAAACGATTTCGACACCGCTGGTCAGCGCCAGCCCTGCGTTGCCCACGGACTAGCGCCTGCGCCGGCGGGATGGCAGACTGACGACGGGGAACGCAGATGCAGAGCACCGCACTCGGAGTCGGCCTGATGCTTGTCGCCACGTCGATGAGCAACGTCGGCGCCGTGCTGCAGAAGAAGGCTGTCGATGCGCTGCCGCCGTTCGACAGCCGGCCGCTCGCGCCGAGCGTGCGTGCCGTGCTGCGCGCCCCGCTGTGGGTCGCCGGCTGGGCGGCGGGCGCACTCGCGATCGTGCTGAACATGGTGGCGCTGGGGTTCGCGGACATCAGCATCGTCCAGCCGCTCAACGGCTTCGGCCTCGTGGTGCTCGCCATCGCGTCGCGGCTGCTACTCGGGGAGCGGCCGGGCGCGACGCGGCTTGCGGGAATCGGCTGCGTGGTCGGGGGTGTGGTGCTCGTAGGCGCGACTGCGTCGTCCGGCCGCGCTTTCGCGAGTGCTGCCGAGATCTTCGCCTGCTACACGAGCGCGCGGGGAACGGCGACGATCATCCTGATGTCAACGTTGCTGGCGGGGTTGTGGGGCGCGGCGGGGCGGCTTCCCGAGGTCGCGGGAATCGTCTACGCGTTCGTCGCGGCGGCCTGCTCGGTGCTGGGGCTGACCTTCGCGAAAGGCCTCTTCGATTTGATGGTGCTGGCGGGCCTGCGCAGCGCGCTCTCGCTCTGGCCGTCGTATGTGCTGCTGCCGCTGCTGCTGGCGGGCTCCTTCACGGCAATGGTAGTGCAGCAGCTCTCCTTCCAGAAGGGCCGCGCGACCGTGGTCACGCCCGTGTTCGCGGCGAGCTCGGTCCTGCTGCCGCTTGTCACCGGCCGCTTCGTGTTCGGCGAGCATCTGGGGGCCGGTTCGGGGTTGGCCGTGGCGCTGATCGTGCCCGGGGTGATGCTGCTGGGTGGCAGGAGCGCGACCGTGCCTGCGCAGCTGGTCGCATCCGGGAGGTAGCGATGCCGTACCACACAAATGAAGAGTTGCTGGAAGAGGTGACGCAGCACGCGCACGGCGCCGGTGCGCGCGCCCGCGTCGACGCAGCCGGCACCACCGTCGAAGGGCGATCGATTCCATCGGTCCGGATCGCCGCGCCCGGTCGCACGCCGGATGCCCAACGCCCGCAGGCGCTGGTGCTGGCGAACATCCACGGCAACGAGGTCATCGGAAGCGAGGTGGCGCTCGGCCTCGTAGGCGCGCTGTGCGCCCCCGAACCGGGACCGGCAGCCCGAGCGCTGCTCGACCGGGCGGACGTCGCGGTGGTCGCGGCCGTGAACCTGGACGCGCGCGACCGGACGGTGGCCGCGCTGTGCCGCGGACGTTGGGTGCGCGCGCCGCGCAGAAACGCGCATGGTGTCGACCTGAACCGCAACTTCCCTTTTCCGAAGAGCGCGCGCGACGTTTGGCATCCGCTTGCCGGCTCGCGCTTCCCGTGGATGCCGTGGTACCGTGGCACGGGGCCGTTCTCCGAGCCCGAGTCACAGGCGGTGCGCGCGCTCGCCGAGGCGCTGCGCCCGGCGGCGGCCGTGAACCTGCACTCAGTGGGCGAGCTGTTCCTGTATCCCTACGCGTATTGTGGCGATTCCCCGCGGGACCGCCCAGCGTTCCTCGCCATGGGAGAGGCATTTGTGGCGGAGCAGGGCGCGCGCCCGTACACCGTCAAGCAGTCGCGGGCCTGGTATGCGATTCTCGGCGACCTGGACGACTGGCTCTACGACGCGTTCGGTACGTTGTCGGTGACGGTCGAGCTTTCGCGTTTACTCGCGGGGCTTGCGGGGCATCCGTGGCGTCTCTTCGCGCCCGCGTGGTGGATGAACCCGCCGGACCCAGCGCCGACGCTGGCGCGCGCGACCATGGCCTGCCTGCGCGCGCTGGCCGAGGGCGTGCGACAACGCACCGGCGCCGGCTGATTCGCATCGAGGATCCGCCGCAGCCGCCACGCAGATCGAGCGCATTCGGCCGGGGGAATCGGCCGAGAACCTCGGGCGCAGCTGGCCACTACTTGTGAGAGTCTGCGCGCGGCGCCGCGAAAAGTTGGCGAGGCACGTCCGCACCACTCCAGAGTCTTGGAGTAGCGCGACCATGCCTCGCTGGCGCTGCGGCCATCAGGGAAGCGGGTCGTAACGAATACAACCGGGAACCGAGTCGGAAAGGAACGCGGCGGTGTTCACGCTCGGTGCCGCGCCCGCGGCCAGTGACGTCAGGAACGACCTGCCGAGGTCCGGGTTCGTCGCCGAGCCGAAGTGGCCGGTGTCGAGTTGCACCGTGACACCGGTGCGGCCGCCGGGCAGATTTCCCATCGCCGGCAAGGTCGTCGTGCCCGGCTCGAAGGACAGCGAACCGAACATCGGGTGGATCAACGGATTGGCGACGGGCAGGCCCATTCCTATGCCGATCACGGAGACGACTTCGAGCGGGGAACACCCATCGAGCAGGCCGCCGGTCGACAGCACGTGCGCCGTGGCGATGCGTGGCGCGTAGTTCGCGGCGTCGCCCACCTCCGCCAAGGTTTGCAGCGCGTGCACGACGGGGTGAAACATGTCCAACTCGCCGGGCGCCGTGCCGATAAGCGTGTCGATCAACGGCCTGACATCACCCCGGTGGATAACCGTCTGGTACAGGCCGCCGCCACCGGACGAGATGAATCCGCCTTTGAAGTGGGAATCGACGGCGAGCACGTGCGGGACCGTCAGCGCTCCCTGGCTGTGGCCGCCGATCACCACGATGTCGTTGTTGGTGTCCACCGCCCCGGCGGTTGCCGTCTCACTAGCTGTGAAAGTGATGCCCTCGACCACCCGGCGCAAGTAGATCATGTCTGCCGCTTGCTGCATCTGGTTGGTGCGGCCGGCCAGCGGGTTGAGATAGTTGAAGTAAACGAACTCGCTGTCGTTGAACGGGGGCGGCAGCCCGGAAACGGTGCGATCGCCGCTGTACAACGGGGCGATTGTCGCGACGACGTACGGCAGGCGCGGCGAGTGGGCGTCGTCGACGCCCACGTATGGAATGGAGTTCGAATCGGCGTAAGCCCCGGTGCCGTCCATGAACAGGAAGATCGGCCACCCGTTGGCGGGGGCCGCACCGCAGGGGACCGTCATTTGGAAATCAACGCGTTCGGTAGACTGCTGAACCGCTTGTCCGTCCATGACCACGATGCCGCCGCCGGTGCTGGTGTACGGATACGTACCGGCCTGCCACTTGGGGAGGTCGAGCTGCCCAGCGATGGTGGTCCGGTCGGCGCCCGAGGTCGAGCAGTCGCCGGAGGTGCGCGATACGGGTGTCGGCGGCGGCAGGGCGGCGATCGCGGCGGCGATCGCTTGCATTTCCCTGCGGGTGTCTTGCGTTGTGAGCACAGTGAATGCCACCACGTGTGACGAGGACCAACTCGTGTGCAGGTTCACGTAGGCGTAGACGTCATCTCGCTGTGCCTGCAGCGCCGCCCAGCGGGTGCTGTCGACCGGCTTACTGGCATCCGACGGCAGATCCAGGTCTCCCAGCAGTCGCGCTTTTGTGACCGGCTGGCCCTGGGCGGTAAGCCCGTCGAACAGGATCGCGGCGTAACGGCTGTTGCTGTCCAATGGGTGGCCGGGGTAGGGCAGCAGCGTCAGCAGGTTTGCCGGACGCCTCGTGGCTGGGTCGGTTTTGAAATCCACGAGCAGGGGAACCGGCGGGACGCTCGGGTTGTCGAGGTTGACGAGCATGGCGGTGGCGCCAGGGGTGACGCTTTGATCGGGCGTCGGCAGCGTCGCCGAGTCGAGTGCGCCGCAGCTCTGGAAATAGAGGGCGGCGTTGGTGCCGAACGCGGTCGTGCTGGCGCTTCCCGCGCTCAGGATCAGGTTCGCAATCGGGCTGGATGAGCCCGGGTAGCCGGTCAGGTCGAGTGTGCCGTCGGCGTGCTTGCGGATGTCGTTGGGCCACGGCAAGGAAAAGAAGCCGCGGCTGGCGTCGGGTTCCATGCCGATGCTCGCGATTCGCGTGCAGTCGACGGGCTTACCGTTGCGTGCGATGAGCCTCCGCCCCGTGCCGCGGGCGACCTCATTGAACCGGATCGTGCTGCCGACGCTGGTGGCGAACTTGGTGCACATGCGATTGACGGACCCGTCATTGCCATTGCGGATGGTCAAGATCGTGGTGAGCCCGCCGGCTGCAGAGGGTGCCCCGCCGGCTACGAGGTTGAGCAAAGAGCTCGGATCATCGCCCAGCGCCGTGGCGGTCAAGGCCGCCAGCCTTGCAGGCTGGACCGTTGCCGAGGTCACACCGCCGCCTGACGTGTTCAAGTACATCGCCCTGGCAGCCGTGTTTTTCACCCAGTGCGGCCCGCGAGCCAGAGACAGCTTGGCGAAGTTGCACGGCTGATCGGTGTAGTACACCTCCAACGTGCCGTCGAGCAGCGCCGGATCGCCCGCGGCGCCCTTTTGGATGCCGGAATCCTTCGTTGACCTGTACGTCAGCCTCGAGCGTAAGCGACCGAGCGTGTTGTGGGTGATGGTGAGGTTGTAGCTCGTGACTCCCACATCAGCCGCAGGTGCTCCTGCCGCCCAGATCAGCGTGATCAGCAGCGTACAAAGCCCGTGGACCCTCATCGGCTTCCTCCCGAAGATAAGACTGTCTTCCACCTTGCCCGTGCAAGTCAAGGGAATAGAGAAGCGAACAGCGGCCACGCTTCCCTAACGCTACTCGACTTTGCGCGGGCTTGCCGGTACATTGCCGCTCGGCGTCAAAGATCATGAAAGTTCTGGTCATCATCGGTCATCAACAACAGGGGAGTTTCAACCACGCGATTGCGCAGACCGCGGTCGAAGAGCTGCACGCCGCCGGCCACGAGGTCGTCTATCATGACCTGTACGCGGAGCAGTTCGATCCGGTCTTGCCCGCCGGTGAGATTCCCAACGATGCTGACATCGATCCGGTGATTAGGCAGCACTGCGACGAGGTGCTGGCGGCCGACGGCTACGTGATCGTGCATCCCAACTGGTGGGGCATGCCCCCGGCGATTCTCAAAGGCTGGGTCGACCGCGTCATCCGCCAGGGGACGATGTACCGTTTCGAACCCGACGGGGTGGTGCCGAATCTGAAGGGGAAGCGGGCGCTGGTCATCACCACCTCGAACACGCCCCGCGAGGACGAGTTGCGCCTGTTCGGCGATCCCCTGGAGAACCTTTGGAAGGCTTGTATTTTCAACTTCGTGGGGGTCGAAGACTTCCAGCGGCGCAATTTCGAGTCGATTATCCTCAGCAGCGTCGAGCAGCGCCGAGGCTGGTTGGAGGAAGTGCGGCGCCTGGTCCGCGAGCGTTTCCCCGCTGCCTGACCGCGCCTTCTGGGTTGGCGGTGCGGGGTCAGCCACTGCTGCCGCACGAAGCTGGGGCACCTCAAGCATATCGCGGCGTGGAGACGCCTCGAAATCGTGGTGGATTCATGGGTGACATTGCTGGTAGAAATGGCCAATGGCAAACCGATCGCTGCGGTCACGTCTGTTGGTCCTGATTACCCTGGTCGCCCTCGTTGGCTGTGGCGACTCGGACGCCGATTTCTCCGGCGTCGCGCCAGCCTTCCCCGCCACGCCGCGCACGGTGTTCGGTGGCGCTCGCCCGGTCACCATCCAGGTCCCGACGACCTACAATGCGTACCGTCCAGCGCCCCTGCTGGTCATTTTACACGGCTACGGTGCGAACGGCTTTGTCCAGGAGCAGTATCTCGGAGTCGGCCCGCTCGTCGAGAGCGAGGGAATTCTGATCATTGCCCCAGATGGGACGATGGACAGCACGGGGAGTCTTTTTTGGAATGCGACACCCGCGTGCTGCAACTTCGACGGCAGCAGTGTTGATGATGTCGGCTACATCCGCGGGTTGATCGCCGACATCCGCCACGACTATAACGTCGATCGCCAGCGCATTTATCTGATCGGACATTCGAACGGCGCCTTCATGGCGCATCGGATGGCGTGCGAGGCGGCGCAAGACATTGCGGCGATCGTCAGCTTGGCCGGCGCGACCTTCAAGGATGCGGCGGACTGTATGCCCTCGGAGCCGGTGAGTGTGCTCGACATTCATGGCGACGCGGACGTCGAGGTCCTCTACGAAGGCGGTCAGATCAACGGGGTAGCCTACCCGAGCGAGCTTGAGACGATGACGCACTGGCAGGTATACGACCACTGCACCCCTGGGCTGGTGACCGACCCGGTGCCCCTCAACCTTGATTTCAGCCTGGCCGGAAGCGAGACCACCGTGCAGTATTTCAACGGCTGCGCGCGTGGAACCGCTGTCGAGCTCTGGACCATTCACGGCGGCGCGCACGTCCCGAGCCTTACGCGCCAGTTCCCGATGTACGTCTGGCAGTGGCTCAGCGATCACCCGAAGCAGTGAAGGCCCGGGAATCTCGTCCCGTAGGCTGCCCAGCCAACTGAGGCTAGCGAGCTGCTAGGCGAACCAAGCGAAGGTACTTCCTAGATCAGGGGTAGGGTGATAGAATAATCGACGTTATAACACGGGAGGACGCGTACATATGGCTCTGTCAACGGCGACGCCAAAGGGACAGATCGTGATTCCCGCGGAGTTGCGGCGCAAGTACAAGATCGAGCCCGGCAGCAAGGTGAGCGTTGCAGATGGCGACGGCTGCATTGTCGTCCGCTCACTCGGCCATGTGTGCGCGCGCGAGTCGTTTGGCATCCTCAAGCGCTTCGCGGGCCGCTCGACGCTGAAGGCTCTCCGCGATGAGCGCCGCCGCGAAGCCCGCAAGTAAACGCCGCGGCGGGTTCGTCCTCGATTCGCATGCGGTGCTCGCCTACTTCGAAGGCGAATCGAACGGCGCTACGGTGCGCGACCTCATGCAGGGTGCGGAGCGCCGCAAAGTGCGGCTGTACCTGAGCCTGATCAACTGGGGTGAGGTGATCTACATCGTGCGGCGGGAGAAGGGGGAGGCGGCCGGGCACGAGGTTGCGGCGCGCATTGATGCGTTACCCATCACGCTGCGCGGTGTTGATCGCGCCCTGGTGCAGGCAGCGGCTGGGCTCAAGGCGCAACATCCGATCGCCTACGCCGATGCCTTCGCCGCGGCGACGGCGCAGCACCTGAAGGTTCCGGTGGTCACCGGCGATCCGGAGTTCCGCCACCTCGAACGCATCGTCACCGTCGTGTGGACGACGGACCAACGCGAGGCCGAGCCATGAAGTGTCCGGCGTGCGGCTGCCTGGTGTCATGCTTGGTTGCAACATCTCCAGGTTCTTGGCGACCTGGTCCAGACGAAGACACCGCGAGACCGACGCCTCGACTTGCGACGCGTGCACAAACTCGCTGTTCGTGATCGCCCGGCCTGGCGGTTCGGTGCTCAGGTGCGGTAGATGGCGTGCGTGCCGATGTCCACGGTGAAGATGGTATCGTCTTCCACGAAGAAGACCGCGCGCAGATCGGCTTGGACGGTGAGGGCGTGAATGGTCTTGCCTGATTTGACGGACAGGGCGTGGATCTTGTGCACGGCGAGCCGCGGGTCGAACGGATTGGCCTTGAAGATCTTCCACGCTCGGCGGACCGCCGCCTTCTGACGGTCCGGCAAGCGGTAGAAGTTGCGCCAGAAGGTCTCCGACGCTTTGAACTGGTAGCTCACTTCGGCGGGCGATCGCGGAGGGCGGCTTCCATATCCACGACGCGCCCGTGCCGGATGTCATCGAGCCCCTGCCAGAAGGACTCGGGAATGGCGTCGTCCTCGAGTCGATGGACCATCTCGAAGACTTCGGCCTGCTCGTCTTTCGGGAGCGCCCTAATCTGCTCGATGATTGCTCTGGCGTTCACACAACTATCCTAGCTCCAACCGGCGGTCTTGCAAAGCGCGGAGAGCCGGGGTGAACCTCTGCGAGTGCGCGTCCCGGCCGGCGTCGGCGGCCTGGCACGAGACAGCGACATTCTCGTCGACCAGATCATCGCGTGGCACAACGAGCTGTTTCGGCGCGATCTCGGTTCCGTGCCCGAAGCGCTACGGGATGAGGTTCGGCGAGCACTGCTCAAGCTCCTGGATCTGCTCTAGCGAGCGAAAGTCCAGTGTCCAGACGCGACTGCGGCCATTGGACGAGGGTGTTCTTCGCGCCCACACTCGTCGAGCGCGGATAGCTTGCATCGGGACGGTGTGGAATGGTGTGCTCCGGGAGAGGCGGGGCATGGCCGACGCGGACGTCAACGACGAAGCCACCGGCAAGGTCATCGTCCTCTTCCGCTGCACCCAGATGATCCTCGCTCCGAGGTAGCGCGGCTGCCTCCACGCCGTGGGAGACGCCAGCGAGGTGATCGGCAAGCCTGCCAGCCCGGCGAAGCTCCCAGGGCAGCAGGGTGCTGCGCACGCAAGACGGCATCATTCCGCCCTGATCCGAAGAGAGAATTTCCCGCGCCAAGCCGCCAAGGCGCAAAGACAGGGTCGGAGATGAATCCGAATCTCACACAAGAATGAAGGAAGGGATCGGGTTCCCCTGTTGCTTTCTCGGCGCCTTTCTTTAGGCTTGGCGCCTTTGCGCGAGTTTCATTTCCCGATTGGGGTCCGGTCCTTGCCAGTGTCGGTCACCTGATCGACTTGCGCGCCGCGCAGCAGATCGTCCTTGCCTGCGCCATCCGCTATCGGCTCCCGGAACCGACCCGCCTCGCGGACCAACTCGCCGGCGCTGCGAAGCGGGCGATAGGGTGATGCAAGCAGATACTAGAATCGTTTTGTTGTGTTGCTATCTTGAGAGTTCAATCGACGGTCACTTTTCTCCCGGTGCAGATTCTGTTAACGACAGCGAAGAGGATGTAGTTGGGTGGCTGGCGATACGACCTCCAGAGAGGTCATCTCAGACATTCTGGATCGCACCGACCTAGTGTCCCTCGCGCAAAGCCTGGGGCTGCAGGTTCAAGCCTCCGGCCGACGGGTACCCGCCGCGCTGTGCTTGTTTCATCCCGATCGTCGCCCGTCGCTGAACTTGTTCCCCGCGCAAGCAGCCTCCCGCGCTCATTTTCACTGCTTCGTGTGTGGTGCGCACGGCGATGCATTTGACCTGGTGCGCAAAGTCAAGGGTTTCGCATCTTTCCGTGATGCCCTCGTTTGGCTGGCAGACTACGCGCGCGTGCGCCTTCCGGCTCGGCGCCAGAAGAGAGAGGCCGCTGCCGTTGACGAAACATCGGGGTTGAACTTTGCGCTTAGAGCCTATCCCAAAACCCCCGCTACCCGATACGCCAGGTAGGCACAGGCGAGGTGTAACATTGCGAGATAGTTCTGGGGCTTCTTTTCCCATCGAATCAGGATCCGGCGAAATCGGTTGAACCAAGAATGCGTACGTTCCACCACCCACCGCCGGGCCTTGAAGCCCCGTGTCTTCTTGAGCACGACCTCTTCACCCCGCGCCTTGATGTGAGCGATGTAGTGGTTGAGCGCTACCGATTCACGGATGTCCCGGTAGTCGTATCCCTTGTCGAGACACAGGTGTTGGGGCGCGCCCGGGCACGGGGCCGGCCGGTCGATCGGGATGCTGGCCAAGGTCGGTGCCAGCAGCCACTTGTCGTGGACGTTGGCCCCATCAATCACCAGGCCGATGGGCACCCCGGCGCCATCGACGAGCACCGAGCGTTTGGTGCCGCCTTTGGCGCGGTCCGTGGGATTGGGGCCGGTTTTTTCCCCCACCGAGGGGGGCCTTCACCATCGCGCCATCCATGCTCTGCCAGGTCCACTGCAGGTGTTTGCGCGCGTCGTACTCCACCAACCCGCTCGCCCACAGGCGCTCGAACACGCCCGCCCGCTGCCACTGCTGGAAGTAGCGATGCACGCTGCTGCCGGCCCCCAACTCCCGCGGCAACGCCTTCCACTGGATGCCCGTGCGCAGCACATAATAGATGGCGTCCGCCACGCGCCGCCGATCCAGCGGCGGCCGTCCCCCCTTGCGCCGATTGCGCCGCCGGCCTTTGGGCAGTAGCCCCTCCAACACTAGCCACATCTGCTCCGGGAGCCGAAACCTCTCGACCACTCCCCCTGTCTTCTCCACCCCACACCCTCCTCACCGGAGACAAACCGGTCGGCATTATATATCACAGCTTGATGTTTTGGGATAGGCTCTTAAGGTGTTTCGGCAGGAGGACTCACGAGAACTGGCAAGATTGGATGCTTGGGCGCGAGAGCGGCATCTCGATGCGCTGTTCCTGAGGCACGCAGAAGTGTACGGCGTGGCGGGCAACAGCCTGAGCCGCGCCGTCGCACGAGATGATCGTGAGGTGGTCGAAGCTCTCGGCGAAGCGGGCCTGTTGACTCGCCGGCAACACATCGAGCCCGATACCCAGACCAAGCTCGACATTGAACTTCCCCGGCAGGACCTCTTCCGCACTGACCGCATCGTCTTCAGCCTCCGCGATCTCCGAGGAACACTGGTGGGCTTCGCAGGTCGAGCCCTTCGAAAACGCGACGAACCCAAATATCTTTACACGATCGGCCTTCGGAAGAGCCAGTTGCTCTATCGCGCCGACCGAGTCTTCGAGAAGGCAAAGGGGTCCTCAATCGAGGATGGCCAACTGCACGTCTTCCTCGTCGAGGGTCTCGTCGACGCGCTCCGGCTCGAATCTCTCAACTTCCCGGCGGTAGCGATACTTGGCTCTAGTCTTGCGACCGGTCAGATCGAGGTGCTTTCTCGAATCGCAGAACGGCTGGATCAGAACGATGCAGCGCTGGTCGTCCACGTTTTCCTGGATACCGACGACGCGGGGCGGCGGGCAGCAGTCCGATTGCTGCCGGATCTTCTGCGGGCTGCCGCGCAGCGCCCCGGTTTCAACGTCGATGTTATTCAACCGCCCCGCCCAGCCTGGGTGAGGACAACACAGGGCGGTAGGAATACGGTCAACGATCCAGACACGCTTCTGCAACATGTGCGCGATCGTGACGAAGCCTCGGCGATCCTGAAGAGCTGGTCCCGCTCTCCAATGTCGACACTGTTGGCCGATCGACTGGAGTGTTCTGTCGACGAGCTTGAACCATGTTGGGAGCGTGCGTCACCCGGGACGCGCAGTCGCGCGCTCCGACTAGTCGAGAAGTCCGTTCCTCAGAAGTCGTGGGCGGACATCTTGGCCCGCACGTCGCCGTTCTCCCGATGGCTCGGCGAAGAGTCTGCAGACGAAAACTGGGTAGTCTCACTGCGACGGTTCCTTGAAGCGGGCCCGCGGGACGACACGTTGGGGCCGGTCGCTCGCTTACCACTGGCTGATGAGGTGAGCGAGAAGAACAAGCTAGTGCGGGCAATCGAAGTGGCGCAGGCGAGCACGCAACGGCGAGAGTTCCCGATTGATCATGGCAGCTGGGATCGCCTGAGGCTTGCCGCAGATGCCTTCTACCATCCCCTAAAGCAGCGGCTCGGGCACGGCTTGAAGCCCTGCGAGCCGATGCTCGCTGTGTACGTGCCGAAGGCTGACGGCCGCCAACGCCTCAAGGCTATTCCCTGCGCTGAAGACCTAGTGATGCAACAGTATGTGTTGAGCGAAATTCTTCGCGAGCATCCCGAGTCGAAGAGCTTTGCCGAACTGGTTCCGGCAGTTCGCTTCTGGCCTGGATCGCATGGCGGAGGGAAGATCGCCGTCACTGGTCCCGACGATATGCGTCCAGTGCGAGATGAAGTCGTAAGCTTCGCGTATCAGGTCCGCATGGATGTCTTGAACGGACCCCAGCCGCCCGGTCGCGAGGGGATGTTTCGGAGGTACTACGAGTGCTGGACGGGCTTTCTCGACTACGTCCTGCGACGGTCGCGCCGGTTTCGTGCGACGGCGCTTCACATAGCGCGGCTCGACATCCGGGGCTTTTACGACAACCTTTCCCAGGACACTGTAGTGAATGCGCTTACGCCGGGGCTCGCCAAAGCCTTGGAGTACGGGAACGCCGCTCCCCTGTTCCTTCCGAAGGAAGCTCAAACGGACAGCGCCGCCAAGCGCGCGGGCCGGATCGTCGATTGGTTGGCAGACCAGAGTTTCAACTACAAGTACCTCGACCCAGCTGACGCCAAGACGGCGCACCCACCACGAGCCGATCGAGGTGTTCCGCAGGGGCCGGATCTGTCCGCATACCTCGCGAACGTCGCCTTGTTTGCCTTCGACCGGCGTCTCACCGAGGAGATCGCGCGTCTTGACGAAGAGGCGCGCGTCTCGGCCGGTGTGTCCTGGGTCGTCGGCGGAATCTACGCTCGTTACGTCGACGACATCGTGGTGGTCACGACCACAGGAGCGGACCTCGCCAGGCTCCGCGTGATCATCGAGACGGAGCTTGCCAAGTTGGGGTTGGAACTCAACGGCAAGGCGGAACCGGAGGCCCCCAAGACGCCGACGCAGTTCCGCCGTTGGCTGACGAGCCACCGTGGAGCGGGCTTTGGCGCGTCAGGTTTATTCGGTGAAGCACCGCCGATGCTGGGCCTACCTCGTCTCGACTTTCTCGCTGATGCGGGAGATGTGGACCGGGCGGACGCGTTGTCGATCCTACACAGTTCCGAGGTGGATCGCGTTGTCGTCCCGCGCAAGGAGATCCAGCAACGAATCGAAAGCGCCCTCAAGGCCGACGAGCTTCGGTACGGTGAGTACGTGGCTGCCGCGCGTGGCCTATGGACCTGCGTCGTGGATAAGCACACTCCTGCAGTCGGAGATTCAGACCCAATTGAGGCAGAAACCGTGAGGAGAGCCTCGACTGAGTTTTACCGGGAGTGGGCCAAGGTTCCGGCGCTGGGCATTCTGAAGGTTCCGCCCAGCGATGCGGCCACCGAGCAAAAGGACTTGCATCAGTCGCTGCCGCTCGTCATCGCTTTGGAGGGGCTGGAACGCCTGCTCGGTCGCCGCGCCGACCGAAGCCCAGCGCTACCGGCATCAGAGCAGCGGGATTTCGAACGGTGGCGAATAGCTGCGGCACGACTGGTCAACGCCGGCCTCGCGCGCGAGCTCGTCGACTATCACGTGCGGGAGAAGTGCGGCGGGAAACTTCGACTGAAGCACATGGTCGAGCTGCGAGTCGGGAGTGTACGCTGGGCCGCAAGCCAAGTGAAGCCAGAAATGGTCTTCCAGGATTCCGAGGACGACCAGTGGGCCAGCAACTTCGACGCACTCCGTCGCTCCTGGATAAGCTTGGCAGTCGGATTGCGTAATGGAGCGCTGCTTAAGCGGGCGCGTCTTCAATTACCAGATACGAGCAGTCTCGTCAGGTTACACGAAGCGGTGGCCCGTCTGACCATCGGCGAAGGGGCGAACGCCTCTCAAGACCCTCTCGACGAGGTCGCGCCGCGCAAGATTGCGAACCACACAGACGCTGCAGACGCGATTCTCCAGCTCTGGCTCCCTCGCGAACCGGGCGTTGTGAGCCGGCCGGAAGACGGCGTGCAAAGGCTCAGCCGCGACGCATTGACGGCGCTGGTCAACGTGGCCCCGCGTCGTGCGGTGCATCTACTGCCCCGGCGACCTCATCTTGTCGCGTCTGTATTCGACGGTTCACCGCCGGTACGGCTGGCCCTTGTTCCCGTCCCACCGGGGATCGAAGCCAGCGGGTTGGTCGGTTTCGATGGGGCTGGATCCGTCGTTCGCATTTTTTTCAACACCTGCGGGGCTCGTTCGAAGCAAGAGTCGTTCGAACCAGAAGAGCTCCAATGGGAACCGCTGGCGACCATCTCGGCTGCAAACGCACAGTCGGCACGGATCCCGGCCGGTCTCGAGCGACCTCGGTTCGTGCTTGATATCGAAACCCCCACACCGGTGCGGTGGCTCGGCTGGGCTTTCCGTGGGCTGGCTCAAGTAGTGCGTGAAATCAATCGCAAGCATCAGACGCCCGGAAGCGAAGGGAGCTACTGCTGCGTTCCGACGGCGCTCAACCTGTTGGGGAAATCACCGCCCGGCATCTCGGATTCGAACGATTGGCGCGTCGTAGGTTTCCTAGTCGAGCGGAAGAATCTTGGCAACCAAGGCTTCCGGCGTCTTGCAGAGCAGGGCTTCTTGGCAGTTGCGGTTCCCGAGGACAGGGCCGACTTGTGGCGGGTTGGAATCGCGCTTGCGGATTTGCTCGGCGTGCCCGCCCCAACTCATGACTCGGAGCACGCGAGATTTAGTGGCCCCGCGCTGAGAGTCGAGGACGATCCGGAATGGATGAACAAGGACATGCTTCGGCTTGGTGCTGCTCGCCTCCGGGGCGCGGGATGGTTTGGCGGCCCTCGTCCTGACCCATCCGATATGGAGTTGCCGCGCTCGATCGATCAACTCCTCAGGCGACTAGAGGCTTTTCCCTCAACTGGTACTCTGCCGGAGGATCGCTATCGACGCTTGACGCACCTTCTGGCTTGTATCGCGTGGCCAAGAGCGCAACGCGTGCGGCATTCGGTGGGTATAGATCCGTCCGTGCCTGGCGCCGCGACCGCATTGCTGGCCCGAGTCGCTGCGGCACACTTCCGCATCGACGAAGCACTCGCCGCAGAGCTTCCTGTGGCCGACGAACCGCCGGCTTGGGCTCCGAGGCGGCGACCTGCGCGCGCGTGGTACCTTGTGGGTCAACGCCTGGCCAAGCTTTCGGGATACGACGACCTATCTCTCCATCCATCGGAGTTGCGGGCCTTGGTCGCGGGGTGCTTCATGCTGGCCTTCGAGATCGAGGCTCGTGCCTCCGTGGTCGAGCAGCTCAGCTTGCTTCCGCCTCTCGATCGATCACTGCTCGATGCGGTCAGTGATCACGCCATTGACCTTGCCGACTGGGGTCTCGACGGTGGTTGCTGTCTCGTTGACGAGCAGGACGAGCATCCGGAAACCGATGAACGATCCTCGGGAGCCGTGCATGTGCTCGTCGGACGGTTGATCGATAGCAGCGGAGCAAACGGACAAGTGTCCGCGCTGTCGAACGTGACGGCATTGGGTTGGGCCGTGACAATGGGGGTTGTAACCGGCTTGCTCAAATCCGAGGGGCTGCCGCTCCGCGGGCTCCCTGAACTCCAGAGTGCAGCCGCAGCACGCATTGATCTCGGTGACCGACTCAAGCGCCTTGCTGAACGGCTCGCCCAGCCCGGTGAGCGGATGGACGCGGGTGAGCGCGAGGGACCATTCGACGATCTTTCGGCAGTCCTCGCTGTCTGGTCCGACGGCCGAAGCCTGGAAGACTCCTTTCAAACACTTCGCCAGATCGACGAAGCAGCTGGCATCCGAGTTGAAGATCATGAGAGCGACGACATCGTCTTGCAAAAGGATCCGGAAGCGGAGGAGTTGGAGTTTCGTACCGCGGATCGCGGTTGCTACCGACTGCGAATCGCACAAGTGTTCCACGGTGGACTCGCCGTCGACAAGAGGGACTACGAGAGCCGACGGGAAGGGGACAAGCTCTGGTATCGATGGTCCGAGTCGTGGTGCGGAGATCGACTCGTTGGTGTCGGGCTTGTCCATATCGGGCTGAGCAGCCTTGCCGGATTCCAAGCCGTCCCCGTACGACAAGCGGGACCCGAACTGTCGCTGCCGCCGGTCGGTGCTTCACGCCCGGGGCCGAGCAGGCAAGATTTGGCGCCGTCAAGCGAATCTGCAGAAGCCGCAGTTCCCGAAGCTCCGCGTGCGTCCCTTCCACAGCGAGAGCGTGCTAGGCCATCGGCAGAAGGACCTGAAGAAAAGCGTCTCGGAGATTACAAGGAGATAAGCTGGCGACAGCGCGGTACGCTGAAGAGTCCGGCGCATGTGCGGATCGCTCTCCTCCAGTGGGACGCAGGGGAGTCGTACCGGCATCCGTTATTTGAATGCTGTTTCCACAATGAGGCCAACAACCCCAATGTTGCGCCGCGCACAGAGCAACTGCACCGCAACCCATGGAACTGGAAGGCGTCTGAAGAATGCCCAAGTGTTACGGAGCACCGTCGCCAACTCATACTTCATCGCGTGCTGGAAGCATGCGACCAGTTTGCCGTCGAAGTGTTGGTCATCCCCGAGTACACGATGCGGGCCGAAACGGTCCTCTGGCTAGAGCAACAGCTGCCGAGCTTGGCGCCGAACTTGTCCGTCTGGGCTGGAACGTACAGGCACGCCCCAGGGGCTACGCGTCTTCCAAAATCCAACGTGCAAGACTGGGACGCAGCACTCAATTTTGTTGCGGCGCCGAGGCGCCTCGCAGCGAGCGGGGTGAGACGGCCAACACGAATAGAGCGGTTCAAGAGATACCCAGCAATGGCGGATCGCGAGATCTTCCGTCCCGCCCAATCCTTTGTCCTCCGACTCGGTGACTATCCGTTTCCGAGAGAGCCCGAGGCACACATCATTGCTTTGATATGTTCGGAGATCTTCCTCGCCGCGAGTCCTGCGAACCTTCCGGGGCTCGCACAGTCTCTCGTTGAGCTCTGCGCCCGGTTCCCAGGAATCGCTGTCGGCCGTCTTCGGGAATGGGCTGAGGAGCAAGTCAAGATGGATATGGTAGCGTTTGCCTTTGAGGCATCGCTGCTGAATAAGCAAAGGATGCCGGCAACGATACTTCTTGTGCCTTCAATGACCAGTCGCGCACAGGATTTTGCTGTCCTGGGGCAGGCAAGTTTCTTCGCCGCTGGGATCACTACAGTGTTTTGCAATGCCGTGCACGGAAAGTACGGCGTAGGGAGGAGCTGCTTCATCGGCTGCGACTCGTGGGACCTTCCAGAGAATCGAGACGGTGGTGACCGGGGCATGCCAACTTCAGATCCATATCACGGCGTCGCTCCAGGAATCTTTCGGCAGAACTCCAATCCAAGAGGTTGGCTGGAGAAGGGCGAACAGGCGCTCGTGATCGCGGACATCGATCCTCGGAATGCACTGGCTGGTAGTCCAAGACCGCAGGCGCTGCCACCGGCGCTTCAGCTTGTCGCCTACCTTCCGATCCTCGAATCGTGGAAGAGAATCAGACCACGCGGCGGAAGGAAGATTGACCCCTGCTGCCCGTACGCCAGTCGAACGGCGAGTCGCATTTGGGCAGGGCTCGTGAAGGCCATTGAGTCTGGCGAAGCTGGGCACCGAAGGACAACGGCAGATGACGCAAGCCCTGGTGACCTGGGTGCTGCCCTCAAGAGACTGGAGAATCTCGTACCCGAAACGACCGTCGAGAGACCGAACCGCTTCTGGTTGTGGAAGCGGCGAGAGGCTTACGAACGGGAACACAAGGCAAACCCTCAGCCGTGGCCTCCTCCGGTCGCCCTGGACTGGATCTGGGTTGACCTCGGAGATCCTACTGTGATCGACAAGGTCCCCAGACTACTTGTCCCTCCGTACAGCGACCTTCCGGGAGACTCGCGGGGTGGGCCGGTCCCAGAAACCGGTTGATTGCGGCGTCGCCGACCTAAAGGGTCAGGTCCGTGTGAAGAGTCTGGACGGCGGAGCCCTTCAAGCTAGAAGTAAGCCGCTCCAACGCCCGTCCAACCCTGCCCCCTTCTCTCCTCAGCGCCGCCGTCAGCGCAATCGCCTTGCTGACCGCGTGCGGGCCCACCCGGAGGTGCCGCCCGATCCCCCGTTGCCGGCGCCCGCAGACTTCCGTGGCCAGCGCGCACGCGATGGGTGCTTGACGACCGACGAGAGCCGATCGAGGAAGGCCCGACACACCTGCGTGGACTTCCGCTTCCGTTGCGCCGCTTCACCCTGAAGGGCCAGCCATCAGCTCTCGGCGATCGGCGCGGGATCACACGGCTCGATGCACATAAGCCCTCAGCACTCAGCGGTCAGCGATCAGATCGGAAACAAGCCTCAGAAGATCACAGGCGACTTACTTTGGCTGATGCCTGAATGCTGAGAGCTGACCGCCGTGTTGTCGGAAGGTGGGGGCGGCAGGCGTGAATTGACTTCTGTCTGGCCGTCAGCGACGATGCTGGATATGCAGCCCGAGGACTTCGGCAAGTACCTGCGTGGCAAATCTGTTGCGAAGCTCCTGCACCGCGCGCGCAAGGAGAGCCTCAAGCGGATCACGGCCAACGCTGAAGATCTGGAGATGTCGGCACGGGCGCCGCGCCCCTGACTTCTCTGCGGGCGCAGCTCGATGCACATGGGCTGTCAGCACTCAGCTGTCAGCCCTCAGCTCTGAGCGGTTCGCGGCAGCAGAGGCCCGCCGTCAGTCATCAGCCACGGAAACTCGTGCAGTCCTGTCCCAGCATTCGGGTGCCCTTCTCGCTTGCTTTCGAATCCCCACTCACCTAAGCTATTTCTGCAACTGATAGGGTTCCCTTTATGGGACCCGCGACGCTCTATAGGGCATCGTCAGTTGCCTTTTTTTGCCCACACTCGCTATGTACCTGCTGTACCTGGACGAATCGGGAAACGAAGACAACCCGGCGGACCGACACTTCGTTCTCGGTGGCGCTGCCGTCTTCGAGCGGGTCACGTTCCATCTTGCGAGCGCGCTGGATGCACTGCAACAGCGGCACTTCCCCAACTCGCCTCCGATCGAGTGGCATGCTTCGGCGATGCGCGCCGGTAAGGGGTTCTGGCGTGGCGTGAAGGAGGAGGAGCGCGAGGAACTGGTTCGAGAAATCTGCGAGGCGATCCGCGATGCGAACGCGCAGGGAATGGGGCTCTTCGCGGCAGGTGGTGTCGGTCAAGTGGTGGAAAAACGATCGAGCGTTCATTCGGCGGCTAAACAATGAACCACTGCTCCTCTCTTATGCAGCTTTCTTATCAGTAGATGTACAAGAGTATGTATTAGTAGTATGATGAGAGTGCCGTTTAGGTACTTCCCGCGCCGGCGCCGCAGGCATGTCCTTCCACCCGTCCAGACGTCGCAGCGTGATGCGCCCGCTGTGCAGCAGACCGAAGAGCAGCAAAAGCACGGCGTCCTGACTGGGCAGGCTCGCCTGCGTCTTCGTGCGGCGACGAAACTCGCCGTTGATGCGCTCCAGCGCGTTGCTGGTGCGCAGCGCCTTCCACTGGGAGGGGGGGAAGGCGGTAAAGGTGAACAGGTCCTCTCCGGCCTCCTCCAGGCTCGTCACGACGTTGGGACAACACCGCTGCCACTTCTTGCGGAACGCGGCGCGTGCCGTATCAATCGCTTCGCGGTCCTTCCCGTAGATCATCCGGCGGTAGTCCTCGGCAAGTTCCTCGCGCAGATGCGCGGGGGCTTTGGCCTCGAGGTTCCGCAACTTGTGCACGGTGCAGCGCTGGATCGGCAGCCCCGGCCATTGCTCGTGCAGGGCGGTCACCAACCCCGGGTTGCCGTCGATCACCGCCAGCGCCGGGGTCCCGATGTGGCGCCGCACGAGACCCTCCATGACGCCGCTCCAGGCCGCCGAGCTCTCGTCGCCCGCCAACTGCATGTCGAGCAGCACCCGCTGCCCATTGCCCCGCACACCGAGCGTCACGAGCACCGGCACCCTCACCCGCCGTCTTCCGAGGCGCACTTTCGGGTACCAGCCATCCAGGAACAGATAGCGAATATCGTCCTGGGCCAGGTCCCGTTCGCGCCACGTCTTGAAGTCGGCGGCCAACCGCCCCACCAAGCGTGATACCGCGTCCTTCGACAGTGGGCCGCCGCGCAGCAACGGGGCCAGCGCGCCCTTGATCCGCCGCGTGTTTATCCCGCTCAGGTAGACTCCGAGGATGGCCTCGTCCACTCGCTTGGTACGCCGCTCGTAGCGCCGCACCGTGCGACTCTGCCACTCCCTACTGCTCCCATCCGCCTCCTGCAATCGCGCCCGGGGCATCGCAATGGTCGTCGCTCCCACGCTCGTGGTCAGGCTCCGTTCTCGGTGCCCGTGACGGTAGCCGTGGCGCTCAGCGCCCACTCGCTCCGAGGGCTTGGCTCCCAGAGCCGCTTCCACCTCCTCTTCGACAATTCGTTCGATCACGTCACGCACACGTTCTCGGATCCCGAGTTCAATGCTCTCTGGGCCGTACCTCTCCGCTTTCGTTTCCCGTCGTCCGTCCTTCCTGCTATCTGTTACCATGGCGTCATCCTCTGACCCCCGCTGCTACGCGGGAGTTGTTCTTGGGTTAAGAAACTGGCCGGATGATGACGCCTTTCCCCTTTTTCCACCACACTCCCGACATTACCTCGCGGCAGTTGTCGAGAAGGACGCCCAACTGTGGGGTGAGGCGGCGGTCGAGCACGCCACCGAGCAGGTGTGCAACCGCTTTGATCACTTCCTACGGCGTCGCCGTACCGAGGGCAACGAGCCTCAGCGTGGCCTTCTGATCTTCTCAGAGGGGCGGTTCGACAAGCGGGCGAAGGTGTGGGTTCGTGAGTTCCGCCAGCTCGGCACCCAGTGGGGCATCCTGAAGAATCTTGCTGACGTCCCATACTTCGCCAGCATGAAGGAAACCCGCCTCCTGCAGCTCGCCGACTTCGTCGCGTATGCAGTGTGGCTGCTGTACGAAAAGCGCGACGCGAGCGTGATCCGCTACTTCCTTCATCGCTTCGACCAGAACGATGGCGTGATTCACGGCCTGGCGCACTATCGGAAGAACCTCAAGGTCATGTGTGAGTGCCCCGCATGCGCCAGTCGAATCAAACCGGGGTCGATTGGGTCTTGGCTGTGATAGCTGCGACCTACATCATATCGAAGACAGTGCTGCGACGCTTCCCGAATACCGCACCTTTGCTGTGGAGACATCGGAGAACGGGTACGTCGCCAGCACGACGTCATACGTCGAGTAGGTCGGCATACACGTCGTCCTCGGGATTGTTCCAGATCTGATCCAACGCCGCCTGGCTCGCGTCGAGCCAGAACCTGGCTTCCGCATCTGGCAGTACGGTTACGAGCAGGTTGCTCCCTTCGGGAAGATCGACGCGTTCCAACAGTTCGATCTTTCCCTCTCGTACGACTGCCCGCACGGTGCTCAACATGGGTCGTTCTCCTCGCCGGCACACAATAGCAGGGCTACCCGCAGATAGTACAACCTCCCCTTGCCTCTCCTTGGTAAGGTAAGGGTGATCGTTTTATTTTCGGGTCGGCGATTGGCTCGGGAGCACACGGCTCCCGTGTGGCCGGGCAGTAGCTTTTCGGCTACAAAGCAAATAGATGGAACCCGGACTCCGGCGACTGGTCATCTATGAGGTGGCCAAGAAATATTTCGAAGATTTCAGGGGGCGAAATAGATGATTAGAGGGGCCAGAGCATACGATCACTACTTGAGAGAATCGCTGAAGGACCCTGCGGAAGCATCGGCGTACTTGCAAGTCGCACTTGAAGATGAGAACCCCAGAGTATTTCTCATGGCGCTGCGCAACGTTGCGCTCGCCCACGGCGGTCTGCGCGATCTCTCCAAGAAAACGAAGCTGAATCGCGAAACGCTGTACAGAATCCTCTCCGAGAAAGGGAACCCTGCCTTGGTGGCGTTGAATTCGATCCTCCAAGCCCTCGGTCTGCAGATCATGATCGCACCGAAGAAACGGAAGATGAAGCGCGCCGCGTAGGCTTGCTCAGGTGGCGCAGCCAGCCGTCCCCACTGACGTGGGCGCAACCCGCTAGTCCTGCCACACGTTGAGTAACGCAACACCGGTAGCTGCAAAATCGTCCGTGTTGCGGGTGACGACCGTGTAGCCATGGTGAACCGCCGTCGCTGCGATGAGGCCGTCGACAACACCCAGTGATCCACCGCGTCGCTCGACGAGGGCTGCCATGCGGCCCCAAATGGTGGCGATGGCCGTGTTGACCGGCAGGATACGGTCGGCATACGTCGCGCGTAGTGTCGCGACCCAACTTGTCAGCCCGTGTCGTTTTCGCCCCGGTCGCAGGCCCGCAATACCTTTCTCGATCTCGCCGACGGTCAACACGCTCAAGCACAGCGCGCTGGAGTCCTGCACGTCGAACCACGCCAACACCCCAGGATTCGGAGAGGGTTTCGTGAGCTCAGAAACCGTGCAGGTGTCCAGCAGGAAACTCACAGATCGACCTTGCGGCCACGGTCGCGGCTCCGCGTCAGATCGAGCTGGTACAGCGGCGCCTTGCGGAGAAAGGCTTTGAAGTCGGGCAGTCGCCGCCTCAGGGTTTTGTAGTCAGCGGCACTCACGACGACCGCCGCCGGCCGGCCATGCCGCGTGATGGTCTGCGGACCCTTTGCGATGCTGGTCTCAATCAGCTTGCTGAGCTCCGCCTTTGCCCGCTGCAATTGCCACGCCTCACTCATCGCGCCAACTCTCCACGTTCTGGTCAGACTAGTCAGCTTTCAGATTAACCACAAGCATCGTTCGCCGTCAACGGCATTTGGGGCCGCAGCATTTGGTGCCGCTTGGCAGGAGATGGGAACCGCACAGTATTTCTCATGGCGCTGCGCAACGTTGCGCTCGCCCACGGCGGTCTGCGGGATCTCTCCAAGAAAACGAAGCTGAATCGCGAAACGCTGTACTGAATCCTCTCCGAGAAAGGGAACCCTGCCTTGGGGACGTTGAATTCGATCCTCCAAGCCCTCGGTCTGCAAACTCGCTCACCTCCGCTCGCGCAGCAAGAGCATGCGGCGGGCTTGGGAAACGATGGTCGCGGAGACGTTCTTGCTCTTGGCGAGAAAACGCACGTCTCGTTCCATCAACGTCGAGAGGAAGTGAAGCGCGGTGCCGACCGGCGTCTTGGGATTGGTGATGAGCGCCAAGCGGACCTGGTAATTTCGCGACCAGCTCTTGTGCGCGCCGATGCGCCGCAGAATCTCGGCGTCCTGGCTGCGGTTCTTGGCAACCATGATGACTTCGTCGTCCGTGATGCGCGGGTTCTGTAACACGAATTGCTGAATCAGCCGCTGCCGGTCGCGGATCAGGATCATGCGCGCGTCGCGGTTCCCTTTGAGGGCCAGCTTGATCCGCTGCCCCATGGTCATCGCCAGGATCTGCACCCACAAGCTCTTGTTGATCGCGGCGGGCGGCGGATCGGGTTCGACCAGCAACTCCTCGGGGACGACGTACGGGTCATCGCCGCGTTCGACACTCTCCGCGATGGCCGTGATTTCTTCTATTTCGTCGCTCATACGCTGTCAAAGACTAACGATTCTCTCATGTTGGAGGGGCGATTCGGGAATCGCCGACGCGGCGGTGCCGACCCGACGCGCCGTTTCGGGCGGTTCGCGAACCGCCCCTACGAACGACTGTCATTAACAGGCTCATGCCTTGGCTGCACGTGCGGCCTCCGCCTCCTTGATGACGCGTTCCGCCAGGTGCGCCGGTAGTTCTTCATAATGCGAGAAGGCAATCGTGAACGAGCCGCGGCCGCTGGTCATCGAGCGCAGGTCGGGTGAATACTTGAGCACTTCCGCCATCGGCACCTGGGCGCGGATTACTTGCCCGCTCGGTTTTGGATCGACGCCCAGCACCTTGCCGCGACGGCTGTTCAGATCGCCGATAATGTCGCCCATGCAGTCGTCGGGCACGACCACCTCCAGCGACATGATCGGTTCGAGCAACACCGGCTTGGCCTTGCTGAGCGCCGCTTTGAAGCCCAACGACGCGGCGATCTTGAAGGCCATTTCCGACGAATCGACCTCATGATACGAGCCGTCGTACAGGGCCACGGACACGTCGACGATCGGATAGCCGGCGAGAATGCCTTCGCCCAACGCTTCGCGGATTCCTTTCTCGACGGCTGGAATGTACTGCCGCGGCACGACGCCACCGACGATGTCATCGACGAACTCGAATCCGGTGCCGCGCGGCAGCGGCTCGACGCGCAACCAGGTGTCCCCGTACTGCCCCCGCCCACCGGTCTGCTTCTTGAGCTTGCCCTGTGCTTCCGCGCGCCCCTTGATCGTCTCCTTGTAAGGAACCTTCGGTGCTTTCAGCTCGACCTCGGCGCCGTATTTTCGCTTCAGGCGCTCGATGATCACCTCGATGTGCAACTGCCCGACTCCGGAGAGGATCAGCTCGCGCGTCTGCGGATCACGGTGCATCTCGAGCGAGGGATCTTCCTCTTTCATCTTGGCCAGTGCCTGTGTAGCCTTCTCTTCATCGCCCTTGCTCTTCGGCTCGACCGCGAACGAAATCGCGGGCGGCGAGTCGACCAAACCCGCATAGACGATCGGTGCCTTTTCCTCGGCGAGCGTGTCCCCTGTCGCCGTCTCTTTGAGCTTGGCGACGGCGACGATCTCGCCGGCCACGGCGTACGGCACCTGCGTTTGCTTCTTCCCGGCGAGCTTGAAGATGTGCCCCAAGCGCTCCTTGGCGCTCTTGTTGACGTTCAGCACGGTGGAATCCGCTGCCACCTTGCCAGAGCAGACACGAAAGATGGACAGCTTGCCGGCAAACGGATCGACGGTGGTTTTGAACACGAAGCCGGAAAAGGCTTCATTCGCCTCTGGCCGCCGCTCGATGCGCTCCTTGATTTTCGCGTCTTCGCCGGCCACCGGTCCGAGGTCGCCGGCGGAAGCGAGATAGTCGATCGCGGCGTCGAGCACGGGTTGTACCGCGGTCGCCTTGGCCGCCGCACCGCACAGCACCGGCACGAAACGGCGCGCCAATGTTCCCTCGCGCAACGCTTGCACGACCTCGTCGTTCGTCAGCGTGCCGTCCTCGAGGTACTTCTCCGTCAACGTATCGTTGGCTTCTGCCGCCGCCTCCACCATCCGCTCGCGGGCCGCGTCGACGGCATCCTTCACGTCGGCGGGGATGGGCTCCTCTTTCATCCCGCCGTCGGGCTGGGCGATCAGGGCACGCATGTTGATCAAGTCGACGACACCGCGGAAGTCTTCGCCGGCACCGATCGGGAGCTGAATCGGCACCGGCGTAGCGCCGAGGATCTTCTTGAAGTCGTTGACGGCGGATTGGAAATCAGCCAGTTCGCGATCCATGCGGCTCACGAAGGCAATGCTCGGCAGCTGTAACTCGCGGGCGCGTTCCCACATCTTTTCCGCTTCGACGCGGATCTCGCCGCTCGCCGGCGCCAGCACGAACACTAGCCCCGTGCACGCGCGCATGCAATTGAGCGCATCGGGCAGGAAGTTCGCGTAACCGGGCATGTCGACGATGGTGATATCGTGCTTTCTCCACGGCAGGCTATGGAATGCCGTGCTCAACGTCAGCTTGCGGCGGTTCTCCTCCGGCTCGAAGTCGAACAGCGACGTGCCATCATCCACGCGGCCCAACCGCGTCGCCGCGCCCGCCGCGAAAACCAGCGCATCCGCCAGGGAGGTCTTGCCGACGCCCCCCTGGCCTACGACACCGACGCTCCGCACCAGCTTTACATCTTCAGCCATTTCACCTCCGACTTCTTCGTGACCATCTCCCACGAGATCGCGTCAGTCGTCGTGACGGTTGTTACTGATGACCCATCACGCCCCGACGTGTGACCCGTGAGGGTTGCGTTCGTAAATCAATCGTAATCCGCTCAACGTGAGGAATTCGTCCACCTCTTCGATCGTCTCCGACTCGGGGGCCAGCAACGGTGCGAAACCGCCGGTCGCGATGACTCGTGCCTTCACCCGGTTCTCCCTTTGAATGCGCGTGACGAGGCCGTCCACCAATGACACGTAGCCGTAGATCAGGCCCGACTGGATCGCGTGCACGGTGTTGCGGCCGATGACGTGGCGCGGTTTCACCAACTCGACGCGGTACAGCTTGGCCGTCCGTTCGAACAAGGCGTCGCTCGAGATCCCCAAGCCGGGGGCGATCACACCGCCGACGTATTCCCCTTTGTCGGAAATGTAGTCGAACGTCGTTGCCGTACCGAAATCCACCACGATCGTCGTGTCACACGTGCGCTCGTAAGCGGCAATGGCATTGACGATGCGATCGGCGCCGACCTCTTGCGGCTTGTCATAGAGGATCGGCATCCCCGTACGAATGCCGGGCCCGACCACCAGTGGCTCGACGCCGAGGTAGTCCCGACACATCGACTCCATCACTTGGGTCAGCGGCGGCACGACGGAGGACACGGCGATCCCAGCGATTGTCGGGCGTCGGCTCCCCGGCGTCGAGACGTCCGCAAGGAAGTCGCGCACCAGGACGCCGTACTCGTCTGCTGTGCGGTCGCGGTCGGTGTGCAAACGCCAGTGATGTGACAGGCGCTCGCCTTCATACACGCCCAGCACCATCTGCGTGTTACCGACATCGATTGCCAGGAACATCTCCGCCGCCTTCATTCCTCACCGTGCTCCGTTGCATAGCCACCGACAACCGTGACGTCACCGACCATCACCTGCAACACCCGACCCGCCGCATCGCGCACTCGCAAGCTCCCATCACCACCGATGCCGGCGACGCAACCTTCATAGTGGGTGCCTCCAGCGTCGATCCGCACGTGGCGCCCGGTCAAGCCGGAGAGAACTTCCCACAATGGATGGATGGCCGCAAACCCCTCACGCAAGAACACATCGTAGCGCTCCTCCAGCCGGGCCAGCAAGCGTTCCGTGAACGCCGTCCGATCCACGAGTGCACCGATCGTGCTCCGGACGCTCACCGCCTTGCCTTGCAACTCGGCGGGGAACTCATCGTCTGTGCTGTTCAGGTTCACGCCGATGCCGACGATGACGAACGCGACGCGCCCGCCTTCCGCCCTCCATCTCGGTGAGAATGCCGCAGACCTTTCGGCCGTCGATGAGCACATCGTTGGGCCACTTGAGGCAGGCCCGTGGGGCCCACTCCCGGATGGTCTCCGCAGCCGCCAGGCCGGCAACCAAGCTCAACTGCGGTGCGGCGGTGGTCGGGATCGGCGGCCGGAGGATCACCGACATGTAGAGGTTGCGCAGCGGCGGCGAGATCAGCTGCGCCCAGACGTCCGCGGCCTCTCGTCTGCGCCTCCGCGATCACGACGGTTCCCTCCACGGCAGATTCGGCTGCGAGGCGGTGGGCGGCGCTGTTGGTGGAATCGACGCTCTCGAAGTAGTGAATCACCCGGCCGAAACGCGCCACCCGCCGCACCGCGCGCACGGCGTCGATTGCCAGCGGCACATGGGCAGGAGTTACCGGCATGCAGGAGGGCGTTGCATCCATGTGGCGTCTCATTTCAAAAACAGCGTCATGTGCAGGTCGATCGCCGGGGCGGAGTGCGTGACGGCACCGACCGAGACGATGTCCACACCGGTGGCGGCGATCGCCCGGACATTCTCCAGTGTCACGCCGCCGGAGGCTTCGATGATCGCCCGGGCGCCGATACGGCGCACCGCGCGGTGCATCTCCTCGATGCTCATGTTGTCGAGGAGAATCACCTCGGCCTTGGCTTCCAAGGCCTCGGCGACCTCGGCGAGGCTGCTGCATTCGACTTCGATTTTCATGCCGTGCGGCGCACCCACCCGCGCCGCCGCCACGGCCGTCGCCACCCCGCCGGCGGCGGTGATGTGATTGTCCTTGATCAAGATGCCGTCGTCGAGCCGCATGCGATGGTTGAAGCCGCCGCCGATGCGCACCGCGTACTTCTCCAGCACCCGCAGTCCCGGCGTGGTCTTGCGCGTATCCACGATGCGGCAGCCACAACCGCTGATCGCAGCCACGAAGCGCGCCGTCAACGTGGCGATACCGGACAGCCGTTGCAGGAAATTCAACAACACGCGCTCGCCGGTGAGCAGCACGTGCGCCGAGCCCGACAGCCTGGCGAGCACGTCGCCCGGACCGACACCCGTCCCCTCGGTAACACACTCGGTGATCTCCACCCCACCGCCGGCGAGCTCACAAATAGTGTGGATCAACGGGAGGCCGGCGACGACGCAGCTCTCCCGTGTCGCAATCTCGGCACGCGCGCGGGCTTCCGGTGCAACCGTGAGCCGGGTGGTGAGGTCGCCGACGCCGACGTCTTCGGCGAAGGCCTGTCGCACCAGATCCCGCACCATGGGAAGATCGAAGTCGCCCATCACGATCACCCCGCGGTGCCGAGCACCGCCAAGTGGCGCTGCAAGGTCGCGCGCCGCTCCCGCAGAGCGCTGGCGCGTTGCCGTTCCTTGTCGACAATCTCGGGCGGCGCGCGATCCACGAAATCGGCGCGCCCCAACTTGGTTTCCGCCCCGGCCAACTCCTTCTCCACTTTGCCTAGATCCCGCTCCAGCCGCTTGCGCACCTCCAGCGGGTCGACGACGCCGCGGAGCGGCACGAAGATCTCCCCGAGCCCTTCAATGAGCGCCGACGGCTCACCGCTTGGGCGCTGCCCCGTGCCGATGGCTTCGACGCTGCCGACCCGCGCCAGCGCCTTGAGATAGGGTTCGAACGCCGGGAGACGATCGCTGTCAAGGCGCCCGTCGGTGGCGACCCGCACGGCCACGGTGGCGCTCGGCGGGATGCCCAGCTCGGAGCGAATGTTGCGCACGCTGCGGACGGCGTCGATCAGCTGTTTCACGGCCGCTTCGGCCGCGGCATCGCGCCACCGTTCCTCGGCACGCGGATACGGCGCGATCATGATGCTGTCCGTCGCCTTGGCGCCCGGGAGCGCCTGCCAGATCTCTTCCGTCAGAAACGGCATGAACGGATGCAGCAGTCGGAGCGCCTGTTCGAGCACCGACACCAGCACCGCTTGGGCGCGGCGCTTCGCGGCGGCATCCGTTCCGTAGAGCGCAATTTTGCTCAGCTCGACGTACCAGTCGCAGTACTCGTGCCAGATGAATTGGTACAACGTGAGCGCGGCATCATTGAACCGATAGGCGCCGAGGGCCGCGCGCACATCATCAATCACTGCCTGTAAGCGCGACAGAATCCAACGCTCCGCCAACCCCAGGTTCTCGCTTGCCAGTGCGCCGCTCCCGCCGCCCTCCAGGTTCATCAACACAAAGCGCGCCGCGTTCCAAATCTTGTTGGCGAAGTGGCGCCCGAGATCGGTCTTTTCCACGGCGTAGCGTACGTCTTCGCCGGGCGGCGCCAGTGAGACGATGGTGAAGCGCAGCGCGTCGGCGCCGTAGCTGGCGATCACGTCGAGCGGATCCGGCGAGTTGCCGAGCGACTTGGACATCTTGCGTCCCTGCAGGTCGCGCACGATGCTGTTGAAACACACCTCGCTGAAAGGCCGCGCCCCCATGAACTCGTAGCCGGCCATCACCATCCGCGCCACCCAGAAGAAAATGATGTCGGCGGCGGTGATCAACGTGTCGGTCGGATAGAAGCGGCGCAGCGTCGGCGTGTCGTCCGGCCACCCCATGGTCGAGAACGGCCACAGCCACGAGCTGAACCAGGTGTCGAGCACATCCTCGTCCTGACGGATGCGGCCGCCGCCGCAGGTTGCGCATTGTGTGGGGTCGGTGCGCGCCACCATCTGGCCGGCGCAATCCTCACAGTACCACACGGGAATGCGGTGGCCCCACCACAGCTGCCGGCTGATGCACCAGTCGCGGATGTTCTCCAACCAATGCAGGTACACGCCGACCCAGCGCTCCGGGGACAAGCGCAGGCTGCCGTTGCGGACGGCTTCGATGGCGGGCGCGGCGAGCGGCGCCATGCGCACGAACCACTGCTGCGAGAGATACGGCTCGATGACGGTTTCGCAGCGGTGACAGCGGCGCACTGGCACGCGGTACGGCTCGGTCTTCACCAACAGCCCGCGCGCCTCCAGGTCGGCGACGATGCGTTGGCGCGCCTCGAAGCGATCGAGGCCGGCGTAGCGGCCGCCGTTCTCGTTGATGATCCCGTCGGTGCCCATGATGACGCGGGGCGGCAAACCGTGGCGTTGGCCCATGTCGAAATCGTTGGCGTCGTGCGCCGGGGTCACCTTCACCGCGCCGGTACCGAAGGCGGGGTCGACCCCGGCGTCGGCCACCACCGGAATCAGGCGCTCCATCAGTGGCAGGATGACGCGTTTGCCGAGCAGGCTACGATATCGGTGATCGTCAGGGTGCACGGCGACGCCCGTATCGCCGAGCATTGTCTCCGGCCGGGTGGTCGCAACGACCACGCCCTCTCCACCATCTTCGGCCGGGTAGCGAATGTACCACAGGGAGCCGCTTTCGCCCCCTTCCGTGGTGACCGCTTCTTCGTCGGAGAGCGCCGTGTGGCAGCGAATGCACCAATGGATGATGCGCAGCCCGCGATAAATCAGCCCCTTCTCGTGCAGGCGGACGAACACCTCGCGCACCGCCCGCGACAGGCCCGGATCCATCGTGAAACGCTCGCGCCGCCAGTCGCACGACGACCCCAGCTTCTTGAGTTGCAGGAGGATGGTGCTGCCGTACTGCTCTTTCCACGCCCACACGCGCTTCTCGAACTCGTCACGTCCGAGGTCGTGCCGCGTGAGCCCCTCCGCCGCGAGGCGCTTCTCGACCACGTTCTGCGTGGCGATGCCGGCATGATCGGTTCCGGGCATCCACAGCGTGACGTGCCCGTCCATCCGCTTGAAGCGCACCAGGATGTCTTGCAACGTATTGTTGAGCACGTGTCCCATGGTGAGGACGCCGGTGATGTTCGGGGGCGGAATGACGACGCAGAACCGCGGTCCGGGGCGGGTGTCGTCCGCAACAAAGTAGCCGCGCTCTTCCCAGCGAGCGTACCACTTGTCTTCGACGGTAGCGGGATCGTAAGTCTTACTCAGCTCAGCCATAGGTCGGAATGCTGCAACGGGCAGACGTATTCTGGCTACAAGAATCGCGGCGTGTTGGCAACCGCTTGGCAGGCGCCACCGCGGGGCCCGCTAAACCCGGCGGTTCCGTCGGCACAGTCGTCGCAGACGACCTGCAAGTCACAATTAGTATGCTTACCACTTCTCATAATGTACCGCGCGGCGCTGGTAGCCGGCACGCCGCAGGAGGTCGCGCAGCTGCGGCACGAGGTGACCGACACCGCAGATGTAGAAATGGCGGCTGCGGTCATCGTCTTGGTGCACGTACCGGCGCTCGGTGAGCTCCATGAGTGCACCGCCGAGTAGCGGCGCGAACGTGAATCCCGCGTGGGTGCGGGCGGCCGCCTCGAACTCCGCGGCGTACAGCAAGTGCGCCGCGCTGGGGGCCGCGTGGTGCAACCGGACGCGGCTGCCGGCGCCCGCCACGGCGCGGTGCACCATCGGCCGGATGGGCACGATCCCGATGCCGTCGGCAATGAATACACATTCGGCCGGCGGGGGGTTGTCGAACGTGAACGTTCCCCACGGGCCGGTGAAGTGCAGAGACGCGCCGACCGCCAAGCTGAAGAGATACGCCGAGCCGGCGCCGTTCGGGACCAGGTTGAGGCAGATTTCGAGCAGACCGGACTGCGCCGGACTCGAGGCAATGGAGTAAGGGCGGATGAGCGTCTCGCCGCCGACCGGCAACTGGCAGGAGATGAACTGCCCCGGCGTGAACGTGAAGGCCGGCGTCGCGGGCAGGCGCAGGAAGAACGACCGCGTCTCGGGTGCGACCTCGACGATCTTCTCGATTGTCCCCTGATAGGTCACCCGTTGATCACAAGCTCTGAGCTCTGACATCCATGTTGATGGTGAAGCGTGGGATCAGGATGGTGATTTCACAGTCATCCGTAATCACCGCCTGACAACCCAGCCGCGAGGTCGGTGTGAGACCCGGCGCCTTGTCCAGCAGGTCTTCCTCGTCCTCCTCGGCTCCTGAAAGTTTATTGCCGTCGTTCTTGACGATCACATGGCACGTCGTGCATGCACAGTTCCCACCGCAGGCGTGTTCGAGGTGCACCCCGTGCCCGAGCAGCACGTCGAGAATGGACCCCGGCTTCCGTCGTGTTGGAACGGCGCCTTGGCGGGGTCGAACTCGATGACCCGTTCGGGGTCGCCGTTCTCAAAGAGCACTCGCAGTTTGGCCATTGCAGTATTGGAGATTTGTAGACGCAGGACATCTGCTTAGCAGTCATGGGGTCCGGGTGCGAGTGCTTGCAGGGCCAGACAGCACTGTCGGGCCGCACTTGCGAGGAGGGATGGAACACGGGCGACTGAGGTATCGCTTCAGACGCGCTCGCGGCCGGGTGGCGGCTGTCCCAGCCCGTCGAGGTACTCGGCGAAACGGTGCGCCTTGCGTTTCAGCACGATCACTTCTTCCTCCAGCGACAGCAGCAGCTCATCTCCCTCTTTCAGTCCCCACGCCGCGCGCACGCGCCGCGGCAGCACGACCTCACCCTTGCGCCCGATCCTGAGTATGTCTGGCATAAGCCGCGTCCCGTAGGCCGGTAGCTTCCCGCAGTCGCTGCAGAAAGGCAAGCCCCAAGTGGTTCCAGCCCGTTGCGCCTCTGCCCAATGCGAACCAGCGTGTGGCAATTCGTACCGCTTGACCATTTGCCTCAGTTTGCGTAAGTCGACACGCGGTGGATGCCCGATGACGCGCTACTGAGTTGGGAGGTCTATGGAATTCGGACTACAAATCGCCAACCTTGAATGGTCGCACATGCGCGATGTGGCACAGGCCGCCGAAGGCCTAGGTTTCGGAGCGTTGTTCGTTCCCGATCATATTGTGGCGGAAGGGCCGGAGCGCCAGTACGATGCGCATCACCTGTCGTACGACGCCATGGTGCAGGTCGCCATCCTCAGCGAGGCGACGAAGACGGTGCGGGTCGGACATCTCGTGCTCTGTAATTTGTTCCGCCATCCGGCGATCACGGCACAGGGGCTGACGTCGTTGGATTGCTTGAGCGGCGGGCGGCTGATTGCCGGCCTGGGCACCGGGTGGACGGAGCGGGAGTTCCGGATGACCGGCATGCCGTTCCCCGAGATCGGCGCCCGCCTGCGCATGTTGGACGAGGCGGTCACCTGCGTCCGCTCATTGTGGACCCGTGAGGAGACCACCTTCTCCGGTGAATTCTACACACTGCAGGACGCGATCTTGTGGCCGAAGCCGGTGCAGCAGCCGCATCCTCCGATCCTGCTGGGCGGCGGCGGCCGAGGCTTGCTGCGTGTGGCGGCCAAGCACGCCGACATTGTCAACATCATCTCCGATGCCGGGAAGCCGGGGTACATCAAGCTGGAAAACGTGGCCAAGCTGACGAACGACAGCTTTCGTGCCAAGGTGCGTTTTGTGCGTGAGCGGGCCCGGCACCTCGGCCGCGAGCCCAACGCCATTGGAATCAGCAACGTGATCTTTTCCACCATACTCACCGATTCCGCGGCGGAAACCAAAACCGTCGCAGAGGGCATGGCCCCGATGTTCAACACCACGCCTGAGGGTGTGCTGCAATCGCCGATGGCACTCATTGGCACGCCGGAGCAGTGCGTCGCCGAGTTGCGCCGCCGCCAGAGGGAATGGGAGCTGTCACAGGTGGTCTTTGCGTCTGCGGCCATAGGGCTGATGCAGCGGCTCGCCGAGGACGTACTGCGGCACGTATAGCTCTCGCCGACATCGCCCCGAGGCTTGAAGTGTCACAAGCTCGCTAGGGCGCTCGCTCAACTTGGGTTGTCCTTGTCGCCGTGACGCGCCAATAGTAATAGACACGGGGTGCGACGCGGTCTTGGTGACCTGATAGCAGCGATGTCAACGCGGGCAGAGCCTCGTACCCCAGATCGCGGCATAGCCGGACGGCAAGGTGCGCTGCTGCTGGCACTCGCCGCACTCGTCTATGCGGTGTACTGGTATCGCGACCTGGTTTTCCTCAATCGCGTCCAGGTGTTTCAGGATCTCTACACCTTTCTTCTGCCACGCGATCACGCCGCACGCTTGTTGGTGCGTTTCGGCTGGCCTCCATTGTGGAACCCGCTGCATGGGCTCGGGCGTCCGTTCGCCGGGGACCTGCAATCTGGGGTCTATTACCCACCCTATTGGGTGCTGAGGCGGCTGGGGGAGCCGCTCGGCTTCAATCTGTCGATCATCTTCCACCACTGGATTGCTGCGGTGGGGGCGTTTGCCTGGATGCGGTACCGGGGGCTCAGCCGGTGGGGGGCCACTCTCGGTGCGCTCTGCTTGGCTTTCGGCGGTGCCGCGGTCTCGCTCGACCACCACGTGATCTTGCAACGGTCGGCAGCCTGGATACCTGTCGCGCTGTATTGGTTCGAGCGATGGTACACCGAGCGGCGCGCCGATCTGTTTGTTCTGCTCACGCTTGCTCTCGCGCTGATCTTGCTTGGCGGTCAGCCGGAAATGTTTTTGCTCGCCACCGTCGTGATGATCGGTTTGATGGTCGACCGTGCATCTGACGGTCGGCGCCACGCCATTGCGTCCGGCTTGGGCAGCCTGGCCGTGGCGAACGGTCTGGTCCTCGCGCTGTGTGCGGTGCAGGTGATTCCCTTTGCCGAGCTGTTGCACCAGACCGACCGCAGTGCAGGCTTGGCCGTCGAAGACGTCGTGGAGTTCTCCTTGCCTCCCGCCGGAGCCCTTGCCTTCCTTCTTCCCCACGCCATCACGGATCGGCAGGGCAACTTTCACGCCACCGACGCCTTTTGGCAGCGTGAGAGTCAGGCACCGTTGCTGGTGAGCCTCTATATCGGCGTCAGCCTGATGTTGATCGTACCGGGGTTGGCGGACGCCTCCCGTTTCCGCCGGCGGTACTGGAGCGCGATTGCCAGCGCCGCGCTCGTGCTCTCCATGGGCAGGTACTTGCCCGGGTTCCTGTGGCTGCTCACGCACGTCCCTGCGCTGCGGTTCGCACGGTATCCTGAAAAGCTCGTTCTCATTGTCCACGGGGTGCTGGCGATGGGGGTAGCCACCGGGCTAGACAGCATCATCCGGCGTCCCACCCGACTGCGTCGCGTTGCCATCGGCGCGGCGGTGGCGGGACTCATCAGCGGCGCTGCAAGCTGGAGTGTCGCACGAGCCATCGCTGCATCACCCGTCGGACTCTCGCACGATCTCCTGACGCTGGCGGTGTCATTTGCTGTGTTCGCGGCAGTGGCTGCGCTCGGCTGGCGGCAGCCCGCAGCCTGTGCCACGTCGATCATCTTGCTCGCGGCGATTGACCTCTGGCGCGTGAACGGCGACTTGCTGCCCACAGTCGACTGGGACACCGTTCGCAGCCCACCCCGTAGCTTCGCGGCATTGCGGTCGGCTGGCGATCCGCTGCGCATCTACGCCAATCGGCCCGAGCAACCCGACGCGTCCCCATTTCCGACATTGTTCCTGCGCGCACACAACTTGATGATGGACGAGGCGTCGCAGTTTTACGGAATCGCTAATATCTTCACGCCGGGAACGGTCAACCTTGCGGCGTCGGAACGACTGTTGTCGCTGATCAGCCACGCCCCGCGGGAACGTGCGGCCGTCATTCTCGGCGCGTTCAATGTCGCCTATGTAACCAGTTTGACCGACCTGCGCCGCCCCGGACTCAGTGAGGTGCAACAACCCGCCGATCCGGCGGACGCGTATGTGTACAGGGTCGAACCATTGGCGCCGCGCGCGTTTGTAGCGCGCGCGGTGCTGCCGGTTGCACGCCCTGAAGATGCCATTGAGCATGTGCAGCATGGCGACGACCCGGCGTCGCGCGTTGCGGTCGTCGTCGGCGACATGCCAGCCGGCCTGCCCGCAGCTATGCGCGGAGCAGTCACAATCGAATTGTACCAGCCGGACCGTATTGTTCTGCGCGCGCGGATGGATACTCCGGGTCTGATCGTGGTGAGCGACGCCTATTACGGGGGATGGCGTGCGTGGGTGGATGATGCTCCGCGCCCGATTGTGCGGGCAAACTATTTCGCGCGCGGCGTGTACGCCGCCGCCGGCGAGCATCGCATTGTGCTCGAATATCGTCCGCTGACCCATACGATCGGCGCCATCATCTCAGCGTGTGCGTGCGCCCTCTCCTTGAGCGTTCTGCTAATTTCGGGCTGGCGCAGAATGGGCCGAGGAGCACCGGACTGATGCCACACGCGCGGACGCAGGAAGGCGGCGCACGAACGACATGGGCGCACCTGGCGTGTCTATCTTCACCAACGGTGCGTGACGTCTTTGGACCGGGGCTGGTCCTCGTATTCGTCTACCATCTGATCTTCCGCGAATTTTTTCCCACCCCGCGCGGCGTGATGGGGCATGATTACCTGCGCCATCTGCCGTGGCTGCTCGCCGGATACTTTTGGCTGCGGACGAATGGGCCTTTCGCCGTACCGTGGGCAGTGCCGTCGTTTTGCGGCGGCGTGCCGTTCTACCCGGATCCGGAAAACATGTACTATTCGGTGGCCCAATGGCTCACGTTGATCATGGATCCGCTCGCCGCCGTGTACTGGCAATTTCTGCTGATGGCGTGGCTCGGCTTTGCGGGATTCTACGTGCTGCTCCGTTTGGCGTTCGTGAGCAGCCGTCCGGCGGCGCTGCTGGGCGCCGCGGTGTTCATGTTCAATGGGTTCTACGCGCACCGTATGCTGATCGGGCATGTCCCGTTCCACGCGTTCATGTTGCTCCCGTGGGTGGCGTTCTTTGTGCTCCGGCCCACCGGCGAATCGGCCGAACGCAACTGGCGGACCGCTGGCAGCGTCGTCTGCGCGGCGTTGATTCTCGCCTACATGCTGCAGTCCGGGATGGTCCACGCCTGGGTGCCGGTCTTGCTCGCGATTGTGGTGCTCGGCCTCCTCCGTGAATTGTGGATTGAACCCGACGCCCTGTTCTGGGCCCGGCTGCTTGGCGCGGTGGCCTTGGCACTGGCACTGGCGGCGTCGAAGCTGAGCGCCGCGGCGGCCTACGTGGCGCAGTTCCCGCGTGCGGCGTACCCGATCCCCGGCGTCGCCGGCGTAGCGGCGCTGCTGAAGGTGTTGACCGAATCCCTGTTCTTGGGCCCGACAGAAAATACCGAAAGCGCAATCGTCAACACGCAATGGATCCTTGGACGTCACGAGTTTGAATACGGGGTCACCTTTGTTCCTGCGCTGATGATCGCCGCGGCGGCTCTCCGCTGGCTGGGCAACGCAAGGCGCCGGAAGCTCACGTTACCCTGCACCCGCACCGTCAGCGTATGGGTGGGGCTGGCTGCGCTGCTCTGTTTGCCGGCTGTGCTGAACTACTATGAGCCCGCGCTGCATCAGCTCCTCAAGCAGATACCGATCATCCGCAGTACGAGCACGTTCCTGCGTTGGTTTTGCGTGTACATTCCTGTGCTGGCGTTGGGCGGTGCGCTGGCGATGGACAGCATCACCTCCGGCCGTGGGTTGAAGATCGTGGTGGCAGGGATCAGCATCGGCGCGTGCGTGGCGGTCACGGCGATCGCGGATCGTGAATACTATCGCGCCCAACCCTACAGTCCCGAGCGGGTACGCCTTGCGTACACCGAAGTCCATCGCGGGCGACAGATTCCCCCCATCGTGAGCATCGGCGACCGCCGATATGGAAATGACGCGCTGGCGCTCGGGGTCTCGCCGATTGGGTGCTACCTGGCGATTTTCGGATATCGTCTGGAACTCTTTCCATTACAGGCGCTGCACGCCGGACCGGCACTTGCGGATCATGGCGGTCAGCTGAACGTCAAGAACCCCGCGTGTTACTGGTTGCCGGCTGAGAATGGCTGCCGGCCCGGCGATCATTTCACCAGCGAACAGCGCCGCACCGCAGCCGAATTCCTGGTCTATGGGCCGACTGAGTTCCAATGGTCCATCCGGCAGGAGGTGGCGAACCGTGTGAATCTCGCTGCGCTATTCGGTTGCATTGCGTTCGCGCTCGGTTACGCGCTGCGGGCGGTAGGCGTGGTGCGCTGAGAGCCCGTCGTTTGGAAAAACCGGCCGTATAATACCCTTGATTGCTGGCGAAAATTAGGCGAAAATCTGCTGCGTGCTGGCCTCCACCTCACAGCAGATTTCTATTGGGGCTTGCGTGCGCGCTCGCCTGGCGGAACTTTCGCTGCCGGGACGGGTGCACCTTGGCTCCGCCCCTGAACCGGTACGCCGGCTCACCAGTGGGCAAGAGCAGATTGACGCGCTGCTGAGCGGCGGAATCCCACGCGGCCGGATCAGCGAATTTCTCGGCCCACACTCGTCCGGCAAGACGTCCCTGGTCCATTGCCTGGTCGCCGCCGCCACCAGGCGAGGCGAGGTGGTCGCATGCGTCGATCTTGCGGATGCCTTGCATCCCGAATCGCTCGCTATTGCCGGTACCGACCTGCAGCGCCTGTTGTGGGTCCGGCCATCCTCCGTCACCGATGCCCTCCGGTGTGCGGAACTCCTCCTGCAAGCCGGCGGATTCGCCGTGGTCGTGCTCGATATGGGCGCGACGCCGCCACGGTCGTTGCGCCGTCATGTCTGGCCGCGTTTGCTGCGTGCTGCTGAGCAGTCACATACCGCGTTGGTGGTCCTCACTCCGCAGCACATTGCGGGCAGCTTCGCAGTGCTCAGTGTGCGGCTGCAACCACGCTCCGTCGTGTGGCGGCGTGGCCTGTGGCCACTCCTCGAAGGCTCTGAGAGCGCGGTGCTGCTGCTGCGCAACAAACTCGGAGCGCCGGGGCGGCACGCCGTGATTCGTATGGGGAACAACGGCGTTTAAGAAAATGGAAAACGGAAAATGGAAAATGGAAAATGGAAATCAGAAATTCAGCAATGCAGAGCTGCAGTTGGTGATCACCAATTCTCCATTTTAGATTTTCCATTTTCCATTTCTTTTCACTGACCGTCATGCGCCTCGCTTGTCTCTACGTCCTCGATTTTCCACTGGCGGCGGTGCTGCGGGCACAGCCGGAGCTGCGCGGCGAGCGGCTGGCTATGGCTGATGGGCACGGACCACGGGCGAAGATTCTCGCGGTGTCCGCAGCGGCGGCACGTTCCGGCGTAACGATCGGTCTCTCCGTTGCACAAGCCCTTGCCACCGACGCTGGTCTGATCGTACGTCCCATCTCATCTGATCTGCTGCGCGTTGCGCAGGCCGCACTCTGCGATGCGGCGGCATTGTTCTCGCCACGCATCGAAGATGCCGGCGACGGCCTTGTCTATCTGGACCTTGAAGGGCTCGGCACGTTGTTCGAGTCGGAATCGCAGCTCGCCAATGCCTTGGCGCAGCGGGCCGCGCGCCTCGGTCTGGACGCGCAGGTCGGGGTCGCCGGCTCGAAGGTGGCGGCGGTGCTCGCGGCGCGCGACGGCGGTGGTGTCACGGTGATCCCAGCGGGGGAAGAATGGAGCTTTCTGGCGCCGGTCGCCATCGAGCTGCTTGGAGCCAGTGCCGAGCTGGCTGCCACCTTGCAGCGCTGGGGGATCCGTTCCATCGGTGATTTGGCGGCGCTGCCCACGCGTGCGGTGGGGACACGCTTAGGCCCGGAAGGTGTGCGCCTGGTCCGCCGCGCACGCGGTGAAGACGATTTTCCGCTGCTCCCACGTGCTCTCCCACTGCACTTCGAGGAAGGCATCGATCTCGAGTACGGCATCGAGACCGTCGAGCCGTGTCTCTTCGTCATGCGCGGGCTGCTCGATCGACTCACCGCACGCCTGGCGCTGCGCGGCTGGGTGTGTGGCGATCTCCGGCTGTCGCTGCAGTTGGCGACGCGGGGCCGTGATGAGCGCACCATCACCGTGGCTGCGCCGAGCAATGATGTGAAGTCACTACTGGCGCTGGTCCGCCTGCAGCTCGAAACGCGTCCGCCGGCAACGGCGATTGCAGCGATCCGTGTCGTGGCAGTTCCCGAACGCTTGCGGGCTCTGCAGCTCGACCTGTTCCGCCCCAATGGACCGGCGCTGGCACGTTTGGCAATGACGCTGGCACGTCTCACGGCGATCTGCGGCGCCGATCGTGTCGGCACGCCGGCGGTGGCCGCTACGCATCGGCCAGAGGCGTATGGGGTAACACCGTTCCAGGTTGCTAGGTTGTTAGGTTGTGACGTTGTTAGGAAAGACGATAATAACCTAACAACTAACAACCTCACAACGAACAACCTGCCTTTGGCCCTCCGTGCCGTGCGGCCGCCACGGGCCATCGAAGTATTCTGTGAGCGTGATCGGCCGGAGTTCGTGCGCGGGGAGGCTTTCGCCGGCCGTGTCGTCCAAGCCGCCGGTCCCTGGCGTGTGCAGGGAGAATGGTGGAGCGCAAGCTCCTACGCCCGTGATTACTACGACGCCCAGCTCAGTGACGGCTGCGTGTACCGTCTGTTCTGTGATCTCGGCACACGAAGTTGGTTTGTGGATGGGGTGTATGATTGAATACATCGAGCTGCGCTGCCGCAGCGCCTTCAGTTTTCTCGCCGGCGCCGCGTTGCCGGAAGATCTCATCCAGTGCGCCGCCGCGCTCGGCTATCCCGCGCTCGCGCTCGGGGACCGCGCTGGCGTGTATGGTGCGCCACGGTTCCACGTGGCGGCGCAGCGCGCCGGCCTGCGCGCGCTGGTCGGCAGTGAGATACAGGTTGTTGAGTTGTTAGGTTGTGAAGTTGTTAGGAATAGCCTAGCAACTAACAACCTAACAACTAACAACATCTTTCTTCTCGTGGCCAACCGCACCGGCTACCAGAACCTCTGTCAGCTCATCACGCAGACCAAGCTGCGGGCGCCGAAGGGCGAGTCGGCAGCCACCTGGGAAGATCTCGACGGCCGCACCGACGGCCTCATCTGCCTCGCCCGCGACAGCGTTCTCCCCCCAACAACGAACAACCCAACAACGAGCAACTTGTCTCATCTGCAGCGCCTCTTCCCCAACCGCCTCTACATCGACATCCAACGCCACCTCGATCCTGAGGAAGAACGGCTGAACCAGGCGCTGATGGCGGTAGCGGGCACATATCACATCCCGTTAGTGGCCACGAATGATGTGCGGCACGCGACCCGCTCCGGGCGCCCGCTGCTCGATGTGCTCACCTGCATCCGCGACAAGACCACGCTCGATGCCGCTGGGCGCCGGTTGTTGAAGAACGCGGAGCGCCATCTCAAGTCGCCGGCGGAAATGGCGGCCTTGTTCCGTGACGTGCCGGAGGCGGTCAGCAACACGTGCCGCATCGCCGAGCAATGCGAGTTCACGCTCGCCGATCTCGGCTACCGCTTCCCGGAGTATCCGCTGCCGCCAGGCGAGAGCGCCATCAGCTACCTGCGCACCCTGACCTACGCTGGGGCGCGGGAACGCTACGGTACGCTCACCGCGCGTGTCCGCCGGCAGCTCGAACATGAGCTGCACATCATCGGCAAGCTCGATCTCGCCGGCTACTTCCTCATCGTCTGGGATATCGTGCGCTTTTGCCGCACGCAGCGCATCTTGGCACAAGGGCGTGGGTCGGCCGCCAACTCGGCGGTGTGTTATGCCCTCGGCATCACTGCCGTCGATGCCGTCGGCATGGAGTTGCTCTTCGAACGGTTTCTGTCCGAAGAGCGCGGCGAGTGGCCGGACATCGACATCGATCTGCCGAGCGGGGAGCAGCGTGAGCGGGTCATCCAATATGTTTATCACCGCTACGGCGACCGTGGTGCGGCGATGACGGCGAACGTGATCACGTATCGCACGCGCAGCGCGGTGCGCGAGATCGGCAAGGCGCTCGGCTTTTCACTCACACAGGTGGATCGGCTGTCCAAGATGCTGCAGCGCTTCGAGTTCCGCGACGGCGCCGATGACTTGGCGTTGCAGCTGAAGTCCGCCGGCATCGACGCGGAGGCGCCGCGGGTGCGGCTGCTGGTCAATCTCGTGCGGCAAATCCAAGGCTTGCCGCGCCATTTGGGCCAGCACTCCGGCGGCATGGTGATCGCCGGCGGCCGGCTCGATACTGTGGTGCCGTTGGAGCCGGCGAGCATGCCCGGCCGTGTCGTCGTGCAGTGGGATAAAGACGACTGCGCCGACCTCGGCATCATCAAAGTCGATCTGCTCGGCCTCGGCATGCTGGCGGTGCTGGAAGAGGCGCTGCCGCTCGTGCGGGAGCATGAGGGAGTTGCCCTCGACCTGGCGCATCTGCCCCAGGATGACCCGGCAGTCTACGAGATGTTGCGCAAGGCCGATACGATTGGCGTCTTTCAAGTGGAGAGCCGCGCGCAGATGGCGACCTTGCCGCGCATGCGGCCGGATCACTTCTACGACCTGGTGGTGCAGGTGGCGATCATCCGCCCGGGGCCGATTGTCGGCCAGATGGTGCATCCCTACTTGAATCGCCGCAACGGCCGCGCGCCGGTCACCTACGCGCATCCCGCGCTGGAGCCGATCCTTAAACGCACGCTGGGCGTGCCGCTGTTCCAGGAGCAGCTCCTGCGCATGGCCATGACGGTGGCGGGATTCACTGCTGGTGAAGCAGAAGAGCTGCGCCGCGCCATGGGATTCAAGCGTTCGGCGGAGCGCATGCAGGCGATCCAGCAGCGCCTCCGCACCGGCATGGCGGCGCGCGGGATCACCGGCACGAGCGCCGAGGACATCGTCCGCAGCATCACCTCCTTCGCGCTCTACGGCTTCCCGGAGTCGCACGCCGCCAGCTTCGCGCTGCTGGCGTACGCGTCGGCGTACCTGCGCGCGCATCATCTGGCCGCATTCACCTGCGCCATGCTCAACAACTGGCCGCTCGGCTTCTATCACCCGGCGACGCTGGTGCAGGACGCGCAACGCCACGGCCTGCGGGTGCTGCCGATCGACGTGACGCGATCGGGGTGGAAATGCGGCTTGGAACAGGTTGCAACACAACAGGTTGCTAGGTTGTTAGGTTATGAGGTTGTTATGGAGCCTAACAACCTAACAACTAGCAACCTAGCAACTGACAGCACCCTCGCCCTGCGCCTGGGCTTGCGCTACGTGAGCGGGCTCCGCGAAGCAGCCGGCACGCGCATCGCGGCCGAACGGCAGCGCGCTCCGTTCACGTCGGTTGCCGACGTCGCGGCGCGCTGCGGATTGCGTGACAACGAGCTCAGTACACTAGCGCACATCGGTGCCTTTGCCGCATTCGGCATCACGCGCCGCACGGCCCTCTGGCAAGCCGCCGCGGTGCCGATGTTTAAGTTGTTAGGTTGTTATGATACTAGGTTGTTGGATAAGAAATGTTATGATAAGCATGATGTCAACCTAGAGACCAACAACGTAACAACTAACAACCTAGCGAATTATGGCGATAGTAATGTGCCGAGAGCGATCATTCCGGGGACTCCTCGTGTGGCGCCAAGCGATGACCCTGGCAAGGGAGTGCTACTTCCTGACGAAGAGATTGCCGAAGGAGGAGCTGTACGGTCTCAGCAGTCAAATTCGCCGGGCGGCGGTGTCGATACCGGCGAACATCGCAGAGGGGACGGGTCGAATGACGCGGAGGGATTTTGCGAATTTTCTCCGCATCGGATAGGGCAGTCTCCGGGAACTGGAAACGCATCTGCTACTGACCGTAGAGGTGGAACTGGCAACCCCAGAAACAGTGCAGCCGCTCTTAGAGCAAATCGACTCCGTAGCCAGATTGCTCAACCGCCTGATCCAGTCGATGGAGAAACCGGCAACCTGACAACTACCAACCCAACAACGAACAACCTGCTTTCCCCTCTGCCCGCCATGTCTCCCCTTGAACGGACGCTTGCCGACTACACAGGGACCGGGATGACCGTCGGGCCGCACCTCATGACGTATCTGCGCGCCGGGCTGGCGCACGAGGGCGTGCTGCGCGCCTGCGACCTGCCGAACGCGCAGGATGGGCACTGGGTAAAGATTGCCGGGCTGGTGATCGTGCGCCAGCGGCCGGGCACGGCCAAAGGCTTCTGCTTCATCACGTTGGAAGACGAAACCGGCATCAGCAACGCTGTCCTCGTGCCTGCAATGTTTCAGCGCCATCGTGCGCTGATTCACACCGCGGCGATTTTGCTGATCGAGGGCCCACTGCAAAAAGTGGACGGCGTCATCCACGTCCGCGCCCGGCGTCTGCGGGCAGTGTCCGTGCCACGGCACGTCATCCAGCAACGCGGCACCGGCTACCGCATGCGCACCACGCCCGACGAATCCTCGCCACCGCTGCCCCCGTCGCATGACTTTCGATGACCGACACGAGCATGTTGCTATGTATATGCGTCAATAATGCCTCGATATGTCATCCCCAATGTGGCCGTCCTATCGAGACACGTGCAAAGCGGCGTTACAAGCCCGACATTGGCGGCCGGAAGGCTGCCAGGCCCCATTGCCGGGTCTGCGATGGCCCCTGGAGCCGTGCCAGGTGCCATTGTAGGGTCGACAATGGGATCTGGAACGTTGCCAGGCCCCGTCGCCGGCTCCGCAAAGCCGCCTGGAACCGTGCAAGATGGCGTTGCAGGGCCGACAATGGGGTCTGGAACGTTGCAAGGGGGCGCAATGCGTCCGGGGCTGGGTGGAAAGGCTTGTCTCACGGACCCGATGCTATGTCGGGGAGTCCGGGATACGAGCCTCCATCTGGTCGAGCCAGTGCTGCAGGAGCAGCGCATGCGCGGCAAGCCGGTTGCTGATCTCTTCGGCGAGCGACTCATTGTACGTGTGGACGGTCAGGTTGCGGTCGTCGACCATGGCCAGCACCTGGCGTGCGTGGGCTTCATCGAAGAGGTTCACTTGCAGCGCCGCACGCGCCGCGCGTTTCGGAGAGCCGACCTCGAGGCCCTCGACCTCACGCAGGTACAGCTGCGCCGCCTTCCACACGGCCTCGAACGTGTACTGGAAGCGTTGAATGGCCGCGTCGCGCTCCACCTTGGAGCGCTCCGGTTTGCACACCAGTTCGTTCAGCGTTGCCAGCGCCGCGTGCGCAGTCGCCACGACGTTCCTTTAGTCGTTCCACGGAATTGCCTCTGCCAACACTTTGCGGCGCAACGCTTCGTCGACGCGGGAGAGGTCGATTACGTCGACCTCGTACGGGATCGTGCTTTCTTCGAGGGCGTCGCGGATGCGTGCCAGCGTATCGGGTTCCAGCGGTGCTTCGGGCAAGATCGCAATATCGATGTCCGAGCCGCCTGCCGCATCGCCGCGGGCGCGCGATCCAAAGAGATAGAGCCGCGCCCGCTGTGTGCCCAGCTCGCATGCCGCGATACGCATCGCCGCGTCGACGTCATTATTGCCTGGGCTTCGGGAATGGGTGTCGTCCATCGGCACATTCCTCGATACCGCCGCAGCTCGTACCGAGTCAACCGGTGGAAGAGGTAATCAGTGAGTCTCACCGCTCTGGAAGACCCCATCGGCACGTAGACTTCACAGCCCGATTGCCGGCAATCCCTCCTGCCAGGGCAGGACATCGATGCCCTCGATCCGGCGGCGTTCCGCGCCGAGATACAGCACCAAGGAGTGGTGTTTCTTGCCGAAGAAATCGGCAAACGCGCGCACGCCGCGCAGGTCGGCCTTGTTCACGTGTCGCGAGGCTTTCAGCTCGATGGCCCAGACCTCGCGCCCCGTCTCGACGATGAAGTCGACCTCCGCGCCGTGCTCTGTCCGATACGATGCAATGCGCAGCTCACGGTCGGCGGCCGCCGCCCCGGCGGCGAGCTGGGAGAAGAAGAGCTGCTCGAACAGCGTCAGGCGTCGTGCAATCATGCGGGCAGATTGCCGCGTAAAATGCCCGCATGCTAGTGTTGCTCCCCAGACAGGTGTCCTCACCGGGCGGGTTCCTCACGGCAAATGGAGCAGCAGCCCCTTGAGATACTCGCCTTCAGGATGCGCCAGGCGGATGGGGTGATCCGCGCCGGCTCCGAGGTGGCGCACCACCTGTACCTCACGTCCGGCATCGAGCGCGGCCCCGTGCACGATTTTCCAGAACAGATCGCGCGATACGTGCTGCGAGCATGTGAAGGTCATGACGAGGGCGCCAGGCGCGGCACGCCGAAACGCCCACAGGTGCAGGTCTTTGTACGCACGGGCACCACGCGCAATCTCCTGGCGCCGTTTCACCAGCGCGGGGGGATCGAGAATCAATAGACCGAAGCTCTGGTCCGTCGCGCGCAGGTAGTGAAACACATCATCTTCCACGAACTCGGCAATACTGGGAAGATCATTGGCTGCCCAATTCCGGCGCGCCAGATCCAGCGCGCGTGGCGAACTCTCCACGGAGACCACGTGCTGCGCCCGACCCGCGCCCGCGTAAACCGCAAACGCACCCGTGTAGGCAAACGCATTGAGTACACGCCGGCCGGCAGCCAGTTGCCGCGCCAGCAGGCGGTTGTCGCGCTGATCGAGAAAAAACCCCGTCTTCTGCCCGCTCTGGACGTCGACGAGGAATCGCTGGCCACACTCGCGGATCTCGATCTCCGGTTGCGCCGCACCGCTGATCCAGCGCTCCACGGATTCCAGGCCCTCTTCCCGACGTACGCGGCCGGTGCTGCGTTCATACACCGCGGCCGGGGCGAGCGCGCCGTGCAGTGCGCCGAGGAACAGCTCCTGCAATCGCGCCGCACCAGCAGTGAGACATTGTACTACCACTGTCTGCCCATACACGTCGGCGATGAAGCCGGGCAACCCGTCCCCTTCACCATTGATCAACCGGTAGGCATCGGTATCCGCGGGAAGCACCGCACGGCGCAATCGCAACGCTGCGGCCAACCGCTGCTCGAAGAACGCCTGATCGACGGCCTCGGGCCCGCGCGTCAGCAGCCGCACGGTGATGGCACAGCGTGGGTTGACATACCCCCACCCCAGGAGTTCGCCGTGCGCCGATTCGACCGCCACCAGTGTCCCCGGCGGCACACTCGGATCGAGGTTGGCAACGGCACCGGAGAATATCCAGGGATGCCCGCGGGCGACGGCCCGCTCCCTGCCGGCTTTCAGACGGATGGTTGTGGTCACGCTTGCCTCGTATCCCATTTGCGCTAGTTGACAGTCAACAGGCGACGGTCAATAGGTTGCGCCAGCACCCATGGGCACGATGATTCGCGTCGAGCACGTCAGCGTCATGAAGCAAAACCGTGCGGTGCTCGGCGCGGTGACGCTGGCGTTCGATGCCGGTGCCAGCTACACGATCCTGGGTCCGTCCGGAGCGGGGAAGACGACCTTGTTGCGGCTCCTCAACCGGCTCGAAGAGCCGAGCAGCGGCGCGCTGTGGTATCGTGACGCACGCTATCGTGAGATCTCGCCCATCACGCTGCGCCGGCGCGTGGCGATGGTCTTTCAAGTCCCGGTGGTCTTTCCCGGCACGGCACGGGACAATTTGCTGACGCCCCTGCGGTTACAGAAGCGGGCGTCTGCCGATCACGCTGTTCTCGCGGGACGCCTCGAGCTCGCCGGACTCGACGGCGGATTCCTGGGCCGCGATGCCTCTGAGCTGTCCGTCGGGGAAAAGCAGCGCGTGTGCATTGCCCGGGCGTTGATGAACGACCCGGAGGTGCTGTTACTCGACGAACCCACCGCCGCGCTCGATCCGGCGACGGCGCGGCGGCTGATCGAGTCCATTGTGGATCTGAATCGTCGCCTCGGCCTGACGGTCATCATGGTCAGCCACCAACCTGAGCAGGCTCGGGTCTTCGGCGCGCAGGTCATCCTCTTGTCCGGGGGCAGGGTTGCCGAGGAGGCGAGCGCGGCGGAGTTCTTCGTTGCGCCGGCCACTGCGGAAGGCCGGCGCTATCTCAATCTGCCGGAGGCGGCGTCGTGAGCGGCGAACTGCTCGATCCGTCGTGGCTGCAACTGGCGTTGGCTGCCGGGTTGGTGATCGTCGCGATCGGGGTGTCGGCCACGCGCCAACTCGGTCTCGAGCGGGACCTGGCGATTGCGATGGTGCGGACCTTCATCCAGCTCCTCGCGATCGGGTACATCCTGAGCTTCGTGTTCACCAGTGCAGCTCCCGGTGTGATCATCGCGATTCTCTTCCTCATGCTCGGCGTTGCCGCATGGACGGTGGCCGGCCGCCAGCGGCGTCCTACGAACACCTTACGGCTGCTTGTCCTCGCGGCGTTGACCGCCAGTTGCGGACTCACGCTCGTTCTGGCGACCCAGCTGATCCTGCGCATTCGCCCCTGGTATAATCCGTACTATCTCATTCCACTGATGGGCATGGTGATTGGCAACAGCCTGAACAGCGCGACGTTAGCGGTCGAACGGCTCGACAGCGAGCTTCGAGCCGGTCGTGAGCGTGTCGAAGCGCTGCTCGCGCTCGGCGCCACGAGCCGGGAAGCCGCATCGGCGCCGGTGCGCAGCGCTATGCGCGCCGCGATGATTCCGATCATCAACTCGATGATGGTGGTGGGGCTGGTGTCGCTGCCCGGCATGATGACGGGGCAGATTCTCGGTGGCAGGTCGCCGCTGGTGGCGATCAAATACCAGATCCTCATCATGTACATGATCGCCTTCTCCACGGCGCTCACCGCTTTTGTCCTGACCACGTGGCGCGCCCGGTCGTACTTCACGGCGGCGCATCAATTGCGGCAGGAGCTGCTGGCAGGATAAGATGACCGAAGGAAGCAGCGATGATCGATTCGACGCGGCTGAAATCGTTACTCGTGGAACTCGTTCAAATCGACAGCGTGTCGAAGAGGGAGCGCCAGATCGCCTTACGGCTGCAGCGTGAGATGGAAGCCCTCGGCGCGACGGTACGCTTCGACGACGCCGGCGAGAAAGTGGGTGGGGAGATCGGGAACCTGCTCGCCTGGGTGCCCGGCTCGGTGCGCGACGCGCCGCCGCTGCTCCTCTGTGCGCACATGGACACCGTCGTTCCCGGCGAGGGCGTGCGGCCGGTTGTGGACGGTGACGTCATCCGCAGCGACGGCACGACCGTCCTCGGAGGCGACGACAAGTCGGGGATTGCCATCATCTGCGAGGTCATCCGCACGCTCCGCGAGCAGCGCATCCCGCACGGCGACATCGATGTGGTATTCACAATTTGTGAGGAATTCGGGCTGTTGGGCGCGAAGCATCTCGACGTTTCCGCGTTGCGCGCCCGCGCCGGGATTGTGCTCGACAGCGACGCGGTGGGATGCCTCTTCACGCGGGCGCCGGCGGCGAATGCGCTGGAGTTCGTCGTGCACGGCCGCGAGGCGCACGCCGGCATGGCGCCCGAGCACGGCATCAGCGCGATCCAGGTGGCGGCGGAGGCGATCGCCGCCATGCGTCTCGGGCGCATCGACGACGAGACCACGGCGAACCTCGGTCTGATTTCCGGCGGCATGGCGGTCAACATCATCCCCAATCGCGTGGTCATACGTGGCGAGGCGCGCAGCCATGACGAGGCGAAGCTGCAGGCGCAGACCGCCCACATGCGGCAGTGCTTCGAGACGGCCGCGGCGCACCACACAGTCACGGTGGACGGCGTGCGCACCGCCGCGCGGGTCGACGCTCAGGTTGAGCGGCAGTACGACCGCATGCACGTCCCTGACGGCGCGCGCATCGTCCGCCTCGTGCTCGATGCGGGCGCGCGCTTGGGCTACGCCGTGCGCACCACGGGCATGGGCGGCGGCTGCGATGCCAACATCCTCAATCGCAAGGGCGTGGAAGTCGCGAACCTCGGCACGGGCATGCGCGACATCCACACGGTCCACGAATGGTTGAGCGTCACCGAGATGGTCCGGTCGGCAGAGATCGTTCTGGAGATCGTCCGCTTGAATGCGCAGAACCGTGCGCCTGCGGGAACAACGCCGGAGCATGCGGCTGTGGGAGAGTGAGCAAACGCATCGGGAGAAAACGCATGCGCCCTCTTTGCATTCCGGCAGAACGTGTTATATCTGAACCTGTCATATCTGGATGATGACGGTCGAACTGCACATGCCACACACAAAGGAGTCGAGCCATTTCGAACAAGGTCTTCGTCGGCAACCTCAATTTCCGCACCACTGAGCAACAATTAGCAGACGCCTTCGGCGCTGCCGGACAGGTCAAGCACGTGCACCTCGGGACGGACCGGGAAACGGGCCGATCGCGGGGCTTTGCGTTCGTTGAGTTCTCGAGCGACGCGGAAGCCAGCGACGCGATTCGTCGTTTCGACGGTCAGGAGGTCGACGGCCGAAAGTTGCGCGTCAACACGGCGGAAGACCGGCCGCGTCGCACCGATGGCACGCGTTTCACTCCGCCCCGGACGGACCGATCGATCTTCCAGGTCAACAACGCGTCGCCGCCGCCGGATGCACCCTGGGGTGGTTTCGCGGCGGACCCCTTTGCGGGTGGCGGGGGCGGGGCTGGCCGGCCGTTCAAGAACAAAGGCAGCCGCCGTGGCCTGCGCGCCCGTAAACGCAGCCTGAGCTTCTAATCGCTCAGGGCGAACCGTCCTGGTGCCCTGCTTACAATTCGTTTACGACCCGTAGGAGCGACGCAGGCGTCACTCCTACGGTCTTGAGGCACGGGCCTCATGCCCTTGCGTGTGACCTCTGGCTGTCGCGTGAACAGCGCGAGGCGATACGCGGTTATTTCCGCTCTGCGAGCGGTACGTAATTCCTTTCGTCCTTGCCGATGTAGACCTGCCGCGGACGTGCGATCTTCTGCTCCTTGTCCAGCAGCATCTCCTGCCACTGCGCAATCCAGCCGGGGGTACGACCGATGGTGAACAGCACCGGGAACATGTCCATCGGGAAGCTCATGGCCTGGTACATGATCCCGGAGTAGAAATCGACGTTCGGATACAGCTTGTGCGAAATGAAGTACTCGTCGGCCAGCGCGATGCGCTCGAGCTCCAGAGCGATGTCGATCAGCGGGCTCTTCCCGGTCACCTCGAAGACTTCGTCGGCGACCCGCTTGATGATCTTCGCCCGCGGATCGTAGTTCTTGTACACCCGGTGACCGAACCCCATCAGCCGGAACTCCCCTGCCTTCACGCGCTTCACGTACGCCGGGACGTTCTTCACGTCGGCGATCTCGGTGAGCATGTGAATCACCTCTTCGTTGGCGCCGCCGTGCAAGGGACCGTACAGCGCCGCGGTCGCAGCGGCCACCGCGGAGAACGGATCGGCCTGCGAGCTGCCGACGCTGCGCACGGCGTTGGCGCTGCAGTTCTGCTCGTGATCGGCGTGCAAGATGAACAGCACGTCGAGCGCGTGTTCGAGCGCCGGGTTGGGCTTGTACTTCAACTCGGTCTTCTTGAACATCATGTTGAAAAAATTCCCGGCATAGCTCAGATCGTTGTCCGGGTACGCGTACGGCATCCCGATGGAGTGCCGGTACGCGAAAGCCGCCAGCGTCGGCATCTTGGCGATGAGCCGCCACGCTTGCAGCGTGCGCGACTTCTCATCGAGGATCTTCTTGGCATCCGGGTAGAATGTCGAGAGCGCACCGACCGTGCCCACCAAAATGCCCATCGGATGCGCATCGTAGTGGAATCCGTCGATAAACTTCTTGATATTCTCGTGCAGGATGGTGTGTGTGGTGACCTGGTGGACGAAGTTGTCCAACTCCACACGGCGCGGCAACTCGCCGTGCATGACCAAGTAGGCGACCTCAAGGAAGGAGCTCCTCTCGGCCAGCTGATCGATGGGGTAGCCACGATAGCGGAGAATCCCCTTGTCACCGTCGATGAAAGTGATCGCGCTCCGGCAGGACGCGGTGTTGGTGAACGCGGGATCGTAACTCATCAGACCGAGGTCCTCCGCATCAACTTTGATCTGACGGAGATCCATGGCACGGATTGTCCCATCCGCAATGGGGATCTCGTAGTGCTTTCCCGTGCGGTTATCTGTTATCGACAATGTCGGGTTAGCCATACCAACCTGCAATTCCTTCGTAGCAAGTTGCCACGCATACCGAACAATCGCAATCGGCTACGGCTGCCATCCGGCACCGCGTCCCACGATACGTGTCATGCCCAATGGTGGCATGCGTCGGTGCCGAAGCCAGCTGGGCGCTTGACTGGCGAGGGCCCTTTGTTAATCGAAACGGGTTGGTCAGTTCCGTTGTTCGCCAAACACGAGGCGGCGTCGTGACGGTGAGCAGCTGACCAGCGGTTGCTCGCGTGCGTGACCCAGCGCGCGCATCGTGCTACAGGCGCCGTGATGACAAGGAGGACGAAGATGCGGCCGCTAGCGACGGTGCTTTTAATCATCAGTGTGCTCTTCGTGGCGCCGCTGCTGGCCGAGGAGCCGGCGCCGACGGCCATACCGCCGGCGGTACCAGCGGCGCCTTCCCTGGCCATGCCGCCGCGGAACACACAGCTGCTCAACGACGTGCCCAATCCGGCGGAGGTCTTCACGCACCAGTGGAGTGCGGGTGTGCCGCAGGATGTCGTCGCGGCGGAACAGTCGGTGGAGCATTACGGCCGCTTGCTGGAGCTCGGGGCGCCCCATCCGGTGTCGCTCCCAGAATGCATCGCCCTGGCACTCCAGAACAACACGGACTTGGAGATTCAACGGCTCGGTCCGGTCGCCGCGGCCAACCAGGTGCGCAACGCCCGCGCCATCTTCGATCCGGTGCTGTTTGGTGACGTCTTGCGTGACCGAGTGGATACACCGGCTACGACGTTCCTCACGGCGGGCGGTGGCAACACGCTGTACACCCAGCATTTCAATTACGACGCCGGTCTCCGCAAGACGCTGCTCTCCGGCGGACAGCTCGCCTTGAGTTGGCAGAACCAACGTCTGCTCACCAACCCGTCGGTGCTCGCCACCCTGGTGCCGCAGTACACCACGACGCTGGGCCTTTCGCTCAACCAGCCCTTGCTGCGTGACTTCGGGTGGCGCCACGCCTTGTTGCTGGTCGAAGTCGCACAGAACACGGAGCAGCAGGCGTATCGTCAATACGAGGCTGGGATCGCCAACATCATCGCCCAGGTCGAGCGCGCCTACTGGGCGCTGGTGCTGGCCATCGAAGACGTGCAAGTGCAGGAGCACGGAGTGGCATTGGGCAAGGAAGTCCAACGCCAGAACGAAGGCAAGTTCAACGTCGGCGCGCTGCCGCAAACCGCAGTGCTCGAAGCCAAGGCTGACGTGGCGCGCCGCGAATCCATCCTCATCCAAGCCCAGAACCACCGCGACAATGCCCGCGACACCCTGCGTGCCGTCATCAATTTCCGTGACCCTGAGTCCGCAGCGTTGCTGCTCATCGATCCGCAGGACAAGCCGGCCGTCGCGCCTTATGACGTCAATCTCGAACGCAGCCTGCGCACCGCGCTCGAGCAGCGTCCGGAGCTCGTGGCGGCACGCCTCGACATTCACGGCAAGGGACTATTGCGCAAGAACGCCGAGAACCAACTGCTCCCGAAGCTCAACCTGGCCGGGGCCATCGGCCTCAACGGCCTCAGCGGCAGCAATGCCAATGCAACTTTCCCAGCCTTCGTCGGCAACCCTCCGACCGCGGTGCCGATTCCCGTCCCCCCCCCGCATCGCTCGTCGGGGGCTATGGCCGAGCGCTCGAGTTGCTGCCCGACGGCCGCTACTACAACTACAGCGTCGGTGCGACCATCGAAATTCCGATCGACAACGCCGCAGCCAAGGCGAGCTATGCCCAGGCCAATGTCAACCTCGATCAATCGCGCTTGTCGTTGCAGAAGCTCGAAGAGAGCGTCACGCTGGAAATCAAGACCGCCGTCAGCAATCTGCAATCGGACCTCAAGAGCGTCGACGCCACGCGCATCGCGCGGGAATTGGCCGAGGAGAACGTGCGCAACCAGAAAGCGCGCTACGAGGTCGGGCTGGCGACGACCAAGGATCTCCTTGATTTCCAGGACAGGCTCACCGTGGCCCAGGCCGCTGAGATTCAGGCATTGACGACCTACAACGCCGACCTGGCGGAAATGCGGCGCGTCGAAGGCACGTTGCTGAGCGCGCGCAACGTCATGATCGAGCGCGTCTCGCCGGAACACGCCCCGTGGTGGGCCAGCTTCTGAAGGGACGAGCGCGACAGGCTTCGGGCTGCGGGAAAATTCCGAAGCCCTCGCGCAAACGTCCCAGCTTTTTGAGCAGTGGCGGAATTACTTCTTAACGCCGCCCTCTTTGGCCCATTTCTCGAGCATCGCCGTCGTCACCGACTTGGGCCGCTCGATGGCATAGCCCAGGCCGCGATCCCACACGAGGTTCGCCAGCACGCCCAAGGCACGGCCGATGCCGAAGAGCACGGTGTAGAAATCCTGCTCCTGTATGCCGTAGTACCATTGGATGACACCCGAGTGCGCATCGACGTTCGGCCAGGGATTCTTGGCTTTGCCTTGCTTGGTCAGCACGCCCGGGGCGACCTCGTAGATCATGCTGACAAGCTTGAACATTGGGTAGTCGGGCAAATGCTTTAGGGCAAACTCCCGCTGCGCGGCGTAACGCGGGTCGGTCTTGCGTAAGACCGCGTGGCCGTACCCGGGGACGACCTGGCCGGAGTTGAGTGTGTCCCACAGGAACTTCTCGAGCTCTTCTTTGGTGGGGAGCTTGCCGCCGAGCTTCGCCATCACGCCTTGAATCCAGTGCAGCACTTCCTGGTTGGCCAATCCGTGCAACGGCCCGGCAAGGCCGTTGATGGCGGCAGCGTAGGCATAATACACATCCGACAAGGCGGAGGCCACCAGATGGCCGGTATGCGCCGACACGTTTCCGGACTCGTGGTCCGAGTGCAGGATGAAATACATGCGGCTGACGTCGTCATAGGGCTTCGCGATACCCATCATGTGCGCAAAGTTGCCACCCAAATCGAGATTGGGATCGGGCTCGATGTGGACGTCGCCCTTGTACTTCATGCGGTAGATGTACGCGCCGACCCGCGGCAGCTTGGCCATGAGGTTCATGGCGTCTTCGTAGGTCGGATCCCAGTAGTTGACCTTGCTCATGCCTTCGGCGTAACAGCGAGCAAACACCGATTCGCGCTGCATCGACACAATCGCCGCCGAGAACATGGTCATCGGATGCGTATCGCGCGGCATGGCACGCAGCACGTCCCAGACATAGTTCGGCACAGCCGAGCGCTTGCGGAACTCCTCGGCGACCTCTTCCACTTCCTTCTTGGTCGGCACCTCGCCGGTCAGCAGGAGGTAGAAGTGCCCCTCGACATACGGCATCTCACCCCCTGGGACCTTCGGCAGCTTCTCCATGACCTCGGGGATGGTCATGTCGCGGAACCGGATCCCCTCTTGGGGGTCCAGATAGGAGATGTCCGTGACCAAGGCCTTGATGTCGCGGGCGCCGCCAATACATTTCTCGATGGTCACTTCATCGATTTTGACGTCACCATGTTCCTTCAAAAGCGTCCTGATCCGGGGTTGCCACGCTTGGATTTTCTGAAACAACTTTTCTTTAAGTGCCATAGGCTCCTCCATCAATGGTTTAAGCATCGACCTTCACCACGCGCCCGAACGGGGCGTGGTCCATGCCGGTGCTGCACCAGAGTACCGGCGACGGTGGCTCGACCGGCGCGAATTGCGAGTCCAGGTCGGTGAGTGCAATCACGCACGACGGGTCCAAGCCCTGCTCCTCGATCGACTGCAGGGCCGGAATGTGGCTCGTGCCGCCACGTTCCTTGGGGTTCAGCCTTCAACTCGCCGTCGCTCGGTTCCCATTCCTCCACATGGGTGACGGGGATATGGTGGTACACCTTCCACACCTTGCGGGGGTAGGTGCCCACGATTGCCTGTGCCTCTGCGGCAAACATGCTCAGGGTCTCCTGGTTGCTGACAAGCTCGGTCACCTGCTGGCCGCTGCCGCCGCTGAGCTCACCGCGCTCCTTCGCCCGCTGCTCGGCTTGCGCGACGGCGACCTTCCAATCACTGGCCGTCTGGCACGTATACGGCGGGTAGGCCGCATTAACGGGGTAACTGTCATAATACCGAATTATCAGACGTTCCCGCATCGTCGATCTGCCCGCCAAAGGTCCCAGACCGCACCCCCGTATACCGTAGATAAACGGCCAGTCAAGCGCCGGGGGGCGCGGGCGGGAGGCCGGGGGGGGCCGGAGAACCAGCCGGCTCAAGCACTGACCGGCAGCTGCAGGCACAGCGATCAGCGATTCAAACTGAACCGCTCGTCGGCGAGCCGGTACAGGCGCCGCCAGACGGTGCGGTTTATGAGCACCAGCGAGAGAGACATCGTCAGCACGCCGGCGGCGAGGAGCGGAAAATTCCCGGCGGCGGTGGCTTCGGTGATCAGTGAGCCGAGTCCCGGGGCGATGAGTGTGGTGCCGCGATAGCGCACGTACTCCGCGACGATACTGGCGTTCCACGCGCCGCCGGCAGCGGTGATCAACCCGGTCAGTAAATACGGGAACACCGCCGGCAAGTATAACGTCCGCCAGCGCGCCCACCGACTCAGGCCGTAGACCGTTGCACTTTCACGCAGGTCGTGCGGCATCGCGCTGGCCCCGGCGAGCACGTTGAAAAGGATGTACCACTGCGAGCCGAGCAGCAGGAGCGCGATGCATCCCCAGGAGAAGCTTGCTCCGGCCATGACGATGACCAGGGTGACGAGGGGAAAAATCATCGGTGCCGGAAACGCGGCGGCAACCTGGATGATCGGCTGCAGGAGGCGTGCGCGCCGCGGCGACAGACCGATCCAAATGCCGAAGGGCACCGTCCACAGGGCACCGAGTGCCAGCGCCGCATACGTGCGGAGGAAGGTCAGCGCCAGCGCGCTGGCCACGTGTAACCAGTCGCGCAATGCCAAACCCGTCAGCAGTCCCACCAGGTGCGCCACGCCCCAGCCTATCAGTGCGAGGGTTCCCGCAAGAGCGCCCCAGCTCGCCGCCGCGTACAGCATCTGTCGCGACCGTGGATGGACCGTGGCGGTCGCCACCGGTTGAGGTCGGCGCGCCGCGGCACCGTGAATCAGTTGCGAAAGGTACGCGCTCAGCCATGGCAGGAGGCGCGAACGGCGCAGCAGAGCCAGCGCCCACGAGGTCGAGACTTCGGCGGCTTCCGTTTCCTCCACCTTGAACTTCTGGGCCCACACCAGCGCCGGGCGCCAGATGAGCTGGTCCACGGCGACGATCATCGCGATCATGGCCACGACCGCTGCCGCCATGCCGCGGCCATCGCCGCGCTCAATGGCGACACTCATGTAGGCGCCGATTCCGGGCAGGCGGAAGTCGTGGCTGCCCAAAGTGAACGCTTCGTTCACGGTCAAGAAGAACCAGCCACCGGCCATCGACATCATCGAGTTCCACACCAAGCCGATCATCGACGCCGGGACTTCGACTGTACGAAAACGTTTCCACCACCCAAAACGATACACCTGCGCGGCTTCCTTGATCTCCGCTGGAATGGCGCGCAGCGAGCCGTAGAAGGAGAACGTCATGTTCCATGCCTGGGCGGTGAAGATCATCACTACGCACGCCAGCTCCAGACCGATATTGGAGTGCGGGAACAGCGCCACCATGCCGAGGACGAGACCGGGGAGAAAACCGAGGACCGGTATTCCCTGAAGAATATCCAGCACCGGAATCATGATGCGCTCCGCGCTGCGGCGGTACGCGGCAACCGTCCCGTACACGAGCGTGAAGACGAGCGACAACAGGTACGCCGCCAGGCCGCGCGCCAGTGAAAGCAGGGTGTAACGTGGCAGCGCCCAGACGGAGAGGTCAATCGCAATCGTCGGCTGCATCGGCGCTGTCCAGCGCCGGGCCAGCGCGACGACGCCGGCAACCAGCGCGCCCGTGGCGATCAGCAGCAGCCCGTCGATCCAATAGCTTGCTGACTGCGCTACCACCTGGGCAACGCGCGGGCGTGTGCGGGTGATCATGGGAACGGCTTATGGCCTATGGCTTATGGTTTGTGGCCATGGGGAACCGCGTATGGCGTATGGCCGATGGCTCATGGCCAGACGCGTAAGACGGCGTGTGGCAGATTGCATATGGCATATGGCCAGAAGCGATACGAACCGCCGCACAGAAGTCTTCTCTGGCCATATGCCGTATGCGGCTCACGCCATCCGGGCCGAGGTGCTGTCGACATCCAAGTAGACTCGCTTGCCCGCGGGATCGTAGCCCAGCAACTCGCCGTAGCGTCCCCACGATATCAGCGTGTCGAATAGGCGCTGCGGTGGATCGTTCGGCAATTGGATAGCCAGGTCCTCCTGCACGATGTCTGCCGGCAGGTGCAAATCAGGGGCGCGTCGCAGCCGCTCGCCGACGAATGCAAACAACCCCACTCTCCACAGCTGCTGATGAAAGATCCGCTTCCTGGTGTTCGGGTCGCCGGCGACGAATTGACTGCCGATCGGGGTGAGCATGACCTCTTGCTTCGGTGTGTCGACGAAGCCGAGCAGCTCGGCCGCGTTTGCCGCCAAAATGACTTGGTCGATGTCGAGACGCAGTTCGGACGCCAGTTGGAAAATGTTGATCCGATTGTCGTGGTCATGGACGATCTCCAGCAGGCCGACAATCTCACTGACGTGGGCGGCGGGCAGCGGCTCGACACGCGGGCGTCCGGGCGTCGCGACCGCGGGCAGCGGTTTGTCGGGGAGGTGAATCTGCGTGATCGTCGCGTGGATTCTGTCCACGAGGTCGAGGAAGTCGGCGTTCCGGTACTCTCGCGGATGTGGGAGTTGATTGGGAATCACCTCGTGCACGTAGCCGGGGTTCGTTCCGAAGACGACAATCCGGTCCGCCAAGAATACCGCCTCTTCAATGAGATGGGTAATGAGCATGATGCTCTTGAGCCCGAGATCGCCACGCGCCCACAAACGGTAGACCTCGGAGCGCAGGGACTCCGCCGTCAACACGTCGAGTGCGGAAAACGGCTCATCCATACAGAGGAGCTCCGGACCGCCGACCAAGGCGCGGGCCATGCCGACGCGCTGCTTCATGCCACCCGACAGCTCCTTCGGATAGGCCTCCTCGAAGCCCTCGAGCCCGATCAGATCAATGGCACGGTGTAACCGCGCGGCCTCCTCTGCCGCGTCGAGCCCCTTGCGATACAGCCCAACCCGGACGTTTTCCGTGACGGTGAGCCATGGAAAAAGGGCAAAACTCTGGAAGACGATGGCCGCCCCCGGATGGATGCCGTGTAAGGCGCGGCCGTGTGCGAGGACTTCCCCCGTGCTCGGTGCCACCAGTCCGGTCAGGATGCGCAGCAAGGTGGACTTGCCGCATCCCGACGGACCGAGCACGGCGACGACTTCCCCGGCGCGGACTTCCAGGCTGACGTCGCGCAGGACCAGCAGCTCGCGGTCGTCATTGGTGAAGGATTTGAAGACGTGCCGTACCTCCGCGATCAGGTCCGTCACGCCGCCGGCAGGTGCCTGTGAAGATGCGCTCGGCGTCACAAGCCTTCACCTGCCGCAACGCAGTGAGTCAAGCGGCGGCCTGTCGCCATGGAATCAAGATGATCGCGCGGCGCGCAGATTCAGGCCGGCATTCCTCTCCCTCCGGGAGAGGTGAGGTGAGGGGATTGGATACGCTCTCCTCACAACTGCTCTGACAGCACCTGGAAAAGAGTATGGTTCAAAAGAGGACATTCATCACCTCACCTAACCTCTCCTGGAAGGAGAGGAATGCTTATCTCACTGGCATTGCATCTAGCTGCGACTCTCATCCCCGCACTCCGCATTCGGCAATCGCCGGCAGCTACTGGCTTTCGATTGCCACCGGCAGTGTCACCGTAAAAGTCGTGCCGGCTCCAGGGGCGCTGCGGACGTCGATCGTGCCGCCACACAACTCGACGGCCATCTTGCAGAACACGAGGCCGAGGCCCGTATCATCCCGGCTGTGGTCGTGGCGGCTGCGACGCCGGTGCTTGAGAAACAGCAGGCGTTGCTCCTCGAGGGCGATGCCGCGTCCGCGGTCGGTGACGCACAGGCGCACCGCCCGGCGGCTGTATTCCGCCGTGAGGTCGATGCGGCCGGCCGCGCCGCTGTGGCGGATGGCGTTCAGGACGAGATTATTCAAGACGCGGCGCAGCAGCCAGCGGTCCGTGGTCAAGGCGGGCACGTCATCACTAACAGTGATATAGAGGGCCTGGCCGGCCATCTCGGCGGCGGCGCGGAACTCGTCGGCGCATTCGGTCAGCAGCTGCGACAGATCCACCAATTCCAACCGCAGCTGCAGGCGGCCTTCGTCCATCTGGTCGATTTCGAGCAGGTTCTCGATCATGCGCAGCAGGTCGCGGGCGCTGCGCTGGATCTGTTCGAAATGGCGGGCATGCGGATCCCGACACGGCGCTGCGTTTGCGCAGCGCGAGTTGGGTGACGGTCAGGATGCCCCCGAGCGGGCCCTTGAGATCGTGCACGATCATGTTGGTGAGGTCGGTCTTCACCTGTTCCAGCTCTTCCCGCTCGCCCAGGGCGCGTTGTGCGACCTCGGCCATGCGCTGGTATTCCTGGGCGAGCGCCCGGTGCACGTAGCCGCCCATGATGTACGCGTCCATGGCAATACCCATGTCCAGGAACACGATCTTGCTCAGCGAGCCGAGCAGATCGAGAACGCGTGCGGGGTCGGCGTAGTGCGTGCGCAGCCGCTCGACGATCAGCCGCAGGTAGAGGTGGTAGGTGCCGAGGTACCAGTGCGGCTGCAGCTCGACACGCTGATGGGCGTCGCCGACGCGCAGTCCATGCTCGAAGTAGTCGGCATCGAGCTGCGCCTCCGTCATGCGCAAGAGGTGGGCGCGCTGCAGTTGCTTGAGCCGAGCGGTCTGGGCGGCATCACCGAGAAGCGCCTGCAGTTCGGGAAAGCGAGACAGATACGCGCAGAAGTCCTCGACGATCTCGTCCGCTTGGGCGCGGGCGAACTCATGCACCGCGCGCAGATTGTCCCGGTCACGCGGCGTGAATTCCAGGAATTCAAACCGGCGCTGGCGGTTCGTTGCATCCAGGCCCGCGTGTTCGAGGAGCTTCACTTCTGGCATCCGCACAGGGACTAGCAGGCTCGCGACGCGAGGTCCAACGCCGGGGCAGGCAGCTTCAGCTCGCCCGGGCCGGAGCGCTTCCTGTACAGTCGCTCTCAGCCGCGGAAATCAAGATGTGGCTGGTGGCACCGGGACGCGGCACGGCCCGGCGAAGCCGAACCGTGCCGCCATTTGAAGAGAGAGGAGCTTACGACGCCGCGGCTTCGGGTTGCGGGCTCGGGTTGACCGCAGGCGAGGGAGTTGGCGCCGGGGCGGGCACCGGTTTGTGATTTCTCCCGTTGCTGCGCGCCGGCCGATCGAAGAGCGTTGCGTACAGCGTCGGCGCGCCGTCGTCGGCCGCCGCCCGTGCGCCGCGCTTGAGCGCGCCGAGCGCCGCGTCCCAGGTTGGTGCGACGGCGTCACGGCTGGAGCGGGCGTCGCGTGCCGTAGTGCCCAGCGCCTCGATCCGCGCCAGCGTCTGCTCCATGCCGCGCGTGACCTTCTCGGCGCCCTGCACCGCTTGCACCGTCAGTTTACCGAGCATCTTGCTGCGCCGGATCGCGGCGACCAGCTCCGGCAACGTCTTGGCGGCATCGGCGGGCGGCGTGTGCATGAGCGCGCCCATGCTCGGCGCCCCGAACGCCGCAAAGGGATTTCGGAGCGGCTGGCCGTCCGCCACGAGGGCACGCGCCAGCGCGTCGACCACCGCCCGCTGGTCAAGGCGAAACTGCGCTTGGACCTTTGCCAGCTCCGCTTCAACCTCCTGCACCTTGGCGTGTGCGTCGGCGTAGCGGTGCTGCACATGCTCGAACGCCGCCAGGCGATCTTTGATGAGCCGCGTATCCGCTGTGCGCGCCGCGGCCAAAATGGCCGCCCCCGCTTTCAGCTGCGGGCCGGCCGACTCCCAATATTTATCGCTGACATACCGCCTCCTTTCGGGGCCGCTGATATGCAGGTCTGTTGCCATGCGTATGTTCAGTGAAGTACCAATGCCAGTGTTCATGAGAAGCGCCGACTGGCATATTGTGAACACATGCCGCTGTCACAAGAGTGGCACGGGACGCAGTGACACAAGCGGCAGATAAATGATGTGGGATTATCCCCAATCCGGAATTCTTTCAGTTGATAGTCGGCAGTCGATAGCTCTGGCGGAGCCGGTCGCAATGAAGTCGGCGGCGAACCTCACGGCTGATGAGCAGAAACAGCTATCGACTATGAACTATTGACTGGTGGTATTCTCTCGGATTGGGCTTTTAGACATTATGGGGTGCCAAATACGGACCCAGCAACACGTTGCGCCCGATCACCCACGCTGGTGTGCATTGTTCGGTGCGTTCTCTGCAAAAGGCGTGGACCCGGAATCGCGTGAGGTCTGGACAAGTAGACAACATCTAATGAGTGTCGCACAATACGGTGACAGCATACCGTCGGCCGCCATCCGCGCAGCGGTTGAAACTGCGCGCGATTGCCCGGCTCCGTCCTCGTGGTGGCAGTTGACACGCCATGATCTTGTAGACTAGGCAGACAGAGACGTCATGTCCCAGGTCGTCATCGAGAACCCGATCCTCAACTCCCCTTTCGAGGAACCGACGCGGCACTTTCGCTTCTCCGACGACGGCATCACAGACGAAATTGTCGACGCGCGCCGTGTCAGCTCGTACTTCATGCCCATTCCTGCGGCGAAGAAGAAGGGCACGCAGCTTGCCTTCGATACCGAGTGGACGCGTGATCGCGTCGAAGAAAACAAGTTCATCAACCGCGTCCGTGCCCGCGTCGCACAGTGGCGCATCGGTCGTTACGTCGGCGTGACGAAGACGACCGCGCGGCTTCTTGAGTATTGGGGCCGTCCGGACCGTGAGCGAAAACTGTTCTTCTGTCAAATCGAAGCGCTGGAGACGGCCATCTACCTCAGCGAGGTCGCGGGCAAATACGGCGATGCGTGGATCGACAACGAGCTGCGGCGGTTCAACGAAGACGCCAACCCGCTGCTGTTCCGCGTAGCCCTCAAGATGGCCACGGGCAGCGGCAAGACCGTGGTCATGGCGATGCTCATCGCCTGGCAGGCGCTGAACAAGCTCGCGAACCCACAGGACGCTCGCTTCTCCGATGCTTTCCTCATCGTTACGCCCGGCATCACGATCCGCGACCGCCTGCGCGTGCTGCTGCCCAACGACCCGCAGAACTACTATCGGCAACGCGACGTCTTGCCGGCTGAGCAGATGGATGAGCTGGGCAAGGCAAAGATCCTGATCACCAACTTTCACGCCTTCAAGCTCCGCGAACTGGGCGAGGGCGCCAAACTGACCAAGTCAATCTTGAATCGCGGCGGACCCAGCCCGTTCACGGAGACGCCGGATCAGATGGTGCGGCGCGTCTGCCGCGAGCTCGGGAACAAGAAGAACATCATCGTCATCAACGACGAAGCGCATCACTGCTACCGCCGCCGTGCCGGGGGCGAAGAGCCGACCCTGAAGGGCGACGAGCGCAAGGCCGCCGAGAAGCGGGACGAAGAGGCCCGCATCTGGATCTCCGGCCTGGAAGCGGTGAAGGCCAAGATCGGCATCAAGATCGTCTACGACCTCTCGGCGACGCCGTTCTTCCTGCGCGGCTCCGGGTATTCTGAGGGCACGCTGTTTCCATGGGTGGTCTCCGACTTCTCGCTGATCGATGCGATCGAGTCAGGTATCGTGAAGGTGCCGCGTGTCCCGGTCGCCGATGACACGATGATCGGGGACCAGCCGACGTACCGCGACCTCTGGCTGCGCATCCGCGACGGCTTGCCGAAGAAGGGACGCGGCACTGAAGCGGTGAGCGGCGAGCCGAAGCTGCCCGCCGAGCTACAGGGCGCGTTGCACAGCCTCTACGGCAACTACGAGAAGTACTACCGGCAGTGGGAGCGGAGCACAGAGGCGCACGCCAACGGCCTCACACCGCCGGTGTTCATCGTCGTGTGCAACAACACCAACGTCTCGAAGCTGGTGTTCGACTATGTCGCCGGCTGGCAGAAGCCGTTGCCCGACGGCTCGACCGTCGTCATCCCTGGACAGCTCCCCATCTTCAGCAACGAGCTGAACGGCAGCTGGAGCCCGCGACCGAACACGATCCTCGTGGACAGCGAGCAGCTCGAATCGGGGGAGGCGATGAGCGCTGATTTCAAGAAGATCGCCGCCGTCGAGATCGACGAGTTCAAAGCCGAGTACCGCACGCGCTTTCCCGGCCGCGATGCGGAGCAGCTCACCGACGAAGACTTGTTGCGCGAGGTGATGAACACCGTCGGCAAGCCCAGCAAGCTCGGCGAGAACGTGAAGTGTGTCGTCTCCGTCTCGATGCTCACCGAAGGCTGGGATGCGAACACGGTCACGCATATCCTCGGTGTCCGCGCTTTTGGAACGCAGCTCCTCTGCGAGCAGGTGGTCGGCCGTGGCCTGCGCCGCATGAGCTACGCGCCCAACGGCGACGGTCGGTTCGAACCCGAGTATGCTGAAGTCTACGGCGTCCCGTTTTCCTTCATCCCATGCTCCGGCTCCGCGAAGGAGCCGAGGCCCGGGCCCACGCCGACGCGCGTGCGCGTCCTCGAAGAACGAAGCGCGTGCGAGATCACGTTCCCGCGGGTCGTCGGTTACCGCTACGACGTGCCGAGCGAACGCCTCGAAGCACGCTTCACTGAAGACTCGCAGCTCGTGTTGTCGACCAGGGACATTCCGACGCAGACGGAGAACGCGCCGATCGTTGGCGAGTCGACGATCCACCGGCTCGACGATCTCAAGAACCGCCGCGAGCAGGAAGTCGTGTTCCTCCTCGCCAAGCTGACGCTTGAGAAATATTTCCGCCAGGACGGAGAGCAGCAAACCGAGCGACCCAAAGAGCATCGCTTCGATCCCGAAGTGAAGAGCTGGTTGTTCCCGCAGCTTCTCGTGATTACCCGGCGGTGGTTGGCGGACTGTGTGAAACTCAAGGACAACACCTTCATCCAGCTCCTGCTGCTGCACGAGCGGGCGCACGATGCGGCTGATCGGATCTACCACGCGATTGTCGCGGCCGACCCTGGCGCCAAGAGCCTCAAGCCCATTCTGAAACCGTACGACAGCCGGGGCTCCACGCGCTACGTCGACTTCGACACCACGCGGCCCACGTACAAGACCGGCAACGACAAGTGCCACGTCTCGCACGTCGTCGCCGACACCGAATCGTGGGAGCAGAAGCTGGCGCAGACGCTGGAGGACATGGACGAGGTCGTTGCCTACGTGAAGAACGATCACCTCGGGTTCACGATCCCGTACACGCTTAACGGCGAGGAACGCAGCTACTATCCGGACTTCATCGCCCGCGTCAGGTCCCCTCGCCCTTTGGGAGAGGGTCAGGGTGAGGGCGTCTTCAATCTCATCGTCGAGGTCACCGGCGAGAAGAAGAAGGACAAGGAAGCGAAGGTGGCCACTGCCCGCACCCTGTGGGTGCCTGCGGTGAACAACCACGGTGGCTTCGGCCGCTGGGCGTTCGTGGAGATCACTGACCCGTGGGACGCGGAGAATCTGATTCGGGCAGCGTTGGCCGGCCTTGCTCACGAGGTGGCGGCATGAACCGAAAGAAGCTTCTACGCCGTCTGGCTCAGGGTGCTCTGCAGAACGTCGCCTTTTCGGACATGCGGCATCTCGTCGAAGGCTTCGGCTTCCGGCTCTCACGGGTTACCGGCAGCCACCACGTGTTCGCCCATCGAGGCATCCCTGAACTGGTGAACCTGCAGGAAGTTGGCGGGGAGGCCAAGCCGTACCAGATCCGGCAGTTCCTGCGGCTTGTCGAGAGGTATAATCTCACCCTGGAGGAGGAGTCATGAGCGATTACCACATAAACATCTTCTATAGCGAGGAGGACGGCGGCTACATCGCCGACATTCCCGATCTCGATTCCTGCTCCGCCTTCGGCAAGACGCCGGAGGAAGCGCTCGCAGAGGTGGAGCGGGCCAAGGCGGCCTGGATCGAGGCAGCCCGAGCTGAGGGCAAGCCGGTTCCAGCACCCCGCTACCGCCCCGTGATCTACCAGCTGGCCGGCTGATTGGTTACAAGTCGAGGAGGGCCCGCTGTGGTCAGCGCCAGAAGAAGGAGCCACTGATGAACCTGCACGGAGTCGACATTTCCGAGGGCAAGATCGCTGACTTCTGCCGCCGCAACCACATCGAGCGGCTCGCGTTGTTCGGGTCCATTCTTCACGGAGAGCTTCGCCCCGACAGCGACGTGGACATCTTAGTCGAGTTCGAGCCCGGGCATGTTCCCGGCCTCAAGTTCTTCGAGCTGGAGCAAGAACTGTCCGAGCTGGTCGGTCGCCGGGTCGATCTCAACACGCCACAGTGCCTGAGCCGCTACTTTCGCGATGAAGTCGTCGCCGAGGCCGAGGTTGTCTATGCCCAAGAGTGACCGCGTCCGACTGCTTCACATGCTCGATGCAGCCCGCGAAGCGGTCGGCTTTGCAGCAGGCCGCACGCGTAGTGACCTGGACTCAGACCGGATGCTCAACCTGTCGTTGGTGCGACTCATCGAGATCGTTGGTGAAGCCGCCGCACGGGTTTCGCCAGAAACTCAAGCCAAGCACCCCGAGATCCGGTGGCCAGCCATAATCGGTATGCGCCACCGCATCGCGCACGGCTACGACGCGATCAACTTCGATATCGTCTGGGAAGTGGCGACTGTAGACCTCCCAGCATTGATCGCCCAGTTGGAACGGGCCCTCTCCGGCGGAAAGGCCTGATGATGGGGCGCAAGAACACGAAGACCGTGAAGGTCGACTCCGTCCGCCACAAGGACAAGCGCAGAAACATCCCGACCGAAGAGCTGCGCGACTTCGTCGCCGGGGACGAGGCGCAGCCGAAGACGCTGCTTTACCCGCGCGATCCGTCGCTCGACCCGCAGCTGGTGTGGAAGGGCAAGGACGAGCAGGATCAGCGCGACCTCGCCGTGCCGGCGGTGCCGATCTACATCCAGGAGAAGATCCACCCGCACGCGCTCATCGAGGATTTGCGCGCCCAGGCGAAAAGGGACCAGCCGGAGCCACAGATCAATCTGTTCGCCGACTTCAATGGCCTCGACGACGACTTCCAGAAGAAGGTCGATTTCTACCAGCACGAGCAGCACTGGTCGAACCGCATGATCCTCGGTGATTCACTGCTGGTGATGACCTCGCTGGCCGAGAAGGAAGGGCTGAAGGGCAAGGTCCAGATGATCTACGTGGACCCGCCCTACGGCATCAAGTTCGGCTCCAACTGGCAGGTGTCGACGCGCAAGCGCGACGTCAAGGACGGCAAGGTCGAAGACGCCACCCGCCAGCCCGAGCAGATTCGTGCCTTCCGCGACACTTGGAAGCTCGGCATTCATTCGTACCTCAGCTATCTGCGCGACCGCTTCGTCGTCGCCCGTGAATTGCTGACCGAGACCGGCAGCATCTTCGTGCAGATCGGCGATGAGAACGTGCACCTCGTGCGGAGCGTACTCGACGAGGTGTTTGGCAGCGAGAACTACTGTGGGCAGGTCGTGTTCCGAAAGACCACAGGGAAAGGAAGCGAGTTGCTGGACAATACCTACGACTCACTTCTGTGGTACGCGCGCGCGAAGGAGGAAGTGAAGTACCGGCCGCTCTACGAGCAACGAACAGTGGCGGATGACATCAATCTGCGGTTCCTAGAACTCCCCGATGGCGCCCGGCGGGAACTGTCGGACGAAGAAAAACGGAACCCAGGCGCTTCCGCCCGGGGCGAGGGCCTTCCGCCCCAACCCATTGACGAATCAGCGGCCAGCGCAGGGCAACGATCTGCGGGAGTTCTTCCTGGACGGGCAGCGCTTCACCCCAGGTGCTGGCACCTTCCGAAGCGACGTCGACGGGCTGACGCGCCTGGCAGTCGCTAGACGCCTCATGCCCATCGGAAAGACTCTCACCTTCGTGCGATATTTGGACGATTTTCCGTACAAGCCCGAAATGACATCTGGGATGACACGCGCCAGAGCGGGTTCGGCGACCCAAAGGTCTACGTCGTTCAAACCTCGACGAGAGTTGTCGAGCGCTGCCTCCTGATGACCACCGACCCCGGCGACCTCGTGCTCGACCCCACCTGCGGCAGCGGCACGACTGCCTATGTCGCCGAACAGTGGGGCCGGCGCTGGATCACGATCGACACGAGTCGCGTTGCCCTCGCGCTTGCGCGGACACGGCTGATGGCGGCGAAGTATCCGTATTACTTGCTGGCCGACTCGCCCGATGGCGCGCGCAAGGAGTCTGAGCTGACCGGCAAGGTGCCGCCGGAGTACAAGACCGAGGGGGACATCAAGAAAGGCTTCGTTTACAAGCGCGTGCCGCACGTCACGCTGAGGTCGATCGCCAACAACCCGGACGTCAAAGAGGGCATGACGCGCGAGGCGATCGACGTGGCTATCGCCCGGCATGCCGAGACGGAACTGCTCTACGATCAACCGTATGAAGACGGCAAGCGCGTGCGCGTCACCGGGCCGTTCACCGTCGAGAGCCTGTCGCCGCATCGTGTGCTCGCCACCGACGAAGAGCGTCCAGCCTCCGAGACCGCGGCTCAGCAGGAATCGACGAGTGGCCAGTTCGAGCTGATGATTATCGACAATTTGCGCAAGGCCGGCGTGCAGAACACGCGCAAGAACGAGCGGCTGGTCTTCGATCGCCTCGATCCGTACGCCGGCGAGTGGCTGCAGGCAGCCGGCGAGTTCACCGACAAGGACGGCAAGGTACGCCGCGTTGCCGTGTCGATCGGACCCGAGCACGGCACCGTCGGCGCGGACCAAGTGAAGGAAGCGGCCAAGGAGGTGCTGAAGGGCATCGGGTTCGACCTCCTCGTCATCTGCGGTTTCGCCTTCGACGCACACGCCGGCGAGACGGCGAAGGAGCTCAGCCCCGCCGATCAACTGCCGAAGAAAGGCATCGTCGCCGAGGGCTCGAAGCAGTTCGGCAAGCTGCCCGTGCTCCTCGCACGCATGAACCCCGACCTGTCGATGGGCGAAGAGCTGCTCAAGAAGACCGGCACCGGCAACCTGTTCATGGTCTTCGGTGAGCCGGACGTGAAGATCGACCGCACCAGCGACGGCAAGATCGTCGTCGAAATCAAAGGCGTCGACGTGTACGACCCGACGACGGGCCAAATCCGCTCCAGTTCCACCGACGACATCGCCTGCTGGTTCATCGACACCAACTACAACCAAGAGAGTTTCTTCGTGCGCCACGCCTACTTCACCGGCGCCGAAGAGCCCTACGACAAACTCAAGCGCGCCCTGCGCGCCGAGATCGACGAAGCCGCCTGGGCGGCGCTCTACTCGACGAAAAGCCGCCCCTTCGATCCACCATCAACCGGCAAGATCGCCATCAAGGTGATCAACCACTACGGTGATGAGGGGCTAAAGATCTTCGGTATCTGGACTACCTGAACTGCTATTAACTGATTGTAGACTCAGGTCAGCCGCCGATGCGGAGGGGTGCCGTCCGTGCTAATCAGGGGGAAACCACTAAGGCGGCTCGATGGAACGAGGTGCAGCGCGAGATAAGGCCCGATGGGGTGTCGATGAAATCGATGCCTACTTGCTCGATCTCGGACGCATCGCTCTATCTCGGCTCGACACCGCCGGACTTGAACGCTTCCGTGCGGCAGTCAAGCAGGAGCGATATACCCGTGGTGACCTGCCTGCTCTCACGCAATGGGCGGGAATCGCCGCCCAGGGTCCGGACGCCATCGCGCAGGCGCTTACCATGGAAACGAATGTCGGCCGCCGGCTTCGCCGCGCGGCGCCGTTCGATGCAATCGTGAAGCGGGACCAGCGCGAAGAAACCCTGCGCCGTGTTGCACTGCAGTCCCCAAACGCGTGGTTCTGGCAGGATAGGTGGGCCGCTAAAATGCCAAAGCCCGGATTTCCCAACGCGCTCGTCGAACGACTGCGGGCGGCCGTTGGGGAACGTGGCCAAGACGAGTTCTCGCGGTTTGTATCGTGCAGCGGCGCAACAAAATGGATCGTGGCCGCAGACTTTTGCATCGGGGATCCCGGTCGCTTCAATGACGCGTTTGCCTACACAGTATTCCCCTGCGATGCGCAGTTCGACGCGATCCAGGATGAGATCAGGGCTGTGCTTCCCCGCGATATCAAAAGGACCAAAGCCGTCTCCGCCGAAATGTTGGAGTACCTTCGCTCCGGACGACGCTTTACGTTTGCATTTGCCCTAGACCGCTCGCGGCGTATTTTTCCAAACGTGCGGAGTGCACGGGAGGCAATCGACGAAACGCTCGTGATCATGCGCGCGTGGCGCGATGCCGAGAAACAAGCGGCGACGATCAAGCGAGTTGAGATGTTGCGGCGCAAGGCAGACAGCCCCGGATTCAACGTCCGGCGGCTCGACGACGTCACTCTTGCCGCGGCATTCGCCGGCTTCATCGCCCTCTTGCTACAACTTGAAGGCCGATCTGAGTTGATCGGTTGGTTTCCGGATCGCGACGATATCACGTCAGTATGGCAGGCACTGGCATACGAGATCTTCGGACAGAACACCTCAGCATTTGCACTGCGCGAACGGGTGCCCGAGGCGCGCATCGCTTGCGGCGTACCCGGGCCGCGTGAGGACGGCACTCGAGGCATGTGGTTCGACGAACTGCTGCGCGTGCCAGACTTCGTTGCGGGAACGACCGCCGCGTGGCGTCTCTCGACCAACGCAGTGGTGGCGGGTGGTGAGAGGTTTGCGGAGATCATCCGGAACTCGTTTGCCGACAACGAGCGGCTTGTCGTCATCAAGGTCGACGTGTCAGCAGAATCCGTCAGCGCTTCACGAGTCCTCGTCAGCCGAAGACCCTTCTCACCGCAAATGAACCTTCTCGGGACGGCCGGAGGATTCGCTCATTGACCTGCGCTGGCGAGCCCTACGACAAGCGCAAGCGCGCCGGAGAATTCTATTCTCCGGCGATGCCGGCACTACCCTCCACTGTCGCTGTTTGCCAGCCGCAAAGCATGGTAACTCTCTCGCCCGCTCGGGAACCGGAACGAAAGAGTGTGGAGAAGCCTGGATTTTTAGCCCGCGCGATATGCGAGGGCTCCGACCACCATGGATTTTTGCGATTTGGATCGTGCGACGCCCTGGCCAACGCTGTTCCGGGCCGATTCGCATCGAAAGGGGCGTGGACAAGCCTAGATTTTTGGCACCCGCGATCTGCGAGGGCTCCGACCAGCATGGATCTTTGCCATTTGGATCGTGCGACGCTCCGACCAAGGCTGTTCCGGGCCGATTCGGATCGAAAGAGGCGTGGACAAGCCTGGATTTTCAGCACGCGGGATGTGGGAGGGTGGAAACCAGCATGGATCTTTGCGATTTGGATCGTGTGACGGTCTGATCAAACCCGTTCCGAGGCGACCCGCGTTGACAAAGGGTCGGATCAGCCTGGATTTTCGCCACGCACATCGTGTGACGGCCTGCCCAGGCCCTTTCGTGCCACCTACTTCGCCGCCGCGTCGTGCAGGGCGCGCAGGATGTCCTCGCGGGCGATGATGCCGACGACACGCTGATTCTCGACCACCGGGAAGCTTTTGACCCGGAAGTCGACGAGCGTTTGCAGGACGCGGGAGACCGGCGTGTCCGGCCGGAAGGTGATCACGTCGCGCGTCATGATGTCGCGCGCCGTGCGCCGCGCCAACTCTTCGTAGGGCGGGATGACGCTCCGCGTGGTGAACACGAAGACCTTGAGCACATCGAACTTGGTGACGATGCCCGCGAGCGCGCCGGCCTCGTCGAGCACGGGAAATCCGTTGAAGTCGTGCTCGGCAAACCGCGCTTCGAGCTCGCACAGCGGCGTGTCCGCCGCCGCCGTCACCACCGGTGAGCTCATGTAATCAGCAACCTGCGCTTCGAGGAAGCGGTACATGATCGGAGCACGTGCTCGGAACGCTGCCGGCCCTCAGACCGAATTTCTTCCCTTCGGAGCGCTCAACACGGCCTCCGCCGGGGGAGCCGGGGAGGCCCACAGGCCGCCCTCGCCACGCGCCAACCCGATCTCCAGTTCCTCGATCTTGCGGTACAGTGACGACAGCGAGACACCCAACCTCTCGGCGGCCGCCTTCTTGTCATTGTCAACCTTGGCCAGCACCGCTTGCACGTGCGCCTTCTCATACGCCCGCAACGCGTCCCGCAGGTTGTCGCCGGCAGGGACAGGCACCCCGACCTCCTGCTGCAACGCCCGTGGCAGATCCCGAACCGTGATCCAGTCCCCTTCGCCGAGAATCATGGCGTGCTCGATGACGTTGTCGAGCTCACGCACATTGCCTTTCCATGGGAACGACATGAGCAGCTTGACGGTGGCGCTATCGGCACCTTTGAAGCTCTTCTTGAGCTCGCGGTTGTGAATGCGGATGAAGTGCTCGACGAGCGGCAGGATGTCCTCACGGCGTTCTCGCAGCGGCGGGATCTCGATGCCGACGACGTTCAACCGATAGTAGAGATCCTCGCGGAAGATGCCCTTGTCGACCGCGTCGCTGAGCTCGCTGTTCGTGGCGGCGATGACGCGGATGTCAACTTTGACCTCCGTGCTGGCGCCGACCGGCAGGATCTCCTTGGTCTCGATGGCACGCAGCAGCTTGACCTGCAGGTTCAGCGGCATGTCGCCGATTTCATCCAGGAAGATCGTGCCACCCCGGGCGCGCTGAAACAGGCCTTCCTGATTGCTCACCGCTCCCGTGAACGAGCCGCGGAGGTGACCGAAGAGCTGGCTTTCCAGCAGGTTCTCGGGAATTGCACCGCAGTTGATCGGCAGGAAGATGCGGTCCCGCCGATCGCTGAAATGATGGATGGCGCGTGCCACCACCTCCTTGCCGACCCCGCTTTCTCCGGTGAGCAGCACGGTGCTGGGTGTGGGCGCGACGCGCCGCACCAGATTCATCACCTCACGCATGGCCGTGGAGCGACCGACCAGACTGTCGAAATCCCACAGCCGCTCTACCTGGCTGCGGAGCAATTGATTCTCCCACGCCAGCTGGCGGTGCTGCAGTAAGTAATCAATCTTGTGCAGCACATCTTCCAAGATCAGTGGCTTGAGCAGGTAGTCTTGCGCCCCACGGCGCAACGCCTCGACGGCGGTGTCCACCGTGGCGTGCGCCGTCATCAGGAGAACCAAGGTCTGCGGCGCGATCTCGCGCGTGTGGCGTAAGACCGTCAATCCATCTGCGCCGGGCATGCGCAAGTCGGTGAGCACCAAGTCAAATTCCTGCGCGCCCAACGTTTCAATGGCACTGGTCCCGTCCACCACCGCCTTGACTTCATAGCCTTCGTCGCGCAGCACTTCGGCGACGCTCTCGCGAATGGCGGCCTCATCTTCGGCAACCAGAATGGTGCCGTGGGTGCGGGTCTCCGACTTCGGCATGGTTGAATCGTAAGGAACTGCCTCGGGCATCGCAACCTTTCTTAGTCCAGCAGGGGAAGAAGCTGCTCCCGTATCGCCAAGATATTGAGCACGCGCGCCAAGAAGCGCAGACAGTCCGTCTTGATATCATCGGCCAAGCCGAGGCTTTCGGAGGCCTCAAGGGTGACGACCTCACGCCGCATAAGATGGCCCACCTGCATGACTCAAAGCACAATTAACAAGTTGCGTGCCGCCAGGACTCCTTTGCTGTGTGTGATGGGCCTTCGCGCCATTTCAGGATTCCGGAATCGCAAGCGAGTCCCGGTTCTTATGTTTGGGAAGCCAGCCGCGCCCTGTTCTGAATTGCGATGATGTATCGAGCCGGATCCTCTCCCTACCAGTTTACCTGCTGCTCCGATCTTTTATTTCGCAACGCTCGGCATCCTATTGCAGCTTGAAGAGGTCGACCCGCATTGACGAAGCGGGTACCGGGAAGATTGCGGTGGCCACGATAACGCAGTACGATCGGGACGATTCCTAGGGGCCGGTGGCGGAGCGAGTCGACTAGGGGCACCATGAACAGTGAACGGGGTAGGGGGAGAGAATGAGACAGAGCGCGCGGTATTTCATCATTGTGGTCGTGGCCGTGTGGGCGGCGGCGTCGCAGATCGTCTGGGCGGAAGAGGGAGTGATCGGCGGCGTCGACGTAGGAGCTGCGGTACCGCTCTACAGGCTCGGGAACCGGGCGCAGGTGGGCGGTACGTTGAGCCCCTTCTTGGGGTACATGCTCAATGACTATCTCGGCCTGGTGGGACAGGCACAAATCACCGGGTTTCCCAAGAACGACCGCCCGGACATGAGTGACAACGACATATGGACGTTGGGTGGCTACGCCGGTCCTCGGCTCGCTTTGCCGTTCCACCTGGGTACAGGACTCGGACCGTCGGAGCTGTACACGACGTGGCAGGGCGGTGTGTTCACCGGGTTGACCGGCAACACGCCGATCAGCCGCACGTCATGGGGGTTCTCAACCGGTGCAGGTATCGATCTGCGAGTGACAGACGACCTGCTCGTGGGTGCATTTGGCCGCTACAACTGGCTTGACCAGCGGGTCGAGTCGGGCCACCCCGTGGTGCCGATGTATGGCTACACCCTGATCGCACTGCCTCAGGATGTGCAATTTGTGACGGCGGGCTTGAGCCTGACGTACCACGTTGCACCACCGCCACCGCCGCCGCCAGCTCCTGCGGTCGTCCAGGCGCCTCCGCCACCGGCACCCACACCTGCGGTGGCGAGGAAGATCGTATTGCGGGGGGTGCATTTCGATTTCAATAAGGCAGTGATTCGTCCCGATGCGCGCCCGGTACTCGACGAAGCGATCGCCGCGCTGACGTCGGAGGGGAGGGTTGCCGTGATTGCGGAGGGCCATACGGACAGCAAGGGCAGCGACGCGTACAACCGGAAGCTATCGCTCCGTCGCGCAAAGGCCGTGCGTGACTACCTCGTGGCCGGAGGCCTGGCGCCGGATCGGATCAGTTATGAGGGCTTGGGCAAGTCGCATCCAGTGGCCAGCAACGACACTGCGGACGGTCGCGCCCAGAACCGTCGCGTCGAACTCCGCATCCGCGGGCTCAACTGAACCTCTGAAGCAAGCGCGCAAGGGTGTTGACCTGAAGTGATCCGCGAACCCAGTTGAGTCGTCTCCTCGATAACCGACCGTTGTGTCGGCTCGGCAACAGACAGATGGTAACAAGGGGATTTGGGCTGCATGGCTGCAACGAAGCGCACGAAAAAGGCGGCCATAGCCGTCATTGGTGGCCTCGGTCTGGTCGTGACCCTGCTGGTTGTCGCCCTGCTCATGCTGCCGCGCCTGATCGGCTTGCCATCCCTGGGCAATCAGCTCGCCAGGGAAGCGTCCCGCCGCCTGGGAGCTGAGGTGAAGGTGCATGCCCTCCGCCTGTCCTTCTGGCCGCTGCCACATGTGACGCTGGATCGCGTCAGCCTCTCGCTCCCGCGCACGATCGACGTCACGGTCGAGTCCGTGTCGGCCTTTCCGGAACTGTTGCCCCTGGTCCGGGGCAAGCTCCAGCTCGCCGAGCTTCGGCTCGAAAGGCCAGACGTCAGAGTGTACCGTGCGCCGCCGCGAGACGACGCGGCGGTGTCACTCGACCACACATCGGTTGCGCGCTTCACGGAGTCCGTGACGTCCGCTCTTGCAGTGTTGTCGTCGATGTCCAGTTCGTACGCCCCCGGCCTGGTCGTGTTGGTGAACGCAGGCAGCGTCGAACTCTCGGTGGGCAATGAGAGTGCGCTACAAGTGACCGATATTCACACACAGATCGACCTTCCGTCAAATCGGTTCGCGCTCGCGCTGACGTGCCGGTCCAATCTCTGGGAGCAGCTCTCTGGCAGTTTCTCCCTGGCGTCGGACGCAGCCATGCTGGACGCGCAAGCGACGCAGGTGAATGTTGCGTCGGTACGCCATGTTGTGACCCGGATTGCCGGCGAGGTACCATTGATCCGCGACATTTTCAGCGTGCTTCAGGGCGGGACCGTGCCGGAGATCACGTTTCGCTCCCGCGCGTCGTCGCTCGACGGCCTGGCAGAGGAGCAAGCTTTGGTGATCCAGGGCCGCCTTCTCGACGGCAGGATACACCTTCCGGGACTCGACCTCGATTTCGACGACGTCACGGGCGACGCGACGGTTGCCGATGGTCTGTTGGGCGGCACGCAGATTTCGGCCCAGTTTGGGAAGTCCCGGCTGACCGCTGCAACGTTGCGCATCGGTTTGGGTGACGAGGCCCCTGACTTGAAGGTGGACACGCACGTGCGAGCAGATGCCGCGGAGGTCGCCGGGCTCCTCGCTCGCCTGGTCAAGGGGAAGGTTCTTTCCGAGCAATTGCATCGCTTCACCGACGTGGCCGGCACCCTCTCGGGGCAACTGCTTCTCGGCGGCACCACGAAGGATGCGACAGTGACGGCGGACATATCGGCACTTGACGTCTCCGCTCGCTTGCCGGGCATGAAGCAGCCGCTGCGGATCGGCGGCGGCCGCGTCTTCTATGACGCGCGCGGCATCGCCGCTACCGATCTGCAGCTCAGGGCCACAGGGTTGGCCCTATCGCAGCTGTCCGTGCGCGTCGACTGGGGCCGGACGCCGGTGCTGCTCGATGCCGCCACCGGCAACGCTCGAATCGTCGTGGACGAAGTCTCCCCCTGGCTGGCGGCAGCAGGGTGGCTGCCGCGCTCGCCGTGGACGTCGAGGGTGCCGAAGGGCACGCTGGTGCTCAACTCGCTACGCGTGAGCGGGCCCGCTCTTGCCCCCGCCGATTGGCAGTTCGAGTTGGTTGGGGCAGCCCGCAATCTTGAAATCGAATCGCAGTGGTTGGGGCAGCGGGTCACCATCCTCCATCCGGTGGCGCTGTCAAATCTCCGGCTGGCGCACGGCCCGGTCTGGACGTCGTTTTCCGCGAAGGTCCCTGTGCTCAACGGTCTGAGCGGCGCGGTAGACCTCGCGTGGAATGCCGACGAGCTGAATATCAAGCGCCTTTCCATTCGTGACCGGGAATCACAGGCGTGGTTGTCGCTGCGCCGCACCCAGCGGGAGCTCGAGCTGACGTTTGCGGGAAACGTCACGAGAGCCACGCTGGAAGCAGTTGCACCGGAGAATCCACTGCTGCCTGGATGGCTGCGAGGCGATCTTCGTGCGCGAGTGGTTACGGATGAGCTGACACGCTCGACGGCCGAGGGAAGACTGGAGGCCGGTGACATTCTCCTCCCGGTAGCGGGCGACACGCCACTGCGAGTGACGCGCGTCACCGTCGACGCCAATGCCGGCGTGGCCAACGTGGCCGCGGCAATTGATGCCGGAGCGGACGACCACCTGCAGGTGCAGGGACGTCTGACCCCGTCGCCGCGCGTGTTCCTCCTCGACGGTACCCTCACGCTCGACCATCTCAGCTGGGAGCGGCTGGCGCCATTGTTGAATCGTGGCCGGGGCGACGGCGAGCAGCAAGCGACGCATGCGTGGAACCTGCCGCTGCGCGGTACGCTGAGGGTCGCTGCAGAGTCCTTCACCTACGACTCCTTCACGTGGAAGCCGTTGCGCGCGACGGTGGATTTCGGTGCGGGCGGGCTCACGGCGATGGTGACCGACGCCACCGTGTGCGGCATCGCGACTCCGGGCAGAATTGCCGTGACGCCGGAAGGGTTGACGCTCGCCTTCGAGCCCTCGGCGAAGAACCAAGAGCTGGATAAGGTGCTGACGTGTTTGACGGGCGAGAAGACGCTCGCCAACGGTCACTATAGCCTCGCTGGAAACGCCACGGCACGTGGTGAGCCTGTCACCCTTGCCACCGCTACCCAAGGGCATGCGGAGTTCACTGCCAAGGACGGGCGGATCTATCGCATGTGGGTGCTGGCAAAGGTGCTCTCGTTACTGAGCTTGGCGACCGGGTCGGTCGGCAATCTGTTAGACCTGCCGAAGGACGGGTTGGCGTACGACACCATCAAGGTGCAGAGCGACCTCCGTGATGGCGCGCTCGCCGTACGCGCCGCGACGCTGGACGGCCCCTCCGTGAAGATCGCCTGTAGCGGTACCGTCGACTTGTTGCGCCGGACGGTCGATCTCACGATGTTGGCCGCACCCTTCACGGCAGTCGACGCCGTGGTCAGTCGGATTCCAGTCATCGGCACCATCCTCGGTGGCCGCCTGATTTCGATTCCGATCCGGGTCACCGGCGCTCTGGACGAGCCCGAGGTGATCCCGTTGTCGCCGTCGGCGGTAGGCAGCAGCTTGATGGGCATCATGAAGAGCACGCTCAGACTCCCGATCCGAGTGATCCAGCCGTTGCTCCCCGGCGGAGAGAAGCCGTGAGGGACGTGGAAGAGGACAAAGGAAACGTTCCTCGCCAGCCACCGCTCGTTCTCGGGATCTAGAATTATGAAGCTGTTCCCTGCCACATTTGCCAATAAATCGCCGTTTGAACGTGCGGCTCGCCGAGGAACCAGCAGCGGCACTTTTCCTGCTGCGGGCTGGCATGACTATCAAAGCTAAGGGAGGTTCAGGGGATGGGTGAACGACGGACAACCCGCCGTTCGTTCTTGGGTAGGCTGTTGCAAGGGACGCTGCTCACGGGCGTGGCCGCAGTGGCCGGTACGATTGTGGCCTATCTTTTCCCGCCGGCAGAGGTCCGCTCCGCGCTGGGGCCGCGGCGGGTGAAGGTCGGCAGGCCCGAGGATCTCCCACCTGGAACAGGGAAGCTCGTGTTGGTCGATGATGAACCAGTATGGGTGGTCCATTTGAGCAGCGGGTTTGCCGGGATGTCGGCATGGTGCACCCACAAAGGTTGTACCATCGAATGGCAGGAACAGAGGCGCCTTTTTGCTTGTCCTTGTCATGAGGGCCTTTTTGATGAGCGCGGCAATGTTGTGTCGGGACTTCCACTCCGGCCATTAACGCGCTTTCGAGTCGGCGTGGTCCGCAGTGAGCTGTACGTCTCGCGCGAACAAGAACGCCAAGTCTAGGGGATCTTCTTGTACGCGTCGCTGAAAGAGGTGTTCCGAGCGGAACGGGAACGGACCGTTCCAGCGCACGTCAACTTCCTCGATTATCTCGGGGCGCTGGCGCTCATCTTTTTCCTCGTACAAATCGCGACCGGCATTCTTCTCATGATCTACTACCGCCCTTCGGTGGCGGCGGCTTATTACAGCACGGCCGTCATCACGGATGAGGTGCGCGTTGGCTGGCTCATCCGTTCGCTGCACCACTGGGGTTGCGACGTGGTGATTGTGCTGACCCTGTTGCATCTGATCCGGGTCTATTTTTCCCGTGCGTACCAGGGCCCGCGGCAGCTCACCTGGACTGCTGGAATCTGCCTGCTGGTGGTGGCGCTGGCGTTGGCCTTCACCGGTACACTGCTGCCGTGGGATCAATACGCGTATTGGTATATGGATTCCGCACGCCGGACGATTTCCGGCATTCCGGCCATCGGTCCCGCTTTGCTGACGATGTTCTGGGGTGGGTGGGAGCTTGGAGAGGAAGTCTTGCTACGTTTTTACGCTTTCCACGTCGCGGTTCTGCCGTGGCTGGCATTCCTCTTCGTGTTCTTCCACATGTTTCTGGTCTGGCGTTTGGGGATCAAAGAGCCACGGGTTACCCGTAACCCGCATGCTCCTCCCACTCCTTTCTTCCCCGATTCTCTGATCAACCTCACGATCGTCGTGTTCCTTGCCGGAGGCGTGCTGCTGTCACTGGCGCTGGTGTTTCCGCCGCCTCTGCTGGAGGCGGCGGATCCGCTTACGCCGCTGGTTGACGTGCGGCCGCATTGGTACTTTCTGCCGGTTCGCGAGTTGCTGCTGCATGTCTCCGGGAGCCTCGCCACGCTCGGGATTGTTGCGTTGTTCGTTGGTCTTCTGCTTGCGCCTCTTTTGGATCGCCAGGTGGTGCAGCCGGCTTGGAAGAAAGCGCTGCAGCGCGGGCTAGGCCTCGCGGTGATCGCGATGTGGCTGTTCCTGGCGACGAAAGGGTACCTCCGGTGAGGATGCGTTCCTGCGTACTCATCGTGCTGGCAGGCATCGTCCTGCGTCTCAGCTCTGCTGCCGGGGCCGAGGAGGCATGCGGCACCTGTCACCCGAACGTCAAGACCGAATACGCGAAGAGCATCCATGCGCGGGAATTCAGTTGCACCGGCTGCCATGGAGGAGATCCTGCTGCCTTCGAGGCTGAGGTGGCGCATTCTGTGGTCAAAGGGTATCGGGGCAAGCTCGAGCGGCCAGACATCCCGGCAATGTGTGCTTCCTGTCATGCCGAGCCCAATCGGATGAAGTCCTTTGCTCTGCCCACGGACCAGTACGCTCAATATCAGACTTCCGGCCACGGGATGCGTCTCGCGCAGGGCGACACGCGGGTTGCAGTCTGCACCGACTGCCATGGAAGCCATGCGATCCTGCCGCCGCAGGAGCCGACGAGTCCGACCTCGCGGCGCAACGTCGTAGAGACGTGTGGGCGTTGTCACTCCGACCAGGCGCTCATGGCCCAATACCAACTGCCCGCAGACCAGGCTGAGAAATACCGGCGCAGCGTGCACGGGATCGCCCTGTTCGAGGAGGAGCATCCCTTGGCCCCCACCTGCCCGACCTGCCACGGCGCCCACGGGGCGCAGGCGCCGCAAATCACTTCCATCAACATGGTGTGTGGGCGCTGTCACAGCCGCACGCGCGGGTACTTCAACGAAGGCCCACACCGCAAAGCCGCCGACGACGGCCAGATGTCTGAATGCGTCAGTTGCCACGGATACCACGAGACGGCGCGGCCGGATCACGCGCTCTTCGATACCACCTGCCCGGCCTGCCACGCGCCGGGCAGCTCGGCGTTGGTGACGGCGCAGCAGCTGAAGACGGTGTTGAGCCAAGCCGAGGAGGACGTGGCCACTGCGAGCGGCGAGATCGATGCCGCGATGAAGCTCTCGCCCACCATCACGCGCTATCGTCCGCGTCTGCAGCAGGGATGGGCGTATTTCATGGAGGCGCTTCCGGTGCAGCACGCGCTCGCACTGGACTGGGTCACTGATCTGACACGCAACGCGCGGTCGATCAGCGATGAGGTGCGGGCGGGTGTGCACGGGGTCGAGCAGGAAAGCTCCCTGCGGTATGTCTGGCTGGCTGCGGTTTGGGTGTACGTCCTGTTCGCGGTCGCCACGATGTACCTCTACCGCCGGGAAACGCAGCGGCGACGGAGCGAGCGCGACTCCACGCGCCGCGATCAGTGAACGCACGACGAGGTGCTGTACGACGGGCTATGCGGGAGCAGATCAGCACATGGGCGAAGAAGGCCGTGTTGGCACTGGCGGTCTTCATTCCCGCCGGTGCCGCCTTCACCTTCCTCGGATTCGAGGTGTCGTCGCAGCCACAGTTCTGCGGCGGCGTCTGCCACGTCATGAAGCCGTACTACCAGTCGTGGCTGACATCGAGCCACAAAGACGTCGCCTGCGTCGAGTGCCACATCCCGCCGGGAGTCACCTCCGAGTTTCGCAAGAAGTACGAGGCGCTCGCCATGGTGGCCCGGTATCTCACGGGAACCTATTCGAGGAACCCGTGGGCCGAAGTTGACGACCAGAGCTGCCTGCGCAGCGGCTGCCACACGAAACGCGTTTTGCTCGGGCGCGAGCTGTTCCACAACGTCCTGTTCGATCATCAGCCGCACCTGACGGAGATGCGGCGCAAGAAACAGCTGCGCTGCACCAGTTGCCACTCGCAGATCGTCCAGGGCAGTCACATCGCCGTGACCGCGAGCACGTGCTTTCTGTGCCACTTCAAGAACACCGCTCCGAACACCGGGACGGCACGCTGCACGCTGTGTCACGCCATACCGGAGAAGACGATCACCACCGGCGGCTTGTCGTTCAATCACGGCGACGTCAAGCGCCTGGGCATGGAATGCATGGCCTGCCACCAGGGGGTGGTGAAAGGTGATGGCGACGTGCCGCGCGAGCGCTGCTTCACGTGTCACAACGATGTCGCACGCCTCAGCCGCTACGGGGAAACCGAGTTCCTGCACCGCATGCACGTCACGGAGCACAAGGTGGAATGCCTCAACTGCCACGTCGAGATCGTGCACAAGATCCCGGCGCGCGAGGAAGCCTTGGCGACTGAATGCCGGAGTTGTCACAGTGCCGGCGCCGGCCATTCCGCCGTGCGCGACCTTTACCGCGGTATCGGTGGCGCCGGCGTGCAGCCACGGCCCGCACCCATGTACCTGGCGGGTGTACGCTGTGAGGCGTGTCACAACGCGCCCGGGAATACCGGCCATGCCAGTGAGGTGAGCTGCATGTCCTGCCACGGCCCCAAATACCTTGCCATCTACCGGACGTGGCAGGTCGGGCTGGGCAAGCGACTGGAGGGCGTCAAAGCTGAGCTGCAAGGTGCGCGTGAGAAAATTGAGAAAGGCGGCGATGGGACCGCACAGGGACTTCTCAAGGAGGCGGCGGCGACCGTGGCGTTCGTGGAGCAGGGCAGGGGAGTGCACAACCCCGGCTACGCGCTGGATCTCCTCAACTATGCGCATCAAAAGAACGTTGCTGCCTTGGAGACCATCGGCGCCACGCCGAATGGTGCCGCCTGGGTTCAGGCGCCCTACGAAGCCAAGTGCCTCTCCTGCCACTTTGGTATCGAATACATCTCACGCCCCGCTTTCGGACGCGAGTTTCCGCACGCCCCCCACGTCGTCTCCGCGCGCCTGCGCTGCACGGTCTGCCACGAGGGAACGGAGCGACACGGGGTGATGAAGGTCGGCGCCGAAGGCTGCCAGCGTTGCCATGAACGGATCAAAGAACCGATGGCGGGCGTATCTGCGGAGGAGTGTCTCACGTGTCACACGGCGGACATCGGTACGGTCTCGGAGAAAGTCAACTTTCCCCATGACAAACATGTCGACGCTGGCCTTGATTGCAGCCTGTGCCACGGCGGGGTGGCGGAGACCCGGCACCTGGATTTCGCGCGCTCTCCAACAGCTCTGCCCACGATTGGACACGAGTTCTGTGGAACCTGTCACGGTGGAGACGTGCCGTCGGCAGACGGAGTCCCGCCAGACGGGGCGGACTGCACGAAGTGTCATGTCGCGTTCTGAAACGCGCGGCGGCTTGTGGCGTCGGCCCGGCGCACCGCGATACCGGCGGCAGCCATTCCTCGCCGGCTGGATGCGGTATGGAGTACTCCTGGTCGGTGCCGCCGCTTTCGCGGCGCTGGTGGTGCGCGGCGCGGTTGCGGAGGACATGGACCGCGGAACCTGCTTGTCTTGTCACGGGGCCGACGGCTTTGCTGATTCGGAAGGCCGTGACTTGTCCGTCAGTGGGGAATCATTCAACGCCTCGGCCCATGCCGCGCTTCCGTGCGCGAGATGCCACGAGGACGCCACCAGCGTTCCGCACAACGAGCCGCCCAAGCGGGTCGGGCTGGACACATGCGCCGTGTGCCACGGCGCACAGGTGGCAGCCTACAAAGAGAGCGTACATGGGCGGGCATACAAGAACGCCGGGCATGCCGATGCGGCAACCTGCAACGATTGTCACGGCTCGCCGCACTCCGTGAAGAAAGCCAGCGATCCGGGGTCGTCGGTCTATCCGCTCAACCTCCCGCGTACGTGCGGTGTCTGTCACGGCGATCTCGATTTCGCCAAACGCCACGACATCCCGATCACCAATGCGCCCCAGTTGTACGCGGACTCGATCCACGGCCGTGCGCTGACCGATAGTGGCCTGCTGGTCACCGCCAATTGCTCGAGTTGCCACGGTGCTCATGACATCCGGCCGAAGAGGGATTCTCAATCGAAAGTGTTCCGGGCCAACATTCCGGCAACGTGTGGCGTGTGCCATGCCGGTGTCGAGGAAGCGTACTTCCAGGGCATTCACGGGCAGGCGCTGAAAGCCGGCAGCGCCGGCGCGCCGGACTGTGTGGATTGTCACACGGCGCATCAGATCGCGCGGGTGCAGACGGATCCCTGGAAGCTGCAGATCGTCAAGGAATGCGGTACGTGCCACGAGGAATCTCTCAAGACGTACCGCGACACCTTGCACGGCCAGGTCACGAATCTGGGATTCATGACGCTGGCACGCTGCTCCGATTGCCACGGCGCGCATCGCGTCCTGCCGGCCTCGAACCCCGCGTCGAGCATCGCGCCCGCCAATTTGGTCGAAACCTGTCAGAAGTGCCATCCTAGGGCCAATGCGAACTTTACCCGCTTTTCCCCCCACGCCGACCCAAGCAGTAAGGAAAGGAACCCCGGCCTCTACTACGCGGCACTGGGCATGAGATGGTTGGCTGTCTGGGCGTTCGCCTTCTTTGGCCTGCACACGGTGTTGTGGTTCGGCCGGGGCGTGCATGAGCAGGTAACGCAGAAAGGCCGGAAGCGGAAACGAAAGGACGATCAGGGGCGGGAGCGATGAGCCAGTCAGCAGGATCAGGGGTGGGGCCACTTTCCGTTCCGGTCGCGCCGAGATATTTCCGGCGCATCGATCTTTTCCACCGCCTCGTCCATGGCTTCTTGATGGGCAGCTTCCTGGGCCTGGCGGGGACCGGGTTGCAGATCTACTTCAACGCGGCGCCGTGGGCGGCGGAGTTGGCGCGCGCGATGGGTGGGTTTGGAACCATCATCTCCGTTCACAAGACGTGTGCCGTAATCCTGACCTTGTGCTTCCTGCTCCATGTGGGAAAACTTGCCCACACGGCATTCGTAAAAGGGGAGAGGGGCGTTTTCTGGGGCGGGGACTCGCTGGTTCCGCAACCGAAGGACGGGCTCGACATGCTGCAGCATTTCCAGTGGTTCTTGGGAATGGGACCGCGGCCGCGATTCGATCGCTTCACATACTGGGAAAAGTTCGACTATTGGGTGGTCCTTTCAGTAATGGCGATCATCGCAACGTCGGGCTACCTGATGTGGGCCTCGTCGTTCTTCGGCAGCTTTCTGCCCGGCTGGGTCTTCAACATGGCTCTCCTCATCCACTCGGAAGAAGCCTTGTTCGCGGTCTGCTTCATCTTCGCCATTCATTTTTTCAACGCACACCTCCGGCTTGAGAAGTTCCCCATGGACCTCGTCATCTTCACCGGTAGGGTCAGTGAAGACGAGCTCCGCGACGAGCACCCCCTGGAGATGGAACGCCTCGTGGCACAAGGGGGACTCGACGACCTTCAGACCGGCCCGCCGCCGGTGTGGCTCAGGAACTTCGGTTGGATCATCGGCTTCACCGCGATCCTTGTCGGCTTCACGCTTCTCGTCCTGACCCTCTTTGCGTTGTGAGCGTCAGACGGTGCCTTCCGATTACGGAGCGGCAATGGTAAATTCCATTCTGCCGTAAACGCACTCACAGGGTTCGCTCCTCTACTACTTGACATTCGCCTTATTTCGCCTTATGTTCGCCTCCCGAATAGGGGGAAGGTATGGACAGCCAACTAGCCATGGAGCGAACCAGCGCGGACCGGCACAGACGCCCACCGATGCAAGCCAGAGTTGGTGGCAGGCCACGGGAGGGCGCACTGGACGCATGCGGGCTGCTGACCGAGTCGGCGCTCGCGCCTCGTGCCGTGCAACCTGAGACCGGCGGTGCCTGCAAGCGGAAGCTGCTCGACCAGGTGCGCGACGTGATCCGCACGCGGCATTACAGCTACCGCACCGAGGAGGCATATGTCGGGTGGATCCGGCGCTTCATCTTCTTTCACCACAAGCGTCATCCTGCGGAAATGGGTAAGGCGGAGATCGAGCAGTTCCTCACGTCACTGGCGGTCGAACGGAACGTTGCTGCCTCCACGCAGAACCAGGCCCTGGCGGCCCTGCTCTTCTTGTACAAGGACGTGCTGGAGTTCGATCCCGGGTGGCTGGACGACGTGGTGCGCGCCAAACGACCCGCGCGGTTGCCCACCGTGCTCACACAGGCGGAGACGGAGGCGTTGCTCCGAGCGCTGCGGGGCGTGAGCTGGATTATGGCAATGCTGCTCTACGGTGCGGGGCTGCGACTCAAGGAGTGCCTGCGGCTGCGCGTCAAGGACCTTAATTTCAGCCGCAACGAGATCGTGGTGCGCGAAGGGAAAGGGAATAAGGACCGCGTGACGATGCTCCCCGCTGCGGTCAAGGAGACACTATTGGCTCATCTCAATCGTGTGCGCCGCGTGCATGAGGCCGATCTCAAGGCCGGATTGGGGCGTGTCCAGCTGCCCCACGCCTTGGCGCGGAAATACCCGAATGCCGACCGCGAATTCGGCTGGCAGTGGGTCTTCCCGGCCTCACGGATCTGCACGGACCCACGCTTCGGTGCGCCACAGCGCTATCACGTCCACGAGTCCGTCCCGCAGCGTGCTCTGCATGCAGCAGCGTGCTGTGCCGGCATTGCGAAACCCCTTGGACCGCACACTCTGCGTCACAGTTTTGCTACGCACTTGTTAGAAAGCGGCTATGACATCCGTACGGTACAAGAGTTACTTGGCCATCGCGATGTAAAGACAACCATGATTTACACGCATGTTTTGAATCGCGGCGGGCACGGCGTCCAGAGTCCTGCCGACCGGCTTCTGGCAGCCCCACCCGCTGGGCGTCAGCTTGGCGGGGCGCGTGGTGGAGTAAGCAAGGAGAGAAGCGAGGATGAGACCGTGGGCACCAGCGTCGCCCGCGCGGACCGCCTTCCCCCACCCCCACTGCGCCTTTTCCGGCACACGGTTGCGGCCGAAAAGGGGGGACGCGCCTCGGGCACAGCCCACAGTACCTCCCAGGGGCGTTAGCCTGCAGAATCTGCAGCCTAACGTCCCGGAGAAATGCGGTGACAGGTGGTTACGCAACTGCTTGACTTCACAACGGGCTTTGTCCTATAGGACGGCCGAAAGGGGCATGTGTTGGCCCGCGAAACGTGCAGGGGGAGCGGATTTCATTCGGGAGACGAAATGTAGTTAGGCCACAAGCGAGGTACCGATGGTGAATGACAGCGGCTCGGTCACTGACGAAGTTCTCGCCGCGGACGTCGGCGCCGTTGCCAAGCGCCTGGGGCGCGACACGCTGAGCCGCGCCGAGTACCTTCAGCACGGTAGGTTCTCTGGGTACCAGCTCTACGACGGCGGCCGAACTTGGGAAGGTCTCTGCAAGCTCGCGGGCATAGCCAGTAAGAGGATAGAAGCCGTTCCAGATGACGTCTACTTTGAGCGTCTCGCGTCGGCGGCTCGCCAGCTCGGCCGGCTGCCAAACGTTTCTGAGCGGAAAAAGTTCGGTCTCAACTTCAGCAAGCGCCGCTATCCTACCTTGAAGGCCTTCATTGATCAGGCAGTAAAGTTGGGCAGACTGTCTCCCGCAACCGGCCGTACCGCCCGAGGCAGACCCGAGTCAAAGCACGTTGCCCCACCACCACCGAGTCATCGGCCGGAACCTCCCACCTCGCGACCGGTTCCTCCGATCCCCCTCCAAACAACACGGAAGAAGTGGGAGCGCACCGGCATCGACGGATTCCCTTACGCCCCTCAGGATGAGCTTGGCGTTGTCGCTCTGTTTGGGATCTTGTGCTCGTCTGGAAGGATCGGCTGGCAGATTCTCGAACTTCGTGGCGGGAAGGGGATCGACGTTACCTGCTTCGACCACGTGATGGCGCGTGAGATACGAGTTGAACTCAAGCACACCCTCTCACGCGCCAGCTGGAACCACAACGTCGAAGACCTGGACTATGTGGTCTGCTGGGAGAACCGCTGGCCCGACTTCCCAAAACCCGTTGTCGTACTGCGCGAGTTGTTGGAGGAGCCGCAGCGTGGGGCCTAACCAGCCGATCGAGTCCGACGCCAACGGAAGGCGCGGCTCATCGTCAAGCCGTTAGGCCACGAGGGCGCTGCCCCGAGAGGCGCTCGGAACCGATAGGAGAAAAACAGATGAAAACAAAACACGCAGCGGCAATCGGAATCGCGTTCACTGTGATGAGCCTCACAGCCGTAAATGCTGGGGTCATGAGCGGAAGCATCGGAGAAGTGAATTTCGGCTCTGGTGCAAGCCCAAGCGAATCATCCGTCATCGACGCGCTTGAGGTGACAACCTATTCCGCGACGGACAAGAACGGAAATTCATTCAGCGTTGCTTTGGTGACCATGACAAACAGCGTCCTGGCCAAGGAGGTGGGATACAAGTTTACTGGTACGGGAATCGGAGTCGGTAGTGTTCAGAGGAATGATGGCAAACTGCTCGGCAAGCGAGACGGCAACGCATTGTCCTTCCAGATCCCCATCTTCGCTGAGTTCGAGCCGTCGCCCAATTTGTTCTCGACAAGTGGTACAAAGATTTCTATGGAGTACGCCACTGTCGTTGTCAAAGAAGTCAGCTCAGACACCCTCGATTGCGTAGTTACGAAGATCGACGAACCGGATGCCGATTCCACTTTGCGACACTTCAAGATGAAGGACGTATCCCTTGGGCCGGGTGGTAAGATAGATAGGAAGTACACCTTTCAATTGAAGAAGACTCAGAACAAGAAATGAGACGTTGGCCTAACAAGCCACTCGAGGCCGACGCCCCCAAGCTCGCCGCACCACCCCGGCGCGGCTCAGCGGCAGGCCGTTCGGCGTCGGCCTATTCGCTGGCGGGCCTTCCTTCGTCGCGGCCACCGGTGGCCCGCTTGCTCTCACGCGGCGGCCTGCCGATGGCTGCCGATGGCTTGACAGCAGCGCTCGATGTACATACCCTGTCCATGTACATCCGGTCCTGACAGGAGGCGTTCATGGCTGCAGCAGTCGAGCGGATCGTGGTTCAGGCGACCCCGCAGGAGAAAAAGGCGATCATGGCCAAGGCGAGGAGACTCGGTATGCCCATTGCGGAACTGATGCGCCGCGGGGCAACCGCCTACGAATTGACCGCAGACAGCGGCGAATTGGGTGTGCTGGCGGACCAGGCGAAGGCCGCGGCCGATCGAGCCGGCGCGTCGATCGATGAGGCACTGACATTCATCGAAGCGAGCAACCGACGCATTGCTGCGATGGAGGCCAGTGCCCGGCGCTCCGCGGCGAAGGCCCGGGCGCGATGAGCGTCACGGAGCGGGTGTGGGGCGCCTTGACCTCGATGATCAGGCTCGAAGACAAGGTGACCCGGCAGGCCGACGCCCTCAAGGCACAACAGGCGAAGATCGAGGATCTCACGGCGCGCGTCATTCGGCTGGAAGCGCAATTCGATCTCCTGACCCGCGCTGCCGTGATCAAGAGGGTCACGGGTGACTGACGGCGGACGGGCGCGGAGCTGTGGCCGAGTTCCCACGCAGTGATGCGAGAACGCGTCGAAATGGTGAAGCGCCGTATCAAGTTTGAAGCGCAGCAGGCCGAACAATATGCTGCAGACCGACGGCGGGCACACCCGTCCTGTTTTCAACAGCGAGAGTTCACGTCTGCCAGCCGCGGCTGAGCGTGAGCGTTAGGCAGCATGCGCGCCGGCGGAGGAGGGAACAGAAATGTTCGGTTTGGGGTTACCCGAGTTCATAGTGCTGGCGATCATCATCGTGATACCGATCCTGCTGTTCCGCAAGTCGAGGCGCGGGCAGTCCTCCAGCACGGAAACGGTCTCCGACGCCGCCGTAAGTGACGCGGCCCAGGTAGAACAGCGGGTAACGAGCGCCAGCCCACCGGTCCAACAGCGTCGGTTTGTGGACAATTCTGATGGGACAGTGACGGGGCTGAGCGTGAAAAGTTTATGTGTCAGAGCACTCGTCGTGGTTGCCATCGTCATCGCCGCCCATTTGCTGTCTGTTTTCTTTTTTGGTCGCGTTCATTGGTTACTCGAAAGATGTCACGTCATACCTGACATCGAATCCCAGGCCTTCGACCGTGATTTCCATTCACGTGACCGCCATGCTTGCTGTCGTCGGAGCTCTCATTGCGCCTGCGCTGCGTGAGGTGCGCACGTTGGCTGCACTGGCCGCTTTCGGTCTCGGAATCGCCCTAACGGCCCAAGGGGTCTCACTCGTGGGTGGCGCAGTGTTCGGTGAAACGGTCGTAGACGGCCTCATCGCCGTCCTCGCATGCAGTGCCCTTGCAGCTGGCAGTGGCAAGCTGGACAAATCGATAAGTCAAGCAATCGCACTCGCGATCCTCATTTCCGTTGTAGTTGCCAGCTCGCATGTCAGGGAGATGCGTGGAATCTCCTGGTGGCACTACCCCCAACCATCCTCCCGCTTCTTCAAATCGGTCTGGTTGTGCCGTGTCTGCTCCTCGTCGCTCTCAGGTCATCCACTAACTTCTCCACGTCAGGGAACATCCCTTCGAAGCGCTCAACGATCGGCACCGGGGTCCTCTTCGAGGTCGTTCTGCTATTTGTCTTCGGCATGGCTCTTGAAAACCACGCAGCAGTCCTGATTGTGGGTGTGGCCCTCTGCATCTGGCCTGCCGTTTATGCTGCCAGGTTGGTAGGATCTGACTCGACTTCTCACCCGAATGGTAGGGTAGCGATTCTCGCCGCCACGGCCGCGGTCCCCTTTGTCGTGGCAGCAGTATGACTAGCGTCCCACAAGGGTGTTACAAGGACTGCGATGCCTAACTCGCCGCTCCAGGCGACGGCCAAGAGCGGGCCGCGCCTGAGCGCCACGACGTTAGGCTTTCACTGTGGGTTGAGCTATCGTGTCGGTATGACTTTCAAGGTGGAAATCGAGCGTAAGGAAGACGGTCGGTGGATCGCCGAGGTCCCCGAGTTGCCGGGGGTGCTGGTGTACGGCGACTCGACGGAACAGGCGCGGGCCAAGGCACAGGCACTCGCGCTTCGAGTACTGGCAGATCGGCTCGAGAACGGCGAGGCGCCACCTTTTGAGAGCGTGCTGTTCGCAGCCGCATGAGCCAGTGGGGAAGTGCGCCGTCACGACGCGTTCTGGCAGCACTGCTGCGCATCGGTTGGAAGCAGAAGCGTCCAGCCAGTGGTTCGCATCTCGTCCTTTCGCGGCCGGGATGGCCCGATTACGTGTGGGCATTCCACGAGAGTGAGGAGATCGGCCCGAGAATGCTTGCGCGGATTGCGAAACGGACCGGTTTGCATCCGGAGGACCTGTGATGCCGGCATGCCGCTCCAGACCGACCGCGGCATGAGGCGGGCTCGCGCGCACATGCTGCTGCGTTGCGGCCGCGGCGGCTGAGCACCAGCGTTATACCGCCGCGACGAAAACAGAATGAACTGGCTGAACAAACTCTGGCGCGGTGAGATTGAGCTTTGGAAGGTCTTTTGGGGGGCAGGGTTCCTAGGCACGCCATTGATCGCTCTAGCTGCGTGGTACGTGACGAGACGTTTCGGACTCCGGGGCATGCTCGCGCTTTTGCTTCTCGTGGCAACCTATGCCCTGCCCGTTTCGGTATCAGTCTGGCGAGCCGCCTTAAGGAAGCCCACGCCCGTGTTCATTGTGACCCTCGTCATCGTGGGTGGTGGTGTCGGTCAAGTGGTGGAAAAACGATCGAGCGTTCATTCGGCGGCTAAACAATGAACCACTGCTCCTCTCTTATGCAGCTTTCTTATCAGTAGATGTACAAGAGTATGTATTAGTAGTATGATGAGAGTGTCGTTTAGGTACTTCCCGCGCCGGCGCCGCAGGCATGTCCTTCCACCCGTCCAGACGTCGCAGCGTGATGCGCCCGCTGTGCAGCAGACCGAAGAGCAGCAAAAGCACGGCGTCCTGACTGGGCAGGCTCGCCTGCGTCTTCGTGCGGCGACGAAACTCGCCGTTGATGCGCTCCAGCGCGTTGCTGGTGCGCAGCGCCTTCCACTGGGAGGGGGGGGAGGCGGTAAAGGTGAACAGGTCCTCTCCGGCCTCCTCCAGGCTCGTCACGACGTGGGACAACACCGCTGCCACTTCTTGCGGAACGCGGCGCGTGCCGTATCAATCGCTTCGCGGTCCTTCCCGTAGATCATCCGGCGGTAGTCCTCGGCAAGTTCCTCGCGCAGATGCGCGGGGGCTTTGGCCTCGAGGTTCCGCAACTTGTGCACGGTGCAGCGCTGGATCGGCAGCCCCGGCCATTGCTCGTGCAGGGCGGTCACCAACCCCGGGTTGCCGTCGATCACCGCCAGCGCCGGGGTCCCGATGTGGCGCCGCACGAGACCCTCCATGACGCCGCTCCAGGCCGCCGAGCTCTCGTCGCCCGCCAACTGCATGTCGAGCAGCACCCGCTCCCATTGCCCCGCACGCCGAGCGTCACGAGCACCGGCACCCTCACCCGCCGTCTTCCGAGGCGCACTTTCGGGTACCAGCCATCCAGGAACAGATAGCGAATATCGTCCTGGGCCAGGTCCCGTTCGCGCCACGTCTTGAAGTCGGCGGCCAACCGCCCCACCAAGCGTGATACCGCGTCCTTCGACAGTGGGCCGCCGCGCAGCAACGGGGCCAGCGCGCCCTTGATCCGCCGCGTGTTTATCCCGCTCAGGTAGACTCCGAGGATGGCCTCGTCCACTCGCTTGGTACGCCGCTCGTAGCGCCGCACCGTGCGACTCTGCCACTCCCTGCTGCTCCCATCCGCCTCCTGCAATCGCGCCCGGGGCATCGCAATGGTCGTCGCTCCCACGCTCGTGGTCAGGCTCCGTTCTCGGTGCCCGTGACGGTAGCCGTGGCGCTCAGCGCCCACTCGCTCCGAGGGCTGGGCTCCCAGAGCCGCTTCCACCTCCTCTTCGACAATTCGTTCGATCACGTCACGCACGCGTTCTCGGACCCCGAGTTCAATGCTCTCTGGGCTGTACCTCTCCGCTTTCGTTTCCCGTCGTCCGTCCTTCCTGCTATCTGTTGCCATGGCGTCATCCTCCGACCCCCGCTGCTACGCGGGAGTTGTTCTTGGGTTAAGAAACTGGCCGGATGATGACGCCTTTCCCCTTTTTCCACCACACTCCCGACATTACCTCGTGGGTCTCTTTTGGACTTGTAGCATTACCTTAATCGCGTCTGCCGGCTGGATATTCCGCCCGGATTTCTGGACGACGAGTGCGAATGTTGAGTCGCGGATTCAGTACGATCCAGGTCTTCCCTTCATCGGATTTTGGAGGGTCAATTGTTCAGACGACTTTGGCCTGGCTATCGAAAAGGCAGACGCGAACGACTACTATGTACGTTTCTGCGGACCCGGTGGTTGCTTCGGCAAAGGCCCCTTCACACGGACTACTCTGATCACTGATGGTAACTATCGTGTGGTTGGTAACGACAGGGTTGGAACGAAAGTGTCCTCGAAGTTTTTCAGTCAGCTGGAATCGCTTCCAGCCACGGACCGCGTCGGGATCGAGCACAGCATTCAGGGTGGGTTTTTGATGTATCGCAGATGTGGCCAATCGGGCGCTGATCGGCAGCATAACTCAGCGGCTGCAGGCGCCGGCGGGGGCGTGCTTAAATGAACCGTGGTGTTCCAATCGGGGGCCTTGAGCCGGTGTGCGCCGCGCCTGATCCGCAGCGTTAGGTTGACCTTCGACGAGAACGGACTGCGCGGGTGATCAAGGACCTCAACCTTCTTGAGCTGGGGCTCGACTGGAAGCTGGCAGTACAGCGGCTGGCGAAGGATATGCGCGACGACTTCTGGCCCGACCCGCTCGCCTTCAAAGACCTTCTTGGCTCGGGTGAGTCTGCGCCTGCCCGCCTCCAACCGCTTCTAAAGACCTACAAGCCTCGACGCGGAGCGTCGTACCACATACCAAAGGCGAACTTCACGATCCGTGATTCGATCCACATCTCGGCGCTGGATCGGATCGTTTATCAGGCCCTGATTGATCGTCTCATCGTCAGCATCGATCCATACCTCTCCTCCGGCGTTTTCTCTCATCGGTTCCGCGGCCCGGCGGCGAGGTGGATCTTTCATTCGGGCGTAAGTCAGTGGAAGAAGTTTCGCGAGGCAGTGAAGACGGAGCTTCTTGCAAAGCCTGCATCATGGTTAGTCGTGACCGATCTCTCTCAGTATTTTGAGACGATAAGATTCCGGTTCCTCAAACGGCAGCTCGAACAGGTCCTTGGTGGAGCGCTGACGGCAGACCTTCAACGCTGCATTGATACCTTGATGGCGTGCCTCTCGGCTTGGAGCCCGTACGATGGGTATGGCCTGGTGCAGAATGTCGACGCGAGTTCCTTCCTCGGGAACGTTTTGCTCGATCACATCGACAAGCTGATGGAGAAGGACGGGTACCCAGTCATACGTTACATGGATGACATCCGGCTCGTCATCCCTTGCGAAGCGGACGCCCGGAAGGCCCTGATCAAGCTAGTCTCCCATCTGCGCGACATCGGACTTGGGCTTAATTCTGCGAAGACGGATGTCTTGCGCCCTGACTCAGAACGCATCCAGGAGCACCTGCGGGACGAGGATCCTGAAGTCACCGCCATCGAACAGGCGATCGCCAAGAAGGACCGCACGGAAATCCAGGGGATCGTGGGCCTTCTGTTCGGGAAAGCCCAGAGTCTCCTTGACGGGGGACAGGTCGGAGAGCGTATCTTTCGATTCTGCCTGAACCGAATTGCATCTCTGCGAGCGTACAGAAATCTTGATCTGCCCGATGCACCATCCCTTACCAGCGGTGTACTACGGCTGCTTGTGCAGCGACCTGTCGAGACTGACACGTTTTGCCGATACCTCGAAGTGGCACCTCTGACGTCAGAACACCTTGGAGAGATCGAAAGGCTGCTTACTGGTGAACCCCTTTGTGTCTACGCCTGGCAGAACTTTCAGCTTTGGAGGCTGGCGTCGCAACGGGGCATCAAGTCCCCAGCCTTGGTTCGCCGCGCCCATGCATTGATCTCGGGTGATCACGCTAGCCCCGACAGTGCGGCGGCGGCCCTCTATTTGGGATCGTCCGGGGACTACGCAGACCGCCAAGCCATGAAGAAAATGGTCACCGCAGCGGCGCCTGGGCTCGTGAAGAGGTGCCTCCAGATTGCCATCCAGGAGTTACATAAGTCTGAGCGAAGTGCAGTCTACAGGGAACTCGCCGGCGACGACGTGGAAGCAGAGATTTTGACAGACCACCTGCAGGGCCTGCACGAGCCGATGTACGTCGACAGACCGCCTCGCGTGAGCATGGAGGACCTACCCGATGCAATGCCATCCGTCTACGCTTAGGTGTCCGCATGCCGAAACGTGGCAACGGTGTCGGCCGCGCAACCTAACGAGCCGCTCCAGGCGACGGCGAGAAGCGCGCCGCGCCTGAGCCGCAGCGTTCGGCTCCACCAATGGCCGCAGGCCCTCTCATCGCGGCTGGAGCATCTGGCATGCGCATGGTGTTCGTCGTGGTCGCCACTGCAGTGACTCTATTTTGTTTCGCCCGGCCAGAGGCCAAGGCCGTAACGGTTCCTTTTGTAGGGTGCCCTGCGGATGGCCAGATGGGCCCCGTCCCGCCACCGAAGGGCCCGCCGAAAGTCGTGAGTCTCCGGGGCGTGCGCCCAAGGGGCATTGCTTACTACACGGGAGACATGGACCACGGTGTGTTCGCCCCTCGCGGGTGGCATTGCCGAGTGTGGTACGGGTCAGCAGGAACAACTCTGGTTGTCACCCCGGGGTCCATTGACTCCGCCTTTCATCCGCCGAAACTTCGCGGCCACGCGGTTGAATTCTCGTTCAGCGATGGTGGAACGTCCGGAAGATTCAGCGTGGCCATCCATGTGTCCCGCCTATTCCCGAAGCTAGCTGCAACGTATATCGCAAGAGTCAAGAACGAAGGGCTTGTGCCCGTATCGGAATTCGAGCGTGGTCCGTACACCAATGACGCAGTGAGGTACCTGGCCAGTGGGGTGGCCGAGTTCGCTACGCCAGGGGACGCGAACGGCCTGGGGACCGAGGGCATGCTCACGCCGGATCGAGATCCGATACGCGGCCTCGCGATTCTTCACACTTCGGGGGGTTGGGACATGACCATTCTTCGGGTCAGGCTGGGAGCCAAAATGCGCCAGGTGGAGGCCTCCATCATCCAACTCAATGAGCAGTGCATGAAGGGAGGCGCCTGTTGAACCGGTGGCATGTGCTCAACCGAGGCGGGCAACGGGGCCGACCTCGCCGAGTGGTTGCTCGCCACGTCACACGTTTCGCTCAACCACCAGCCTGTGCTAAGGAACGAGCATGGCCCAACTGGTGGATCGGATCACCGTCAACCCTCGACAATGTGGCGGGCGTCCGTGCATTCGCGGCATGCGGATTCGGGTGTCCGACGTCTTGGAGCTTCTGGCTTCTGGAATGACGCCGAAGCAGATCGTCAGGGAGCATCCTGATATCGAGATCGACGACATCTATGCCTGTTTGCGGTTTGCGAGCAGCCGCGTCAGCCATGCTGTGGTCATCCCGTGATCCTCTGGGTGGACGCCCACATCTCTCCAACTATCTGCCGGTGGATTCGCCAGCAGTTTGCCCTGAATGCAGTGCACGTTCGCGACCTCGGCCTGCGCGAGGCGGAGGACCCGGAAATCTTCGACAGGGCGCGCAAGGCGGCGGTCGCAGTGTTCACGAAGGACGAGGATTTCGTCGATCTCGTAGATCGCCTCGGCACACCGCCACAGGTCTTGTGGCTACGGTGCGGAAACATGGCAAACGCCCGCCTCTGGTCAATCCTATCGCGGGCGCTTCCGGATGCGATCGAACTTCTCCGGCAGGGCGAGCCAGTCGTCGAGATTACCCTGCCGGAAGGCGAGCATGCAGGCCGAACAAGGCGCTCCACCCGACCGTGGCCACGGAGCCGTTCCGGGAAGGCCGCAGCGCCGCGCTCTGGCCGCGGCGGGTGAACCGCACGCCGTTCGGCGTGCCGATGCAGTCGCCATTGTGGCATGCAGTAGCTCTTGGTGACGTTCTGTAGGGTTGAACATCAGGCTCGTTTCAAGATCGTCTTTGAGAAGCAACTGAGCTCAGCCGACCCTTCGCCGGGAGGCTGGGCGGGGACCAGGGGCCACTGCTTCCTCTTCGGCTTGGTCTTCCGGATCGGGTGGCGCATGTGCGGGCTTTTTGCCGATCAACCACGCCGGGTTCATCGGGTATTCGTGCGGGTCGAAGATGACCCAGTAGAAATGCCAGACCACAATCGCCAGCGTCGCCAGCAACGCTTCGTAGTAATGGATCACCTGCGCCACGTCGTGCCAGACCTTCGGCAGCAACGCGCAGCACGGTCTCGGTGAACAGCAGCATCACGCCGGTGACGATCATCACCACCGAACCCCACATCAACGCCCAGTACTCGGCCTTCTCGGCGTAGTTCCAGCGGCGATGCGGCGGCGGCGTCTGGCGCAGGCCGAGTTGAACGCCAACTGTGCCGAGCGCGTCGCTCGAGGTCGTGCCACGCGAACCACAGCGCCCGCAGATACTCGCGCCCCGTTCCGCGTCAGCACGAGCGCCACGCCGTGCACAAGGAACAAACCGATGAACGTCCACCCGGCAATGCGATGAATCAGGCTCCGCGCCGCGCTGCCTGAGTCGCCGAACGCCCGGAATGGCCAACTCCACATCGCATCGGGGAACTTGTGGGCAAAACCGGTGTACGCCAGCAGGATGAACGGTGCCATCAAGAGAAAATGCTGGACGCGCAGCCAGCGGGTCAGGCGGAGTTCACCGTCGGCCTGTTCGGCGTGGGCGATGTGCGCGCGGGCTTTGCGGAGGTAATCGAGGAAGTTGAAGACGAGCCATGCCGCCGATGGTCGCGACGATCAGCACGATGTAGATCCGGGAGATCAAGTTCACGAGCCACGGTTTGCCTTCGGCGGCGCCGGGCGGCGCGTGGATCCGGAAGAACTCCGCGCCGAGCCGCGTGCCGATGCCGGGATGACACTTGCCGCAGGTCTGCGGCAGGTTCTTCGGATTGATCGTGGAGTGCGGATCGCTGGCCGGCAGGATGTCGTGCACGCCGTGGCACGAGGCGCAATTGGCCGCGGTGAGGTTGCCGCCTTGCAGGGCCAGACCGTGGAAACTTTGCACGTAGGTTGTGAACACATTCGGCGGCAACCGGTATTGCGTGACGATCCGTTGTGCGGCATGGCATTGGCCGCAGGTTTCCGGGATGTTGGCCGGGGCGACGCGCGAGGTGGCGAGTTTGACGGCCGTGATCGAGTGTTCGCCGTGGCAATCGGTGCAGACCGGCGCGTCGCGCACGCCGCGCTTGACGGCCGTGCCGTGGACGCTGCGCATGTAGGTCTGCTCGACGTTCTCGTGGCATTTGCCGCAGGTTTCGGGACACGTTTGCCAGTACAGTTTCGAGGCCGGGTTGGTGGATTTGTGCAGGTCGTGCGAGCCGTGGCAGTCGGTGCAGACCGCGGCGTTCATCTCCTTCTTTTCCAGCAACGCGATGCCGTGGACGCTTTTCTCGTAGCTGACGATCGGGCTGCGCTGGCGCAGATGAAACTTTTCCATCTCCGCCGTGTTGCCGTGGCATCGCCCGCAGGTCTCGGGAATGTTGGCCCGGATAGACCGGCGACTTGGGATTGCGGTAGTTCAGCAAATAATGGTTGTTGCCGTGGCAATCCTTGCACGAGGCCGCCTCCGGCACGCCCTGGTGGATCGCCTGGCCGTGGTCGCTGTTGAGGTAAATCTCGGTCTCGACCCGGTGGCATTGGGCGCAGGACACCGGCTGCGCAGTGAAATTTTCTGCATGCGGGATCTCAGTGACATCAGAGTGACAACTCGTGCACAAGTGCGTCCCATGAATCGAAGCCGTGAATTGTGTCTCGTCGACATAGAGCGACACCTCCTTGCCGGCGCTGTTGGTGCCGACTAGTTGCTCGTCCGAGTGACAGGCGAAACACGCGGCGTTCTCGATCGGCTCGCCCTGCGCTGCCGCCGCGCTCAACAACGTTATGCACCACAACACCGCAAGCCGGGCCGTGTTCATAGTTGCTGTCCCATTCGCATCGGAGTTGTCGGTTCAGCCTCGTGGGAGTGCAGCCGGGAGGTCATCGCGTACACGATCAGCACGAGCAGAATCAACCCGAGGCCGAAGAAGACGTAGCCGAATGACCGGTGGATGTTCTTCCACTTCTGCCAGTCGTCCTTGACGCGGTGTTCTTCGAGCTGATTCTCGGCGACCAGCCGGTCGTGCCAGCGTTTGCGCTCGTGCAACATCTCCGTCTTCGAGATGCGGCCGGAGAAGATCACGGTGTCCATCGGGAATTTCTCCAGGCGGAAATGCGTGTTGAAGAAGTGGAAGGTGAAGATGAAGCCCGCCGCCAGCAACGCCTCATCGGAATGGACGACCAGGGCGATGTTGATCATCCAGCCCGGCATGAATCGCGTGAAGAACACCGGGAACCACATGATCAACCCGGACAAGCCCGATCACAAAAACGCCCCAGAACACGCCGAAGTAGTCGAATTTCTCCCAATAGGTCCACCGGTCAAACTGCGGCCGCGGCCCTTTGCCGAAAAACCATTTCTGGTGCGCCATGAAATCGCGCCAGTCCTGCACCGTCAACATCATCGAGTCCGGCCCGAACACGATCTTCCACAGCCGGCCCGGACGGAACTTGCCGGTCTGCGGGTCGCGGAATTCCCGGCGTCGCTGCCAGAGCGCGCCGACGATTGCGAAGCAGTGCAGACGTGAAACAGAGGAACAAGATGAACGCCGCGAAATGATGGAAGGTCCGCGCCACCGCCGCGCCGCCGAGCAGACCGAAGATCGCCTTGGCCCAGTCCGTATAATAAAACTTCAACGGCATCCCGGTCAGCACCAACGTCAGGAAGCTGGTCACGAGCATGATGTGCAGCACCCGCTCCGAACTGGCAAGAACCGCGTGAACCACTCATCGCCGCCCTGCATTTGCACCTTGGCTTCCCGGAACGTTTTGGAGTCGTGCACGTACAGGTAGACCGACCGGAAGAGCCAGAACACGGTGTGCACCCCGAAAAACCCAAACGTCCCGATCAGCAGCGACGTCATGAACACAAACGTCCAGTGCAAGCGCCGGGTAGTTCTGCTTGTCCATGGGGTTGGCGTGCGGCAGGTACTTGGTGAAGCTCGCCGTCGCCTGCGGGTGACATTGCCGGCAGGTCGTGCACGATGTTGGCTTGCGACAGATGCGAGGCGGGATCGGACGGCGGCAACACGTCGTGATGGCCGTGGCAGTCGTAACAGGCGGCCACTTCCGGCGCGACGTTCGGTCTGCCCAACGCCATCGCCTTGCCATGGTAAGTTTCGCGGTAATGGGCGAGCCGGTCCTGATGACAACCGCCGCAGCGTTGATCGCTCACCAATTTCTTGAAATGCCCGCCCTCCGGTGACTCGATCTGGTGCGCCGAATGGCAATCACTGCAAACCGGCCCGCGCGGATCACCCTTTGGCGAGAAGTTGGCCGTGGATGCTCTGCGTTGTAGATCTTCTCGACGCCGACGTGGCATTTGCCGCAGGTCTTGGCGATGTTGGTGTGGTTGATCGGCGAACTGCGATCGACGCTGCGGCGGATGTTGTGGACGCCGTGACAATCGTTGCAGGAGGGCGCGACGATCAACCCCATCTTCAACAACGCCCGCCCATGAATGCTCTCGGCGTACTGTGCCGGTGCTTCCGGGTACTTCATCCGGTATTCACGTGCGTCAGGCCGGGATTGCTGTGGCACTTGCGCGCAGGTCTGCGGCAGGTTCAACTTGAACACCGATGACGCCGGGTCCTTCACCGGCAAGATCGTCGTGTTCCCCATGGCAATCCTTGCAGCTCGCGGCCGCCGAAGCGCCCATCGCCCGGCTGACACCGTGGATGCTGGTCGCGTAGTCCTTGCCAATCTCATCGTGGCACGAAGCACAATTGACCGGCGCCAACTTGTCGGGATGCGGCACCTCCTTGATGTCGGCGTGGCAGGAAGTGCAGTCTTGGACGCCGTGCACCGACTTGGCGAACACATCCGCGTTGACGAAGAGCGGCCGGCCTTCGGGACTGGCGAAGCCTTCCATCCCGTGGCACGCCAAGCAGGCTTCGCTGGCCACCTCATCGGCCGCTGCTCCGCGGCACACGAGGAGGCCACCCAGCACCGCTGCTGCAATCAGTCCTGTGATTCTGCCGCTCATCCCACTACGGATTTATCGCTTGCGTCCCGAGCCGACTTTCCACGAGCCCTTGGTCAGCTCGCGGCAGTCGTTTCCAACGCAGCGCTCTGTGGCGTTTCGCAAGGTGGAAGGATTTTCGGCAGGAGAACCGCAGACATCGAAGCCCCCTCAAAAACAAGAACAATGCCGAGCAACAGCGTGCTGACTTATGGCAGTGAGCAGCGCAATTTCCAGTTCTGATAGTGGAATTTTCCCCACGCCTGCTGATTTTGGCGCACTTCCGAACCGGGGGGGCGAAGCTGAGTCGCTACCGCTTCAGCTCTCCTGGTGAGCCAGGAGGCTTTCGATCGCGCTGCGCACGATTTCGTACAGCTTCTTCCCTGCCAGGCCAAGGAACATCGCGAAGCCGATGAACGGGAGGAGGATGGCGTACAATGCTCCGAGCAGCGGTCCCACCACCATGACCAACACCAGCGGTACCCGGGTATAGCGGTTCGCCTTCGTTCCCGGGAGGACGCCGCCCTCCCCTGGGATGCTCAGAACTTCCCACCCGGAAGCATTCCAGTAGAATCCGCCCTTGACCAATTGAGCCCCGTGATAGCGCGTCATGATCCACTCTCCTCCCCTTTCATGCGCAGCCGCTGGCGTCGCCGCCAGAATACGTCATCTCCACAGAATGCGCCACCCGGAAGTGCGGTGCGGGGGCTGGGGAAAAAGTACGTGGTCGGAGGGGTGCAGGTTGTTCATTTTTCCCCGTACTCGATCTTCGCTTTGCCGTGCAGCTGGGCAACCAGCTCGGCCTGTTTCTGCTGCCGTTGGTCCCTCAGGAGCACGGCACTGATCCGCTCGTTCACCTCTTGCAACGGTAGATAGCCGGCCGGTCTGCGGTCGGTGACCTTGATGATGTGGAATCCATAACGTGTCCCTACGACGCCGCTCAGTTGTCCGGGCTCGATCGCGAAGGCTGCCTTCTCGAACTCCTCGTCCATATCCCCTTTCGCCATGTAGCCGACGTCGCCGCCGCGCGAGTTCGAGCCGGGATCTTCGGACTGTGCCCGTGCCAGCACGGCGAAGTCGGCGCCGTTTTTGAGCTGCTCGAGCAGTGCCGTCGCCCGCTGCCTCGCGGCGCTCCAATCTGCCTCAGACGCGCCGTCCCGGACGCGAATGAGGATATGGCTGACGCGAATTTCCGCTGGGTGGTGGAACTGTTCCTTGTTCTGCTCGTAGAAATCTCTGACCTGCTCGGAGGTGACGCGCAGCCCCCTCCACACGCCCGCCTCCAGGAACTTGTTCACCACCATCGTCTTGCGGGTGTCTCGCCGCAGGTCCTCTTGCGTCATGCTTTTTGCCTTCAGCGCTTCCTCGAAGGCGTGCGGGTCGGAGAACCGGCTCTTGCTGCGGGCAATCTCCTCGTCGACCGCAGAATCACTGACTGTGACCCCACGGGCCTGTGCTTCCTGGTACAACAGCTCCAGCGCGATCAACGAATCCAGCGCATCGTCGGCCAGCTTGCCGATGGAGCCGGGATCAGGTTGCGCGTCCTGTACGGCCAAGACGCCCTGCACAACTTCGCGTACTGCCTTGCGCTGAATGGCGCTGCCGTTGACGCGGGCGACGACGTCGTCGTCACGCAGTGGTCGGGTCGTCTGCTCGCCACGGACGGGCGCGCTCGACAGAACCAACGCGGCAACCAGACCAATCGTGGCTGCACCGAGTCGGGACATGGGGTTCCCGTAGCGCAGAGCCGGAGCGGGGTCAACAACGGCGCCGCACACAACGGCGCCGCTCGGTCGCGTCGTTCCCGACCACTGGCGTCAGATGTGCAAGGCGCGTTGATGGACGGCGAGGGCAGCCTCTTTCACGGCCTCCGGCAGTGTCGGATGTGCATGTACGGAACGGGCGATGTCCTCAGCGCTCGCGCCGAACTCCATCGCCAACGCCGCTTCGGCGATCAGGTCGGAGGCACGCGCGCCGAGAATGTGTATGCCGAGCACACGATCCGTCTGCGCATCGGCCAAGATCTTCACCATCCCTTCCGTCTCATTCATGCAGCGGGCGCGCCCGTTCGCCATGAACGGGAACGTTCCGGTGCGGCACGGCGTCTTGCGGCTCTTTGCCTCCTCCTCCGTCATCCCGACGCTGGCCAGCTCCGGCCAGGTGTAGACTATGCTCGGGATGGCGTCGTACGTCACATGTCCGGCGTGCCCGGCCATCCGCTCCACTGCGGCGATCCCTTCTTCCTCGGCTTTGTGCGCCAGCATCGGCCCCGCAATCACATCGCCGATCGCATAGACACCGGGAACATTCGTGGCGTAGTGGGCATCGACGATGATGCGCCCGCGCTCGTCGAACGCGATCCCGATCTCTCTCGCGCCCGATCCATCACTGAAGGGCCGCCGGCCGACTGCAACCAGGACGACGTCACAGACCTCGGTGCTCGTCCGGCCTGCCGACTCGATTGTGACGCGCATCCCGCCGTCCACAACGGTTGCGTCACGAGCGGTGGTCTGCAGGCGGAACGTCAAACCTTGCTTCTCCAGCACCTTCTTGAGCTGCTCGCCCATCTGGCGGTCCATGGTGGGTACGATGCGATCCATGAACTCGACAACGAGGACCCGCGAGCCGAGCCGATTCCACACCGAGCCGAGCTCCAACCCGATGGCCCCCGCGCCGATCACCAGCAATCGTTTCGGCACCCGTGTGAGGCTCAACGCCTCGGTGGAGCTGATGATCCGCTCCCCGTCGAACGGCAGACCGGGCAGCTCGATCGGGGCGCTTCCCGTGGCAAGCAAGACGTGCCGCGCCCGCACCGTCTGCGTGGTGGCCCCGTTCGAGACTTCGATCGTGTCCGGGGCGGTGAGCCGTCCGTGGCCGGTGAACCGTTCGACCTTGTTCTTGCGGAAGAGGCCGGCGACGCCTTGCGTCAGGATCTTCACCACCTTGTTCTTGCGCGCCATCATCGCCCCTAGGTCGAGGTCGACGGCGCCGACTTTGATGCCGTGCACGGCCAGGCCGTTCCGCGCGGCGGCGTAGTGCTCGCTGGAGTCGAGCAAGGCCTTGCTGGGTATACAGCCGACGTTCAGGCAGGTGCCGCCCAGGGTTGGCTCTTTATCAACGCAGGCCACGCGCATGCCGAGTTGCGCGGCGCGGATCGCCGCCACGTAGCCGCCCGGTCCCGCGCCGATCACGGCGAGATCGTAGTCAGTTCCCGGTCCTGCGTCCTGAGTGTTGGGTGTTGTCATAGGTAGTCGATCTCCCAGCTCTCCAGCACATCGACCAGCGCATCGTATGCCTCGGCGCCGGCGATCACCCCGGAGTCCCAGCGGGAGCGGGGACAGAACGAACCGCCACCAAATCGTTGTCGAGCACGGGCCGGACGTCATCTGTCGTAAGGGTCACGACAGCCTGCGTTTTGCCCGACGCACGGACGAACTCGACCTCGATCGCCCCCGCGTCGTAGACCTCCACCACTGCCCCGAGGTCGCCCTCCTGCAGTCCGTACCCTGGAAGATCTCTGGCCAGTACGACAGTATCTAGTAGTTGATACGTCATCAGTCTTCTCCCGGAAAGGCGGTTATGAACCGCGGTGCGTCCTCGTTCAATCGGACAATCCAAATCGTCATCAGTTGAGCCACCTTACCCGACGGCCCAGGAAGAGTACCACGGATCTCGTAGTGCTGACCATACTTGGTCTGCTTGCCGAGCGTTGCATGGCCAGTCAGCGCAAGTTGGCGCAGGTCGGATTCGAGCCGTGTCCACTCGGCAGCCGAGTAACCAAGGCCTTCGAAGAAGGCGGCCTTGAACCGTCCCACCGCATGCTCCTTGGAGAGCAGGTAGTCACGCACCTTCGCAGGTTCAATCCAGACGCGCTCTCGTCCCGGCAACTCCACGCGCCGATTGTTGCACGGATTACGTCACCCCGTCGAGGTCCGGCGGCTAACGACTTGCGCTGATCCGCCGGCGTACGATGTCTCGCGACTAGTCACGTCGCTCACGCCGGTCGGTTCCAGCGCCGTGTG
>CAVSQF010000029.1:0-62600 GCA_963729835.1 uncultured delta proteobacterium | reverse complement strand
ATAGCTGCGGCGGGCAGATACAGCGTGAAGGTCGTCCCACATCCCACCGTGCTGGTGACATCGATGAAGCCGTCATGCTGTTTGACCAGCCCGTAGGCCTGCGCCAACCCTAAGCCCGTGCCCTTGTCACGTTCCTTGGTGGTGAAGAATGGCTCGAAGGCGTGCCCCACGACCTCCGGCGTCATGCCAGTCCCCGTGTCGGAGACAGAGAGCAGAATCCAGTCCTGCACCGGCATACCTGGCACTGGGGGTTCCGTGCCGGCATGCAGGGCGAGCCGCGAGAGCCCGAACCGCAGTTCACCGCCGTCCGGCATGGCGTCGCGGGCATTGAGCGCCAGATTGGTCAGCACCTGCTGCAACTGCGCCGCGTCGGCGTGCACCACATACTGTCCTGGCGGAATCGCCGTGGTGAGCAGGATGTGCTCCGGAATCGTGCCTTTGAGGAACGACACCGTCTCCGCCACGAACGCCGCCAGATCCACTGGCTCGCGCGACGCGGCAGAGCGGCGGCTGAAATCCATGATCTGACGGATGAGCCGGCTGCCGCGGCGCCCCTGCTGCGCGATGAGGTCGAGCTTTTCGCGCACCGGTTGCGGCAGCGTGGTGTCGCTCTGCAGACGCTCGGCGACACCGACGACCACGGTGAGGATGTTGTTGAAATCGTGCGCCACGCCGGCCGCGAGTTGGCCCATGGCTGCCAGCCGGTCGCGTTCAGCGTCGGCGATGCATTGGGCGGCGCGCTGGCTTTCGCGCCGCTCGGCTGCGTTTCCGGCGCCGCCGAAAGAGCTCTTCTTCACCATCGTCTTCTCATGCCGCTTGTTACTCTACCTCTCGGCCCTCCACCTCTGCCAGCCGTCTTAAAGGAAATCCTACGGCCATGAAGAAAATTCCCAATTTACAGCGCCCTCCCGCGTGCGAATATTGTCGAGTCAGGAGGAACGACGAGCATGGCAGAACAAGGCACAGTCGTGGCCGTCTACGAAACGCATTTGCAGGCCGAGGACGCCGTCAAGGAGCTACAGCGGTCAGGTTTCGACCTGCGCAAGCTGTCCATCGTGGGCAAGAGTATCACACGGAGGAACATGTTGTCGGCTACTACAACACCGGCGACCGCATGAAGTATTGGGGAAAGCTCGGCGCTTTCTGGGGCGGCCTGTGGGGGTTCCTCTTCGGGGCGGCGTTCTTCTGGGTTCCGGGGATCGGCCCGCTCCTCGTTGCGGGACCCCTGGTGACCTGGATCGTGGCCGCGTTGGAGGGCGCCGCGCTGACGGGCGGCCTGAGTGCCCTGGGAGCCGCCCTCTACAGCATCGGCATCCCACGGAACAGCGTGCTCGACTATGAAACGGCCATCAAGGCCGGGAAGTTCGTCATCGTCGCACACGGAACGCCGGAGGAGACCGCCAAGGCGTGCCGGATCATCAAAACAACGGCTGCCATGGAGGTGGCCGAGCACAGAGCCGTGATCTCGGCGAAGCAGGTGTAAGGAAGCGAGGTGTCACATGCAAAGGGTACGTGTTCTGACTCTGTCGGTCAGTCTCGCATTGGTATCACTGCCCGCCCGCGGTGATGTGCAGCCGGGAGACGTGATCACGAAGGACAACGTGGCGCAGGCGGGAGAGATGATCTCACCAGGGGTGCGCTGGTGCGTGCGTCACGGCATGACCATTCACGTCGCCGCCCCGCAAAAGATCGACCTGCCCCAGCCCTACCTCGCAGCGACCGAGAAGTACGCGTCGCAGGTCCGCCTGGCCCCGGGCGGATTAGAGCTGCAGAATTACGTCGCCGGCCTCCCCTTCCCGAACGTCGACACCAATGATCCCCAGGCCGCCCTCAAGATCATGTGGAACTACGAGTACAAACCGTACGTCACCGATGACGGGGATGCCCGCAATTTCGACGCCGACACCGGCCCCATCAACGACGGCGAGCCAATGGGCATTGACCGCCACTTCCTCGTGGACCACATCCGGACGCTTGATTACAACGGCCGTGTCTTCGTCGATCCGAAGCCCGATTCGCCCAACCCGGACGGCGTCCGTTACAAGAGCGCGCTGTACCCGATCATGGAGCCATTCGATCTGAAAGGGGTCGGCTCGCTGTCCATCCGCTACATCGCCCCGAGCCGCATGGATGACACCTGGCTGTACCTGCCGGAGTTGCGGCGCGTCCGGCGCCTGTCGAGCGCGCAACGCAGCGACGCCTTGTTCGGGCAGGATACCGACGTCGACAGCTACGGCGGCTACGCGGGCCAGATCGCTTGGATGAATTGGAAGTTTCTCGGAGAGAAGACGATCTTGGCGCCCTTCCACGCCGCCCACTATCCGGTGCAGTGGTGCAAGGGAGCTGGGGACTTCTCTTTTTGTGACAACTGGGAACCGCGCGATGCCTACGTGATCCAAGGCACCTCGAAGCTGCCGCAATATGCCTACGGTGGCCGCCTGCTGTTCATCGATAAAGACACCTCCTTGGTCGCGTTCTCGGACATCTCCGATCCCTCCGGTGCGCTGTGGAAGGTGTGGATGAACGATTGGAGTTTTCGCAAACAGGCGTTTTCCGGCGCACAACACACCTACGACACGTCGTTCCCCTTCAACCCCAGCATCGTCATGGTTGACGTCCAAGCGGGGCATGCCACGAAGGTGGCCCTGCCCAGCCTGGCGTACCCCGGGGAAGAAGGCTGGTACTTCAACAAAGGCGCCGAGGTCGGCGACACCGAGGACTTCTTCACCGTCGCGAACATGATCGCATCGGGGCACTGAGGGGGCAGTGCTTTCTCATCAGGCTCCGTATTCCAGCACTTCAGACTCCGCATCCAGAAAAGGGACAGGCATATGCATCGGAGACGAACCTTCATCTCGACCGTCTTTCTCGTCACGTTGGCGCTCGGGTTTGCAGCGGCTTGCGCGGAAGCATTCCCGAACCCGCTGCGGTATTTCAGCCGGTCGAAAGCCGAGCCGCCGCCGACCCCTGTTGTGGCGCCGCCAGCGCCCGCTTCGGCCCTTCCGGGCGTCCAAGTGCCGCTGTCATTCGCTCCGATTGCACACGCCGCCAGGCCCACCGTGGTCAACGTGTCCACCACGCAGACGGTGCACACGCAAGGGTTTCCGGGATCCGGCATCGGGGCCCGAACCGTTCGGCGAGCAGGATCCGTTTTCCCAGTTCTTCCGTCGCTTTTTCGGCCCCATGCCGCGCAGCTTCACGCAGCGCGCCTTGGGCTCGGGCGTGATCATTAGCACAGACGGGTACATCGTCACCAACGCGCACGCGGTGAAGGGCGCGGACAAAATCGTCGTCAAGCTCGAAGACAATCGCGAGCTGAACGCCACAGTCGTCGGCATCGACGAAAAAACCGACGTCGCTTTGCTGAAGATCCAGTCGCCCGGAGATCTCGCCATGGCTACCCTGGGTGACTCCGACGCGCTCCAAGTCGGTGACTGGGTGGTCGCCATCGGCAACCCGTTCGGCCTGTCGGAAACCGTGACCGCCGGCATCGTCAGCGCCAAGGGACGCGTGATCGGCGAAGGGCCGTACGACGACTTCATCCAGACCGACGCGTCGATCAACCCCGGCAATTCCGGCGGCCCGCTCTTGAACCTGCGGGGCGAAGTGGTCGGGATCAACACGGCGATTTACAGTCAAAGCGGCGGCAGCATCGGCATCGGCTTCGCCATTCCCATCGATTCGGTGAAAAACGTCGTCGAGCAACTCAAGGCACACGGGAAGGTCATCCGTGGCTGGCTGGGGGTTGCGATTCAAGATGTGACGCCGGAGCTGGCGAAGACGTTTGGTCTCAAGCAAACACAAGGCGGGTTGGTGAGCGACGTCACGCCCGACAGTCCGGCGGCGCGCGCCGGCCTGAAGCGTGGGGACGTCATCGTTGCGTACAACGGTCGCCACATTGAAGCGGCGCACCAGTTGCCGGCCCTGGTCGCGGCCACTGAGATCGGCAAGACGGTCCCGCTCACCGTTCTGCGCAACGGCGAGTCGCAGACACTGTCCGTCACCGTCGCGGAGATGCCGGCCCAAGTGGCAGCGTCTGGGACCGCACCGGCAGCCGCGGATTGGGGAGTGACCGTATCGGACATCACTCCAGATCTCGCACGCAGGTTCGATCTCAAGGAAACGACCGGTGTCGTTGTCACGGACGTCACCCCTGACAGCCCGGCGAGCGCGGTCGGTCTGCAGCACGGCGACGTCATCACAGAGGCCGACCGCAAGCCAGTGCACAATGTCGGCGAATACAACCAGGAGTTGGCGCACGCCAGAGGGCGGGTCTTGCTCTTGGTCGATCGTCAGGGGCAGCGCTTTTTCGTCGCCTTGAGTCGGTCGGAGTAGGTCGCGGAGTGGCCGCGGACAGTGAAAGGAGATTGATCATGCGCTCGGTACGCTTCACCCGGCTCGAATGGTTACAGGGTGCCCTGGATGTCGGTGCGATCGCTGCACGCTTGGTTCCGCTGGGCGTCTTGCTGGTTATGCTAATGGGATCCCGCCTGCTGGCGGAACCTCCCGACGTCACCACCCTCATCAAACAGATGAAGGCGGCTCTCGAACCGGCGCGACCGAGCACGAGGAAGATTGTCATTACCGTACATTCCGAGGGTGGGGCCGTCGAGTGGACTGCTCACCAGGCTTGCAAGGAGTTTCCGGACGGAAAACGGGTGCTCACCGTGATCCTCGAACCGGAAAGCGTGAGGGGCGTGGCGTTGCTGGTCTGGGAACGGAAGGATCAGCCCGAGGCCCAATGGATGTACTTGCCGGCCGTGCGGCGGGTGCGCAAGCTCGTTCCCGTGAGTGCGTTTGAATCGTTTCTCAACACGGACTTTACCTACTACGACCTCGGCTTCATCGGACTTCATGACCGCGGGTTTACCTACCTGGGGGAGGAAACACACGCGGGGGTACAAGCGTACAAGGTGCAAGAGGCGCCGCGCAACCCTTTCTATTACTCCCGTGTCGTGACTTGGATTGCGGCGGATACGTTCCTCCCCCTCCAACGCGACTACTATGACCCTGCGAATGCCCTCTGGAAGACCGAGCGCTTCGAGGACCGGACCGTTATCGACGGCGTGCCGACGGCGTTGCGGATCGTGATGGAGAACAAACAGGAGGGCACCAGCAGCGAGCTGCGGGTGAGCAATGTACGGTACGACGCCAAGGTTCCAGACGATTTGTTCAATCCGAAAGACCTGCCCAAAGCGGAGAGTCATTCACTGTGGCACACTGATCAATCCTAATTCGCCGTGCAGTCCTGGCAGGCGTCGCGGGTCGACGAACCGCCCGAAACGGCGCGTGCGGAGCATCGCGTTCCGTAACGAGCGCGCGAGCAGCGTAAAGAATCTCCCACGGCATATGAAGAAAGTGCCAAGTTCACAGACCACCACATCTTGACCATAATCAGCGTGGTTAGGAAGGAGACACGATGAACAAACTTCGCAACTTCACGGCCCTTGGAATCGGGGCGTGCGGGCTGATGCTACTCGTGGCAGTCAATCCCGTTTATGGCGCAGAACCGCAGCAGGCGCCGCACACCGCGCCATTCGGGCATGCCATGGAGATGAGCCAATACTACTCCACAACGGGCTGGGGATCTGTCGGTGAGTTTCCCGGAACGGTCGAATGCGCCGACGTTCGCGACTTCCTCGCGGCGCCGGTGGACCAGTGTGCGCAGAAAGATCACGTCTATGCCTTGTCGTTGCAAGATGGCTCGATGATCTATCCGCTGGTGGCAGGAGATCCCCAGACCCTGGAAAAACTGCCCGAGCTGGTCGGTAAGAAGGTGCTCGTTCAAGGCAAGTACTACGAGAGCATCGGGATGATCGTCGCCGGAGCCATTCGGAAGCGAGGGTAGGCCCCAGCATCGGACGTTGATGGTTGCGCGCCTGACGGGTCATATGTTTGTACGACTCTTTCCGTCGGCCGTCATACTGGTCCTCTTCTCGGCCGGCCTCAGTGGCTGCTTCACACCGCCGGCACCGTCGGCTGGGACATTCCCGCCGGTCGGCATCTCCGAGACCCAGCACGGCGGGCAGTCCCGCCAGCGCGTGCGCTGGGTCGGTACGATCATCAGCACCAACCCGGCGAAGGGCGAGACCTGCTTTGAGATCCTCGCGCTGCCGCTAAGCTCCGAGGCTCGGCCGCCGCGCACAGATGAGTCGGCCGGTCGCTTCATCGCCTGCGCCCACGGCTTTTACGACCCCGGTGTCTACGCTAGGGGGCAGGACCTGACGGTGGTCGGCACGCTGCAGCAGCCGGAGGTGCGGACGATCGGCCAACATGAATACGTGTATCCAAAAATCGCTGCGGAAACAGTCTACCTCTGGCCGACACACCGAGGGTCTCACGTGTATTACTATTCACCCTGGTCCGACCCGTATTGGTATCCGGGCTGGGGTCCGTGGGACTATTCGCCACTCTGGGGCCCTTGGCCGTACGACGCTTGGTAGGTCAGCGAGGCGGTTATGGGTTCCGTTTATTAGGACACGTTTCGAGGAAAGAGCATGAGCAAGCCCAAACAGATTCGCGGCAGCAACCGGGAAAACACACCTTTGCCCCTTAAGGTCGAGCGGGGCGATTCCCTGGCAGAGCTTGCCCTGGACATGCGCTGGTCGTGGAATCACTGCGCCGACGAAGTATGGAAGCAGCTTGATCCCGCCCTGTGGGAGCTGACGCACAACCCGTGGGTCGTCCTGCAAACGGTCTCGCGGGACCAGCTCGCGCGCGTGTTGGCCGATCCCGGCTTCTGCAACCGGGTCGATGACCTGGTGCAAGCGAAGCGGCACGCGGCGGAGGAGCCCGCGTGGTTTCAGCAAGCCCACTCGCAGGCTTCCTTGACCTGCGTCGCGTATTTCAGCATGGAATTCATGTTGAGCGAAGCTCTCCCCATCTATTCGGGCGGGCTTGGTAATGTGGCCGGCGATCAGCTCAAAGCCGCCAGCGATCTGGGGGTGCCGGTGGTCGGTGTGGGCCTGCTCTACCAGCAAGGCTATTTCCGCCAGGTGATTGACAAGGGCGGGGCGCAACAGGCCCTCTTCCCTTACAACGATCCGGGGCAATTGCCGATCACACCTTTGCGTGAGCCGAACGGGGAGTGGTTGCGGCTGGAGATCGCGTTACCCGGTTACTCGGTTTGGCTGCGCGCTTGGCAGGTCCAGGTCGGCAGGGTGAAACTGTACCTGTTGGACAGCAATGACGCAGCGAACTTCCCGGCGCATCGCGGGATTACCAGCGAGCTGTACGGGGGCGGGCCGGAGCTGCGCCTCAAACAGGAACTCATCCTCGGGGTCGGCGGCTGGCGGCTGCTCGCCAAACTCGGCATCCAGCCGGAGGTCTGCCATCTGAATGAGGGGCACGCGGCCTTCGCGGTGTTGGAACGCGCCCGGAGCTTCATGGAGGAGACCGGACAGCCTTTCGAAGTCGCACTGACCGTCACACGAGTGGGAAACCTCTTCACCACGCACACGCCGGTGGCCGCCGGCTTTGACCGTTTCGTTCCGGCCCTCATCGAGCAATATCTCGGTGGATACGCCCAGAAGCAGCTCGGCATAACGTCACACGATTTACTCGCCCTCGGCCGCCAAAACCCGCACGACTCGGCGGAAGATTTCAACATGGCGTATCTGGCGATCCGCGGGAGCGGGGCAATCAACGGAGTGAGTCGGTTGCATGGCGAAGTGAGTCGGCGAGTGTTTGCACCGCTGTTTCCGCGCTGGCCTGAGGCCGAAGTGCCGGTCGGACACGTGACGAACGGCGTCCACATACCGAGCTGGGACTCGGCAGCAGCCGACGCGCTGTGGACGGAGGGCTGTGGAAAAGACCGCTGGCTGGGGACGACCGAAACCCTGGAGCAGGACATTCGCCGTGTCCCAGACGCCCAGCTGTGGCAACTGCGCGCTGAGGCTCGCCGGTCTCTCATTCAGTATGCACGCGAACGATTGTCCAGGCAGCTGACCGCCTCCGGGGCGTCGTCCGAAGCGGTTGCCGCCGTGCAGCATCTTTTCGATCCCGATGCGCTAACACTGGGCTTTGCGCGCCGCTTCGCGACCTACAAGCGTCCAAACCTGTTGCTGCACGACCCGGAGCGGCTGCTCCGCCTGCTGACCAATCCGCAGCGCCCGGTACAACTCATCATTGCCGGCAAGGCCCATCCTGCGGACCAGTCGGGGCAGGCCATGATACAGGAATGGATTCAGTTCATTCGGCGCCCCGAGGTACGCCCGCACGCGATCTTCCTCGCCGACTACGACATGCTGTTGGCTGAGCATTTGGTGCAGGGCATCGACGTCTGGATCAACACCCCCAGGCGCCCCTGGGAGGCCAGTGGAACGAGCGGCATGAAAGTGCTGGTCAACGGAGGCATCAACCTGTCGGAGTTGGACGGCTGGTGGGCGGAAGCCTACACGCCGGAAGTGGGGTGGGCATTGGGTGACGGCCAGGAACACGGCGACGATCCGGCCTGGGACGCCGCCGAAGCCGCAGCGCTTTACGACCTACTCGAACGGCAGGTGATCTCCGAATTCTACACCCGCGACGCCAAGGGTCTTCCCACGGCCTGGATCGCGCGGATGCGTGAAAGCATGGCGCGGCTGACGCCGCGTTTTTCCACCAACTGCACGGTGCGCGAATACACCGAGCAGCACTACCTCCCGGCTGCCGCCGCCTACCGTGAACGCGCTGCCGATAAAGGCGCAACGGGTACGCGGATAGTCGCTTGGCAACATACTCTGGAACAGAAGTGGGCAGCCCTACGCTTGGGCGAAATGAAGATTGAGACAGACGGGAAGCAGCACGCGTTCGACGTTCAGGTCCACCTCAATGATCTGGACCCGAATGCGATGCGAGTCGAGCTTTATGCCGACGGAGTTAACGGCAGCGGTCCTGTGCGAGTGGAGATGACGCGCGGTCGGCAACTGGCGGGTGGGGCTGGCGGCTACGTTTATAACGCGTCGGTGCCTGCGACCCGCCCGGCAGCGCACTATACGGCGCGTGTCATACCGCGCTGCGCGGGCGTTGCGGTTCCCCTGGAGGCCGCTCGGATCCTATGGCAGCGGTGATCTTGCTAGCAATTACCAGGAAGCCTTCGTCGCCACGGAGTCTCGAGAGAGCCGACAAACGTGCGCGAAGCCGGTCGGGAGCCGCGGCGCCGATGAAGTAAGAAAGTGAGGATGGACACGTGATCGACGATCAGCAGGCCGAGCAGTTCAACACTGAAGAGATTTTCCAGCGACTCGGTTCTACCCTAGAGGGTTTGTCGACTGATGGAGCGCGCCAGCGGCTATACAGCCGCGCATAAATAAAAGAAAGATTGACGTTCGCGCGTCGAGGGAGCGCTATGCGATGAGCAGCAATAAAGCGCAGCCCAGGACAAGCCGATGAGCATCGTTCCGGAAGCGCGGTCCCCACGACGGATCGGCCTGGTGCTGTCAGGCGGTGGCGCACGTGGTGCGTACGAGGCAGGCATTCTCTCCTACTTGTTCCGGGATTTGCCGGCGCGACTCGGTCGCGCCGTCCACTTCGACATCGTCACCGGCACCAGCGTCGGTGGAATTCATGCGTGCTGCGTTGCGGCCTGGCAGCAGGAGCCGGGGGCGTTTGCGCGGTTGCTGGACATCTGGCGATCACTCTCGCTCGATCGGGTGTTCAGGGTCGGAGCGATGGATCTTGTCCGCGTCCCCTGGCAGCTCCTGGGCTTCTTCTCGACGCGGCCGCCCCTTCCCGCCACGCGCGATCTACCGCAACGCCTGCCCGGCCTGTTCGACACAAGCTGGCTCGAATCGATTGTCATCGAGAACATCGTCTGGAAGTCAATTCACCGGAACATCGACGAGGGTAACGTGCAGGCGCTCGCGTTGGTCGCGACCGAGATCGTGACCGGCCGCTCCGTCGTGTTTGCCGACACGCACACCGGCTCCATTCGCCAATGGCCGCACGACCCATTCGTGGTTGCTCGGTCCACGCGACTCGGGCCTCCACACGCCCTCGCCTCGGCGGCGATCCCGCTCGTCTTCCCAGCGGTCCAGATCGATCACAGGTACTATTGCGACGGCGGCCTTCGTTTGAATACGCCGCTGGCACCGGCCCTGAGACTGGGCGCCGAAAAGGTTCTCGTCATCGGGCTGCGCCACCCGCGCGCGCCGGACGAACAGGATCGTCTGGCGTGTCGCCGCGAGGCGAACTTCAGCGCGCCGGCCTATCTGGTGGGCAAAGCGCTCAACGCACTGCTGCTCGACCGCATCGAGTACGACATCGATCGCTTGCGACTCTTCAACCGCATCCTGGAGACCGGGGCCCGCGTCTACGGCAGTGATTTCATGGAACGGATCAATGAACCGATCGTTACGGAGCGCGGCGCGCCATACCGTATCGTTCAGGAGCTGACGCTGCGACCGTCGAAGGATCTCGGCGAGCTGGCCGCCGAGTGCCTGCAGCAGCGCCGCGCCCGGGGGCTTCGTGATTGGCTCAGCCGTAACGTTGTCCGGTATGTCGAACGCGGGACGCTGGGCGAAGCGGATCTGCTTTCGTATTTGTTTTTCGACCGCTGTTACACTGAGCATCTGGTCGCCCTCGGACGCCGCGACGCAGAGCAGGCAAGTGATTCGCTTGTGGAATTCCTGAGCAAAGGGTCTCGCACCACGCCCAGGAGGGATTTTGCTGCGGTGTCTTCGCTTCGCCCGACGCGCGTCATCAACAAGAAGGACCTGCGCACGCGTGGACACGTACCGCTGGATAACAAGACGAGATCTGCGTCACGAAGTCTCGGACGGAGATTCTCCACATAGTGGAGCCGGTACTGTTCGGGACAATTCAGGTCCGGGCTCGGCTTGGTGGTGATACGGCAGGGGATGTCGAGCGCGAGGCCTTCGGTTACGTTCTGCGCCCCACCCATGAAGCCGATGGAGGCCAGATGCTGGGCGAGATCGTTGACGTTGGCGCTCTCCTTGCTGGGCAGCTACGTGAACATACCGGTGGCGGAGCTGGCGCCGGAGCGCGTGCTGTCGAATCAAGAGATCAGCTTCTTTGGCATGCGCTACGTGATTCCGATGGTCGCAGAGTGGCCGCGGACAGTGATTGCGGTCAATCTCGGCGGAGCTGTCGTCCCTACGCTCCTCTCGCTTTACCTCGCCGTGAAGAACGGCCTCTACGTCCAAAGTGTGGTGGGCGTGTTGATCATCACGGTCATCATGCATTGGTTGGCCCAGCCCGTTGCCGGAGTGGGCATCGCCGTTCCAACGCTCATCCCGCCGGTGGTGGCTGCCGGCGTGGGGTTGCTGCTGTCGCGCACGTGCGCCCCCTGCGTGGCCTATGTTGCCGGTAGCCTCGGCACCTTGATCGGCGCGGATCTCTTGAACCTCGGCAAGATCCAGGGCCTGGGCGCTCCCATCGCTTCGATCGGCGGTGCGGGAACCTTCGACGGGATCTTTTTGACGGGGATTCTCGCGGTGCTCTTGGCATAGCGAAAAGCCGCCGTGCAGGTCCAGCCACCGCCAGAATGCATCTGGAGGTGGCTGATTGAAGGCCTTTGCCTGTCTGAGCATCATTGAACCGCGTGGGTCTTGTTCACCTGCGAACAGGTTGCGGCCTCGCCGAAGCCCGCGTTCCACAGTCATGGACTGTATGTGACACGGTTGTACCACGGCACCTTCGCCCTGGCATGGCAGCAAGCTTTCCGACGATTTGACCCGTTGTGTAGTGTTCTTATATAGAGTGCGGCAACGGATGGGATGGTCGCTTGGAGTGGTTGCTCGTAACGCTGCACGTTTATCGTAAGGTATTCAGGCGCGCCGGCGCATTGGCCGTCAAGAACTGGCCGGTGTTGGGCAGCGTCTTCGTGTATGGCGCGATCATGTCAATCACGGCGCAGATCGCCGGCGTCGCGGGTATGGCGGGTGGTTTCTTGCTGAGCCTCCTGCCACGCCGCGCGTAGCGGCCGCAAGTTGAGGCGTCGCCACTCCTCCACAAGTCGTCGGACCCTTGCAGGCAGCTTGCTAACAAGCACCCGGCCGGTCGCGATTTCGACCACCGCCCGGTTTTCAGCATGCTCGACGTGGAAGTGCGGCGGATTGTGGTCGTCGTGAAAGATTCTGATGAGAATTCCGAAGAAGGAAGAAGATGGATACAACGGGCACAGCCGCGAACCTACCGCGCCCCCTAGCCCGAGGCAAGCTGGGCTAATAATTACATCCTTGTGCGGGATAAGCCGGACATCGTTTCGAAGATCCCGGCGGGTTTTGAAACCGTCGCTCTTTCCCTGCAGGACGGAGCACTCAAGCCGTACGAGCGGTAGAAAACATGAGTGTCAGGGAGCAGTGGCAAGCTTGTTCCTCGGCCCGCGCTGAGCAACCTTTCCTTTGACAACGGCTCGTGGAAGGGTTACCTGGGTCCCTTGAGGGCGGGTCCAATGTCGGGCGTTGCGTCGAACTGGCAGCGAGTGCGGGCTCCGCGGTGACGCTTTCTGGCGTGATCCCGATCGGGCGCCGTCTCTCCGGGATGGAGCGCCTCTGGCTGGTTGCGGACCGGTTGGACCCTCCGTTCGTGAACCAGATGGTGCTGGAGGGCGACGGTTACCCAGTGCCCCCGCGGCCCTGGTCCGAGATCTTGACCTCTATCGCGGCGGCCCAGCCGTCGGCGCGCGCGCGCCTCCACGGGTGGCTGGCGCGAAGCCGCTGGGCCGCCGATGGGCCGCTACCTCCACTGCGCGAGCTGGAGGCCCCGGGTTGGCTCGGCCAGGGACCCGAGGGCGCACCGTTCCTCGCGGCGAGCCTCGATCCCTCGACCGGACCCACGTGCGAGATCCTGGTGGTGAAGGGGGCGCCGACACGGGTAATCATTAGGACCCACCACGCGCTGATGGACGGGCAAGGGACACTGCTCCTGGCGCGCGCGTTTTTCGCCGTGCTCAGAGGAGAGGAACCGCCTCACGCAGAGCTGGGCCCAATGAACGACGCGATGCTCATGCGGGAACTGGGCGTGGAGGCAGAGCGAATGCTGCCGACGGACTCGGCGGCGCCGCAAGGATCGGCCGATGGCGTGGAGATGCGCGTGACGTGGCTGCGCCGGCGTGTCGAGGGGCGCTTTTCGGCGCTCTTGCCCCGCATTGCGTTCGCGCTCGCGAGATGGCACCCGCTCCCCGCAGGACGATCCTTCCGCATCGCGGTACCCGTGGACCTGCGTCTCCATTCGCCGGGTCTTTCCTCCAGCGCCAATTTCACCGGCCTCTTGCGGCTGGATGTCGCCGAGCACTTGCGAACCCCCGACCCGCTGCAGAGCCTGGCTCAGGCGTTCAAGGAGGGGGTCGCGCGGCGCGATGCCGGAGGCGTGATCGTCGCCGCGGAGTTCGCAAGGTTCCTCCCGCTTTCGTTCATGGGGTGGTTCGCGCGTTGGGGTGCAAGGCGGGCTTTGCGCCTGGGGCTTTACGGACCCTCGGCTATCCTTTCAAATCTGGGTAAGCTGCCGCTGGAGGAGTTCTCTGGTGCGGGGTTCTCCGCACGGCGCTGCTTCTTCGTTCCACCCGGAAACCCTGGGCTGCCGCTCTTCTTGACCATCACTGGCGATTCCAGCGGCGTCGAGCTGTGCGCGACGGTCCCGCAGTCTCTGGCGACGCGTGGGCGGCACGTCGAGCTGCTCGACGTGCTGGAGCGAGCGTTGAAGGAACCGTAGGGCGGGGGCGCGCCGGTGCTTACCCGTGTGTGCGGCGGAGCGGAACCCTCAAGATCGGAGTCATGGATCCAGGCTGCAGTACATGGAGCCAGGTTAATACTTGACAAGCGGTTTGCCGACGCCGTAGTTACCGTATGGTCGATTGTCGAGGGGAATTACCGAAGTGCTCCAGTGACCCGTGATGCGAGTGTTCCGCTCATCAGCCGCCGACGGCGCCATTGCCGGGCACCCCGGTCATGCGGCTGCGTTACAGGCGGGGGGCTCGGCCACGGCGATGCGTCGTATGGGCTTGAGCGAACGACTGCTTGCCTACCTGCACGGGCGCGGCATTTTCGTCTGTGCTCACATGATTAGCGTGCACGGGCCGCTCACCGAGCGCGATTTGGCGCATGGTCTGAGGGCCCTGCAGATGCGCCACCCGCTGCTGCGTGTGCACCTTCCCCGCAAGGGGGCGGACTTCGTCGAAGCCGGGACCGCGCCGATCGAGTTGCGTCCGTTGACGCGAGAGGATCCCGATCATTGGCAGCGCGTGTTCGAGGAGCAACTCGCTACGCCTCTTCCCTACGGCGACCGGCCCCTGCTGCGCGTGACCTGGCTGCGTGACGCGTCTGGTCACAAGCACGACCTCGTTCTGGGGAGCAATCACGTGATTGTCGATGGGGCTGCCGGGGCGACAATCTACTGCGACCTGCTGACCGCTTGTATGCGTTCGATCGACGGCCAGGTGACACTCGACGAGAGCCTCGATGTAATGCCACCGCTCGACGAACTCCTCCCGCGATCGTCCAAGGAGCCAAAGGAGAAGCGCCGGTTCGAACCGGCGAGGATCATGACGATCGACCGTGCGGCGCGGGTGGTGAAGCGGCGTAGCCGCACGTTCTTTCGTGCCTTTGATGCCGATCAGACGACGCAGCTCGCGGCTCGCGCGCGCGCTCATGGAGTCACGCTCAACGGCGTCCTCTGCGCCGCGGCGCTCAAGGCGGCACGCAGTGTCGAAGACGCGGACCGTGAGCTCACCTTGTCGACGAACGTCAGCTTGCGCGACATTCTCGAGGCGCCCGTTCCTGCCGAGCATCTCGGGTCGTATATTTCGAGTGTGTCGACGCACCATCGAGTGGAGAGCGCGAGCGAGATCTGGTCCCTGGCGAGGGAGACCCGGGCCGCGATCAAGAGGGCCGTCGACAACGCCGAGTACCTCCCCCCACGTCGCGACAAGTTCGGCTGGTTCGAAAAGTTCGTGTTTGGATTCCTGGCCCCGCGCTGGCGCGCCGGGAGGCTGCAAGCGCTCAATGTGACCAACGTTGGGCGCATTCCCTTTTCCACGCGGTTCGGGCCGCTCACGGCCAAGGCCTTCTACGTCGGCTCGTCCCAGCACGTGCTCGGCAGTTCGATGCAGGTGGCGGTGCAGACGCTCGGCGGCGCAATCTTTGCCACGTTCGTCTATGCGGATCCCGTCCTTTCGCCGGTGCGGGCGGCGGGCTTCGTCGAGGCATTCGACGGTGAACTTCGCCGGGTCCTGGATGAAACGACTCAGGCCGGTGAAAGCAGGGAGCCCGTAGCGTTTTCAGAATCCCCTGTCCTTCGGTGAGGCATGCTGGCACTGCTCGCAACCACCGGATCGATGGGCGATTTTCTGCCCTGTGTCGGCCTCGGAAAGGAGCTGCGTGTCCGCGGCCACGAGGTCGTCATCTTTGCCGGGGGGTCTTACGAGCGCTTCGCGCTGGAGGCGGGGATTCGCCTCGTACCGTTGTATTCGGCTGCCGAACAAGAGCGCCTGTTTGCAAAGACATGGTCTGGGATCGAGAGCGTCGGCAATTGGCTCGATCACGTTGCCGAGCTGGTCGATCCCGTGTTCTCTAGGATTCGCGACCATCACGTTCCCGGGAAGACCGTCGTAGTCAACCTCGACTGGCTCTTCGGCGCCCGCATTGCCGGCGAGGCGTTCGGCTGTCCCGTCGCCACCGTCCACATGCAGCCGAGCAGCCTGCGCGCGGCGCGGGAGCTGTTCCCTGGGCCCCGAGACCCGTCGGAAAGGGGATACTCCGCGTCATCGACTGGTTTATCGACTCGCGTGTCGGTGGCGCGGTACAGCAGGTTCGTGGGCGCTACGGTTTGCCACCGGTGCCGCGTCTGCTCGAATGGTGGAACTCGCCGGACCTCGTCATCGGCTTTTTCCCCGATTGGTTCGCGAAGCGACAACCGGAATGGCCGGGAAACGTCCTCCTGCCCGGTTTCGCGCTCTACGAGCCGAACGAGGGCGTCGCACTTCCCGAGCCTCTCGTTTCGTTCTTGAGCGCGGGGACGCCGCCCATCGTGTTCGGTCAGGGGTCGTACATGTCGAACATGCACGGGTACTTTCGACAGTCGATGGAGGCGGCGCAGCAACTCGGGCGCCGTGCCATTCTCCTCACGCCGCGCCCTGAGCAGATTCCCGCCCCTCTCCCGGACGGCATTGCCGATTTCTCCTTCGTGCCGCACCGGCTGCTGTTGCCGCACGCCGCGGCATTCGTCCATCACGGAGGCACCGGCAGCTTGGCCGCCGGGTTGGCTGCGGGGGTACCGCAGTTGCTCGTGCCATCGACTGGGGATCAACCGGACAACGCACGCCGCCTCCAAGCTCTGGGTGTGAGTGCTACGCTGCCGCTGGCGCGGTATCAGGCAGCTCGCGTAGCCGAGAAGTTGTCGTGGCTGCTTACCTCACGGGAGGTTTCCGAACGCTGCCGCGAGTACAGGGAGCGAATGGATGGTGCGTCGTTCGCACGCGTCGCCGATGCTCTCGAGTGCTGCCTCCGCATGCACAGCAGCACCGCGTCGGCGTAGATTGAGCCGCCGGCCCATGCCAGGAGCGTGTAACCAGTGCGGCGCCTGCTGCCGCGTACTCACCCTGGAGCAATCGCCGGAAGCGGTGCAGGGGACTGCGGCCATCGCCAGCATGCTGGGGATTCCCTCGGATGCAGTATTCGCCGCCAAGCATTGGCGTCCGCTGACGCGTGCGGAGGCGCTGCAACGCAATCCGTTTTACACCAGTCGGCTCCCGCCGGACGCATACCTGTACGGCTGCGATCAACTCGGCGAAGACGGGCGCTGCCAGGCGTACGCGGAACGGCCGCTGGTTTGCCGTGGCTATCCCTGGTACGGCGAGCCGGTGCGCGTCATGGCGCTGCCCGCTGCGAATTGTGGCTACGCCATTGCTCAGGTCGAGGAATTCGGTACCGGCCGAGACGACCGGTGAGGCAGGGCCACGGCTGGACGGTCGTCGAATTCATGGTAGCTTTGAACACTCCGGAGGAGAAGTCGGTTGAACGAGAACGGAGAGCGACAACACCACGATCGGGGGACTGCGGTGGCCACGCCGAATGGCAACGGCGTGTGGGCGGAGAAGCGGCGTCTCGCAGCCGCGATGCGCGAGGTGATCGATCGGATCGTCACCACCGAGGCCCCGGAGGACGAGCTGCGAGTAGCGGCCGATCGCTTGGAGCAGTACGCGCGGCGCCTGGCGACGCAGCCGCGGCGTTTCGTGACGTGGGGGAACCCGGAGGCGTCGATAGCGGGCACGGTCGGTGGGTTCTTCGACCTGAGTCCATTTATGGGTCTGGCGAATCCGCTCGCGCCGCCCATGATTTTGTGGATGGATGGGGAGGTCGTGCGCGGCAAGGTGACGTACGGCTGGGCGTATCAGGGCCCACCGGGGCACCTGCATGGCGGTTGCATCGCCGCGTTGTTCGACGAGGTGCTCGGGCTGGCGCAGTCCTTGTCCGGCCGGCCAGGCATGACCGGGACACTCACCGTGCGTTACCGCAAGCCGGTGCCGTTACGGACGGAGCTTCGCATCGAGGGCAGAGTCACGCGGGTGCAAGGGCGCAAGATTTTCACCGAGGGGCGGTTATATGCGGGGGATACGCTGACCGCGGAAGCGGAAGGCATCTTCGTTTCGGTGATCCTGACCGACGAAGGCATTCTGAAGGCGGCGCCAGCGCCGGCCGACTAGCCGTCCGTCCGGCCACTGGACCGGCGCGGGCACTTCGGCTATGAGCAAAACCCGCAAGCGCACGGCCAATCGTGCGCCACTCTGCAGATGCTGGCGTAGCTCAGTCGGTAGAGCAGCTGATTCGTAATCAGCAGGTCCGCGGTTCGAATCCGCGCGCCAGCTTTTATTTTTCAAGCACTTAGCCAATACAGTAAACCCGACCGTCCGGGAATTGTCCGAGATTTGTCCGAGATCTTTGTCACGGCCGACTCTCAGGCCCCGGCTTTCGAGGCCTTCAGCGGCACCACGCGGCCCAACACCCGTTGCTGCAAATGGGACTGCAGCTTGTCGGCCGCGTCGCTCAGATCGGCTTCGCTGACGATGTTGTAGCGGTCGAAGACACTGCGGGTTTTGTGGCCTGAGAGCGCCATGCAGACCCGCTCAGGGATACCGGCCCGGACCATGTTCCGAACGGCGGAGCGCCGCATGTCATGCCGGGTGAGTCCCTGATACTCTCGCTTCGGTCCATTCGGCGTTTCGACAGTGACCATGGCCCCGAGCCCCACCGCGATGCAGGCCCGCCACCACGCCTTGCGAATGTCCCCGATGGGTTGCCCATCGACGTGGAAGACGTGCACGCAGTCCAGCCGGCGCCGTTCGGCGGCCCGTTCCATCATGTCGAGCAGCTCACCGGAGATCAACCGTTCCGCCGGATTTTCCGTGGTTCCGGCGGCTCGCTTGCGCGCGCCCGTCTCCCCCCGTACGACCGATGCATGCCTACCACCTGCGGAGATAATGCTCGCGATGGTCTGGGGATGCCACTGTCGACCTGACCGGGGTCGCAACCCCGCTGCCAGAAGCCGCCCTCCGATCTGCCGAAGCACAAGTCCGCGACGGCGGTTTTCCAGAGCGAGCTTTGGCTACCCCCGATCAGGAGTGCGGCTTGCAGATCAGCGCGAGCGAATTGTGCCCCCTTTGCCTCGCCGCCGGGTCCGCGATCGTATTTACGCTCAGCATCGTGCGCACCGTCGTGAAGCCCGCCGCCGTTTGCCTCAGCGGCACCTGAATGGACGCCACGGCCGTACAGTTGTTGTCCGTATGGAGCGGTGGCGTGAACGCGACGAGGCGGCCCTTACACACCCCGTTGCCGCTGCCAACAGTTGAGTCACAATCGGAACTCACCGCACAGAGCTGCCCCCGGTGTGCCCCCGTGTTCGAGCACAGCCCGCCAACCGTTCCGCCAATCCCCGTCAGCGCACTCTCTAGGGCGTCGCGGTTTGCCGTTGCCGTAGCGTCCTTGGGCTTCATCTCCCTCGGGTTGACTAACTGCACCTGCGCCACGTCTGTCGGCAAGCAGCGCAATCGGCTATCCACAACGTTCAAGCATATAGCGACGTGGAACGTGCAGGCGTGGTCACCAGTGCTCGCGCCGAAGTCGCATAAAGGGTCGTCATCCGTGCATGTCAGTTGGTGGACGGGTAGGCCGTTACGCCCAACGCCTGTCGCCGGGTCCGTGAACCACTCCAGCGTGCAGCCATTCTGTCCCTGGGCTGGGATCGATCCGGGCGGCGGGGTGAGTGTCGGTGTGACCGTCGGTGTTTGAGTGACCGTGGGCGTCGGTGTGGGCGTTAGCGTCGCGCATGCGCAACAACCGGAGATCGGCCCGCCGGGCGTAGCGGGCACACACGTTTCGTTGTCTTCGCACGTCGGATTCTGAATGCACGCCCCGCACGCACTGGCATAGCAGTTCGGCCGGATGGTCGGGCACGGCACGCAATGATCACTGCAGTACGGTGTGCCGGTTGGAGCGCACGTTGCGGTAGGTGTCGGCGTCTCCGTTGGGGTTGCCGTCGGCGTCTCGGTCGGGGTCTCCGTCGGCGTCTGCGTTGGGATTGTCGTTGGGGTCTGCGTCGGGATGTACGTTCCCGTCGCCGTGCTCGTTGGTGTTTGAGTCGGCGTTTGGGTTGGTGTGTCGGTGTTCGTGGGCGTTTGAGTGGGCGTTCCGGTCGGCGTACTCGTGAGGGTGTTAGTCGGAGTGGAGGTCAGCGTACTGGTTGCCGTCTGAGTCGGGGTGGGCGTGTTCGTTGGAGTCTGCGTGGACGTGTTGGTCGGCGTCGCGGTTCCGGTCGCGGTATCGGTGGCTGTGGCGGTACTCGCTGGAAGCTGCACTTCGATGAGAAGCGGAGCGCCGTTACGATCCACCGTAGTGCAGGCAGCCATTCCCCCACAGTTCGCGTTCACATCACACACTTGCAGATGATTGAGCCCGGCGATCAACGGAACAAGCGCGGGAAATGAGCCGAAGGAAAACCATCCCGCTTCGCTCTGGATCGTCAGGTAACGAGCACCGCTGAATTGCGCGGAGCCGGTGATCGCCTGCTGCAGAAGATTGGTTGGTGAGGTGACCGGATCGATGACCGGGGTGCTCACCCCACAGGAGGTGGGCGTCCGCGTCGGGGTACTCGCCGGGGGCGGAGTATCGGTTGGCGTTAGCGTCGGGGTATTCGTCGGCGTGTTGGTTGGTGTCGGCGTCTCCGTTGGAGTCTCGGTTGGCGTCTCGGTCGGTGTCTCCGTCGGCGTGTCGGCCGGCGTATCTGTCGGCGTGCTCGTCGGGGTGTCCGTCGGCGTTGAGGTCGCGGTTGGCGTGTTCGTCGGCGTCGCGGTCGGCGTCACGGTCTGTGTGGGTGTCGGCGTCGGGGTTACTGTTGGCGTACTGGTGCTTGTTTGCGTCAACGTCGGGCTGCCGGTCAGTGACTGAGTCGGGGTGGTTGTCGCGGTATTCGTCGCGCTCTGCGTCGGTGTGCTCGTTGGCGTTTCGGTAGCAGTGGACGTTGGCGTTTGTGTGGGCGGGCTAGTTGGAGTCGGGGAACATGGTTGGAACTCTGCGAAATAGTCCGAGGCAGTGCTCCCCGCCGTGGTGAAGCCCCCCCCCGCATAGACGTTGAGGCTTCTGTCCACCGCCAGCGCGTAAACGGGACTGTTTACCCCCGAGCCCAGGGCCGTCCAGCTCGTCCCACTCCACTTGGCAACATAGTTCGCGCTGACACCGCCCGCCGTGGTGAAATTGCCCCCCGCATATGCGTTGCCGCTGCCGTCGACCGCCAAGGCGTCGACGGTACTATCCACCCCTGAACCCAGCGGCATCCAACTGGTTCCGTTCCACCTAGCGATGCGATTCGCGCTGCCGCCCCCCGCCGTAGTAAAATTGCCTCCGGCATACACATTGCCGCTGCTATCCACCACCAGAGCCGTGACGGCTCCGTTCGTGCCGGAGCCGAGGGCCGCCCAGCTCGTGCCGTTCCATCTGGCTACGTAGTTCACATTGACACCGCCGGCGGTGCCAAAGTCGCCCCCGGCGTACACATTGCCGCTGCTGTCCACCGCCAGAGCCCTGACGGTGCTGTACATCCCCAAACCAAGGGCCGTCCAGCTCGTCCCGTTCCACCTGGCGACGCGATACGCGCTGACACCGCCTGCGTTGGTAAAGTCTCCCGCCGCATACAGGTTACCGCTGCCGTCCACAGCCAGCGCGTAGACAAAGCTGTTCATACCCGCGAGAGAGGTCCAGCTCGTCCCATTCCACTTCACGACATAGCCGTACCCCCCTACATACACATTGGCGCTGCCGTCCACCGCCAGCGCCAAAACGGGATTGTTCACCCCCGAGCCCAGGGCCGTCCAACTGCTCCCGTTCCACTTGGACACGACGTAACTCCAGCTGACACCAACTGTCGTACTGAAGTAGCCGCCCGCGTATATCTTGCCGCTGCTGTCCGCCGCCAGAGCATCGACGGTACCGTTCATACCCGCCCCCCCAGTAAGTACACCGACGGCTGTCCATCTGGCCCCGGTCCACTTGGCAACGAAAGGCGCGCTCACGCCGTCCGCTGTGACGAAAACACCCCCTGCATACACGTTGCCGCTGCTGTCCACCGCGAGAGCCCAGACGGTGGTGTTCAGTCCCAAACCCAGGGCGGTCCAGCTCGTCCCGTTCCACCTGGCAACGTTACTCGCGCTGACCCCGCCCGCCGTGCTGAAGGTGCCCCCGGCGTACACATTGCCGCTGCCGTCCACCGCCAGAGCGTAGACACTGGTTGTGCCGGACCCCAGGGCGGTCCAGTTCGTCCCGTTCCACTCGGCAACGCTATTCGCGCTGACGCCACCCGCCGTGCTGAAGGCGCCTCCCGCATACAGATTGCCGCTGCTGTCTATCGTCAACGTGTAGGCGGTAAGGTTTAGTCCCGACCCCAGCGCCGTCCAGCCCGTCCCGTCCCACTTGGCGACGTGATTGGCGCTGCCGCCCCCCGCCGTGCTGAACTCGCCTCCCGCATACAGATTGCCGCTGCTGTCTACCGCCAGAGCCTCGACAATATTGTTCATCCCAGAGATGAGGGCTGTCCAGCTCGTCCCGCTCCATTTGGCGACATAGTTCGCGCTGCCCCCGCCCGCCATGGTGAAATTGCCCCCGGCATACACATTGCCGCTGCCGTCCACCGCCAGAGCGTGGACGATATTGTCCATCCCGGAACCGAGGGCTGTCCAGCTCGTCCCGTCCCACTTGGCGACATAGTTCGCGCTGACCCCGCCCGCCATGGTGAAATTGCCCCCGGCATACACATTGCCGCTGCCGTCCACCGCCAGAGCGTAAACGGGACCGTTCACCCCCGAGCCCAGAGCTGTCCAGCTCGTCCCATCCCATCTGGCGATATGATTCATCTGGGTGCCGTTAATGTTCACAAAATACCCGCCGAAGTAGACTGCCGTGCCAGCACGAGTCACCGCACGGACCTCGGAGTCGAATCCCGGACTCCAAAAGCCCGCTTGCCAATCGTTGCAAGCGGCTTGTGCGGTGCGCGGCGCGGCAAGAAGGGCTGCTGCTAGCAGAACTGTTAGGACGACGGCTTTTGCGCTCAGTCTGCCGCCACCAAACCAAGGAAAACCAAGAGTGAGTGTTCTCATATTGTTTCCCTTCCCCTATGGTCGCAGGTCAGACCGTGCGAAGTCTCCTCCAATACGGGCAAAGATGTCAACTGCAACGGGTCCCTTGGGCCTTGCGAACGGTGCGTACACAGGTGCCAAGCACCGGTACCTGACAACCTGATGCACCGCTCCCAGCCCTGGCAGGCTACGCTGGATTGTCCGAGATTTGTCCGAGTCCCCTCGCCGAACAGGTACAACTCGGGACAAGTCGTGGCACGGCAAAGCCTGATTTCATCGGCATCTTTTGTACCGCGTTGGTGCCTGTGAAGCCCTTCGCCGCATTCGTAATCAGCAGGTCCGCGGTTCGAATCCGCGCGCCAGCTTTGAGTTCATCACGCTGCGGCGGGCGGGGCAGGTGTCAGCGCCGAAGCTTTAACGTTGACAACTTTCATCTCCGCGCTCATCATCACTTCGAATTTTTGACCCGAGCTCGCCTGTTCCGCTTCACAGATGCGCCCGGGAAGGAGGTACGCCATGTATCGGTGCGGGCTTCGGCGATCCCTTCTGCTGGTCATTGGGCTGCTCGTCCTGAGTTCAATCGGGCCTCACAGCGCAACTGCACAGACCGTGAACGCATTGCGGCCGCTGTCACCGCAATGCCGGAGTGTCCCGTGTGGCGGTTCCTGTACACTCTGGCCGCCGTGTACTCCCCGGCCGGGCACGGCCTGCCCTGACTTCGTGAAGCTCGGCGAGTGCCAACCCGACGCCGCAGACGCCTGCGGCTGTGCACCGGAGGCGAGCCATGAAGTCCGCGTCTGTGACTGTAGCGATGCCGGTTGCTTCAACGGTGCGACATGTACCGGCGGGCGGTAGAGAACCCGTCCATTCCCGCGGACGCGACGATCAAGGCGAGTGTCACATCGCTCTGCCCGTAACCGATGCGAACTGGTTCCAGTGGTGAACAGCAACAAGCGTTCGGCGGGGGCGCTGCTATCATCTCGCTCCCGACGGAGGAAGAGACATGCAGCTACAAGGCAAGATTGCCCTGGTGACGGGTGCGGCGCGCGGCATCGGGCGCGCCGCGGCGTTGCGGCTCGCGGCGGACGGTGCCGACGTCGCTGTCTCCGACCTGCAGCCAGAGGTGGAAGAGACCGCAGCGCGTATCCGCGAGCGCGGCCGGCGCGCGGCCGCCGCCGTGTTCGATGTCTCCGATCCGGAACAGGTCCGCGCCGGAGTGCAGCAGCTGAGCACGGCGCTGGGTGCGTTCGATGTGCTCGTGAGCAACGCCGCCATCGTTAACAACATCGCGCCGCTCATCAAGATGAGCCACGCGCGCTGGCAACGCGAGGTCGCCGTCAATCTCACGGGCGCCTTCAACATGATCCAGGCGGTGCTCGGCCCGATGATCCAACGCCGGTGGGGACGCATCATCGTCATGTCCTCGGGCGCCGCACACGGTGGCCTGCACCATCAGGCCGCTTACGCCGCCAGCAAGGCCGGGCTCATCGGCTTGGTGCAGACCGTGACACTGGAGCAGGCGCGCCACGGGATCACCTGCAACGCCATCCTGCCGGGGTTGATTGAAACGGAGATGGTTCAGATGATGCCCGCGGAGATCCGCGACACCACCACGGCAAACACGCCGGCGCGACGGCTCGGGACGATGGAGGAAGTGGCGCATCTGGTTGCCTTCCTCGCCTCGGACCAGGCCGGCTTCATCAACGGCGCCGAAATCGACATCGACGGCGGCATGCGCCTGAACACCGGCTCGCTCGGGAGCCGCAAAGAGGCGCGGGCGCAGGCAGGGGACGCCGCGTGACCGAGCGCCGCACGCACTCACGCATTCCGCTGAAGCCGGTCTACGCGCCGGCCGATCTGGCCGGTTTCGACTACGCGCAGCACGTGAACGATCCCGGCGCCTATCCATACACGCGTGGCACACGGCCCCAGCCGGTGGGCGGTGGGTGGATCCAACGTGAGCTGTCCGGTGAAGGGGATCCGGCGCGCTCGAATGCGCAGTTTAAATACCTGCTGGCGAAAGGACAGATGGGGCTCGATGTCATCGGCGACGCGCCCACAATGGGCGGCCTCGATCCCGATCATCCGTTTGCCGTTCACGCGATCGGCACACAGGGCGTCTCGATCTGTTGTTTGCAGGATTATCGTGAGCTGTATCGCGATCTGCCGTTGGATCGCATCACGCTCTCGCACTCGTTGCCGGCGGTGTTTGCCATCGCCGGCTTGTACTGTGTGGCCCGTGAGCGCGGCTTCACACCTGCGGCACTGCGGGGCTCGGTAATCCAGGCGCCGTACTATTGTGAGGATTGCAGTTACGCGATCCACATGCCCTTCACGCTGCGCGTACGCATGGCCGCCGATGCCATCGCGTTCTGCAGCACGGAGATGCCGAAGTTCCACGCTTTCGTCGAGGACACGTACTTCATCAGTGAGAGTGGCTTGGATTCGGTGGAGGAGATGGCGCTCGGGTTCGTGGAAATCCGCGGGCTGGTGCGCGAGCTGCTGGCGCGCGGCGTCAACATTGACCGCTTTGCGCCGCGCATCGCCATCCTGCTGAACTGCCGGATGGACTTCCTCGAGGAGGTCGCCAAGATCCGCGCCACGCGCCGCCTGTTTGCCCGCATGATGCGCGACGAGTTCGGCGCCGCGGACCCGCGCTCATGGGCGGTGAACATCACGGCGCACACCTCGGGCCTGTCGCTGACGGCGCAACAGCCGGTGAACAACGTCGTGCGCGGGGCGATCCAGACCCTGGCGCTGGCGTGCGCCGGTGTGCAGGCGATCGAAGTCTCGACCTTCGATGAGGCGTTCCGCACGCCCAGTCCGGAAGCGCACCTCGTCGGCCTGCGTACGCAGCAAGTCGTCCATCTCGAATCCAACGTCACGCAGGTTGCCGACCCCCTCGGCGGCTCGTACTGCGTCGAGGCGCTGACCGACGCGCTCGAACAGCGCATCTGGGACATGGTGCAGTCCATTGAAGCCGCGGGCGATGCCGCGCAGTTGTCCGACTCCGGGTGGTTCCGCAGCCTGTTTCAGAACGCCATGGAGCGGCACGCGCGTGCCGTGGCGGACGGCACCTTGCAGCAGGTCGGCCTCAATGTGCATCGGGTTGCAGACGAAGAGGACCGGCTGTTGCGCGAAGCGGCGGAGCGCAAGATCGAGCCGTGCCGCGAGCGGATCGCCTGGATCAGGGCGTACCGCGCGCAGCGCGATGCCGGCCGCCTGCGCGCCGGCCTGGACGTCCTCACAGCCTGTGCGTGCGATGCACACGCCAATCTGATGCCGGCGATCATCGCCGCCACGGAAGCCGGCGCGACCATGGGCGAGATGGCGGGCGTGCTGCGCCGTGCGTATAGCTATCCGGCTGATCCGTTTAGACAGGTGTGCGACCCAGCGTGAGCGGCAGGCCTTCCATGAAGCGAATTCGTGTCCTGATTGCGCTCCTCGGATTGGACCAACACGAGGTCGGGGCGTTGGCGGTGGCGCGGATGCTGCGCGACGCCGGGATGGAGGTGGTGTATGCGGGCCGCTTCAATCTGCCGCCAGGCGTCGTGAAGGCGGCGATCGAGGAGGGCGTCGACGTGATCGGCCTGAGCTGCCATTCCTGGGAGTATCTGTACTACGTCGATGAGCTGTTGCAGCTGCTGCGGGAGCAGGGGCTCGATCTCCCGGTCATTGTGGGTGGATCGGTGGTCACAGCCGACGACGCACGGACGCTGCTCGCCAAGGGCATCGGCGCTGCATTCGGCCCAACAGCGACGCCGGAGGAGATCATCACCACGGTCAGGGGCCTGGCCAGGTCGGCGGGGTAGCGATGCCGCCGCACGAGGTGGTGGAATCGGGGCGGTGCGTCTATGCGCGCCATGCAGACGGCGAGACCGAGTTTGTGACACGCGCGCGCGCTCGCTATTGGGACTTCAAGCCATTTCTCGAAGAACAATGGCGGCTGACCGGCGAACGCCTGGAGGAGCGGCGGCGTGGTTCTCAGGCCTGACGCGCTGCGTGAGCGCCTGCAGAGACTGGAGGAGGTCATCTCTCGCCTGCAGTTGACCCCGTCCATCCCTTCGGCATAGGTAAACACTTTCATCACCGGCACGCGCTGGCGGACAAACCTGAGGGCAAAAGGAGGACGCATGGTCAAAGCTGCAGTGCTGTACAACTATTTCGAGCCGCTCAAGGTCGAATCCGTGGAACTCAAACCGCCGCGCGCGGATGAGGTGGTGGTGAGGCTGGCCGCGAGCGGGGTGTGTCACTCGGACCTCTCCGTGGTCCAGTGCAAGATCCCGCTGCCGCCGCCGATCGTCTTGGGGCACGAGGGTGCCGGGATTGTCGAGGAGGTCGGGAAAGGGGTGACGGACTTGCAGCCCGGCGACCACGTCGTCCTGTCGTGGGTGCAGGACTGTGGGAGCTGTTACTATTGCGTCGGCGGCCAGCCGCACCTGTGCGAGAGCAGCGTGCTCGCCCTGATGGAAGGCAAGGAGAACGTCTTCCGCAACGGTGACGTGGAGATCGCGCGCATGGGCGGCGTCGCCTCGTTTGCGGAGCGCACCGTGGTGCGCGCCCGCGGGGCGGTCAAGATTCCCAAGGAGGCGCCCCTGGAAGCCGCGTGCCTGGTGGGCTGCGGGGTCATGACCGGGGTGGGGGCGGCCACCAACACGGCGCGTGTGCGCCCCGGCGAGACCTGCGCCGTGATCGGCTGCGGCGGCGTCGGGCTCAACGTCATCCAGGGCGCCGGGCTCTGCGGCGCCGCGCGGATCATCGCCGTGGACATGGTCGATCACAAGCTGCGCTTGGCCAAGGAATTCGGTGCGACGCACACTATCAATGCCAAGGAGACGCCAGATGTTCCCGGCGCGATCCGTGAACTCACCAACGGTGTCGGCACCGACTACGCCTTCGAGGTCATCGGGGCGCCGGAGGTGATTGCGCAAGCGTTCCTGGCGGTGCGCCGCGGCGGGAAAGTGATCGTGGTCGGCGTGCCCGGCTTCGGGAGCGACATCACCATCCCTGGTGCCGCACTGCCGTTGGAGGAGAAGTGGGTGATGGGCTCGCTCTACGGCTCGGCGAACATGCGGCGCGACATGCCGAAGCTGATCGAGCTCTACATGCAGAAGAAGCTCAAGATCGACGAGCTGATCTCGCGGCGCATCACGCTGGAGGACGTCAACGCGGCCTTCGAGGCAATGGAAAAGGGCGAGGTCGCGCGCAGTGTGATTGTGTACTGAGAGTGATACGTGCTGCGTGAAGCGTGAACCTGAAGGGAGCGTTCTCTTCACGCATCACACCACGTCAGCGCCAGACGGCAATCTGCCAGATGCTTCCTCGTCTCGGCCGTCTCGGTGCCGTTCAGTCGCCGGGAAAGAACATGGCGTCCTGCTCGCTGCGGAACGTCTCGATCTCGCTCTTGTCGGGTGCCAGCTTCCACATGCGGAAGCGGAATTGGACGTGGATGCAGTCGCGCATTCGGCGGACCCGCAGAATGTCGACGCGGGTGAAGAACGTCTCCCCGAGCAGGACCGGGGCCGGGAAGCGTGCGTCGCGGATGCGTACACCGTGGCCGCGCCACCCCTCCGCGATCAGGCCCTTGCGGCGGACGGCGATGACACCAGCCTGGCCGGTGAGGGCGATGATCAGCTCGCCGGGCAGATGGTGCGGCCAGCGCGGTGTGGTACGCTGGTCGGCAATGCCGGGGTCGGCACGGCTCACCGTCTTGCGGAAGACCAAGGCGTCGTCGTCCTCGCCGACGAGCGCGTCGAAAAGAATCGACGCCTGCCCCAAAGCCTGTAGCTCTTCCCGCGGCACGTAGACCTCGCGCATCGTTGTCTCCCGGCCATGGCCTCTAGCGCGACCGCGCGTCTCTGCCAACAGCGGTCCGCGTTTCCTCTTTTCTTGACTCCCTATTCACGCTTCACGCATCACGCCCTCAGCATCACGTCTTGACCTTCCGCGCGCCTCGGGCTTAGTACGCAGCCATGGCATACGATCCCTTCACGCGCGGCGCGTCACCCGTGGGCGTGCGCACGGTGCACACGGCAGACAGTGCGCGCCAGCACCGGCCGCTGACGTTCGAGGTGTGGTATCCCGCAGCCGAAACACATGCTGGCCAGGACGTCGTGGATCCCACCCGGGACTCCTACGATCTGCTCCCCGGCTTTCCGCCGGTCACGCAGGACGCCGTACGTGATGCGACCCTGCTTCCCGGCACGTATCCGTTCATCGCGTTTTCGCACGGCTTTGGCGGGCACCGGCGGCAGAGCACCTTCTTGTGCACGCATCTGGCGAGCCACGGGTACATCGTGGCCGCCGTCGATCATACCGGTAACACGCTCACCGACATGATCCAGATGATCATGCAGGTGCAGCTTGGCGGCGCGTTGCCGGAGCCGATCCAATTGCTCGGCGAGTTCGTGCAGCTGCGACCGGAGGATATCCAATTCATGATCGATTCCATTTTCGGCGGCGGAGCCGGAGACGATGTGGCCTCGTTCTTGGCGCCGGAACAGATCGGTATGACCGGACACAGCTTCGGCGGATGGACGACACTCGCTGTGACCGCACGTGACCGCCGCGTCCGGGCCGCCTTGCCGCTCGCGCCCGGCGGGGGCTCCGTTGATGCGCTGCCGATCGAGATCATGCGCAACTCGCTCGACTTCAACTGGGGACGTAACGTCCCGACGCTGTTCCTGGTTGCCGAAAACGACTCGATCCTTCCGTTGGCAGGAATGCACGAGTTGCTCGAACGGACGCAGTCACCGAAGAGGATGGTTGCGCTCAAGAACTCCGATCACATGCATTTCTGTGACCGGGTCGAGGAGATGCACGAGCTGTTTCGCTTGATGCCGCCGCCGGGGGACTTTGAACGGATCGCCAAAGGTGTGCGTCCGATCAGCGAGCTGTGCCCGGGGGAGCACGCGTACCGCTTCGTGCGCGGCCTGGGCTTGGCGCACATGGACGCGCACCTGAAGGGCAATGACTCCGCCGCCCGCCTGCTCGCGGGCGACATCAAGGCGACGCTGGCCGAGCGCGGCGTCGCGGTCGAGGTATTCTGATGCCCGGCGCGCCGCGTTCGAGTAAGCGCCGCGTGTGCTTGGGGTGACGACAACCGGTTGCCGCATGGCAGTTACTTTCGAGGAGGTACCTGCATGCCGGTCATTGCCTGGCTCATCTTCGTAGCAGCTGCATCCTTGAAGTTGTCGGGGACGCGGTCACACCGAGCGAAAGCCGACCGGGCTCTCTGTTTGATTGCGTTTTTCGGGGACGTTGGACGCTGCCGGCCCCTCAAAAGTGCGCAACCGCGCTGTGCGGCGCGCCATTGCGGGCATTCCGCGCTGAAACCGGGTGGCGTCGCGTGACACCATGCCGTCGCGGCGCTGCGGAGGCGAAGTGGCGCTGACATTTGGGGCATCCCGAGCGCAAACGGGTTAATGTACCGTGCCACGATGCCGTTTCAGCGCTGCAGAGGCGAGGTGGCGCCCAACATTTGGACGTTCCGGCCGGGAACGGCATCATGCACCGTGACACGACCCCATTCTACGGCTGCAGAGGCGACGTGGCGCGTGTCATTGTGGCATTCCAGCTTGAAAATGCGTGCCGTCGCGTAATACGTGGGGGTAAATCAGTCTGTAACAGTATGGCCAAACTCACCCCGTCAGGGTTACCAAGCTGGCGCGAAAGGGTGATGGGCGAGCGACGGCGGCCGCCAGCACCGAGTTGAAGCCGAACGACCAAGCTCAGCGGCGCGGTTTATCCGCGTCCGCTGGAGCGCCTGGTGTGCGCCCAGCATGGGCGCGTTGCAAATGGGGTGAAAGTCCCTTGTAGGAGGACCGATCATGGCAACATGAACAACCTACCACTCGAAGCCAACTCCGGCAGGGTAACCGGTCGGGGGAAGGAAGGCTAGGGGAAACCGGCGGGCCGATGGACAAGAACCGCATATGAAGGCCGACGTGATGCGACGAGCTGGCACAACACAGCGAAGTCGACGGTTCAGTCGCGGAGGTAAATGCGGCGGTGGTGCCGGGAAGCAACGCGTTCTTACCTGGGGAGACCCCGCTGGGGCGACCTGGCGGGGAGTCAGCAGAGGCCATAGTAATGAGCAGCAAGCCGGGGGCTGGAAGGCGCCCACCTAAACCCGCACACCGGAAGTCTTGATGCGCATGAAGGGCCGAACCGAACAGGAACGTTCCGACCGCGTGGAGGACATCGCGACCGATGACGCCGGCAGGCCAGGAAGCGGTGAGGGCCGCCCCGCAGGGAAGCATGGGAGCGTTCAGGAGCAGACCATGATGGAGCAAGTTCTGGCCCCGGAAAATCTGCGGGTGGCCTGGCGACGAGTCAAGGCCAACGCGGGGGCTCCGGGCCTCGACGGCACGACCGTCGAGGCGTTTCCGGCGTTCTGCCGGGAACAATGGCCACGGATACGCTCCGCGCTCATGGCGGGGACGTACCGCCCGGCGCCGGTGCGCCGGGTATTCATTCCCAAACCCGACGGGACCCTGCGCCCGCTGGGGGTGCCAACGGTGTTGGATCGCCTGATTCAGCAGGCGTTGGCGCAGGTGCTGACCCCGCTCTTTGAAAGCGGGTTTAGTGCTCACAGCTACGGGTTCCACGAAGGCCGCAACGCCCATCAGGCGGTGCGGGAAGTGGAAGCCTGCTGGCATGAGGGACGCCACTATGCGGTGGACTGTGACCTCAAATCCTTCTTCGATAGCGTCAACCACATCCGGCTGATGAGTCAGTTGCGCGAGAAGATCCGGGACCGCAAGGTCCTGGGTCTGATCCGCCGCTACCTCGAAGCCGGAGTGGTGCTGCCCGAGGGTACCCGCGAGGCCACGCCTCAAGGAGTGCCGCAGGGCGGGCCGCTGTCGCCCTTGCTGGCCAACATCACGCTCGACCCCTTAGACAAGGAGCTCGAACGGCGCGGACATCGGTTTGCCCGCTATGCCGACGACTTCCTGGTTATGGTCAAGAGCGCGAAAGCGGCCGAACGGGTGATGAAAAGCCTGACGCGATACGTAGAGGGGCAGCTTCAGCTGGTAGTGAACCGGGTCAAAAGCCAAGCCGCCCCGCTCAAGCAGTGCACCTTTCTGGGCTTCCAGATCGGCGCCCGAGGCAGAGCGGTGTGGACGACCAAGGCCTATGCGCGCTTCAAGCGACGGGTGAAAGAGATCACCCGTCGCAACCGGGGGCATCGGGTGCAGGACGTCATCGACGAACTGCGCGTCTACGTCACCGGTTGGCTCCACTACTTCGGCATCAGCCACACCTACTCGGCGTTGCTGGAACTGGAGGAATGGGTACGCCGAAGAGTGCGGTTGTACTACTGGAAGCAATGGAAACGGCCCCGGACTCGCCGCCGCCATCTGATCGTCTTGGGTATCCCACCCAAGGAGGTTCACATGGCCACGCGAAGCCGTAAAGGGTACTGGCGGATGAGTGCCAACAGCATCGTCCAACGTGCCCTGAATAACCGCTGGCTGCACGAACAGGGAGTTCCCGACATGCGCACGTTGTGGATTGTTCTTCACTACGGGCCGCAGGCCCGCATCTGATCGGAACCGCCGTATGCGGACCCGCACGTACGGTGGTGTGGCAGCCGGGCTGGCCCTCACGGGTCAGTCCCGGCGAGCCGATTGGGCGACATGTCCATGCCAAGTAGGGAGCCAATCATGCAGATAGCGCATCAGCAAGAGCACGAAGCAGTTTTGCCCCGTCGCCACGCCATGCGCTGCCGTGCATACACGCCAGCGTTGCTGGCCTGGTGGAAGCCAATCTCTCCAGCATGGGGCGGGCGTTCTTGGTGTGTGAAAAATAGTCCATCCCGTGGCGGAACGCTTCGCTGGGCCCAAGAATGTCCGACTCAGTGAGTGCTGGAAGATCGGCGCCGCCCTGCGTGAACAGGTCGCCGCACAGCAGTGTCTTTGTTCGTTCTTCCATCAGGAACCCGCATTCCCACGCGTGCGGCAGATGCGGCGTGTCGAACCAACACACGGAGTGCCTGCCCAGAAGAAGCAACTCTCCATCGGCAAGCGCGCGGGGCGCCCGATCAGCGAGGTCACTAATCGATACCATGGCAGCAACCGTGCCGCACAGTGGTACGGACTGCGGAGCGACGACAAGCCATTCGTTGAGCGAGCCGCACTCGTCCGCTTCAACATGCGAACAGGCAATGTAACGAAGGCGTTCCAACGGCAACACGCTCGCAACCGCCTCACGAACCAAGGGAAACATCTTTCGCGGTCCGGTGTGGAAGAGCAATGGTTCATCATCCGTGATGAGGTATTGATTGAACGAGAACCCACCTGCACCCTCGATCACAACGGGCGTGTTGATGCGATAGATCGCGTCCGCAACCTCATGCACATTCGTCCCCGACTGCTTATTCGTTATGGGCATGTTTCACCCTCCTGCCTTCCAGTGAGCATAAATGCCAATTCGCGCCATGCCGCCAACGGCCTGCCGCTCAGGCGCGGCGCTCTCCTCGCCGTCGCCTGGAGCGGCGTGTGTGCGCCCAGCATGGGCGCGTTGCAAATGGGGTGAAAGTCCCTTGTAGGAGGACCGATCATGGCAACATGAACAACCTACCACTCGAAGCCAACTCCGGCAGGGTAACCGGTCGGGGGAAGGAAGGCTAGGGGAAACCGGCGGGCCGATGGACAAGAACCGCATATGAAGGCCGACGTGATGCGACGAGCTGGCACAACACAGCGAAGTCGACGGTTCAGTCGCGGAGGTAAATGCGGCGGTGGTGCCGGGAAGCAACGCGTTCTTACCTGGGGAGACCCCGCTGGGGCGACCTGGCGGGGAGTCAGCAGAGGCCATAGTAATGAGCAGCAAGCCGGGGGCTGGAAGGCGCCCACCTAAACCCGCACACCGGAAGTCTTGATGCGCATGAAGGGCCGAACCGAACAGGAACGTTCCGACCGCGTGGAGGACATCGCGACCGATGACGCCGGCAGGCCAGGAAGCGGTGAGGGCCGCCCCGCAGGGAAGCATGGGAGCGTTCAGGAGCAGACCATGATGGAGCAAGTTCTGGCCCCGGAAAATCTGCGGGTGGCCTGGCGACGAGTCAAGGCCAACGCGGGGGCTCCGGGCCTCGACGGCACGACCGTCGAGGCGTTTCCGGCGTTCTGCCGGGAACAATGGCCACGGATACGCTCCGCGCTCATGGCGGGGACGTACCGCCCGGCGCCGGTGCGCCGGGTATTCATTCCCAAACCCGACGGGACCCTGCGCCCGCTGGGGGTGCCAACGGTGTTGGATCGCCTGATTCAGCAGGCGTTGGCGCAGGTGCTGACCCCGCTCTTTGAAAGCGGGTTTAGTGCTCACAGCTACGGGTTCCACGAAGGCCGCAACGCCCATCAGGCGGTGCGGGAAGTGGAAGCCTGCTGGCATGAGGGACGCCACTATGCGGTGGACTGTGACCTCAAATCCTTCTTCGATAGCGTCAACCACATCCGGCTGATGAGTCAGTTGCGCGAGAAGATCCGGGACCGCAAGGTCCTGGGTCTGATCCGCCGCTACCTCGAAGCCGGAGTGGTGCTGCCCGAGGGTACCCGCGAGGCCACGCCTCAAGGAGTGCCGCAGGGCGGGCCGCTGTCGCCCTTGCTGGCCAACATCACGCTCGACCCCTTAGACAAGGAGCTCGAACGGCGCGGACATCGGTTTGCCCGCTATGCCGACGACTTCCTGGTTATGGTCAAGAGCGCGAAAGCGGCCGAACGGGTGATGAAAAGCCTGACGCGATACGTAGAGGGGCAGCTTCAGCTGGTAGTGAACCGGGTCAAAAGCCAAGCCGCCCCGCTCAAGCAGTGCACCTTTCTGGGCTTCCAGATCGGCGCCCGAGGCAGAGCGGTGTGGACGACCAAGGCCTATGCGCGCTTCAAGCGACGGGTGAAAGAGATCACCCGTCGCAACCGGGGGCATCGGGTGCAGGACGTCATCGACGAACTGCGCGTCTACGTCACCGGTTGGCTCCACTACTTCGGCATCAGCCACACCTACTCGGCGTTGCTGGAACTGGAGGAATGGGTACGCCGAAGAGTGCGGTTGTACTACTGGAAGCAATGGAAACGGCCCCGGACTCGCCGCCGCCATCTGATCGTCTTGGGTATCCCACCCAAGGAGGTTCACATGGCCACGCGAAGCCGTAAAGGGTACTGGCGGATGAGTGCCAACAGCATCGTCCAACGTGCCCTGAATAACCGCTGGCTGCACGAACAGGGAGTTCCCGACATGCGCACGTTGTGGATTGTTCTTCACTACGGGCCGCAGGCCCGCATCTGATCGGAACCGCCGTATGCGGACCCGCACGTACGGTGGTGTGGCAGCCGGGCTGGCCCTCACGGGTCAGTCCCGGCGAGCCGATTCGGCATGCTACGAGCTGTAGAATCACGCCTGAGTTTCCTCGGCGCCGTTGGCGAGCAGTCTCTCAGTAAGCCACCGATTCACGAGGGTCTCCGGGGATACCCCACGGAGGCGTGCTTGGGTTTCGACCTGCTCGTACAAGTCGGGATCGAGCGTCACGCGCCGTCTCCGGTGCGCCCGCACGTCGACGTGAACCTCGCGCACTTCCGGAGAGTCGTCGAGGCTATGCGAATCCCAGAACTCGCCGACCTCCTCCGGGCTGCGAGCCCCCGAAACGCTGCTCCGCCGTTCACTTCTTGCCATGTCGGTTGCGCTCCTTCGCGTCCATATCTCGTGCGCTCAAGATTAGCGCGGTCTTGTCGGCCTTGCGAATGAAGAAAACGATCAAATAGCGCCCCGCGTCGGTTTGGCCCGTTACGGCGTACACGTCTTCGCCGCGGCGGTTGCCGCGTTCCACGAACCAGAAGCGGGGCTGGTTGAAGAAGACCTCTTCGGCTTCATCCCGATCGACGCGGTGTTTGGACCACAGCTTTTCGACGACCGCAGGCAGCCACATAAATCCCTCAACTCGCATAGCGGCCGCATTATACCGGTCCTGGGCTGAAGGGCTACAGTCCGTGACGCCTCCGATGATGCCGGATGTATTCCACGGCGGCCGCGTGGGAAGTTCGCTGCGTCGTGAAAGCAGCAAAGACAGATCGCGTTGCTCAGCAACCCACGCGTGTCCGCTCGGTCACTCCAACCGATGATGTGACTGGTGATCGGGAGTTTGGTGTCGTTCACCTCGCACAATGCGCATGTCGACCATAGTTCCGAAGGGTGAGCTCTCTGAGCTTCGCCTGACCATGTCGCCGCCGCCCTTCGGCAACGGTCGACACGTCGTGCGGTAGGAAGTTGGGGCTTGGCGGGAGCAAATGCGGGGGGTGATCAGTGTGTGGTTTTCGTGGGCTGTGGTTCGCAAAATGCAGCGTGCACCGCTTCAAAAATCAGTGACGCCATGTCGATGTGCCACTCAGAGGGGTTGTTTTTTAGATACTTTCGAACGACGGCGATGATTTGCTTGTAGGTTATCCCTTTCCCAGCGGTGCAGTGTGCGACTTCTGCAAAGATCTGAGCAGTGGCGTCAGGGGGTGAATCCCCTTGTCCCTTGGCGTAGTTTTCCAGCGTTGCAAAATTCCGCCAGGTATCGACGACACCGCAGATGTAGGCTTGCTGTTCGGCGGGCTCTAATTTCTTCCATTCGTTGGCGGTGAGGGCGTTGACGGTGGGTACCGTGAGAAAAGAGAAGCAAAGGGTGATGAGAACGGTGCGGGTAATCTCTGTGCTGGTCATTGAGGGGGTCTGTAGTCGGTACACGTACACTTTGTGGTGGTCGTTCCGGCCGGCAGCCCGCCTGGGTCGAGGTCGGCGTAGGTGATGTGCCAGGCGTGGCCACACTCTAGGGTGTGACAGATGATCCGATCACCGCTCGCCGTCCGAATGGGAAGAGGATTCTTGCGGACTACTATTTTCCTTCCGGCGCAGATGTCACAACTCAAGGATTCCATGAAGAGCCATTACCAGAAACAGAGCGACGTAAGCAACCCGCGCCTTGCGCCAACACCCGCGCCTTGCGCAGCACGTCGCGGTGGGGTGTGCCCGGCCGGGCACGCGCAGGGTGAGCCGTCGTCACTTTCTCGCAAGTTGCCATAAAAAGCGACAGCCAAGCTGTCCCAAAATCGGGTGGATTGGGACTGGCCCCGCCCCTCGCCTGCCCCTCTTCGGGCGCCCCAGACTGCGTCTGATAGCGTCCTCTGCCATAGCATGCCCCTGACCAGCCGAACTACAATTAGGCTCTCGAATAAAATCGGCAACCCCCGCGAGTTCTCGCCGCATAGCACGCCCTCGAAACATGGCGGCTATACTGCAAACACGGCTCAGGAATCAACAGCTTGCGCGACCCATCATCAAGCATGGTCTCGACCTGTTATGCCGCCAAGCTCTGCGGGCTAACGGCTCTCACGAAACCCGCCTTCCAACAGCGACTGGTTCGGCTCTGGTGAAGTGTTCCAAGGGACCCAGAAGCCGATAGTAGCCGATAGTACTGGCCCAAGAAGGTGTCTCGCTCATAGCGGCCCAGCCCCACGGTCAGCGCCTCAATCGATCCGTCCCCCAGCGGGTAGTCAGCTTCGTAACACAGTTTCAAGGTGAAGCAATCAGTGGCCCTTCGGCAGCTGCGCCACCTACAGCGCTGCACCTTCGCGGCACACCGCCGCACGCGGCATACGCCTCCACAGCCTGAGGGGCGGCCGTGCTGACCCGTGGCTGTCGGCCGCTCATGAGCGGCGTCGGGATGTCCGCCGGTCTTACGGGCCGACCTTGGGCTCGAGCGCGCTCTTGATGCGCTCGATGAGCGCCTTGGGCTCGATCGGCTTCTCGATGAAAGCCTCGGCCGGCAAGAAATCATTGCTCAGGTCACTGTCAGAGAAGCCGAAGGACTGGCCGGAGCGCTGGTTGACCGCCGACAACACCAGGATCGGGATCTTGGAGAGTCGCTTGTCGCCCCTGATGTCGCGGGCCGCCTGGAAGCCTGCGTAGGGATCCTCCGGGAACATCACGTCGAGGATGATCACGTCAGGATCGATCGCGGCCACCTCGGCGGCGACCTTCTCGGTGTCACGCTTCACCTTGACGGTGAAGCCAGCCTTTTCGAGGACCATCGTGAGGTTGTCAATGACATCCTCGTCGTCATCGATGATCAGGACTTTTGCCATCGTTTCCTCCCTGTGTCGAAGGTGATAGTCGGGGAAACCAAACCCAGAAGCAAGTGCCCTTCCCCTCTTCGCTGGCCACCTCGATGGTGGCGCCGTGCAGCTTGGCGACCTCCTTGACGAGGGTCAAGCCCAATCCGTTGCCATGAGGGTTTACGCGGGCGGCTGCATTCGAACGAAAGAAATCGTCGAAGATCTTTGGAATGCTCTCCCGGGCAATGCCAATGCCGTGATCGCTCACCCGCAGCACGGCGCTCTTCTTGGCCGGGTGCAACGACACCTCGACCGTGCCGTCCCCGTGCGAGTAAGTGATTGCGTTGCGAAGCAAGTTGGAGACCAAGGTATGCAGGTGGCGCGGCGACGCTCGGATGGTGAGGTCCGCCTCCTTGCCGGGGTCGTACTTGATGGTGATGCGGCGCGTCTTGGCCATCACCGCCGCCTCCTCAATCTCGGGGACCATGAACTGCACCAGGTTGACCGGCTCGAAATCGGCCTCGCTGACCACGGCGGTACGCAGGTTGCCGACGTGGATGATGGCGGTGATCATGTTGGTGAGCCGGTCGCAGCGGTCCCCGATGCGCCCCACCACCTCGAGCGCCTTGGGAGGCAGGTCGCCGCAGTAGCCGTCGCGCAGCGAATAGACGTAGCTCTTGATGGCCGCGAACGGCGCCTTGAGCTCGTGGGTGGCGCGCAGCGTGGCCTGGGTCTTCTCCCGGTCGAGCCGCTCGAGGATCGAGTTGCTCTCCTCGAGCTGCTGCTCGCGCAGCTTGAGGCTGGTGGTGATGGCGCTGGTGAGATACCAGCAAAACAGGAAGCAGCCACCAAGGGTGCCGCCGTACCAGACCGTGGCGCCCGAGCTCGAGAACCGCCAGCAAGGCGAAGCCGAATCCAACGCCGGTCAGCAAGAGGCTGGTGCGCGGGTTGAAGAACAACGACGACAGGATGACGTGGGCCATGAAGAACATCGGCACTGGCGTTGCGGTCCCGCCCATGGCGTAGGTGACGGCGGAGAGCGCCACGAAGTCGGCCAGCACTTGCGCCACCATCAAGCGGCGCTTGCGCAAGTAGCGGGCGGTGGCCCAGCGGAAGACCAGGTTCATGCCGGCCAGGAACAGCGCCACGCCGACGAAGCAGCGGTAGTCGGCCTTGCCGGGTAGCAGGCCGAGGGCCGCTCCCGCCGCGGCAAGAGCGCTGAGCGCGGCCATGGCCCAGCGGATTTGGATTAACCACGCGATGCGCTCGGCCAGCACCTTGGCCCGCAGGTCGGTCTCGTAGGCGTAGCTGGCGCCCCAGCTGAATGACTGGGCCGATTGTGGGTCCGTACTCACACGCTGCTCCGCTTTGGCTGATCCGACAGCGCGCCACTCTCCAACTTTTCCACCGCCGCCGCAAGGGCATCGTCAAGCGCGGGCAAGCGGGCTTGCAGTTCGTTGGACAATGGCGTTCCGGGCTCCAATTGGAACGGTTGAACGGCAAACAGGTGCACCGGCTGGGCAAACCCGAGCCGCCGGGCCAGTTCGAGCGCCTCGGCCACGCCGATGCCGTGCACCGATACCGCGCTGTGCTTAACCTGCAATCGAACCTGGCTCTGGGCAAGCAGCCGGTAGCTGCCCGGTTCGAGCCCCATGTCAGCGCAATCGACCAGCAGGACCGCGCCTTCGAGGGCCAACAGGTCATGGGCCGCCGTGAGCGCGTCGACATCGGGCCACGACAGGCACGAGACGGGCGTGCCCGCCAGGCGCCCGCGCAGGCGCTCGACGAGCACGAGGCCGACCGCGTCGTCGCCCGAGAGCTCGCTGCCGAGGCCGACGACGTTCAGGGCCATGCCGCCTAGTGCTAGTCGATGAACTCGACATCCAGCATGTGCACCGAGCAGGAGATACAGGGGTCATAGGCCCGCAACAGCATCTCCATGTGCAACGCGAGCTCCTCCTGCGACATGCTGGGCAACATCTTCGGGACGAAGTCCTTCATGTCCTGCTCGATGTTGTTGATGTTCTGGCTGGTCGGGATGATGGCGTTGCCCGCCACGCACCGGCCGCTCTGGTCGAAGGTGTAATCGTGGAAGAGGATGCCGCGCGGCACCTCGCACGAACCCGCGCCCTGCCCGGCCCGCGCCGTGTAGACCGGTTTCTCCTCCTTCAATCCCGAGTTCAACACTTGCTCAAGCGTCGCCACGCTGTTGTAAACGCAGTGTACGGTTTCGATCACCTGCGCCACGTTGTTCATGTACGGGTTATACGACGGCGCCTTGAAGCCCAGGTCGGCTGCGGCGTTCTTGGCCTCCGGACGCAGCTGGTCGAAGTTGTTGTTGACCCGCGCCAGCGCGCCGACGAAGTACGAGTTGCGGTGCCACTTGCTCCACTTGGTGGTGGAATGCGGCACGGTAAACTCGTTGGTCACGCTGCGATACTGCGCGACCGGCACGCACTCCTTGGTATCCGAGCTGTAGACGTCGCCATCGTAGAGCGCGTACTCGCTCTTGTCCTTGAGCGATACGTATTCGGTCTGCCGCTCGTAGGGTGGGATCTTCAAGGTCTTCGCAATGCGGACGGTTTCCTGCACGTCGGGCACCGCCTCGAGCAAGCGCCTGTGCAACTCCTCGAGCAGGTCGAGCTTGGGCATGCGGTAGAAGCCGCCCACCGTGTCGGTCATGGGGTGCAACATGCGGCCGCCGATGGCCGCCGTGTAATCGTTGGCGAGCTTCTTGAGCTTCAGGGCCCGCTTGACCACCTCGGGATGGCTCGAAGCAAGCGGCAGCACGCTCTGCACGCCCAGGAAGTCGGGGACGGCCAGGAAGTAGACGTGCAGCACGTGGCTCTGGATGAACTGCGACTCGGTGAACAGCTTGCGCAGCAGGATGGTCTGGGGGCTCGGCTGGATGCCCAGCGCGGCCTCGACCGCCTTGATGGCCGTGAGCTGGTGGCCGACGCAGCAGATGCCGCAGATGCGGCTCACGATCCAGGGCACCTCGTGCGGGAGCATGCCGTAGACCAGCCGCTCGAAGAAGCGATTGGCCTCTACGATCTCCAGCTTGACTTCCTTTACCACCCCTTCCGTGGTGCTGATCTTGATGTTGCCGTGGCCCTCGACGCGGGTCACGTGATGGATATCGATGTTGTACGTTTTGTCGTTGCCAGCCATGGCGCTTAGCCTCTCAGCCGACGGTTTCGGCCTTGCCGATCACCTCGTTCGCGCAGAAGAGGCGATAGCGGCTCAAGATGCGCTCATCAGGGATCTGGTGATCGCGCATGAGTTGCTTGTGGGCGTCGATGTTGGCTTGCGGCAAGAGCCCCCGGCAGCCATCACACACGTAGCCGCCGTTGACGCAGATCGAGTTGCAGCCGCCGTAGATGACCGGCCCCATGCAGGTGCGGCCCTGAGCCAGCACGCACTCGTTCTCGTTCTTCTTGCACTCAACGCAGACGGCGTTGGGCGGGAAGTTCGGGATCGAGCCGGTGATGAGGCACTTGACCAAGTGCAGGAACTCCGCCGGCACGATCGGGCAGCCCCGCAGCTCGAAGTCGACCTTGATCACCTGCTTGATGGCGCGCACCCGGGTGTGAGACCAGAGCGGCCAGTACCGCTCGTTGGTCTGCACACGGTCGCGTGCCTCCTCGCCGTAGACGACCTTGTAGTTCTCCGCGGGCGCCACGAAGTTCGACCGGGCCTGCACGTTGCCTATGCACGCGCACGCCCCGAGCGCCACCACGTAGGTGGCGCGGGCGCGGACCTCGCGCAGCCGTTCCATGTCCATCTCGCGGTTGACGCTGCCCTCGATGAACGCGACGTCGTAGCGCGGTGATTTGTCGCTGATGGCCTCGCGGAATTCCACGATGTCCACCAAGCCGAGGATGTCGAGGAGGATGTCCTCGCAGTTCAAAATGGCGAGCTGGCAGCCCTCGCAACTCGCAAAGTCGAAGAAAGCAACACGGGGCTTCATGCTAACGCCTCCGGTAGATCTTTGACATCGGCCAGCCTGAAAACAGGGCCGTCGCAACAGCAGTAGACCTCGTCGATCTGGCAATGGCCGCACTTGCCGATGCCGCACCGCATGCGGCGCTCGAGGTCGATGTAGATCTGCTCGTGCGGAATGCGATGCCGGTCGAGCTCGATGACCACGAACTTGTACATCACCGGCGGGCCGCACAGCACGGCAAAGGTCTTTGCGGGATCGAGCTTCAACGTTGGAATCGGCGCGGTGACGAGACCCACCTGATCGCCGTCCCAGGGCATGTTGTCGGTCTTGTCGACCAGGCGGATGACCCGGACCCGCTTGCCCCAGGCCTTCAGCTCGTCGCGGTAGAGTTCGAGGGAGGGGTCGAGCGCGCCCGACAGGATGGTCACCTGGCCGAACTTGTCGGCGTTCTCGACCACCGGCGTGATGAGCGAGCGCAGCGGCGCCAGCCCCAGGCCGCCGCAGACGAACACCAGGTCCTTGCCATAGAACTTCGTGATATCGAAACCGGAGCCAAACGGGCCACGGACGCCAATACGCTGGCCCACGGTCATGTTGTGCAAGACCGTCGTCAAGCTGCCGGCCTTGCGGATGACGAGCTCGAGGAGATTGTCCTGGCGCGGCCCGCACGAGATCGAGATCGGCGCCTCCCCGAGGCCGGGGACCGACAGCATAACGAACTGGCCCGGCTTGTGATTGAGCGGCTGGGGCAGTTCCACCCGGTAGTACTTCTCGCGCGGCGTCATCTCGCGGATGTCGAGGATCCGCCCGAAGAACGGCACGAACGGATCCGCCGCTCGCTCTTCAGTGTGGTGCGTCATTGTGCGCCTCCTGCCGCATCGTTGACGATGTCGAAGATGTCGATGTGGGTCGTGCACTGCCGTCCGCAGCGGCCGCAGCCGACGCAGAAGCTGTGGCCCCCGAAGCGCTCCATCAGGTACTCGAACTTGCGCTTGACGCGGTGCCGCTGCCGTGAGGCGGGAACGCCCCGGAAGTCATGGCCGCCGGCCACCGTGGCGAACTGTGGGAGCATACAGGAGTCCCACGTCCGCACGCGGTTGCCCGAGGTCAGGTCGAGACCGAGGTCGTCCTTGACGTCGAAGCAGTAGCAGGTCGGGCAGACCATGGTGCAGGTGCCGCACGAGAAGCACTGCTTGACGTGCTTGTCCCACACCGGGCTGCGGTATTGGCCCCGCAGCACCCCAGGCAGTTTCTCGACCGGGACGGTGAGCTGCCGGCCGAAGGGCTTGGGCCTGGCGTCCTGCGCCTTTTTGAGCAGGGCGGCGACGTCCTTGGTCGACCCGAATGGGGCCCCTCTCAGGAAGTCATCGGCTCTCGCCGTGAGCTTCTCGACTACCACCTGGCCGTCCACCGGCGTGAGGTAGATGTCGGCCCCCTGCTTGTGGTCCAGCGAATGTGTGGCCTGGCAGAAGGCCCGATCATCGCAGGGCTTCGCACAGGCGATGGCAATAATGGCCGTGTTGTCGCGCCGCGCCCAATAGTGGGGGTCGCTCACCCCGTCGCTTTGGACCTTGTCCATGAGCGCGATGGCCTTGAGGTCGCACGAGCGCACACCCGCCAGGATGCGATGGCTCGTATCCGTCACGGTTTCCACGGCGACCTGGTCTTTCTGGAGCCGGAACCGGACCAGCTCGTCGAAAGCCGGCATCAGTTTCTTGTTCGGCGGCACGATTGTGGGCAGGTATGCCTGCAGGTCGATCGCGGTCGATGCGGTTACCGGCTCGAAGCGAAAGCTGCGCTCGCCGGCAGGTTGGGGGAAAAAGACCGATTCACGCTGGGCCAGCTCCCGGAGCCAGCTCACCAGCGCGTCGGCATGTGCAAGGAGTTCGTTCATGGTCTCCTCTCCGATGGATCTTCTTGCAGCACGCCATCCCTATGTCAACGCGACTTTCCGAATTAGGCCGAATCAAGAGACTCGCGGCGGAAAATCAGGACAGCTCCGGCCAGTTTGCGAAGAAATGCTCGGGAAACTACCATGAACGTGGCAGCCGAATGCCCTGCGCTGGTTTGGGTGTAACTCTCAACTATCGACTATTGACTGTCGACTGAAAGATTTTCGGATCGGGGTTAGTTTAGCAGGCTGTTGAAAAAGGCGGCGAGCACCCTTCGAGAGCCTCAGGGTGAGCGGAAAACTTCAATAGATTCGGGAGGGGCTCCGCTCATGCTGAGGCTCTCGAAGCATGGGGCGGGGTTTTTCAGGGGGCTGTTAGATTACGTCTTGCCGGCCCGCCCAGTCAGACGCGCCGCTTCCGCGAGCAGCCGCGGGGGGTCCACGGGCTTCGAAAGGAATAGGTCGGCGGGCAGCCAGCCGGCGTCGGGGCTCACCTGGAACACCGGCATCTCGGTATAAATGGAAGAGATAATCACGACGGGCGTTCTTGTCAGCGCCGGTACGTCGCGCATCTTCTTCAAGACCGTGAAGCCTTCGGTGCGCTCGGTCATGACGATGTCGAGGAGGACTAGATCCGGCACTAGGGCGGTCGCGAGCTTCAACCCGTCCGTGCCATTGGAGGCGGAGTGCACCTCGTAGCCGCCACTCTCGAGAAGCGCCGTGATGGCCTCGACGTAGTCGGGGTCGTCGTCGATAATGAGTACCGTGTTGCGCTTCGTCATCGCCTTTTCCGCGGCCCGCTCCGGCGTTTGCGGGCAGCTTATCGGACGTTCCCTTACCTTCGAACGGACCCCCAAAACTTCAGACAGACCCGTATATACGCCGTGGGTAAAGGCAGAGTCAATTGGTTCTCTCGATCGAGTCCGTGTTGTCTTTCCTCGCCGAACGCGCAATCGTAGGACAGTCCTTGCACTGCGGGGCCACCGCACGGATGCGGAAAGCTCGGGCGGCCTGTGGAATGACCTGCGGAGGGATGGATGGCAAGCATTGAAGATTTGATGGTCACACGCATGATTACGGCGACGCCCTATGAAACGGTCGCCGAGGTGGCGCGCCGTATGGCGACGAACAAGGTGGGAGCAGTGCTGTTGATCGAGAAAGGCGAGCTGTGGGGGTTGTTCTCGGAGCGCGACTTGTTGACACGGGTGGTGCGCAAGAACCGCGACCCGCGCACCACCGACGTCGGCGAGGTCGCGACCCGTGAGGTCGTGACGGTGGACGTGAGCGCGCCGCCGAAGGCGGTTCTGCAGATCTTCAGGCAGAAGAAATTCCGTCACCTCCCGATCACCCGGAACGGCAAGCCGGTCGGCATTCTGTCGACCCGTGACTTCTTAGACTTCTTGATCCACGGGCTCGAGCGGTACGTCGACCAGATGCGCTACAAGAACGACCTTGCCAGCGGCGTCGACCCCTACGATCACCTCGGCGGGTCGTATGGACGGTGACGGACACTGCCGGCGGTCCGGCGCGACACGAAAGCAGGTGTAAGGCGGCGTCTCAGGGAGGAGGATGGGGCCCGGTGGCCTCCCCGGTCTTCAAAACCGCGTGGGCGGCCGTAAGGTCGCCGGAGGGTTCGACTCCCTTCCTCCTCCGCCAGCACAACGAAGTCAGTGGCTTGTGTGCAATGCCAGTAAGACAGGCCGCTCGTCGCGCTGGTTCCCGTTACGGCGCCTTGATCAGTTCGATGTCGATAGTCACGACGACGTCATCGCCAATCAGTAACCCGCCGCCGTCGAGCGTCTTGTTCCAGATGAGGCCAAAGTCCTTGCGGTTGAGCTTCGTGGTGGCGCTGCCGCCCAGTCTGACGTTGCCCATCGGATCTTTGAACGGCGTGGGTGCCCCCTCGACGTCGAGCACCACTTCCTTGGTGACGCCATGGATCGTCAGGTCGCCGGTGGCTTGAAACTTCGCCTCGCCCACCTTGGTGACGCGCTTCGACGTGAACGTGATCGTCGGGTAAGTGGCGGCATCGAAGAAATCCGCACTCTTGAGGTGGGCGTCCCGCTTCGGCTCGCGGGTGTCCATGCCGTTGACATCGACGGTGGCGGTGACGGACGACTTCGTGGGGTCGGCGGCGTCAAGGTTCAGGGTGCCGGCAACCAGCCCCAACGTTCCGCGGACGGTGGACACCATCATGTGCCGCACGGCGAACTGGGCGCTGGTGTGCGCCGGGTCAATTTTCCACGTGGATGCGCCCGCAACGCCCGCCAACGTTAAGGCGGCCACGCCAAGAACCGAAGAAAACATACGATGCATGAAACCTCCTCCTCGCTGAAGAACGGCTCAAGCTGTCGATTCTCGCGCCGGCCTGCGGCATGAGTCAAGGGAAAGAGCGGCCGCGTATGGATTCCCCTCCTTACCAAGGAGGGGCCAGGGGAGGTTGAAGTGCCGCGGCGAAACCCCCTGTGGTCCCCCTTGGTAACTTGGTAAGGGGGACAGTTTATGGGTGCGCCAACCCGGCACAGTCACCCGCCGCTCGGGCTGCCCAAGAGCGATGCGACGATGCCCGAGACCAGGCCGGCCCGACTCGCGATGTTGGGATCCGTGGAGGCCTGTGCCGTTTGCAGAAAGTCCTGCAGCGCCTGACGTGCCTGCGTGGCGTCAATGGGCTCCGTCGCCGGCTCCGCATCAGTACGCTGGCGCAACGCGGTGACGTCCGCCGCTGCGCCAACCGCGACGCTGTAGCGCGGGCCGGTAGGGGCGACGAACAGCAAGCGCGTGCCGTCCGGATTGGTGACCACCACATCGAGCGTGGCATCTCCAGTTATCTCGACAGTGAGGGCGCCCTGCACGACCTCGGGGACGAAGATCACGGTTTCCGCCGCCGTGTCACCCTTCGTAACCGCGGTGGCGCTGTTCACATCCATGAGGAACGCTTGCGTATCGACGTCGTACGCGTAGCGGTCGAGGCGGCCGGCGGTGGCGCGCGGCCAGATGCGCTGCAGCAGTTTGCTGCGCAACGGCTTGGGCGCTGCGTTTTGCGGTTCCGGCGTTGTCCCAGGTCCACCTGGCGGCCCGTTGTAAAACGACCAACCGTTGGTGCAGGTGTCCGCGGGGTCGAGCGAGCAGTTGGCTTTCCAAGTCCACAAGGCGCTACCGGTTTTCCAGCGTTCCTGCGCACGCACCGTCGAGGCCATGATCGCGCTGTCCGCATCCGGACCGTTGCCGAACTCGGTCACCAGCACGGCCGCACCGATTTGCGCGGCTTCATCCGCCGCTGTCGCATAGGCGAAATCGTAACTCGGGGGTACGGTGCGTTCTGGTACGAATACCCGATGAACGAGGAGTCCACGGTGAAGACGTGCGTGTACGTATGCGGCGCGTAGGCGATGTTCGGATAGCGCGTGAACGGTTCGGATGTCTGCGGCGAGAAGTCGACGAGGTTGCGCACCGCCGCCGGCTCGAACGCGAAGATGTGTCGCGTGTCGTGTATGCCGAGGTCGGGATAGGCGCAGGCACCTCCGGGCACGGTGCCGCTGGGCATCGACGCTGGGCAGTCCGGCAAGCCGTCCCGTTCGCCGGTGATCGCTTCGATGACGCGCCGGTAGAACGGATACATGTACGTATCGGCCAGGGCGTACGCCTTGAAGGTCCCCAGCTGCGGCTCGTTCATGATCTCGTAGCCGAGCACGGCCGGCTCATCCCGAAAGCGTCGGGCAAGCGCGGCCATGGCCCCGATCCAATGATCCTGCAGACCAGGACCCGGTGCGTCACCCTGCGGGACCTGGGCCAACGTGTTCTTCCAAAAGTTGTTGAACGCCGCGTTCACCGCTGGATTGAAGACTGACACGCCGAATGTGGCGTACGACGGCTTCCCGTCGGTGAGCGCGGCCCACGCCGGCGCGCCGTCAAACCCGCCGCTGGGGGTCGCGCCCTGGGGAAGCGACGCGCCGGGGACGGTTTGAATCCAACGGGAGTACTGGTCCTCGTGCATGTCGAGCAGCACATAGACGCCTTGTTCCTTGGCCCAGGAGACGACTTGCGCCACTTGGTCGAGGTACCCAGTGTGATAGTCGCCCGGCGTCGCCTCGAGCTGACTCCACGACAACGCCAGGCGCACCAAGTTGAAACCGAAGTGGCGCATCTGGGCGAAGTCGTTCTCCGAGTCGTCGGCGTAGGACTGCGCGTAGCGGCCTTTCCCGGCGTCGACCTCACACAGCGGGGCAGCGACTTCGTTGCTGTTGGCGGGACATTTGCCCGCGTATGCTGCCGGGTCGGTTGGATAGTACATGTGCGGATTCACAGGATCGGACCGCCAGGCCTCGTCTTCCAGTCCTTCCGAGTTCACGCCGCGCAGGATTACCTCCCGGCCGGCGCTGTCCGCCAGGTACGGCAGGGTACCGTCAGCCGGGTGTTCGACATGCACCCAGGCCGTGTCAGCGGAGCCGGCTGTCGCCGGCGCGTTGCTTTCCGATGAGCAACCGGCGAACGTCAAGCAGGCGATGGTCAGGCACGCGGTGAGCTTCGAGAAGGGCAACGTTGCGTCCTTTGCGACGGGGTTCTCTTCAGCGGGTAAGGATCACGCTTGACGGGAAGTTGCAATAGAGGGTAGCAAGCGCTCGCCCAGAAGCGCCATTACTTCTTCTCTGAAAACCAGCCCACGATGGGGACCAGGCCAGGCAGCTTGCGGCTGTTATCCTTTGTTGATTTCTCCACGGTTGCTTTCAGGGGCCGTAGTCGAGGATCAGCTCCACGGCCATCGATCGCAGCGTGACCTTGTGGAAATCGGTTGCAGGCTCTGGGCGCCCGTCGACGACGACACGACGTATGGGCTGCGCCAGCGGCGACGCCACCACGATGCCGGCGCTCGGACACTGCGCGGCCCCACCAAATGTGACCCGCACACGGTCTTCATCCTCGGCGCACATCGTGTAGTCCAGCGGCCCGATGTGCGTCGGCAGCGCGCGGACGCGTACGCCGGGGGCCTCCCGCACCCAAGCCGCGGGCACGCCTGCAGCAAGGATGAGCGCTCCGTCGTCAGCCCGTTCGTAGGCAAGCATGCGCCGCACGGCACGAACGAAGCTCGACGCAATCCACCCGTGCGGCAGGTCACCGAGGAACCGTGGGGCACGCGGGTCACGTGTCGACACCTCGGGCCACTGGTGCCAAGCTGGTGGCCGCTGATCATCGATCAACCATTGCAGGAGCTCGACGGCTCGCTGCCTCTGTCCAAGCAGAACCAGGGCGGGAGCGTTGCGGACTTCGTACGCCGTGTAGGCGTCCGCCGTCGTCTCATCGCGGCGGCGGCACTCGAATTCCTCCCAGTAGCGTTCGAAGGTTCGAGTCAGCGCGGCCGGCGGCAGGCGTGCGCCCTCACCGCCGGGATCAAGGGCGATTGCAGTCGACGTCGGATCGAAGTCGCCGAGTTCGACCGAGCCGGGAAGAAAATCGATCTTGTGGTTGGCGATCGTGCGCACGATGGAGGCGTGGAGGTCACTGCGCATCGCGTCCCATAGCGCGCCGATGCGCTCACTGGCTGTGGTGTCGCCGATCACGGCGGCCGCGTATGCCGCATCACCAAGCCCGCGCACGGCGAAGAAGTCATCCCAGTACGCGTGTACGGGACGCGACGAGTAGCCTTCGTGGCTGATCGACTCGGGAAGCAGGCCGAAGCAGGCTTGGCCATGGAATTGGTCCCCCGTGCGTTGCGCTCGTAGCGCTGCGATGGCGTCCACGGCGCGCAGCACGTGGGGCCACGAGCTCGAGCAGAAACGCGCGGTCCCCGGTCAGTCGGAAGACTTCCACGACGCCCCAAATGAACTGCCCGTGGCTGTCATGTTCGGCCACCGGGTCGATTCCATGACGGTCGACGGCGCAGGGCACGCGCCCGTCGTCGAGCTGGTACGGCGCGTACCAACGCAGAAAGGCACGGGCCTCGTCGGCGAAGCCCATCTCGGTGAGCGCCGTCCCCGTGAGTGTGCCGTCACGGATCCGCGAGCGCCGGTAGCAGCGCGGGCCGGGTTGGATGCGCGGCCCTTCCCGATTCACGAGGATCCAGGCAAGCGATGCGCGCAGGCTCGCCGAGAATGGCTCGGCGCAAGGTGGCAGCTCGATCGGGACGCGAGCGAGTCGTGTGCGCCAATGAGCGACGGTTTCGGCCAAGCGCGCGTCCGCCCACGCGGTGGCTTCCGCAGGGCCCAGTCCCGACGCCGGCTCGGGCGACGCGACATGCAACGGCACCGCGATGGCGACGCTGCCGCGAGCCCCGGCAGCAAGATCCATATCGTAGGCCAGCACACCTTCCGCGAAGCCGACCGGATCGTCAACCCGCTCGCGCGCCGGCATGCGTCCGGTGAGCAGCCCCCGCAGACCTTCTCTAGATAATGCCGCGCCGAACGCGTCCGGTTGCGACACCGCAAACACCGTGCGCGCATCGTTCACCCGCACGGTGTCGCCGCTGCGCCCGATACACTCAATCGGCGCCACACCACCCACGAGGTTCAGGCTTTGCCACGCGGGGTTCACCTGAAACGGTCGGATCGTGAGGAACAGGCGCACTGGCCGCGAGGCGGCACCGCTGTTCTCGATCTCGTAGCGGCCCACCAAAGTGCTGCGTGCGGGATCCCCAGCGGCGAAGGCTGTGATGCGAAGGCGAAGATCCCCCATCGCCCACTCTACAGACGGGATCGGCAGGTACCCATCCGCCAGCGAGACGCACCGCTCGACATCAGCCCAGGTCACAAGACGGCCGTCGGTCCAGAGGAAGGGCTCGATGGAGAACGCCTCGGCGTCGACTTCCAGTGCCCCGTCCTCGCTCAACAGACCCTTGTGCTCGTCGCCGTCGGCACCGACCACGGCCCAATAAGCCTGCTCGTTCAGGAGGTGGCGCGGGAACAGGCCGCGCCGCTGCCTGCGCGCGAGCGCGGCGATGTAGCGCACGGGCGAGACCGCCACCTCGAGCGGCACGACACCCACACGCACGACCGCCGGGGCCGGGTCCTGTGAGAACTCGATCCGTGCGAAGCGTCCCTCTCCATCGGACGTGCGCAACCACCGGCGACTGCCGGTGCCGCCAGAATCCCCGGCGAGAAGCTTCCAGCTCGCGCCGTCATCGGAGGCGAGCAAGCGGCTGTCCGGGGCGCCAGCCGCACCCGCGAAGTCGACCACGAGGCCGCCCCACTCGCACGAGCGTCCGAAGTCGAGTTGGATCCACGGATGCGTATCGGTGGCATCTGGGCTCCAGTTGGTGTCCTCATCGTCATCAAGCACCCGCTCGGGCGCATGGCCGGCGATGCAACTTGAGGCGCTCACAGCGTATATCTGCGGCAGCGCTGCCGCGGGGTCGCGGGACTCGATGCGCAGCTCTTCGATCCACACCGTGCCCGACCCGCCCGGACCGGCCGCCAGCGCGATCTCAACCGCTCCGATGCGCTCCGGTTCGCCGCCGCTCGCCGGGCCCCACGCGAATTCGAGGCTGGCTTTGCGCAACACCAACGCTTCGGCTTCGCGCGGGAACGCGAAGTCGGGCCGCCGCCACCACCAGACGTTGGCGCCGCTGGGATCCACCAGCTTGAACTGCAGCTGGTTGGCCGGGGCATCGCCACGCACCCGCAGGACGACGACATAGTGGGCGGGAAGAACGGCTGCACACTCGTGTCGCGCGATGATCCAGCTGGTGGGCCCGGCGAGGTTGAAATCGATGCGCAGCGCCGCACCACGCGGACCGGCCTCGGCGGACAGCGCCGCACGTGATCCGTCCGCAGCAGCCGAAGTCCATTCACCTAGCGCCGTCGCCTCACCGTTCCAAAGAACGAGATCGTCATTCATGGCCACTGTATTCCTTGCCTTCTTCCTGGCTTGGGGCACAATCGTCCTGCGTTCTCATGTCGTCTGCAGCGACGTACGCGCATCGCCGTTCGACAGCATCGTCCAGCGCCGGGTGTGGTACTGCGCGACGGCTGGCCGGTGGGTCATCGACATCACGGCTGCCGCCGGAAGCCGTGCCGCCAGGATCTCGTAGACCCGCTTCTCCATCGCCTCGTCGAGCGCCGCGGTCGCATCGTCCAAGAAGATCCAATCGGGTTCGTGGAGCAGCACGCGAGCGACGGTCAAGCGCTGCTGTTCGTCCACCGTCAGCTGCTGCCCCCACTGCGCCGCATCATCGAGGTGGATCTCAGGTCCCATTCGCAATCAGCCATTCGACTGCATGCTCGAAAGAAGTGAATGCACTGACTGGAAGGCCTCTGTTTCGGGCAATTATATACTTGACTCAGTAGTGCTCTGCCTGCTAGTGTTGGCGGCGAGTGCGATTCTAGCGTCATTTTATGTCGTGGTCGGGAGTGGGATTCGGAAATCTCGCCATTTTCCTTATGAAGACTGTGCCGCCGCGCGAGTCCTCGGCTTTTCCGCGCGACGTGTCGCGAATAACATCGTTGCAGGTGATCCACGGTCCCTCGGGGTCCTTGCTAAGCAGGTATTCCATACAGGAGTTCGCCGTCCGCTTCTCGAATCCGTCGAAGAGATCAAATGCCCAGACAACGGTGATGGCCGTTTTCCCTTCCTGCACATGGGAAACCCATTCGTTGGGTATAGAAAGCCTAACCGGCATGCCTTTACCGCGCGGAAAGTCACTGCTGCCGAACGAAGTTGGAATTTCATGGGGCGCGATGATGAATGTCTTCCCGGTCCAGATATGCACCTCGGTATCGAGTGTCACATCGGTAGCCGGAAAGTTTCCACGGTTGAAGGTCTCGAAATCGAGAAAGTTCGGTTCTTGCTGCGCACCGGGAACTGGTATCAAGGTCAGGTCGGCACGGGTACTCAGTCGCACAGCATCGGCGCTCACCTTGGCGGCGTCGGCTGCGGTCTTAGTGGTCCGCCACAGCAGAATGGTGACACCAGCATAGACAGCCGCAACCACCAAGGCGATTATTTCAAGACGGTAGCGTCGATCCTCGCGGCGGCGCTGCTCCTGCTGATTGGCGTGGTACTCTTTGAGTACGGCCTCAGGCACGTGAATAGTCACTTCGGGGCCGTGAGTTTGATGCTGCTGGGATTCGGTCTCTGTACCTACGCAGTCATTCTTCTGCTCGACCCGTCCACTGCTCTCTGCGGAATCCGACGGGTCATCAACTTTCGCCATGATACCAGTGCCCCTATAGAATCAACGATAGACAGCAGCGGGCCACAGCCGTTGGTAATGTCGGGAGTGTGGTGGAAAAAGGGGAAAGGCGTCATCATCCGGCCAGTTTCTTAACCCAAGAACAACTCCCGCGTAGCAGCGGGGGTCAGAGGATGACGCCATGGTAACAGATAGCAGGAAGGACGGACGACGGGAAACGAAAGCGGAGAGGTACGGCCCAGAGAGCATTGAACTCGGGATCCGAGAACGCGTGCGTGACGTGATCGAACGAATTGTCGAAGAGGAGGTGGAAGCGGCTCTGGGAGCCCAGCCCTCGGAGCGAGTGGGCGCTGAGCGCCACGGCTACCGTCACGGGCACCGAGAACGGAGCCTGACCACGAGCGTGGGAGCGACGACCATTGCGATGCCCCGGGCGCGATTGCAGGAGGCGGATGGGAGCAGTAGGGAGTGGCAGAGTCGCACGGTGCGGCGCTACGAGCGGCGTACCAAGCGAGTGGACGAGGCCATCCTCGGAGTCTACCTGAGCGGGATAAACACGCGGCGGATCAAGGGCGCGCTGGCCCCGTTGCTGCGCGGCGGCCCACTGTCGAAGGACGCGGTATCACGCTTGGTGGGGCGGTTGGCCGCCGACTTCAAGACGTGGCGCGAACGGGACCTGGCCCAGGACGATATTCGCTATCTGTTCCTGGATGGCTGGTACCCGAAAGTGCGCCTCGGAAGACGGCGGGTGAGGGTGCCGGTGCTCGTGACGCTCGGTGTGCGGGGCAATGGGCAGCGGGTGCTGCTCGACATGCAGTTGGCGGGCGACGAGAGCTCGGCGGCCTGGAGCGGCGTCATGGAGGGTCTCGTGCGGCGCCACATCGGGACCCCGGCGCTGGCGGTGATCGACGGCAACCCGGGGTTGGTGACCGCCCTGCACGAGCAATGGCCGGGGCTGCCGATCCAGCGCTGCACCGTGCACAAGTTGCGGAACCTCGAGGCCAAAGCCCCCGCGCATCTGCGCGAGGAACTTGCCGAGGACTACCGCCGGATGATCTACGGGAAGGACCGCGAAGCGATTGATACGGCACGCGCCGCGTTCCGCAAGAAGTGGCAGCGGTGTTGTCCCAACGTCGTGACGAGCCTGGAGGAGGCCGGAGAGGACCTGTTCACCTTTACCGCCTTCCCCCCCTCCCAGTGGAAGGCGCTGCGCACCAGCAACGCGCTGGAGCGCATCAACGGCGAGTTTCGTCGCCGCACGAAGACGCAGGCGAGCCTGCCCAGTCAGGACGCCGTGCTTTTGCTGCTCTTCGGTCTGCTGCACAGCGGGCGCATCACGCTGCGACGTCTGGACGGGTGGAAGGACATGCCTGCGGCGCCGGCGCGGAAAGTACCTAAACGGCACTCTCATCATACTACTAATACATACTCTTGTACATCTACTGATAAGAAAGCTGCATAAGAGAGGAGCAGTGGTTCATTGTTTAGCCGCCGAATGAACGCTCGATCGTTTTTCCACCACTTGACCGACACCACCCAGCCGTTTTCCCAGCGAGCATCTGCGGTACTAGGGGCGCGGCGGGACTTCCCACTCATCGCGGTCAAGCTGGCAAACTCCGGCATTGGACCTAATCCCATCTTCGTCACTTGCGGGGTAGTACCCCCATGCGTCCGCAACGTCAGTCTGCAAGCACTCGGTCAATTCGTCATATTTGTCTCCAAAACGGGAGCAATGGGGCACCGCCGGGCAGTTGTCGGTTTGACCGACTATCAAATCTGCCTCGGTCTCCGTGCCGGGCGCAGGTTCAAACAACCGGACGGCATCACAGAAACTCAGACATCGAAGGCACAGTCCATTCCAGTACACGATGATGCCATAAAATTCGAATTGCATATTCCCGCTGATAAGCCCTGCGCGGTTTTCTTGAACTTTACCGTCTTTGATGATAGCGTTTTTAGGCTGCAAGTAGTTAGGTTCATCCTCTGGTACTTTCCACGGTTTCGAAGCTATGGCCAGATTCGATTTCGGGAAGCAGTCGAGGGGGAACTGCTGCGGTTCATTAAGGTTTACCAGCTCCATCCTAGAGCCTATCGATACCCGAGTAGCTGTCCACGGCCCCATGTTCTGCAGGGTAAAGAGATATCGCCAGTCTTTCCCTTGGCTAAAGTGAGGTTGCGAGCCGATGGTCCGTCCATGAACTATCCTGGCACCATTGGCGGTTTCAATAGCTTGCCGTGTAATAGTTGTAGTCACTCGCATCTGTTGGAGTTGGCAGTAATAAATTACACCAGCGGCGATGATACCGAGAAGGGTCAAGACGCTAATGGGGATTGCGAGTTGTTCATGCATTCGCATCTTCCGGTAACGCGCTATGAAATTACAAACCAGCCTGCAACGTATGCGGCAGTGTTTTTGTTGCTCATTGCCTTCTGTGCTGGCCTCGCGGGATTTGTCTACATCGCCAGTGGTCACGACGCACGCCCCTTGCTCGGAATCGCTTGGCTTCTGCTGTGCATCCTTTTGACCGTATACGCTACTCAACTGGCCCTGACTGGTCGATTTGATGCCGGTCTCTGCGGCAGTTGTCGCTATTACTACTCCGGAGTAAAAGCGCCAGCATACGACAGATAGCCAGCCAAGCGCGACACCCGAAATTGCCAGACAGGCGAGGGGCGCAACAATGTCGAGGCAGTCTATCAAGCGGCTATCACAGGCGCTTACGCTTCTTCTGTTTGCGCTCCTCCGCCATGTGTTTATCCACTTCCGTACGCGGAACCGACACAATGCGCCTGAGCAATTCCTCAAACGTGTGTTCGGTCGGGTGCGGTGTGCCGTGTGGATGTACGCGCATCTTGTTCCTGCTCATAGCCCTCCCATCCGACGCTTCCCGCGTCCTTGCCGCGATAGCTTCACGCCGTCGCGGCGCTGGATGCTTCGACCTTGCCGGTCAGCTCTTTGTACATCAGACGTTTGCCGGTTACCATCGAAAGCGTGTCCATGAAGCGCTCGGAATCGTTGTCCTTGCGTTCGTTGAATCGGAACGCTTCTTCATCGAGATAGCGGAACAGGTGGAAGGGCTCGACGGACACGTAGGTGCCCTTGATCGCCCGCTTGAGCAACGACCAGAAGTTTTCGAGGCCATTGGTGTGCACGTTACCCTTTACGTAGGCTTCGGCGTGATTCACGAACTGGTGTACGTAGTCCTTGTCCAACCCGGTGTAGCTCGCCAGCTCGTCCGTCATCAGTTGCGCGCCCTTTTGGACGTGCGCCTTCACTTCGGCCTGTACCGTGCTGCGCTTCCGGTTCGGAACAGATTTCGCGAACACCTTGCCCGTTTTGCGGTCCAAGAGGCCCATCACTATCGACTTGCCTACACCACCAGTCCCCTTGATTTTCTCGGCACGCTTCCAAGCGTGCATGTTGCGGGCTTTGCCGCCGATGAAGGTCTCGTCCGCTTCGACCACGCCGCCATCGCCTCCCATCAGCAGCATACCTTGATGCAGCGCCGCGCGAATCCGATGGAGCATGAACCACGCGGTTTTCTGCGTCACATCGATGGCCCGGTGAAGTTCCAGCGAGCTAACCCCGTTCTTGCAGTTGTTCAGCAACCAGATCGCCGTAAACCACTTGTCCAGCCCGATGGGCGAATCGGCGAAGATGGTGCCGCCCTTCACCGAAAACTGCCGGAGCGCGTGTTTCGTTTTGCATTCCCACAAGCGGCGCGTGCTGATGAAGCGTACATCCTTGCTGCCGCACCGCGGGCAGGTCACGCCGTTAGGCCAGCGAACTTTCACCATCAAGGCAAGCGTCACGTCCGGGTCGGCATAGTAGCGAATCGCAGCTTGCAAGGTTTTTGGGGTTTCGATCTTCATCTCAGCCATGCAAGGAATCTAACACAATGACTCGCCTGAGTCAAGTATATAATTGCCCTATTTCGGGCGCAGAGTGCGAGGAACTCTGCGTGGTCAAATCGTTCCAGTGGACAAAGAACGGCCATCTTCCGAGAAAAGGTCTTAGGAAGGTTGCTGAGTTCAGTCGCTAGATACCACAGGTCGGTCACAGACTGCCGGGCAGCGAGTAATGCCGCCTCATTCACGGCATTCGCCAGATCAGCGCCGCTGAAGCCAGCTGTCATCCGGGCGGCCCGCTCCAAGTCAAAGTCTGCCGCCAGCTTTACATTCTTGCTATGAACCCGCAGGATTTGCACTCGGCCAACGAGATCCGGATTGCCAATGGCGATCTGCCGATCAAAGCGGCCCGCGCGCAGAAGTGCCGGATCGAGCACCTCCGGACGGTTGGTGGCAGCCATGATGATCACTGGGGCGCTGGCGTCGGTTTTGAACCCGTCAATCTCGGCCAGCAACTGGTTGAGGGTCTGCTCACGCTCGTCATTGCTGCCCAGGCGCATTACACCTCCCCGGCTCTGACCAATGGCATCAATCTCGTCAATGAAAACGATCGCGATGCCCCTTTCGCCGATCGTTACCTTTACGATTTGAGCATCGGCCAGCTTTTTCTTGAACTCACTGTAAGGAATTTCTGTGCTCCGGGTCAGAAGAGTTGAGACGAATAGCTGGAACAGCGACAAGACAATTAGGCTCGTGATCAAGTAGCCGATGCCGAAATGAAACTGACGGCGCCTTTGCTCCTGGCGCCTCTTTTCATCGTCGCGGTCGTGTTTTCTTGGTGACGATTCCGGTTCGTTCACGGTTTCCCCCTATGTACTCAAATTCACGCGCAGATGGATTCCCTTCCCGTTGTTACAGGTGATCATCGCGGCACTTTCGACTTGGCACACTCGACTCATCCTCATTGCCGAACGCGGCGGACCAAGTAGGTCTCTCAGTTCATGGCCACTCATGCCCATACCTGACACGGGCGTGGCGCGCGCGAAGTAACAGGGTCTAACTGCTCCTGCGAGCGACTTGATGCGAGACCAAGCGGAAGGAGAGCCCGAGGCCGCTTCATGTAAGAGTGTGCCTCCTTTCGTCGTCGGTGCCGCGATCTCATATCGATGCCGTGAATAATCGCTGCACGAAGCTGTGTAGGGATTATTCACGCCTGTCCAGTGGAAAGCAAGGGTCGCAACGAAAACCGCCCGAGAAGGGCAAAGAAGGACTCGGCGCCCCCGTGGCGTCGATCGGCGGCGCCGGAACTTTCGATGGAATATTCTTGACCGGCATTCTCGCCGTGCTGCTGGCGTGAGCGTAGACGGGCGTCAGCGCGGGTGGTCAGTCCCGGGCTCTCGTCGGCTCTGTTCACTCTACAGCTCCTCGCGTGCGTGAGCCATCAAGCGCCCCAGAGTCGCTCGCACGCCGATACCCAGGAGCGGCTCGGGTGGAATCCAGGCTGGTCCAGGCAACGACCGCATGTCGTTGAGCAATTCGGAATCCACACCGACCGCGAGATCGGCGAGCAACTTTCCTGAAATGCTACCCATAGCGATGCCGACTCCATTGTATGCGGCGGCTGCAAAGAGGTTCTCGTCGAGCGTGCCGAAGAAATGCGCCCCATTGACTGACATTCCCATGAGTCCGCCCCACGTATACTCGAGCTCGACGTCCGCCAGCATCGGAAAGCGCGCCCGGAACGCGCGACAGTGGATCTCGCGCACGTCGCGCCGAAATGCCTCGCTGATCTCCAGGTCCGCTGCGTAGTGCACGGTGTTGCGAATGAGGATGCGCTGATCGCGGGTTCGGCGGACCGTGCTGCCCATGCGTTCCTCCGGTACCAGACCCCATTCCGGTTCACCGCCCAGCGCCGCCTGCTCCGCGGCGGTGAGCACGCGAGTGAGGCTGGCGAATGTGAACATTGGAAATATCCGGCGCCGTAAAAAGCCGAGCGAGGGCGTGAAGCCGTTGGCCGCCAAGAAGAGTCGGTCCGCAACGACGCTGCCCTTCCCCGTATCGAGGGAGAACTTCGCACCCCGGTCAATGGCGCACACCGGCGACTCCTCGAACAGGTCGACGTTGGCGGGTAGCGTCGCCGCCAATCCGCGCACCAGCGCTGCGGGTTGCACCATCACCGTGCCCGGGGTCCGGGCGGCCGCGCGGTAGTACGTGGTCCCGGTGACGGCAGCGACAGTCGCGGCGTCCAGGGACTCATACGGTTCACCCATCGCTTCAAGTCCGGCGTAGAACGTGTCCAGCTCTCGCATCCCCACGTCTCCCACTGCACCGTGCAGGCGTCCGCGCTCAGTCCACGTGCAATCGATCGCGTGCGCGTGCACCAGGGTGCGCAAGTGTTCGAGCCCGGCGCGCGCGAGACGCACGTGCCTGCGGTTTCCCCCCACGTCCAGCTTGGGTTCGTAGTGCCCCACGTCGACGACGAAACCGGAGTTGCGCCCGCTCGCGCCGCAGCCCACACGCTGCGCGTCCAGTACGACGATGCGCCACGCGGGCTGGTGCGTTGCGAGTTGGCGCGCCGTTGCGAGGCCAGTGAAGCCCGCGCCGAGCACGACGCAGTCCGCACGCTGCTCCGATACCAGGCGACGCGGCGGCGCGAGCGGCGGCAGCGCGGCCATCCAGCCGCAGCCGTGATCGTCATTGGGCAGCTTGCGGGTACGCATCGCGGTCACGCGATTCGCCAATTGCCGTCACGGGCTCGTCATTCGTGCGATTCCTACAAATCAGGCTTGATCCTTCTTCGAGTGGAGTCCCTTTATGATTGATATGGCAACAGGAATGAGAAGTTTCTGCGCAGCGGCATCCAATGGATTGTGGACGAATCCCGCAATGGTATCCTTCGCGTCTCGAATTTCTTGACCGAGCGCATCGATGGTGATCCTTAGATCGCGCGCGTCCGCCTGAATGGCGTCAATTGCCATCTGGCGAACGTCGAAAGCCAGTTCGCTCTCGGAGCCCGGCTCGGAGTTTCTGGCCACCAGCATGACAGTCGTGGCGAGAACAAAATCGGCGATCGCGACGATCGCGGCTGCCCAAACAGGCCCCGCCGATGCCTGCAAAGCATAGAAACCGGCGACGTTTGTCATCCCGAGGCCGAATACCGCGATCAGGCCCGCAAATACAAAGAGGCCGAACCGGCGCGCCATGACCTTAAGCCAGATTCTCCCGATCAGAGAATCGGCTTTTCGAAGCAGGTGAAGGTCGCGAACAAAATCATCGATCATGTCGTAACTCCTAGGGCCTGCGGCCGGCGTCATTTCTATGGCCCGCTCCCGTTGGTCGCTGCATACTGCCAAGTCCGACAGGCTGCTAACGTCGCCCGAGCAGGCGACCGATCAATATCCCCACGACCATGGCGCCTATCACGCTCGCGGTCGGATGCGCCGACACGTCCTTCTCGGCTTCTTCAACGAATTCTTTGATCACGTTGGCGAGCTCACGAAGCTCGCCATGCAGGTGCTGTTCTTCGGCTGACTCTTCCAACTGACTGGCTCGCGCGGCTGTTCCTCCGCTCGTGGATGTACTATCCGCGGGCGGTGATGAACGTTCCCGATGCGAGGCCGAAAGTTCCTCGTGGAGAGACTTCAATTCGCGCGATAGTACGGCATCTACGGTCACGACATCCTCCCATTCAAATCAAGGCCCTTTGAGGCCTTACGGTACGTGTTCCCCATTGAGCCGAGATGGCTGGCCAATCTCACTGGTATCGAAACGCGACATGATTTCTTTTCTGAAGCCAAGGTTCTTGGTAAACAGCTTCTGTTTCCAGGTGCGCGGCCGGGTTGCGGGGCTTGGCAAAGCGCCGACAATTCCGCGCCATTCTCACGACAGGCGACGTCGTGGGAGGATCTGCCGCTCGCCAGAGGAAAACATGCCCTTTCGGTCAGGCACTGTGCCCCCGCTGTTCTTGCGTGGGTGCCAGACATCTCTGGGCTGAGCCTAAGTTGCGACCGGCAGCGTATCCCCAAGCTTGGTCGCATTTTTCGAGTTGCCCCACGCAGAAGGCGCCGTTTGGCGGCTTCCACCAGCAAGAGATAGGCTCCCGTCGCGACGGCAAGAAAAGCAAAGTATCCCGCCGGCAGTGGCGTGAAGCCGAGCACCGCTGCCAGCGGGCTGAACGGCAAATAGATCCCGATCGCCACAACCGCTAGGCATGTCGCTATCAAAGGACCGCTCGGGCGGCTGCGTAGCGGATTTTTCGATGTGCGGATGACGAACAGCACCAGCGTCTGGGTTGCCAGTGAGTCGACAAACCAACCGGTATGAAACTGCGCTTCACTTGTGTGAAAGAAATAGAGCAACACATAGAAGGTCAGGAAGTCAAAGATGGAACTGATAGGTCCGATGAACAGCATGAAATTGCGGATCAGGCCGATATCCCAGTGTTGGGGCTTTCGGAGGAAAGTCTCATCTACATTGTCTGTTGGAATGGTAATTTGGGCTAAATCGTAAAGCAAGTTGTTCAGCAGGATTTGCGTGGGTAGCATCGGCAAAAACGAGAGGAAAAGTGAAGCCCCGGCCATGCTGAATACATTTCCAAAATTCGAGCTCGTACCCATCAGCAAATATTTCATAACGTTACCGAAGGCTTTGCGCCCTTCGATAATGCCGTCATGGAGGACCCGCAGGCCGGGCTCAACGAGAATAACGTCGGCAGCCTCGCGAGCCACATCAACCGCGCTTGACACTGAAATGCCGACATCGGCCGCGTGAATCGACGGCGCATCGTTGATGCCGTCACCCATGAACCCCAGCGCGTGGCCATTGTGTTTGAGAGCCGAGAGAATCCGGTTTTTCTGCACTGGAGAAATGCGCGCGAATACGGTCGTCTCCTCGGCCACGTGCGCCAGCGCCGGATCCGTCATCCGGTCCAGTTCCTCGCCAGTGATGATTTGGCCGGGGTCGATTCCTACCTGGAAACAGACGTGGCGGGTGACGAGGTCGTTGTCACCGGAGATGACCTTGAGCTCAACCCCATCCTGCTTTAAGGAAGCCAGAGCCTGGGCAGCGTCAGCCAACGGCGAATCAGAAAAGCTCAAAAAACCGGCCAGAATCAACTTGCGCTCGTCCTCTACTGAATAGTTCGCGCGCGCAGGAACTTCGACGTAGGCCACAGCAAGCGAGCGGAATCCCTGGCTGTTCAGCTCATTGCTGGTCTGTTGGATGCGCTTGAGAGGGTCCTCGCCGATGGGTTCCGCTTTGCCTTCGAGTTCGTAACCGGAGAGAAGCGGGAAGATCCCTTCTGGAGCACCTTTCGTGATGAGAACCCGCTGGGACTGCCGCTCCACCACGACCGAAAGCCTCCTCCGCTCGAAATCGAACGGAAGCTCGTCGCACTTCGTGTAATCGTCCGTGTCTGGTGGAGACTGATGGAGGATAACTTCATCAAGGGGACTGCGGATACCCGTCTCGAACTTGCTGTTGAGATAGGCGAGTTCCAGCGTGCGGGAGGATGGATTCCCAAAGGGATCGAGAGAGCGATCAAGCGACATTGTTCCGGCAGTGAGCGTTCCCGTTTTATCGCTGCAAAGCACATCCAAACTACCCAGGTTCTGAATAGCGGAGAGATGTTTGACGATGACCTTCTTATGTGCCATGGCGGCGGCACCTTTCGAGAGCGTCACCGACACAATCATGGGCAGGAACTCCGGCGTCAGGCCGACGGCCAGCGCAACCGCAAACAGGAGAGATTGAAGTGCATCGCGGTGGCGCGCGATGCTGACGACAATCAGGAAGAGAACGAGAAAGAGGACAGTTCGCGCGAGCAGGTGGCTAAAGTTGCGCAAGCCTTTGTCGAAGGCTGTCTCTTCCGGTCTTGCTGCCGAGGCGAGCTCTCCGGTCGCTTCCTTTTCGGCGGGGAGCGATTCGCCTGTTAGCGCCGCTTGCTGGACATAGAGATCACGCGCAATCAGAAGGCGGCAGTCTGCGGGAACCAGATCTCCGGCTGAAAGCCGGACTACGTCTCCCGGCACCACGTCGCGCCGCCGAATTTCTTTCCACTCCCCGCTGCGTAGGACGGTTGCCGTAGGGGCAACTCGTTCTTGGAGTTGTTCGATTGCTCGTTGAGAGCGATAGGTCTGGCTTAAGTC
>CAVSQF010000028.1:0-18232 GCA_963729835.1 uncultured delta proteobacterium | reverse complement strand
ATCGACGCCCATGCCGCCGAAGGACAGCAGCACGAGGCAGTCACGCGGCGGCAGCTCCAGCCGCGTGCGTACATCACTCTCTGTGAGTGTCGCCGTGCGCGCCACCAAGGGGATGTCACGGATCCGAGGGAACACGGACAGATCGCCGTGCAGCGGCAGGCGCAAGAGCAGACTCGCCTTCACGTACGACGCCCGGCAGTCGTCGAGGAGGTAGGCATAACTCGGAAAATCGCGCACGTAGTCCGCGTAGATCCAGTCCCACGAGAAATTGGCCATGGCGATGCCGGGGAGGCCGAGGCGGCTGGCAATGTCGAATGCCAGCGCCGGAATGTCGGCGAGCATCGCCGCCGGATGCATTGCCGCAACCGCCTGCACCTCGCCGGCGACGAGCGTGTCGCGCTGCGCGACCACGTCGGCATAGGCGCGCAGCGACGCCTCGGGATCAACGGACAGGCTATCGCGCTGCACGGCCCCGACATCGAGACGGCACTGCGTGTAGCGGAAGCTGCCGTGCAGCTCGAAATCGAATATGGCGCGTGGCAGCCAGGACCGAATCTCGATGTGGAGGTCGGGACGCCGCATCTGGAGGTGGCGCAGCACTTCCATGACACGCACGGCGTGTCCGAAGCCATGGCCGGAAATGTAGCAGACGAGCGTGGTCACTGAGGCAGCGTTGTAGCGACTCAAGAGAGAGGCGCCAACCCGGGGGTTCACGAGGAGGCCCAGCGCCCGCTCCGGTGGTCAGCGCTCGGCCTTCCACACCGTTCCTGCCGGCGTGTCTTCGAGGATGACGCCGCGGCTTTTCAGCTCGGCGCGGATGGCGTCGGCTTCCTTGAAGTCGCGCGCCTTGCGGGCGGCGTTGCGGGCGGCGATCAGGCGCTCGATGGCGGCGGCATCGAGCGCCGCCTCGGCCAGGTGCGCGCGCTTCATCTGCTCCAACACGCTGCGCGGATCATGGGCGCCGACGCCGAGCACCGCACCAACCTCTTGCACCGCGCGCACCAGCGACGCGGCTGCGGCCGGCCGGTGCTCGTCGAGCAGGCGGTTCGTGGCCCGCACGGCTTCGAAAATCACCCCCAGGGCACGCGCGGTGTTCAGGTCGTCATCCATCGCTGCGCGGAACTCTTCCAGCACACCGCGGTCCGGCGCGGCCGCGCCTGCACCTCCGCCAGCGACCTGGGCGCGGGCCAGCGTTTCGTACAAACGGGTGAGCCCGCGCGCCGACTCATCGAGACGCTCCGGAGAGAAATCCAACGGGCTGCGGTAGTGGGTGCCGATCACGAAGAGGCGTACCGCCTCGCCGCCGACGCGGCGCGCCGCGTCTTGGACGGTCATGAAGTTGCCGAGTGACTTCGACATCTTCTCCTGCGCAATCGTCACCATGCCGTTGTGGACCCAGTAGCGCGCGAACCAGCACCCCGTGGCGCCTTCGGATTGAGCGATCTCGTTTTCGTGGTGCGGGAAGATGAGATCGGTGCCGCCGCCGTGAATGTCGAACGGTTGGCCGAGATACTTCGTGCTCATGACCGAACACTCGATGTGCCAGCCGGGCCGTCCGCTGCCCCACGGGCTGTCCCACGCCGGCTCGCCGGGCTTGCTGGCCTTCCACAAGGCGAAGTCCATGGGGTGCCGCTTCCGCGGATCCACCTCAATGCGCGCCCCCGCCATCATGTCGTCGAGCTTGCGCTTCGAAAGCTTGCCGTAGTCCGGAAACTTGTCAACGGCAAAGTATACGTCCCCGTCGGCCGCATACGCCAGTCCCTTGCGCTCCAGCTCGCGAATCAGCTCGATCATCTCGCCGATGTGCGCCGTCGCGCGCGGCTCGAGGGTCGGCGCTAGACAACCGAGCACCGCCACGTCCTCGCTGAATGCGTGGATATTCGCCTCCGCCAGCTCCAGGGCAGGGATGCCGGATTGCTGGGCACGGTTGATGATCTTGTCGTCGACGTCGGTGAAGTTCCGGATGAACGTCACCTCGTAGCCGAGGAAACGCAGGTAGCGGAACAGCACGTCGAAGGTGACCAGGGCACGCGCATGGCCGATGTGCGAGCGGTCGTAGACCGTCACGCCGCAGACGTACATGCCCACTTTGCCGGGGACCAACGGCTGGAATTCCTCGAGACGGCCGGACAGGGTGTTGTGGAGTCGGAATGGCATATCGCTTATGGCCTCTCGCCTATGGCCAGAATTCCCATACGCCCCGCATCATTCTTCCTCCGCTCGCAACTTCGCCAGGACTGAGAGATCTTCGAGCGTCGTCATGTCGCCGAGGCTTTCTTTGCCAGCAGCGATGTCGCGTAGCAAGCGGCGCATGATCTTGCCGCTCCGCGTCTTCGGCAACGAGTCGCTGAAGCGGATGTCGTCCGGGCGGGCGAAGGCGCCGATCTCTTTGGCGACGTGGTCGCGCAGTTCGAGCCGCAGCTCCTCAGTGGCTTTGTGTCCGGACTCCAGTGTGACGAAGGCCACAACGACCTGGCCCTTCAGCGGATCGGGACGGCCGACCACGGCAGCCTCGGCTACAGCGGGGTGACTCACGAGCGCGCTTTCGACCTCCATCGTGCCGAGCCGGTGGCCGGCGACGTTCACGACGTCGTCGACGCGCCCCATGATCCAGAAGTAGCCGTCCTCGTCGCGGCGCGCGCCATCGCCGGTGAAGTACACACCGGGGATCTGGCTCCAATACTGCTGTACGTAACGATCGGGATCACCGTGAATGGTGCGCAGCATCCCGGGCCATGGCCGCTTGATCACCAGGAACCCGCCCTGGTTCGGCTCCACCGGCTTCCCTTCGCGGGTCATCACGTCGGCGACAATCCCTGGGAACGGCCGCGTCGCAGACCCCGGCTTCGTGGGCGTGACCCCGGGCACCGGCGAGATCAACACGCCGCCGGTCTCCGTTTGCCACCACGTATCGACGATGGGGCAGCGCTGCCTGCCGATTTCTTCGTGGTACCACATCCACGCTTCGGGATTGATCGGTTCCCCCACGGTGCCCAGCAATCGCAAGCTCGTGAGCCGATGCCGGCGTGGCCATTCGCGGCCCCACTTGATGAAGCTGCGGATCGCCGTCGGTGCGGTGTACAGAATCGTCACGCCATGTTTGTCGATGATGTCCCAGAAGCGGTCGGGTTCCGGGTAGTTCGGCGCGCCCTCGTACATCACCGTGGTTGCCCCATTGGCGAGGATACCATAGACGACATAACTGTGTCCGGTGACCCACCCGATGTCGGCCGTGCACCAGAAGGTGTCTTCGTCCCGCAGATCGAAAAGCCATCTCGCTGTGATGTAGGTGTGCACCATGTAGCCACCGGTGGTGTGGACCACGCCTTTCGGTTTTCCCGTCGTGCCGCTGGTGTAGAGGATGAACAGCGGCTGCTCGGCGTCCAGCGGTTCAGCGGGGCAGCTCTCGTCGGCGGCTGCCATCAACTCATGCCACCAGCGGTCGCGTCCACCTTTCATGGGCACCGTCTCGCCGGTGCGGCGGACCACCACCACGTTTTCGACCGACGGCGCGTCGCGCAACGCATCGTCGACGTTCGTTTTCAAGGGCACGACCGCGCCGCGCCGGTAGCCGCCGTCGGCGGTGACCAGCAACTTCGCTTGCGCGTCATTCAATCGATCCCGTAGCGCCTCGGCGCTGAAGCCGCCGAATACGACGTTGTGGGTGGCGCCAATGCGGGCGCACGCCAGCATGGCGATGGCCGTCTCCGGAATCATCGGCAGATAGATGCCGACCCGGTCGCCCCTGCCGACCCCGAGGTGCTTCAGCACATTGGCGAACTTGCACACTTCCCGGTGCAGCGCCTGAAAGGTCAGCGTGCGGCTGTCCCCGGGCTCGCCTTCCCAAATGATCGCCGCCTTGTTTCGCCGCCACGTCGCGAGGTGGCGATCGAGGCAGTTGTGCGCCAGGTTGGTGGTGCCGCCGACGAACCATTTTGCGAACGGGGCTTTCCACTCGAGCACGGCACGCCACGGCGCCGACCACTCCAACTCCGCGGCGATGTCGGCCCAGAATTTCTCAGGGTTGTCCTCGGCCAGACGGGCCCAGCGGTCGTACGCTTCCGCGGTGCCGATGTGGGCGCGCTCACTGAATTCGCGAGACGGCGAGAAGACGCGTTGTTCGTGCATCACGGATTCGATATCAGCCTGTGGCATTGCCTCCCCTTTCTGCTAGACACTACTCAGAAAATCGCCTCCATCCTGACCTTCCCCCGTTGCCGGAAGTGGCAACAGGGGAAGGGACCCAAGCGGGTGCCGGGATGCATTATCACAGTTCGTGGATAAATGGAGTTCATGATTAGTCCCGCTGCGCCCGGCTGGGTCACGCGGCTGCCGTGCTCAGGGTGTCCCACTCGCGCAGACGAAAAGACAGGCGTTCACCCAGCCGGCGGATCTCAGCGACGGCACTCGGCGGCCAGTGGCGTGTGCCGGCGGTGATGAGCGCGTAGTACCGGTTCTGTGCTTCCCAGAGATTCAGTTGGAGATCCAACGCTCGAGCGAGGTCCAAGATCGCGTGTGCCCGGGCGATGCCGGCGGCGCCATCGATCGCGGTTATGGCCTGTTCGAGGGCGTGCTCGAGGGTTTGCAGGACGCGCTCTGTCGCCGGCGTCACGTGCCAGCGCGTCGCTTGCGTCCAGGCCGAGCGCACCGCCTCGACCGTGCCGGTGCCGGCGGCGAACTCGGCAGTGACCTGTTCGAGATGGCACTGGACGGCGCTGGTGGTGGCGGCACGAAGACCTTCGGGGAGCGGGCTTTGCCCCTGGGCCAGGAACTCGAGCAAGCGGCGATGCTGCTCGACGGTACGCTGAAATGCCGCGGTATACTCAGCGGCGACGCGTGCCGTGAGCTGCCCGAGGATGCGCCGCTGCTCGGTCGCGAACACATCCCGCAGCGTGTATAACTTTCCGCCGAACGCCCCATCGATGCGGCGCACGAGCTCCGTGAGCGGCTCAGTGAAGAACGCGGCGCGCAAGCTGACCGTGAGCTGTGCAAAATCAGCGACCGCGCCGCTCGGCGTCACGGCGCAGTGGATGTCATGTCCACCCAGCTGCAGAGCGACGTAGGCGTACTCGGCGCTCTCCTGGGTCACCTCGGACGTGAGGCGGCCGCGACCGACGGCGAAGGTCGTATTGCCGGCGTGCTCCACCGTACGGTCAGTTGCGTCGACCCGGTGCGCGTAGACGCGCGCCTCCGGCTCCGGTTCGCGAAACAGCGAGGTGATGGCGTAGTGTGCCATCATGCGCGCATCGTCTGTGACCAGCGGGCGCACCAGCTCTCCGTACAAGCGGCGACCGTCGGGATAGCGCCGCAGGTTGCTGCGCAGCGGCTCCAGGTGATGCAGGAACTCCGGCTCGAGGTCGGCGCCGAAGTCCCCCGCCAGCTGCATGGCCCGTGCGGCGTACGTCAGCACCTGCACGGTCTCGATGCCCGAGGGCTCGTCGAAGAACCAGCCACAGCTGGTGAATGATAACAATGTGTTACGTTGCATCTCTAGGAGTTTCCACAGCCGTGAACGCGCCGGGCCCGGCGGCGGATCGATGGCGTGACGCTCGAGGAAGGCTCTCTGGTGATCGGCGTCGCGCTGGAGGCATACGGCGGCGTAATCATCGCGCGCCGCCCACGGGTCGCACAGCAGCGTGCCGCCGTGTTGCTCGAAGAGCGCGTCCACTTTGGCCTGCAGCCAGTCCAGGGCGTCACGCAGGGGCGTTCGCCACGCTTGCTGCCAGGGGGGGTGGCTGCCGGAATTACAGCCGCAATTGGCGCGCCAGCGCTCCACGCCGTGCGCGCAGCTCCAAGAGGTGTTATTGCGCACCTCCACGGCATCGCGAACGGCGATCTGGTCGAGGTACGCCGCATAGTTGGTCAGGCGCACCCGGCCGTCGCGCTCCAACGCGTCGAGCGCGGCGGCCAGCGCCATCTCGCCGAAGCCATGATGATGTCCGTACGACTCACCATCGGTAGCGACGTGCGCCAGGGAAGGACCGGCCGTCCGCCCCACACTGTTCGCCGCCAGGCGGCGCGCCAATTCGCGTCCGTCGTGCAGCAAGCCGCCAAAGGCGATCGCATGCGACAGTGCGGCATCGTAGAAGAAGATCGTGATTTCCAATCCGCCGCCGACGGTGCAGCGATACGGGCGGCCACAATCGATGGCGCCACCGGACACGTCAGCCCATTGCTGATCGTGGTAGCGCACGCGTGCCGCTTGCGATGGCGCGAGGATGGTGAAACGGATACCGTGCTCGGCCAAGACGGTCAGCGTGCGCGCGTCGACGGCGGTTTCCGGCAGCCACATGCCCTCGGGACGTCGGCCGAAGCGATGCACGAAGTCCGCAATGCCCCAGCGCACCTGTGTCCGCTGATCCCGCCGGGATGCCAACGGCATGATGCAGTGGCCATACACCTGGGCGATGGCGTTGCCGCGGCCGAAACGGCGCGCGCCGTCCTGGTCCGCTGCGAGGATTTGGGCGTACACGTCCGGACACGCCCGCTCCATCCAGGCGAGCAACGTCGGGCCGAAGTTGAAGCTGATCTGCTTGTAGTTGTTACGCAACGCGACGATGCGTTTCCGTTCATCGAGCCATCGCGCCACCGTGTTCGGGGCGTAGCATTCGACGGTCACCCGCTCGTTCCAATCGTGGTACGGGGCGGCAGAGTCCTGCACCTCGACGACCTCCAGCCACGGGTTCTCCCGCGGCGGCTGGTAAAAATGGCCGTGGATGCACACGAATGATTCGCCAGGCATTCATCAAACTCTATGGGCTGAGGCGATGACAGTCAACCGAGAGTGGGCACGCCGCCACGGCCATGGCAAAGTCATTCACGACGGCAAGCAACGGCTGGTGTCATTCCGAGCGGAGTCCGCGGAGCGAGGAATCTCCCGCCCCGTGGTGTGTCCGCAAGATCACCGATCCGTCCAAGCGGGAGATTCCTCGCAAAAGAGGCTCGGAATGACAGCCCTTCAAGGTCACTTAATCTGTTCGCGATTTTGCCGTAACCCTGTGCGCGTCGCCGGCACGCTGGGTGTCCCGTTGTCGGCACCGATCGATCTATGCTACGAACCACGCGCAGCGCAGCCAGCACACGTTCGGGGAAGTGGAGAAGCAATGGGATTGATCCAGCAAGGGTTCGAGATTTTTTTTCATTTGGATGTGCATTTGAACCAATGGGCAGGCATGCTCGGGCCCTGGCTGTACGGCCTACTGTTCGTGATTTTGTTCTGCGAGACGGGGTTGGTTGTGACGCCGGTGTTGCCCGGCGACTCGTTGCTTTTCGCCGTCGGCGCCTTGGCGTCGATCGACGGCTCGCCGTTGCGAGTGCCGTTGCTGTTGGGACTGCTCGCGGCGGCGGCGGTGATCGGGGACGCCGTGAACTACTCCATCGGCTATCGGGTCGGCCCGAAGGTCTTCACCCGCGAAGGTTCCTGGTTTTTGAATCGGCGCAATCTACTGCGCACGAAGGAGTTCTACGAGAAGTACGGTGGGAAGACGATTGTGCTGGCGCGGTTCATCCCGTTCATTCGGACCTTTGCGCCGTTCGTCGCCGGGATCGGGCAGATGGGATATCGGCGTTTCGCCACGTTCAACGTGACCGGCGGGGTGGCGTGGGTGTTCTCTTTCCTGTTGGGCGGCTACTACTTCGGCAACGTGCCGGTGGTGAAGCGCAACTTCCATTTCGTCATTATGGCGATCATCATCATCTCGGCGTTGCCGCCGGTGATCGAGTACGTGCGGGCGCGGCGCGCCGGCGCCCTTGCACGGCGCGCTGAGGTTTTGTAAGGACAGCAGTGCTGTACAGCCATCACGTGGGGCCGTAGCTCAGTTGGGAGAGCGCTAGAATCGCACTCTAGAGGTCGGGAGTTCGACTCTCCTCGGCTCCACTTTGATTTAGACAGACGGTGAGAAGAGAAGGTAGGCGCAAGCTATGGGTATCCCCCACTACTCATACCGGACCTTCTGGTACGACGAGGATCAAGAGTACGTCGCTGAATGCGAGGAGATTCCGGGGCTGTCCGCCCTTGCCGCAACTCCGGAGGACGCTATCCGCGAGCTGAGAGAGGCAATCCTGGCGTATTTCGAGATTCTTGACGAGAGAGGCCTTCCCTACCCGCAGCCGACTCGACACGTGCGAGCCGCGTAATCAAAGCGGTGGTGGGCATCGCGCAAACGCACCCGCGCAAGAGCACACCCTATCACCACGGCCGCTACGACCAGGCGGATGCGTGGGAGCAGGCAAGAGAGCTGACGAGACGGGTCTACGAGGAATCACGAACGGTCTTGTTATCGAAGGACTTTGCGCTACGTGACCAGATACGCCGCGCGGCCGTGTCCGTGATGTCGAACATCGCCGAAGGGTATGAGCGTGGCCGAGATCGAGAGTTCGTCCAGTTTCTGATCGTCGCCAAGGGCTCGTGCGGGGAGGTTCGGGCCCAGCTCTACGTGGCACTCGATCAAGGCTACTTGACCGACCAGGATTTTGCGGCGCTGGTGGGGCAAGCCGAGCGCACGAGCCAGTTGATCGCCGGGTTGATCCGCTACCTCCGAAGAAGGACACCGAACGTAAAGCGTCCAACGTGAACCGTCGACCCGAACGCCGGCCGTGACAAGCGACTGCAGCCATGTGGCGCAGGCGGCGCTTTGCGGTGACCGCTGCGGGTTCGTCACCAGACCCAGAGGCCCGGCATCGAGCAGGACAACCTGGATCACCAGGTCTGGCCCTTGAGTTCCGGAGGGAAGAGCTTTCGATCCGAGAGCCGATCCTCGTCCAGCACGCGCACGAGGTACTCTCCGGTCTCACGCTGATCCTCGGCATCTTTCCCATCGATCCACGACTGCAGCAGCGCAACCGCTTGCGCTCGGCGACTGGCGCTCGGGAGATGGGCGTCAAGGATACGGACGATGCACTCGGCTTCCGGTACACCGTTGCGCTCCGCTTCGTGCCGCAGCCGTTCTTCCAGCTCGGGTGTGAGATCGACATTCAGCGTCATGACTTCCTCATAGCACCGGGCGCCGCGCTCTGAAACAGATCGCATCGGTTCCAGTGTCGGCGACACAGCACCGGTGAAACTTGCGTCCAAGTGGCGCCGGCGCCCGCCCGCAGGCGCGGCGCTTGGCACTCACTGGTGTCGCCTCCGAACCGATCCTCTCCTCCCAGCGATACGGGCGTCCCGTACCGAGACTGCCTTTTGTGTGCCATTTGTGTGCAGACGGAGCCAAACTCCTATGACTGAGCGCACCGCAGCCAAACGGAGCCGAACATTGATCAGCTCGAAAATGCTGACTGGGCAACACCAATCCGCACTCAGGCGCACGCAGTGAAACGGGGGCAAAGAGCGCTCGAACAGAATCGCACTCTAGAGGTCGAGGGTTCGACTCCCTTCGGTGCACGTCGAGGCAGATCGTGCTCGCATCGAGGAGGTCATCACAACCCCTCCCGAAATTAGATTCGCCACGTGTTGCAGAAGCTCCACCCAGCGCGCCGCGCAGCTTGACAGGCGCGGGCGCCCGTGAGCAGATGGAGTTGTGGCTGCCAAGGGCGTGTACGAGACCGTCAAGCAGGCGATCCAAGATCTCATCGCACCGGACCTGGAACGTATCAAGGGCGAGCTGGTCGGTGTCCGTGCCGAGCTGAAGGCGCTCGATGATCGGGTTGGCTCGGTGCGCAACGAAATCGGCTCCGTGCGTGCAGAGATCGGCTCCGTGCGTGCAGAGATCGGCTCGCTCCGCAACGAAATGCAGGCCGAACTCCGGGCTGTACACACGCGCATCGATGCCCTCAAGGAACGGCTCGACGAATCGCTCGACATCCGCGAGCGTTTAGCGGCCGTCGAGGCGCAACTGGCCGCGCGGGCGTAGCTCCACATTTTTCAGCAATCTGGTGAGTGGTCGATAGTGCCAGAGCAGCGCACGTATTCGATTTGGGCGGCGAACCGCTCGTCGTCGCGCTCAGACGTCATGTGGAGCTGATCCCCGCCTGAACGAGCTGACGGGGCATTCTCGCTGTTACCTCCGGCCACCGTTCGATCGCGACCTCATGCGCGCCTTCGCCACGCAAATCATCCCGGCGTTCCGGTGAGGACAAGGGGCAACGCAACGCTGTGCCTTGACTGCGCCGCGCGCCGTCCCTACCATCGCCCACTCCCATGCGCACGCTCATCCTGGTGCTCGCCTCCGCCGGTTACGTGGGCTACATCCCGATCGCCTCCGGCACCTTCGGCTCACTGGTGGCGATCCCGCTGTTTTGGGGCTTCGATGCCTTGCGCGCCACGTCGGTGCCGCTCTACCTGCTCACCTACGTCGGCGCAGTGGCCGCAGCCTGCTGGATCGCCGGACAGGCGGAGGTGTACCTGCAGGAACACGACAGCCACAAGATCGTCATCGACGAGGTCGTCGGCTACCTGGCGGCGACCATGTTCCTGCGGCCGACGTGGACGCACACGCTGCTCGCCTTTGTGATATTCAGAGCACTCGACGTGATCAAACCGTACCCCGCTGGGTATATCGACAAGCACTTCCCCGGCGGATATGGCGTGGTGTTGGATGACGTCGTCTCGGGGGTGTACAGTAATCTCATCCTCCAAGTCCTCATGGTGATCGGTGTGCTGGCGTGATTGACACGGCGGCGATCCTCAGCACCGGCGACGAGCTGACCACCGGGCGTACGCTGGACACCAACGCGCAGTTCATCGCCGACCAGTTGGTGGCAACTGGGCTCGACGTCGTCGCGATCTTGGTCGTCGGCGACTACCCTGAGCGTATCGCCTGGGCCTGGCGGGAGGCCATGCGCTCCGCCGACCTGGTCATTTCCACGGGCGGCTTGGGTCCCACTGCCGACGACCTCACGACCGAGGTGGTGGCACGGGTGACCGGCCGCCAGCTGGTTCTACACCAGGATGTCGCCGATCGCATCCGCCAGATGTTCGAGGCGATGGGCCGCGTCATGCCCGAGAACAACCTCAAGCAGGCGCAGTTCCCGGACGGCGCGGTGGTCATCCCGAATGGCTTGGGAACCGCACCGGGATTTCGTCTCGAGACGACAACGGCACACGGCACGCGCCACCTGATCGTTCTCCCGGGGGTCCCGCGTGAGATGAAACCGATGCTGGAGGAACAGGTGCTGCCGTGGTTGCAGCACACCCGCGGCAGCGACGAGGTGTACCTCAGTCGCGTTTTTCAGACCTTCGGGATCAGCGAGTCCGCGTTGGACGAGTTGGTCGCTGGAGCGGTGGCACCGGAGGAAGGCCGCCTGGCTTTTCGCGCAGCGTTCCCGCAAATCTCCGTGCGCTTGACCGTACACGGTGTCCCCCAAGTCGCGCCGCAACGCCTGGAGCAGTTGAGCGCGCGACTGCGCGAGCGCATCGGCAGCTACGCGTACGGCGAGGGCGACACCACCATGGAGGCGGTGCTGGGCGCCATGCTGGCGCAACGCGGCATGAAGCTGGGCGTCGCGGAGTCCTGCACCGGCGGCCTGATCGGGCATCGGCTGACGAACGTTCCGGGAAGCTCCAAGTACTTCAAAGGTGGCATCATCGCGTACTCCGACAAGGTCAAACAACAACGGCTCGGTGTGCACCCGGCGACGCTGAAGGCCTACGGAGCGGTCAGCGAGCAAACGGCGGCGGAGATGGCCACCGGGGTGCGCGGCGCGCTGAAGTGCGATATTGCGCTCGCGGTGACCGGGATTGCGGGGCCCGATGGCGGCAGTCCGGAGAAGCCGGTCGGGACCGTCTGCTTTGGTCTGGCGGCCCCCGAAGCGGTGTTCACGCGGCGCTATCAGCTCTGGGGCAATCGCGAGTGGGTGAAGCTGCTGGCGTCGCAGGTCGCGTTGGATTGGGTGCGCCGCTATTTGTTGGGCCTCGATCCGAGCCAATCGGGCATCCTGCGCCGCTAGGGCGGCGCCCGGCGCCTCCAGCCACACGCGGTCTCCCGGGAGAACGGGCCACCTACGTCCGCCTATCACTATTTGTGATAAAGCGGCCGACGCCTTCGATCACCGCGTCGATCTGCTCCGCCGTGATCTCCGGATACATAGGCAGACTCAGCACGTGCGCCGCTTGGCGCTCCGCGTGTGGAAAGGCGCCGCGGCCATGGCCGAGGTCCGCATAGGCCGGCTGCAGGTGAATCGGCGTGGGGTAATGAATGCCCGCGAAGATGCCCTGTTCCCGGAGCGCGGCGAGCAAGCCGTCACGGTTGTCGACTTGAATGACGTACAGGTGCCACACCGGCGTGACGCCGTCGAGCACCGCCGGCAAGGTGATCGTGGGGAACTGCCGCAGCCGTTCCGTGTACAGGGCTGCCGCGCGCCGGCGCGCCTCGTTCCACGCCGGCAAGTAGCGCAGCTTGACGCGCAGGATCGCGGCCTGCACGGTATCCAGCCGCCAGTTGCCGCCCTTGGCCACGTGCTCGTACTTGCGGCGCTCGCCGTAGCTGCGCGCCTGGCGGACGAACTCGGCAATGGCGTCGTCGTTGGTGGTGATCGCGCCGCCGTCACCGAAGGCCCCGAGGTTCTTCCCGGGGTAGAAGCTGAAGCCGGCGGCGCGGCCGAGGCTGCCGCAACGGCGGCTGCGATAGGCTGCGCCGTGGGCTTGGGCGGCATCTTCGATGATCGGTATATCGTAGCGCGATGCAATCGCCTGCAGCGCCTCGACATCCACCGGCTGCCCGTACAGATGCACCGGGAGGATGGCTTTGGTCTTCTCCGAGAGCGCGCCGCCCACGGCCGCGGGCGAGATGTTTGCCGTCTGCGGATCGCAGTCGACCAGGACCGGCCGCGCGCCCACGCCGCTGACCGCCAGGGCCGTTGCGATGAAGGTGTTGGCCGGCAGGATCACTTCGTCGCCCGGCCCGACGCCGATGGCCGCCAGCGCGAGCCGCAGCGCCTCGAGACCGGAAGACACGCCGACGCAATGGCGCACGCCGCAGAAGGCCGCGAACTCCGCCTCGAATGCCGCGACATCCGGACCGTTGATGAACGCGGCGCTTTCAAACACCCCACGGACCGCCGCGTCAAACTCGGCGCGGTGGGTAAGGTACTGTGTCTTCAGGTCGACAAAAGGAATCGTCGTCATCATCGAGACCACCGTCGGCGGCGCACAATACTGGAGCCTGTGGGAGGAAACAAGCTTCAGGAGATCACGCCAATGCGTTCGCAGACGCGCAGCTTCGCGCTCGCGGCGCGCGGGTTCGCACCGACCTCTGCCGCGCTCGGGCGCACCGGTTTCTTCGTGAGGATGCGCACGCGGCCGGCTTGACGCTCGGCAACGAAGAATTGCTTGACGAGGCGATCCTCGAGCGAATGGAAGGCAATCACGGCCAACCGTCCACCCGGCTCGAGCAGGGGCAGCGCTCCGGCGAGAGCTTCGCTGACGGCGTCGAGCTCGTCGTTGACCACAATGCGCAGGGCCTGGAAAATGCGGGCCGCCGAGCGCGCCGCGCGCCAGCGGACGCGCCCGGGAAGCGCGGCGGCGATCAGATCGAAGAGCTGCGTGGTCGTACGCAGCGGCGCGCGCTGGCGCTGCGCCACCACCGCCCGCGCGATGCGACGGGCGAAGCGCTCCTCGCCGTACTCCCTGAAAGTTGCCGCCAACTCCTCCGCACTGCGGGAATGCAGCAGGTCCGCGGCGGTCTCGGCCGCTTCGTCATCCGGGTCGAAGCGCATGTCGAGTGGCTCGTCGCGCATGAAACTGAAGCCACGGCCGCTGGCATCGAGGTGATACGAGCTCAGGCCCAGATCGAACACGATGGCACGCACCGGCGCGAAGTGCCGCGCGGTGGCGATGCGCGTGAGCGCGCGGAAATTGCCGCCGGCGAGATGCAGGCGCCCGGCATCGACGGCGGCGGCGAGTCGGATCCGCACGGCCGTGAGCAACTCGGGATCACGGTCGATGCCCAGCACCTCTCCGCGCGGTGCCGTGTGTTCGAGGATCGCAGCCGTGTGGCCGCCGCCGTCAATGGTGGCATCGATGCAGCGCGCACCCGGGGCGAGCTGCAAATACTCCATGAGGACCGGCGTCAGGACCGACACATGGAGCGGCGCTTCCATCCCGCTCGCCTAACCAGAACCGACCCGAGAGGCAAGGGCTGCGCGCCGCGCGTTGAAACGGAGTAGAACGGAAAAGAAATGGAAAACCGGAAACTGAAAACGGGAAACTGGTCAATTGGCCGGTTTTCCATTTCCGGTTTTCGGTTTCCTGTTTCCCATTTTCTTCCTGTTTGGCTTTGCCGGGTCAGGTTAGTAGGTCAACGCATATTGGGGAACCCGCGTAACGTCACAGCGGCAATTGGAAGTACCGCCACCACGACGCGGCGTGCAGCAGGCTGCCGACAATCCAGGCGCACGCCAGCCGGCGGAAGCCTGCGGGCGGCATCTGCGTGACGCCGATGTAGATTGCCAGGAACGACATGATCAGCGGCGTGAGCGTGAAGATGTCCCAGTCCGGGACGTAGCCGAACACCGGGAACCACGTCACCGACAAGAACAAGCAGCCCAGCGAGCCGAGCGCGAGCCAGCGCCCCGTTTCATCTCTGGAGCGGAGCAGCGCCTCGGGCAGGCACAGGGTCGCCAGAGGGCTCAGCACCAGGAGGGTGTCGATCACATCGGCGGCGTGGCCGGCGCTCCAGAAATCGTAGCCACAATTGGTGATGCAGTACTGCTTGATCCATTGCCAGGGTGCCGCGATGTTGCCCCAGGCACTCCCAAACAGCGACTGCGGGATCACCAACACCGCTGCCACCGTGAGCGCAATCGGGGCAAGAAAGCTCACCACACCAAGCGCCACCTGCCGCGCCGTCCCGCGGCGCCAGACATACCAGGCGTGCGCCGGCAACAAGCAGAGCACCGAGCCGTGCATCAACGCGCCCACTGACAGGATGAAGCTCGATACAGCGACCAGCCACGTGCGGCCTTCCCGCAGCGTGCGGGTGGCGAGGTAGATGTACCAGCACGCCAGCGCCACGGATTTCGGGGTGCCCTTTTCCGGATAGCCGCAGAACAGCACCATGGCTCCGGTGGAAGCGATCATCGCGAAGATCAGCGGCCATTCTTCCGAGAGCAGGCGGGCCCACAAGAAGACCGCGGCGAGCGCGCTGGCACCGAAGACCACCGTCAGAGCCGCTATCGACGTCGAGGCTTTAAACCCCAAGGCTGTCCCCCAGTGCGTTGTGAAATAGTACGTCAAGGCGCCCAGCGGCTCGGCGGTTTCGAATAGCTGCCGCGGTAGCGCTTCCTCGTCGATGTGGGGCAAGTCGCCGAACCAGCGGTGCACGCGGAGCATCCACAGCAGCGCGCCGCCGAGCACGGCAACGGCGAGTGCCCAGCGGCCGGGCCGGCGCACCCGCACGGCCACCCGCGGGAGCAACCAGCCAGCGCAATCGGCGACGACGACCACCCCAGCGGCCGCGAGCGGCACCCACTTCTTGTTGGTGATGTCGCGCAAGCCTTCCCACAGGAACGCATCCAACCACCAGGGAAAGCCAGGCCCAGGGGGGGACAGGGTACACGCCAGCCCGAAGAGCAGGATGCAGCTTACGCGGATCAAGCCGTTACGGTACATGCCAGCTTCGCGTGCTGCCGTTCGCCGTGTGCGGGGGAGGGCTCGACATACCGTTGGGCGCGGAGAATAGTGAAGCCGCTTACAAGAAACAAGCGGACGGCCACGCAGCCGTATGACGGGTCGGCCTTGAGTCGGTGCCCCTCGGCAACTAGAAGAGGCACATGTACCGCGGGCTCTCGGTCGTCGCGGTCGCGGCGGTGCTGAATGAGGAGCAAAAAATCGGTGCGACTGTGCGCCGCATGCCGCGCCCTTTGGTGGACGAGGTGCTGGTGATCGATGACGGCTGCACCGATCGATCCCCCGCCATCGCGCGGGAGCTCGGGGCGACGGTCATCCCGATGGGGCGGGTCGCGGGCGCGGGCGCCGCGCTGCGCACGGCGTACGGCTACGCAGTCGAGAAACACTATGACGTGGCCGTCACCGTGGCCGGCAACAACAAGGACTCGCCGGAAGAAATCCCGCGCCTCGTCGATCCGATTGCCGACGGCCGCGCCGATTTCGTGCAGGGCTCCCGCTTTCTGAAAGCGGACGCGAACTTCGGTGCCATGCCACGGTATCGACGCGTCGCGACCCGCGTGCACCCATTGCTCTTTTCGCTCGTTTCGGGGCATTGGGTCACCGAGTCGACCAACGGTTTCCGCGCCATTCGGACCTCCGTGCTGGCCGATCCGAGGATCGATCTGTCACAGCCATGGCTGGACCATTACGAGCTGGAGCCGTACCTCTACCTGCGAGTGATCCAGCTCGGCTACCGCACCGCGGAGGTTCCAGTCACCAAAGTCTACCCGCCGAAGAAGCTCGGGCAGACGAAGATGAAGCCGATCAGTGGCTGGTGGTCGATCCTGCGGCCGCTGCTGTACGTCGGTTTGGGATTACGGAAATAGCGAACGGAGGGACCGGATATGAACAACCAACCTGTCATCGAAGGGGAGACGGTCCACGTCGGCTCGGACGTACGCTTCGGCCGTAACGTGGTTATCGGCGATCAGGTGCGCATCGGTGACCGGTGCATCATCGGCGATAATGTGCGGCTGGACCATTGCCGACTCGGCGATGGTGTGCGCGTCGAACGCAATGCCTACGTGGGGTATTCCACCCTAACCGGATGGTTCTCCATGCCGTCATCGACCAAGCTGGATGAGATCGGCCCGTGTATGGTCGGCTCCGGGTCGTTGATCCGCACGGATGCCGTGATCTACAAGGGGGTGGAGATCGGCGAAAATTGCTGGATCAACCATGGAACGCTGATCCGCGAGCGCTCCATCATCGGGCATCACACGTCCATCGGCAGCATGGCGGATCTGGAAGGTTACCTGTCCATCGGGCACCACTGCTCGCTCCATTCGCAAGTGCATATCGGCGCGAAGACGACGATTGGCGACTACGTTTTCATGGCGCCGTTCTGCGTCACCACCAACGACAACCCGATGGGGTACATGCGCAACTTCGACGACCGCAACGAGCAAGGGCCGACGATCGGGTTTGGGACGTGCGTCGCCGTGCATGTCACCATCCTCCCGCGGGTGCGCGTCGGCATGGAGACGATCATCGGCGCGAACTCGGTGGTGACGAAGGATGTCCCCGATGGGAAGGTTGCCTTGGGGGTTCCGGCCAGAATCGTCGGAGATGTCCCGGAGAACCTTCACTTGGCAGCGGATATCCGCCGGCAGTACGGGAGGCTCCCGTAAGGGGAGTACTCCAATGATCCGAGTTGCCGTGGTTGGCGCCGGCCACTGGGGGCCGAACTTCGTCCGCAACTTCCACAACAAGCAAACCAGTGAGGTGGCGTGGGTGGTCGATCGCGATGCGTCGCGGTTGGCCCAGGTGCAGGCACGCTTTTCGGATGTGCGCGTCACCGAAGACGTCGACGGCGCACTGGCTGATTCGACGGTCGAGGCGATGATCATCGCCACGCCGACCAGCACGCATTACAAGCTGGCGAAGGCCGCACTGGAAGCTGGCAAGCATGTCCTAGTGGAGAAGCCGATGACGACGGATAGCGGGCAGGCCACCGAGTTGTGCGCCATTGCGGCCTGCGCCCGCCGAGTGCTGATGGTCGGGCATGTGTTCGTCTACAACCCCGGCGTGCAGCGCGTGAAGCAGTATATCGAGGCCGGAGAGCTGGGACGCATCTACTACGTCTCGATGGTGCGCACCAATCTCGGACCGATCCGCGGCGATGTGAATGCGGCGTGGGATCTGGCTGCGCACGACGTCTCCATCGTCAATTACTGGCTCGGGGCCGAGCCGCTGAGCGCCTCGGCGATCGGCGGGACCTGGATAAACGCCGGCGTCGAGGACGCGGTCTTTGCGACGCTGCGCTATCCCAATGACGTGTTGGTGAATCTCCACGCTTCCTGGCTCAACCCTCGCAAAGCCCGCGACATCACGGTGGTCGGCGACAAACGGATGCTGACGTTCGACGATATGAACCTCGGTGAGCCGCTGCGCATCTACGATAAGCACGTCACCGACGCGCGGACTCCAGCGCCCTATATCGATTCCTTCGCCTCCTTCCGTACCAGCTTGCGTGACGGTGACATCATCATTCCGAAAGTCTCAGCCTGTGAACCGTTGAAGGCAGAATGCGACCATTTTATCGAGTGCATCGCGTCGGCCCGTGCGCCAATGACCAGCGGCCAGGAGGGGGCGGCAGTGGTGCGGGCGCTTGAAGCAATTCAACGC
>CAVSQF010000027.1:0-285423 GCA_963729835.1 uncultured delta proteobacterium | reverse complement strand
GCCGTTGCGCACGCGGGCGGGTTGGGCGCGGCGCGCGATGGTCTCACCGACTTCCGCGTCCCAGAAAGTCCAGATCGCATAGGCGCGCAGCCCCTGCTCGGGGTCGACGCGTTGCAGAACCCTGTCGAGCACCGCGGCGACGGCGCGCGGTTCGGTCTCCGGCCGCTTCATGGCGTGATGATTGTAGGGCACGGCGTCGGCGAAGACGAGCGGCAGAAATTTTTTCCGCGGCGGGGGAATTCTATTGACAAGGACGCTATATGTTGTGTATGGGAGGTCCGGACACAACAATATCAAGGGGAACGGCCAGAATGAACGAGGCAGGACGGCGGCGCAATGAGGGGCGCGAAGCGCTGGTGGAGGCCGGCGTCAGCCGGAACAGCGGGCGTGGTCTCACCGTTCCCCGTTACTTCACCACGCCGGATGTCGATCCGTTTGCGGCGGTGGAATGGGACACCGCAGCGCGGTAATTACCGGTGAAAAGGGGGACGTCGTCTTCGAGCAGCACGACGTCGAGATCCCCAAGGCATGGTCGCAACTGGCGACCAGCGTGGTTGTCTCCAAATACTTCCGCGGTCCGCTCGGCGGCCCGGAGCGCCAGCACAGTGTCCAGCAGCTCATTGGTCGGGTCGTGCGGACGATCCGCGTCTGGGGCGAACGCCAAGGATACTTCGCGACGCCAGCCGATGCCGACACGTTTGCGGCAGAGCTGATTCATCTGCTGGCGGAGCAGAGGCCTCGTTCAACAGCCCCGTGGTTCAACGTCGGCATCGAACCGCAGCCGCAGTGCTCCGCCTGCTTGACCCTCTCAGTCGAGGACACGATGGAGTCGATCCTCGGCTGGTATCGCAACGAAGGCATCATCTTCAAGGGCGGTTCCGGTTCGGGCGTCAACCTGTCGCGTATCCGTTCTGCGAGGGAGAAGCTGGCGGGTGGGGGGACCGCCTGGGGCCCGTGTCGTTCATGAAAGCCGCTGATGCCTCGGCGGGCGTGATAAAGTCCGGCGGCAAGACGCGGCGGGCGGCGAAGATGGTCGTCCTCAACGCCGATCATCCCGATATCGTCGAGTTCATCCGCTGCAAGGAGGAAGAGGAAAAGAAAGCGTGGGCGTTGATCGAGGCGGGCTACGATAGCTCGCTCGATGGCCCCGCCTACGGTTCCGTCTTTTTCCAAAACGCCAACAACTCGGTGCGGGTCACCGATGCGTTCATGCACGCCGTGGAAGCCGACGGCGCCTGGCACACGCGCTATGTCTTGTCCGGTGAGGTCGCCGGCACGTACAAGGCCCGCGAGCTGCTTCGCATCATTGCCGCGGCCACCCATACCTGCGGCGATCCGGGCATACAGTTCGACACCACGATCAATGCCTGGCACACCTGTCCGAACAGCGGCCGCATCAATGCCTCGAACCCGTGCTCGGAGTACATGCACCTCGACAACTCCGCCTGCAACCTGGCGTCGCTCAACTTGCTGAAGTTCGTCGGCGACCAACGGCGACTTCGAGGCCGCGGCGTTCCGGCACGCGGTGGACGTCATGATCACCGCCCAGGACATCATCGTCGACAACTCCAGCTACCCAACCCCCGACATCACCGCCAACGCCAAAGCGTTCCGTGAGCTCGGATTGGGGTACGCGAATCTCGGCGCACTGCTGATGTCGCTGGGCCTGCCGTACGACTCGGAAGGCGGGCGCCAATCGCCGGTGCGGTGACGGCGCTGATGTGCGGCGAGGCCTACGCGCAATCGGCGCGTATCGCGGGGCATCTGGGCGAACTCGCCGGCTTGCGGTGAACCGCTGACATTATGCTGGAGGTCATTGCGAAGCACCGCAGCTGTACGCACAAGCTCGATTCTGCCTACGTGCCGCTGGAGCTGCTCCGCGCCGCGCGGGCGGTCTGGGACGATGTGCAGACGCTCGGTCGCGCCGCCCGGATTCCGCAATTCCCAGACGACCGTGCTGGCCCCGACCGGCACGATTGCCTTCATGATGGACTGCGACACGACCGGCGTCGAGCCGGACATCGCCCTGGTGAAATACAAGAAACTCGTCGGCGGCGGCATGCTGAAGATCGTGAACCAGACCGTGCCCCGCGCCCTCAAACGGCTGGGCTACGAAACCAAGCAGGTGCAGGCGATCCTCGAATACATCGAAGAGCACGATACGATCGAAGGCGCCCCCGAGCTGAAACCGGAGCACCTCCCCATATTCGACTGTGCCTTCAAAGCGGCGCGCGGCACGCGCGCCATCCATTCCCTCGGCCACTTGCGTATGATGGGCGCCGTGCAGCCGTTTATCTCCGGTGCAATTTCCAAGACCATCAACATGCCGAGTTCCGCCAGCATTGACGACATCATGGAGGCGTATGTCGAAGCGTGGCGCCTCGGCGTGAAGGCGGTGGCGGTCTATCGCGATGGCTGCAAACGCACGCAGCCGTTGAACACGGCGCGCGAGAAAAAGCCCGCCACGCTCGAGTTCCGTCCGGTGCGCCAGCAGATGCCGCAAGACTGCCGCTCGTTGCGACACAAGTTCGATATCGCCGGCCATGAGGGCTATATCCACGTCGGCCTCTACGAGGACGGCGCCCCCGGCGAGCTGCTCATCAAGATCACCAAGGAAGGCAGCACGATTTCCGGGCTGATCCGATACGATCGGCATTCTCGTATCGATGGCCCTGCAGTATGGTGTTCCCCTCGAAGTCCTGGTCAGCAAATTCAGTCACGTGCGCTTCGAGCCGTCCGGGTTCACCAAGAACCCGGAGATTCCGATTGCGAAGTCACTGATCGATTACATCTTCCGCTTTCTGGGCACCCGCTTCCTGCCACCGGAGCAACGGGCGCGGATGGGGTTGGGCGTCACGGAGCCCGCGGCGGAAGAACCGGAGCTGCCGCCGACGGATCATCTGGCAATCACGCGCTCACCGGCAGTTACGGCGCTGGGCTTTAGTCCGCAGGCCGACGCGCCGAGTTGCTCGGATTGTGGCGCCATCATGGTGCGCAACGGCAGCTGTTACAAATGCCTCAATTGTGGCGCGACCAGCGGCTGCTCGTGAGAACGACGGGGAAATAGAGAACGGAGAATGGGAAATGGAAAATGAGAAAGCGGTTTTCCATTTTTCGTTTTCCATTGTTCATTGATATGGGCAGGGGAGGAACGGTGTGGTGTGGCGGTGGTGGAATCCTCCCCGTTGGTTGGGGGTGGCGGCCGAGGGTGACTCGGGCGGGGCGCCTTCCGGCGCCCCGCGGGTGTGCCTCCATCGGCTGAAATCAGCAGCCGCTGGAAGACGGTAAGCTTGGGGTGCCGATCAGATCCTTCGGGTCGTGCGGCGCGTCGTTGCTCATGAACTGCTGCACCAAGATGCCCGCGAGCGCGGCCATGATCAGTGCCGCGTCGCGTTCGGCGTCGGCGTCGTCACGAAACACGCCACGCCGCCGGCCGCCTTCAATGAGCTCGGTGAGCGAATTGCGAAATGCACGGTACAGCCCGTTCACGCGCGTGAGGCCTTCATCCGCCTGGCGGTCCCCGCGTAGCGTGAGGTTCAAAAAGAAACGCACCGAGTAGACGTTCTCGCGCACGAAGTCGTGGAACTGATCGATCAACCGCTCGATCTGCTCGCGTTCACCCAGGCCTCCCAGATCATCGACATCGATGAAATAGGGTTCCAGCGTTTTGCGTAAGGCGCTGCGATACAGCTTCTCCTTGCAGTCGAAGTGCCAGAAGATCAGGGCCTTGCTGACCTTTGCCTGACGTGCCACTTGCGACAGCGATGTGTTCTCGTAGCCCTGCTCTGAAAACAACCGCGACGCGGTTGCCAGGATCTTTTCGCGTGTCTGCCGTGCCTCGAGTGAGTGCTGCTCGGTCATGCTGCGCTCTGGTTTCAAGCTAGAGTAAAACACCGCAGTCTGTCAACGCGCTTTCGCCCTCGAATGCTGCTCAGAATGAAGCGGACGCGGCGGGATTTGCTTGCATAGGGACGCCGAGTCGGGCAAAGTGCCTTCGATGGTTCAGCGTCCCTCTCTCCTCAGCGGGGCGCTTCGTTTGGTGGCGGTTGGATTCGGAGGGGCTGCGGTAGTTGTTTTTGTGCAGCATGGGATGGCGGAGCGACCCAACATCGTTGCGCGGGAGCCCGCGACCCAAGCGAACGACCCGGCGGTGTCCGACCCACCCGCGATGCCGACCACGCTTGCTCCCGACCCACAACGTCGGTGGGCTCTGCACGTTGGCGGCTGGTATATCCGCGTGGACGGTGCGGAGGTCCCGCTGCCTTCGGTCGAACAGCTCACGGTTTCGCGCCCGAAGGCGAGCTTGGCCGTGTCGCTGTCGCCGTTCGATCGCGTGATCGCACACCACGCCAAAGCGGAGGGGATCGATTGGCGCCTGATCGCCGCGCTGATTTTCGAAGATCCCGCTTCGACCCAAGCAGTCGAAGCGACAAGGGGGCGTACGGCCTGATGCAAGTCCGTCCGATCGCTGCCGAGGCGGTTGGCGCAGACCAATTCAAAGCGCCGGACGACAACGTCAAGACCGGCGTGCACTACTTCAGACAACTCGACGAGATGTTCCGCAGCGCCCAGGGGCGATCCCGGCTCTGTCTCGTCTTGGCTGCCTACAACATGGGGCCGGGCCATGTCCGCGACGCGCAGACGCTCGCGCGCCGGTTTGGCTACAGCCCGGATCGCTGGGAAGATGCCATGGAGCTCATGCTGCCGCTGCTCGAGGAGCCGCAGATCTATGCCCACCTCCCCAACGGATTTGCCAAAGGTCGCGACACGGTTGCGTACGTCGAACGCATCCTCGAACGGTACCAGCGCTACAAAGCCGAAGCGGCCGCGTCCCCGCTGGATGACGATGCACTCTCGTCGTCTCAAGGCAGCGGTGCGAACGGCTGAAGAGACCGCCACCGCGGCAGCCGACATCGTCCGGATCGAAGCGGCGGAGCAACTGTACCCGCATTCCCGCAAAACGGCGAGCGTCAAGCAATTGGCTGCCTGCTGGCGGAAACATGGTCCGACGGATTTGCGCCTGCCGTGCCGGGTGTGAGGTGCCAGTGCATCTACTATGGCTCACGGTTTGCTGTTCTCGGACATGCGGGAGATGACAATGGAAGGGCGTTCGGTTGTCAGCACTCTCTGTCTGATCGCGATGTGGGCAGCGTGGGCCGCGGCGGCCAACGCAGAGCCGTTCGCATACATCAGCAACGAAGACGACGATACCGTGTCGATTATCGATACGGCCGGTGATACCGTGACCGGAACGATAGACGTCGGCACTACACCCTTGGGGATGGCGGTCAATGCGGACGCCACCCGGTGTATGTGACCAACAACATTGACGACACCGTCTCCGTCATCGACACGACAAGCGATACCGTTGTCGCCACGCCGGCAGTCGGCGCAGCTCCCTGGGGCGTTGCCCTGAACCCCACGACCCCCACGGCCTACGTAACCAACGAGGACGACGGAACTGTTTCAGTCATCGACACCACCAGCAATACGGTGACGGCTACCGTGACGGTCGGCGATTCGCCACTGGGCGTGGCCGTGAATCCGGCCGGTACCAGTGTGTACGTGGCCAACAACGATGATGACACGGTGTCGGTGATTGACACCGCCTCCAATGATGTCGTCGCCACGATCGCAGTCGGAGCCAGTCCCTTGGGGGTCGCGGTCAATTCGGCGGGTACGCGGGTCTACGTCACCAACAACGACGATGATACACTTTCAGTGATCGACAGCGGCACGAATACCGTCGCGGACACATTCGCAACGGGAAGCGAGCCGTCCGGTGTGGCGGTGGACCCGGCCGGCACATGGGTTTATGTGAGCAACAACGGTGATGATACGATATCGATCGTCGACGCCAGTAGCGGCAGCGTGGCGGCGACGGTGCCCGTGGGTGATGCGCCTGAGGGGGTTGCGCTCAATCCGAGCGGCACGCGGGTCTATGTAGCCAACACGGACGATGACACGGTGTCCGTCATTGACACCTCCAGCGCCACGGTGATCGACACGGTCGCGGTCGGTGACGGCCCGATCGCGTTCGGTCAATTCATTGTTCCGCCGCCACCGTCAACCATGACCCCGACCGCGACGAACACGCCATCGCCTAGCCCGACGCAGACCCCAACCGGGACCCCGACGCAAACTCCCACATATACTTCGGGTGGGGGGGCGGTCTCGCCAACCCCAACCTGGACGGCGCCAGAGTTTACGCCCAGCCCCACTGCTACTGAGAGTCCAATTCCACCGACCTTCAGCTGTTCTGCGCCCGGCCAAGGCTATTGCATCACCGGGGGAGGGCCGCAAAGAAATGATTGTCTGGCCGAGTGGTACGTGGCGGGCGCGCCATTGCAGGTTCGGTCAAACGTCATCACCGTGGATTGCCGCTCAGGCGACAGTTGCGATGCTGACGGCGTCGCCGGTGACGGGAGCTGCACGTTCTGGCTCGCTATCTGTCTGAACAACAACGATCCGCGTTTGGCCTGCAACGTTTCGGGAATCGCCAGCTATCAAGTACAAAACGTGAAACCAAAAGGGGTGGGGTCTGACGGGGCGGACAGCGCGAACGTCGCCTCCATATTGGGGGCGTTGGCGGCGTTGCCCGGAGCCAACCTCTCCGGCCAGACCGTGATCTTTGCGCCCCCGATCACGGCCGCAGACACGTGCACGCCGCTGTTCGACATTGTGGTGCCCCTGCAAGTGAATGCACACGGCCGGTTGTATCGCGGCACGCGCAAGTTCAAGACCGTGGCCGCCGGCCCGCGTGCCGGTTCCAAGGTTGCTCGACCCACGGACATCGATGCGCTCATTCTGAGATGCCGCCGCCCTGAGCCGGCTGCAGACAACATCCGTGATGACACGACGGCGTCGCTCAGCCCCACATCCGTAAAGGTGCGACACAACACCGGGGGCTTCTTTGTGCGCACTCGCCAGCATGGGGACTCGCGCCGTGCCTGCAGGCATTGTAGAGTCCGGCCATGGCAAGCGACACGGATAGCGAGGCCCCGAAGCTCCCCCGCGGGTGGCGCACTGGCCTCGACGTTACCCTTGGGTTCGACATCGTGCGGGCGTCCCGCGACGAGGTCGTGCTGGAATATGTGGCAGACGAAAGACATTGGCAGCCCTTCGGGATCGTTCACGGCGGCGTCCATTGCGCCGCGGTAGAGACTGCCTGCTCGACGGGCGCGGGCCTCGATGCGATCCGCCGCGGGCAAGCGGTGGTCGGTGTCGAAAACCACACGAGCTTCATTCGCGCGGTGCGCACTGGGCGCGTGCGCGTCACGGCGACGCCCCTGACGCGCGGCCGCCGTTCACAGCTATGGGAAGCGACGGCGCGCAACGAGGACGGCCAGCTCCTTTCGATCGGTCGCGTGCGCCTGCTTTGTCTCGAATCGGGTGTGGAGCTTGCCGGTAAGGCGGTCGCGGTGGAGTGAGCGGGCACAACGGAAGCGCATCGACCGCAACCAGGTCCTGCCGGTGCTGGCGGCACGTGGAATCACGCAGAGTGATGTTAAAGAGTCACGGTTGCCAACGGCGCCGCATTTTGGGCACGCCGCCAAGTCCTGAGCCGCGTTTTTGAACAGGTCGGCTCGCGATCAGATCCTCTTCCATAGGTGTGTGGGCGGTACCGCTTTGCACGGAAACCGCCCACACCAGGTGAGGGGCAGCGCGGAGCCGAAACCCCGCGCCCGCAGACGCGGAGGGGGGATCCGCGTTCTGCTGTTTGATAGGTTAGACGTCAGCTGCCGGGACGCATTCAACGCCGCACAAAAAATTCCACTCTGACGCGGGCTCCGGTCCATCGCTACCCAATTGGCATTCCGAACAACGCTCCGTCGAACAGTTGCACGCAGCGCAAATGCAGGAAAAAATAGCTGAGTAATGAACATCGTCGTTCTGGACGGGTACACCGTCAATCCAGGGGATAACCCGTGGGATGCGTTGGCGCAGTTTGGTGAGGTGGTTGTCTACGATCGAACTTCCCGAGAACGCGTCCTCGAACGGGCGCGTGCGGCTGACATCCTGCTGACGAATAAGGTCATGCTCGACGCCCATGTTTTGGCGCAGCTACCAAGCCTGAAGTTCATCTCCGTGCTTGCCACCGGCTACAATATCGTCGATACGGTCGCGGCGCGCATGCAGGGTATTCCCGTATCCAACGTTCCCGAGTACGGCACTCTGTCCGTGGCCCAGCACACGTTCGCCCTCGTGCTGGAGCTGTGCCATCACGTCGGCCTGCACCACAGCGCAGTGTTGGCCGGTGAGTGGACGAAGGCAGCGGACTTCTGTTTCTGGAAAACCCCACCCATCGAGCTAGCGGGGGCTGACGATGGGGATCATCGGACTGGGGCGCATCGGGCGGCGCGTCGCGACTTTTGCGGAGGCGTTTGGGATGCACGTGATCGCTGGCGCGGCCGCTCCAGCCGAAACCACAGCGCATGGCGTGGAACGTCAATCTGTACGCGAGGTGTTCGCACGCGCCGATGTCGTGAGCCTGCACTGTCCTCTGACCAGCGCGAATGTGGAGTTCGTCAATCACGTTCTCCTCGACCGCATGAAGCGGACCGCTTTGTTCATCAACACCGCACGCGGCAGCCTGGTGAACGAACGAGACCTGGCGGAGGCCCTCAACAGCGGCCGCCTTGCCGGTGCCGCCGTCGACGTGATTTCGGCCGAACCCATGCGTTCGGACAACCCGCTGTTGCGGGCCCGCAACTGCATCATCACCCCGCACATGGCTTGGGGCAGCCTGGCGGCGCGCCGCCGTTTGCTGGCCACCACGGTACAGAATGTCGCCGCCTTCCTGGCGGGGCGGCCGATCAACGTTGTGAACTGAGGGCTGCGCCCGGCGGCGCATCACGGATCATTCTTTCTGGATCATTTTTGCCCCTTGTCCTGCGCTGCAGCAACGTGCTACGAGCAACACGATGCCGTCCGCGCAGCCCATTCGATTCGGGTTTCAGACCGCGCAGCAGAACGTGACGTGGCCGGAGCTGTTGGCACTGTGGCAGGAATTGGAGCAGCTGGGGTTCGAGAGCGGATGGAATTTCGACCATTTCATCCCCATCTTCTCTGATCCCGCGGGCCCATGCTTGGAAGCGTGGACCATGCTCGGGGCGCTGGCCGCTCATACGTCGAGGTTGCGCATCGGTACGCTGGTGACTGGCAACACGTATCGCCACCCGGCCGTGCTCGCAAAGATGGCGACCACCATCGACGTGCTGAGCGGCGGGCGCTTCAACTTCGGCCTCGGGGCCGGCTGGTTCGAGCTCGAGCATCGCGCCTTCGACGTCGCCTTTCCGAAAATCAACGACCGCTTGCACATGCTCGACGAAGCGCTCGAGCTAATCAGGTTATTGTGGACGGAACGGCAACCGACGTACACGGGCAAGTACTATCAACTGCAAGACGCATATTTTGCGCCGCCCCCCCGGCAGCAGCCGTACCCGCCGATCATGATCGGCGCGGCGGGCGAAAAGCTGGCGTTGCGCATCGTGGCCAAACACGCCAACATGTGGAACACATTTGGTTCACCCGAGGTGTTTCGGCAAAAGATCAACGTGTTGAAGCAACACTGCGTGCGCATCGGCCGCGATGTCGAGGAGATCGAGAAGTCGGTGCTGATCAGCCTCGTGCTGAGTGAGGATCGCGGACACGTCGAACGGGTGCTGCAGGGCACGGCGGCGCGCATGAACATTCCCCCGGACGAGGTCCGGTCGCGCTCGCTGGCAGGCACACAACGCGAGGTCATAGCCCAGATCGAAGCCTTTGTTGCCGTCGGCGTCACCCACTTCATCCTCATGCTGTCTGCGCCGTACGATCATGACGCGCTCCGGCTGTTCGCCGAAGACGTCATGCCGTGCTTTCGCCACTGAGTATGGTGCCGCGCTCACCGGCGCTTGCGACTGACCTATACGAGCTGGCGATGGCAGCGGCGTATTTCGTCAGCCGCTTCGCCGCCACGGCTTCGTTCGAGCTATTCGTCCGGACACTGCCGCAGAGCCGCAACTACCTGGTGGTCGCCGGGCTCGAGCAGGCATTGGCGTACCTGGAAGACCTGCGCTTCACGGAAGAGGAAATTGCATACCTGCGCCAGCTTCCCGCCTTCGGTAGCATTCCGGAGGCCTTCTTCGGGTATTTGCGTGACTTCAGGTTCACCGGGGAAGTGTGGGCGATCCCCGAGGGCACACCGGCATTTCAGAACGAGCCACTCCTGCGCGTCACCGCACCGATCATCGAGGCGCAACTCGTCGAGACCTTCTTGCTGGCCACGATCAATCTTCAGACGATGATTGCGTCCAAAGCGGCGCGCGTGGTCGCCGCCGCGGGCGGGCGTGACGTCGTCGAGTTCGGCTCACGGCGCGCGCACGGCATGGAAGCGGCCCTGTACGTGGCCCGCGCCGCCTACATCGCAGGGTGCGCTGGAACATCCAATGTCGAAGCCGGCTGGCGCTTTGGAATCCCGGTCTCCGGGACCGTGGCGCATTCCTTTGTCATGGCGTTTCCCGACGAGATCACCGCGTTTCAGCGTTACCTGGAGGCGTTTCCCCACAACGCGACCCTCCTCATCGATACGTACGACACCATCGCTGCGGCGCAGAAGATCGTTGCGGCCGGGCTGCGCCCGCAAGCGGTCCGCCTCGACAGCGGCGAGTTGGCCCAGCTCAGTGGCGCCGTGCGGAAGATCTTGGACGCGAGCGGGCTGCAGGAAACGCGTATTATCGCCAGTGGGGACCTGGATGAGTCGCGTATTGCGGCGTTGCTGGCGGCGCAGGCGCCCATCGATGCCATGGGCGTGGGAACCCGGCTCGCAACGTCGTACGACGAACCGGCCTTGGGTGGCGTGTACAAGCTGGTCGAGTTGGAAGTTGATCATGTGGTGCGCGGCACCATGAAAACCAGCGCAGCAAAGCTGACTTTTCCCGGGCGCAAGCAGGTATGGCGGCGGAGCGCACCGAACCGGGAGTATGCTGGGGACCTGGTGGCGCTGGCGGATGAACCGCCGCCGGCGGCCGCAGAAGCACTGCTCGCGTGCGTGATGCGCAATGGCCGGCGTGTTGGCCCTGCGCCGGCCCTCGCCGAGATTCGGCAGAGCTGTCTGGCGGCGCTGCAACGCTTGCCGGCTCGCTTGAAGTCGCTCGAACCGGGTGCGGCTTACCCTGTGGAGATCAGCCAACGCCTTGCGGCCGAACAGCAGAAGCTATTGGCATGCGCCGGTGTTCCGCAATAGACACGTGACCCGTCGAGAGCTGAGCACGGCTCACGAGTGATCATGCTTCCGTACGTCCATCCGGTCACCGGCACGGTGATCATCGTCCTGCTGGGTTACGTGGGCTCCCTAGGCCTGCGCGCCCGGAACGATCGCCGGCACGCGCGCGAGTATCTGCAGCGCCACGCGCGATTCGGGCCGATCGTCTATGTGTTGGTCGTCGCGAGCTGGGTGGGCGGCTTCACATCGACGTGGCTGCTGCGGCACGATTTGGAGCTGGGCGCCAGCACCCACTTGCGCATCGGTGGGGCGCTCGTCCTGGCGCTGTCTGCCGGAACGATGACGTCGCGCTGGATGACGCGCCCGGCGATGCGCGAGCTGCATCCGTGGTTCGGCATCGCGGCGTTGTTGCTCGCCGCAGCGCAGGTATTCTTTGGGTTGCAGATCACGCCGTGAAGACGTCACGGCGGGATAGATCGAGACGAGGCTGACCCGTTCCACACTTGCGTGCCCGCGCGTCCTGTGATGAATCGTTCGAGTGAAAAAAGGAGCGAGCATATGTCGGTTGCTGGTAGCAAGGGCGCCACACCCCAGGCCGGGATTCTCCCGGCGCCGAGCGAACATGCGCTGTTCATAATCCTGCGGGCCCTGGAGCCCTCTCGCAACGGGCCAGGGTTGGTAAAGAGCGTCGCGCGCGTGCCATCGTTGACGGAAACGGTGGCGGCGATCGATCAGCGAGGGAAGCTGCTGTGCACCGCCAGCGTCGGCCCGGAACTCTGGGACGTCATCTCGCCCGAAAAGCGGCCGAAGGGGCTGCGGCCGTTCAAGGCGATCGGCATCGACGGGCGGAGCGCCCCGAACACCGGGGGTGACTTGTTATTCCACATCATCTCGAAGCGCCCGGACATGAACTTCGAGCTGGCGATGCGGATCATGAACCAGCTCGGAGACACGGTCGAGGTGATGGAGGAGGTGCACGGCTTTCGGTACCTCGACTCCCGCGATTTGACGGGGTTCATCGACGGCACAGAGAATCCGAAGGGCAAGGCGCGGGCCGCAGTGGCGCTGATCGGTCATGAGGATCCCGAGTTTGCCGGCGGCAGCTACGTGTTTACCCAGCGGTACGTCCACAATCTCAAGAAATGGACGACCATCGCGCTCAAGGAGCAAGAGCATGCAATCGGCCGACGCAAACGAGACAGCCAGGAACTGTCCGACAAGGTTAAGCCGCCCACGGCACACATCAGCCGGGTGGTGATCGAAGAGGGTGGCGAAGAACTGCAAATCGTTCGGCACAGCTTTCCGTACGGGACGGTCTCCGAGGCCGGATTGTTCTTCATTGCCTACACCAAGGACCTCGCTATTACCGAGAAGATGCTGAGCCGGATGATGGGCAGCGCCCGAGATGGTCTGCACGACCACTTGATGGACTTCACGCGTGCCGTCTCAGGCGCAACGTTCTTTGCGCCGTCCTTGAAGGTGCTCAAGTCGCTCGCGACGCGCTGAGCGGTTGCAGCGGACAGCAGCACTTTCAGTGAGATGTCATCGCTCAGATGCTCGCCGGTATTCCCTCAGCGCCGTGACCAAAGGGCATCCCCCTTCACCGCGCCAGCACGATGGGCGACAGGATCTTGTCCTCCAACCATGCCGACAGATCAGCGAGGCTGTCGGCGTTGATCTCGTGGCCCATGTCGAACTCGTGGTAGGTCACCGGGACGTGCAGCCGGCGCAACGATTCCACCGACTCCCGGCCACGCACGACGTCGATCAAGTCATCGGCGGTCCCGTGGTGCACCAACGTCGGCAACTGCTCGCGGGGACGCGGCGGGAGTGTTTGGGCCAGCGGTTCCGGGAGCCAGGAGCTTAGCGCGATCAGACCAGCGAAGCGCTCCGGGTCCGCCAAAGCCAAAGCGTAGGCAATCACGCCACCTTGACTGAAGCCGAAGATGACAAGCTTTTTCGCGTCGATCGGATAGCGCCGCAGCGCAGCATCGAGGAACCGCCGGGCGTCATCGACGCCCCTGGCGAACTCGACGGGATCAGGCGGCGCGCCCAACGTGAGGGGAAACCAGCCGTAACCAACCATCGGCCCGAGCGGCACCTCCACGGTGCCTTGCGGGCACAGAAGGAGAAACTGGCCGCCGGCCAGGTACGGCGCAAGCCCAAGCAAGTCCATCGCGCTCGCTCCCCACCCGTGCAGTGCTAGGATGGTTGGATACGGCCCGTCGCCTTCGGGTTCATAGACCGTGTGCAGTAAGTGCATGGCCCTCCATTACCACGCGAAGCGTGATCCGTGAAACCTGAGCCGGAAGGAAGTTGCATCTTCCTACGCAGCACCGCCCAGAGCGTGTGACCAAATCGGGCGCCCGGTGTGAGGGGCAGGCCCCTGTGGGTGTTTGCAGCGACCAACGGGAGCGGACCCGCCGCAGGGACGCGGGGCGCAGCCCGGCTTCACGCCAGCTCCAACTCATCCAACGCATCATACAGCTCGCGCCACTTCGCGTACGGCGCGACGTATCGCGCCTGGGTGTCCGGATCGGGCTTGATGTGCTTGTGGCGCACCATTGCACGGGTCGCCCCGGCCAGACCGTCACGGTCGTCGTTAGCGGCGATGAGGATGGCGCATCCCAAAGCGGCGCTTTCGGCTTCCTCCGCGACGCTGACAGGGAGGCCGGCGATGTCGGTGATGATGCCGGTGAGCACGCCGCTGCGCGTCATGCCACCACCCAGTGTGAGAGCGGCTGGATCGTGCCCGGTCACCGCGGTCAACTGTTCGAGATTGGCGCGGAGCGTGTAGCCGACGCTCTCCATGAACGCCCGCACGAACGCCGCCCGGTCCGGGCGAACGTGCAAAACGGGGAACGGAAACAGCATCCCACCGGGCCGGTTGAAACGCATCTTCATGACGTTGAACACCGTCGGACCGATGAACATCATAGTCGGCGCGCCGACAGCGTGCGCGGCCAACTGGTCGCCGAGGCGATACAGCTCGTGGCGGGGCGAGCCGCCGCTGACGAGGTCGAGCAACCACAAATAGGCACCGCCGGTATCGCCGGCGTTGCTTTCCAACACCCAACGGTCCGGTACGACATGGCAACCAGCCCACAGGTTCGCCTGGGGGTCAAACGTCGCCCGATCGACGACCGTCTGCACCGGCGTCGTGGTGCCGAGAATGGCGGCGGTTGCCCCCGGCGCCATCGCGCCGGCGCCGAGCAGCGAGCACTGCGTGTCGGCACCGCCGACGAAGACCGGCGTCCCGGCGTGCAATCCCGTCGCCGCTGCCGCCGCAGGGTTGAGTGCCCCAACGTGTTCGCCCGGCCGCCGCACGACCGGCAAGACGGCAGCGGGGATGCGAAACGTCGAGAGAATCTCCTCCGACCAGCGGCGCGCTCGCAGATCGAACAGCATCGACTCGGTGGCGTTGGACGGCTCGGCGCACAGCTCGCCGCTGAGTCGGTAGGTGATCCAGTCGCTGATCATCAGGAGGTGGGCAACGCGTGTGGTGCCGTGGGCGCGAAACCAGAGATAGCGCGCCAGGGGGAAGATGAATGGCGCTGAATGGCCGGTGATTTGGTACAAGCGCTGCGCGCCCAACACCTCGAGCACCTCGAGTCCCTGGCGGAAAGCGCGCGCGTCGAGGTTGGGCCCGGCATAAATCTCCGTCCCGTGGGCGTCCAAAAACACGCAGCCTTCCCGTTGGCTCGTGGCCGCAATGCCCACGACATCACTGGGAGTGAGTGCTGCTTTGATCAGAGCCGCGTGGGCGCAGCTGCACAAGGTCTGCCAGAACGCCGGCGCACTGAAAGAGAATTCCCTGACGAAAGGCACCTCCGGGTCCACCCGCAGCTCGTAGCTCCACGGTTCCCAGTGCGCGCCCAGGATGCGGGCGTGGCGATCGAAGATCACGCACTTGCCACCGCCGGTGCCGGCATCCAGCGCTACGAAGGCATCCATTTTGTCATTTCTTTTCTGTTTTACGCTCGATGTCCAGCACCTCCGGGTTCACGAGGTGCTGCGGCCGTTCGCCGCGCAGGTAGGCGTCGATGCCGTTCACGATCATATCGGTGTGGTGGCGCACAACGTCGCGCGTCGCGCCACCGAGGTGGGGTGAGGTGAGCACGTTGGGCAACCGGACGAAACGGTTGTCGGACTGCAACGGCTCCTGATGAAACACGTCCAAGGCAGCGCCCGCCAAGTGGCCATCGGTAAGCGCCGCGTACAAGGCATTCTCGTCAACGATGAACGGCCGGGCGAGGTTCAGCAGATAGGAGCCGCGCTTCATGAGGCGGATCTGCTCGGTACCGATGAGGCCGTGCGTGTCCGGGATCTCTGGGCAGTGGACCGTGAGGATGTCGGCTTCCCGCAGCAGCAGCTCGAGCGCCACCGCCGTGCTGTGGTGTGCGGCGAAGACCGCAGCGCCCACGTACGGATCGCAAGCCAGAATCCGACTGCCGAAGGCGTGCAGCCGAGCGGCGACGGCACGGCCGACGGCGCCCAACCCGATGATCCCGACGGTCACGCCGCCGAGCTCGAAGCCGCCGTAGGTTTCGTAGGCCGACAGATAGTCCGACGTGTCCTGGAAATGCATCCGCCCTGCTTCAGCAGCGTGTTCACGGTGAAGATGTTGCGGGCCAGCGCCAGCATGTAGCCCAGCGTCAAGTCGGCAACCGCAGCGGCGTTCCGTCCCGGGCAAACAGGACGGGGATGCCGTGCGCCGTGGCGCACTCGACGCCGATGTTGATCGGATCGCCGCGGCAGCAGCCGATGAGCGTGAGCGGACAGTGATCGATAAGCTCTTCATGCACCAGATCGGCCTCGACGATCAGGACGTCCGCGCCGGCGGCGTGGATCCGAGCGGCGAGTTCCTGGCCATCGAAGTAGATTTTCTTGCTCGTACGCCAGTCCTCGTGCACCACGTCCATATGGCGGCGGAGCCGGGCGAGGCCGTCAGGGTGGAACGATGCGGTGATGAATGCTTTCATGAGACTCTTGCGCTACGGAGCCGCGTGTGCACGGTCTCTTAGGAAACGAGCGCGGCGGTTGTCAAGCAATGGGCCGGAAATTATGATACGCGTGCGGATGAGCCGGTGGGACGTTGCGCTGGTGCGGGTAGGGCTTTGTGGCGTTGTGTTTCTGACTGGGTGCGTGGCACCGCAGGCGCGACCGGAGCCCGTTCAGGTCGGCAACGCACTCGCTGAGGCTGCTGCCGCCCCGGCGCCGACGCCCGTGCCGCCCGAGCGGTGGATTTTGGTGCGCAAGGCGGCGCATACCTTGTCGCTGTTCGAAGGCGGGCAGCTGCAGCGCACCTACCCGATCGTGCTCGGCAAGCAACCGTCGGGAGCGAAGCTGTACCAGGGGGATCACCGCACCCCAGAGGGCGAGTACCGAATCGCACGGAAGTACTTCCACCCGTACTGGGAACGGTTCATGGGATTGGATTACCCGACCCCGATGAACTGGGAGGTGTACAGCTGGAGTCGCAACAAGGGCCTGCTGCCCGTGCGCGGCCGCGGCGTGCCCGGGATCGGCGGCGCCATCGGCATTCACGGCACAGAGGACGAGAGCTTGAACCGTCGTGGTGTCAATTGGACGGAGGGCTGCATCTCGCTGTTCAACCGGGACATCAACGAGCTGTACGATCTGCTGCCGATCGGTACCCGCGTAGTGATCGAGCCGTAGTCCATTGTGGGTCGCAGATGAAGCCCTCATTCCCAAGCCGGATTCCGCATCGTGTTGACATTGTCCGAGGGCGCGGGTAGCTGTGCCGAGCCAACAGCATCAGCGGCTTAGACACCGTACTCAAAGGAGGAACTGCAAGATGAGTGACTGGCTAGAGCTGAAGCGACGTGAAGAGGACGAGGACGAGTGGGAAGACGAAGAAGACGAAGATCTCGAAGACGAGGACGACGACGATTTTGAGGACGACGACGACGACGACGATTGGGAAGAAGACGAGTGAGCCGTAGATGCGTGCCGTCATCCAGCGCGTCGCGGCTGCGCGCGTGCGGGTTGGGGAACGCTTGACGGGGGCCATGGGGCCGGGCCTGCTTGCCCTGGTAGGCGTCGCCGTGGAGGATGAAAAAGAGGATGCAGATTGGTTACTCGACAAGATGCTCGACCTGCGTATCTTCGAAAACGAAGCCGGCAAATTTGCTCGCTCGCTGCGCGAGGTCGGCGGGGCCTTGATGGTCGTTTCACAGTTCACCTTGCTTGCCGATACACGCAAAGGCCGGCGGCCGTCGTTCACCGCAGCCGCGCCGCCGGCAGATGCCATTCCACTGTATGAGCACATGGTCAGGCGGGCGCGCGGCGCAGGCGTCACCGTGGCGACCGGTGAGTTCGGTGCGCACATGCAGGTGGAGCTGGTCAACGACGGGCCGGTAACCATCATCTTGGACAGCAAGGCGCGCTAGCGCAGGCCAAGCACATGCCCGGCGCCGGCTTCTACGCGATTCACACGTCGACATTGCGCTTCGCCCGCGATGGGCGCTGGTATGCGGATGACGAGCCGGTCCTGCACCCACGCCTGGCGCGGCTCTTCAGTCGCTCTGTGCGCCGCAAGCCCGCGGGCGGCTATGAGATCTGGATCGACGAGCGCTATCACGCCGACGTCGAGGTCGAGGACACACCGTACGTTGTCATGGCAGTACACGCCGACGCCGACGGCAAGCTGCTGATCGATCTGAACGACGGCACCGCCGAGCTCCTAATCCCTGACGCCCTGCAGGTTGGACGGGACAACGTGCTGTACTGTCGTGTCAAGGACGGCACGGAGCCCGCCCGCTTCCTGCGCCCGGCGTACTATCAACTGGCCGACTTCGTCGAGGAGGCCGGCCCCGGCCGATTCCAGCTCCGCTGTGGCGGCACCATCCATTCGATCACCCACGGTGACGGCGCCCCGGCGCGTGGCGCCCCGGCACTGCACGTGGTTCTGGTCGCCCCGGAAATCCCTCCCAACACGGGCAGCATCGCACGGCTGTGCGCCGCAACGTACACGCGGCTCCATTTGATCCGCCCGTTAGGCTTCTCGCTGGATGACCGGTATCTCAAGCGAGCGGGCTTGGACTATTGGCCACACGTTGACGTGCACGTGCACGACGATTGGTCCCAGTTCCGTCAGCTGCACCGCGATGCCCGCATGCACTTTTTCTCGGCGCGTGCCCAAACCAGCTACGTCGCGGCGTCCTACACCGCGGGGGATCACTTGGTGTTTGGCTCCGAAACCAAGGGGTTGCCCGCCGCCCTGCTGGCGGCGCATCGCGGGCAGACGTACGTGGTGCCGATTGCCAACCGCCACATCCGCAGCCTCAACCTGTCCAACACCGTATCGATCGTGGTCTACGAAGCCTTGCGGCAGCTGCGTGGTGTTGAGTCAAGAGCGTGAAGCCGCGTCCTCCACCACGTCATGGCGACGGGGGAGACGTCCGACCGCGCTTGGCCTTTCACGCGCCCGGACGCTATCCTACCGCCCATGGATCCGCTGACGCACATCCTGGCCGCCGGCATCGCCAGCGAGATCGTCACGCCGCGTGACCTCGAACCCTGGGCCCTGCTCGCGGCAACGGGCGCTTCGGTGCTACCCGACTTCGACTACCTGGCGTTGCGAGGCGGCCACATGGGCCTGCTCCGGTTCCACGGCACGATCACGCACTCGCTAGTCGGCGTGACCGCCATCGCCATCGCCTGGGGTGGCGTGGTGGCCGTGGCGTTGGGCGCGAGCTGGCCCATGTTGGCGGCGTTTGCCTGGCTGGGAGGGCTCAGTCACGTGGTGCTCGACATCCTCATCCACCAGAACGGCCTCACGCTGTTCTGGCCGTTCTCGTCGCGGCGGCTCCGGGCCAGCCTGCTGGTGGGGCTCAATCCGCTGGCCTCCCCGCGCTGCGGCGAGCAGAAGCTGCGGGTTTGCGCGGGATGCCAGGCGCGCACCGTCGCCGCCAGCCCGGTGTTCTTCCTCGTAGCCGCAACCGCCGTGGCGGCCGGCCTGGCCTGGCCCGAACGGCGCGCCGTGGCCCTGACCGGAGCCGCTGCTCTCATGGTCTTTCTGCTCGGCCAGTTCGTCCTGAAGGCGCACGCGCGGCGTCTCTCCCGCCGCGCCCATGGCCCCGAAGCAAGGGTATACCCCGCCTCGTACAGCGGGCGCCGCTGGTTGACCGCCAGGCCCGACGACGACGGGTGGATCACCGCCCTGGTCGACGTCCTCCACGGCTCCGGCGGGCCGCTCCGCGTTCATCGCCCTGCCCCTGCGGACCGGATCCGCAGCACGCAGGGGCGGCCCAACGTCCAGCTCTTGACCGCGATCTCTGTCATCCCGTTCGCCGAGGCGGCCTCCGAGGGGCGCGAGCTGTGGTGGCGCGACCTGTCGTACGACCACGACCCCGAGGTACCCCTCAACGTGTTGAAGATCGAGTTCGGCGACGACGGTCACGTCGTCGCCGAGCAATTCCGCGAGCGCTGGTAGCCGCGAGCCCGCGGGCGCGTCATCCGCCGTGCACGCTGCAGTGCACCGCACGGCCGACAAGCTCATAGTGTCCGCCCTCCGGACAGGCGGGGATGCGGATGCCTTCTGCCTCGAGCGCGCCGAACGACGGTGCTTCATCCGGGTGATTGACCGACCACATCGCCACGTCGCGCTCGATGTTCTGGCGATTCGTCCGGCACGCAACGGCACGCGCCGCGTCGATGGCGCTTACGCCGGTCGACCGCGCGCTCATGGCGCTCTGCATTTTGAAGTACCCGAAGTAGAGCGCCGCCGCGATCAGCAACGCCAGCAGCACCGCGACGAACGTGAACCCGCGTTGGCCGGCCGGCGGCCGGCAAAGGTACGAGTGCATGGGGCGTTAGCTTAAAGCGCAGCGCGGGACGGAAGCAAGTTGAAAACATGCAGGTTGAGGACGGCGGCAGCTTTTCCGTTTCGGGGAGCCTTGACGAAGGCGTCTTGCGCGCATTGCTGCGCAAGTATGCGATCCAAGGGTGATCACGATGGCCCGTCGTAGCCGAGCCCGCCCGTCCTCGGAATTGGTCGCCGCGCAATGGCAGGGGAAGGTGGCGTGGCACAAGCAGCAGGCACAGCTCCCGGTGAAGGAAAAGATCCATCTGTTGCTGGAAATGCAGCGGCAACTCTACCCGATCATTCGCCAATGCCGGCCGCTGCGCGAATGGGAACGCCCGTGGGACATTGAACCGTAAGGCAGAAGGGGCGATCCACCGGCACCCGATTGCTGTCCAGCGATTTACAGCTGGGCTACACCTCGCGGCCACCGGCTTCGTCTCATCGCGCTTGCTGGCTCACCCCGCGCACCAAAACCGTCTCCTACCCGGCATACTTGAACCTACGTGCCTCCTTGTCTGACTCAGTCCAAGCGATCCGATGGCACGCACACCTCAGCGCCAACACGCAGAGGTCGCTGCGGCCTGCCAATCGCCACCTCACCTCCCACATCGGTGGGCTCGGGTAGATCCTGTGCCATCGCGTGTGCATCATCGTCGCCCTCCTCGTGGCTGTCGACGGTCGCAGAGTCGCACCGCGAGGTGAATCCCTGATGCGTCACTTTCTCACAGTGGCGTTGGCGCCAGCGGGACTGCCGCCGGGCATGATGGAGGCGGCCCCGCAACGTTTGCTGGTAGTGTGTGCCCGCCCGTCGAACGCACTCGCGCCGCGCCAGGCGCGCGCACGGATCGGGACACTACCGCTGCCCGTGATCGCAGCGCCGGCACACCCGCAGCTGTTGCTGACAGCGCGCACAGTTCAACAGGCGGTCGCTGGCAATGACAATTGGCCCACCTCCAGCCCACACCAGGCGTGGGCCGCGACGCGGCGCACCACGCGCGGTCCGCACAGGCTGCGCATACCGTTCTCTGCCATGGGTGACGCTGTTCGTAAACGCGGCTGGCCCGTTCCGGCCCTGCGATCAAAGATGGCGGTGCGCTCGCGAAGAAGGGCATCCGCAAGCAGGCCAACGCCACGCAGCTCAAGATCAGCCGGACCTCGGTCCGGCGGTTCCTTGGTCAAGCGGGAACGTTTGACTTTCGCCAGCGATTTGGGCGAATCTCTGACACAAATTTCTTCGGACAAGGAGCGTGAGCGGAATCATGAGAAAAGCAAGTCTGACGGTGGTGGCGTGCGCCACGCTGCTGGCGGGGGTGGGACTACGTCTGTGCCGTCTGCGGCGGCTTGTGATTGGTCATTCCCAAACTAGGGGGATAAAGGAGGATCACTATGAAATTGTGTAGAGGCAAGGTGTTTGTCGGTGCGGCCGTTCTGATCTTGAGCAGCGCGTGGAGCGTCGGTGCCTCGTCCACGTGTCCGCTCGATGTGGACAACTCGGGGCCGCCGCCGGATGTCGCCACCGACGTCGTCTACGTGGCGCGCACGTTGCTTGGGCTGACGCCCGTGCCCGCGAGTTTCCGGGCGCTGAACCCGTCGATTCCGGCCGACAGTGTCGTGGCGGCGAATGTGGCGGCGCTCTGTCCGACAGGATTCGTCGATAACGGCGACGGCACGGTTACGGACAGGCAGACGGGGCTGATGTGGGAGAAGAAGACTATTGATGGGAGCATTCACGACGTGGAGCACTATTACAGTTGGAGCGCCTCTGGAACGGCGCCGGATGGAAGCGTATTCACGACCTTTCTCAATACGCTGAACGGAGGTGCAACCGGTGTTGGCAACTGCATCAGTGCGGACGGCGTGACTCAGACCGGGGGGTTCGCGGGGCACTGCGACTGGCGCTTGCCGACGATCGTTGAGTTGCGGGGGATTGTCGATTCCAGCGCGCCCGGCTGTGGTTCCGGAAGCCCGTGCATCGACCCAGCATTTGGACCCACGCAGTCCCTCGACTACTGGTCGGCTACTACCTACGCCGGCTTTCCGGACGTCGCGTGGGTCGTGTACTTCGTCGATGGGCTCGTGGACGGCGTCATTAAGTCCAGCGACTACTACGTACGTGCGGTCCGTAGCGGCTTGTGATAGATTATTCGATCATTGGTGACTTCGACCATTTGTTCTTCTTTGTCTCTGGGGAGGGCGTGAGCCCTCCTCGAAGAAATTTTCGCAAGCGGGCCGATGGCGCAAACCGAACACCTGCCGATTTACAAAGCGGCGTACGACCTGTGTTTGTACTTCGAGCAGGTGGTGCGGAACTTCCCCCGCTACCACAAATACTCGATCGGACAGGACCTGCGCGACGGGGCGCGGCGCACGTTGCGCTTGATCGTGCGCGCCAACGCCCGGCGGGACAAGGCGCCGGTGCTGCTGGAGATCAGAGAGGAGGTGGAAGAACTCAAGGTGCTCCTGCGCCTGTGTCACGATGCGAAGGGCTTCACAAACTTCCACTCATTTGAACACGCCATAGACTTGGTGGTGAACATCGCCAGGCAGAATGAAGGTTGGCTGAAGAGCCAGCAGCGGGGTCGTGGCCCAGATCGGGCTGGCCAGAATCGGCGCGTGATTCTCAAAGAGATAGCGGAGCCGAGCGTGCCATGATCACAAGGTCCCTCTCCCACCAGCGGCCTCATCCTGAGCGAAGCCGAAGGATGCCCGCTGGTCAACGCCGGAGCCCTGTAGCGGGGCCGAGGCACAAGGGCGCCTTCCCCACTTGCGGGTGGGCCAGACGCTCGGATGCGGCCACGGTTTACGGCCGCGAGCAAGCGGAGAGGGCCACGCAGTCCAACAACTACTGGTCGGCTACTACCAACGCCGGCAATCCGAACAACGCGTGGAACGTGAACTTCAACAATGGGAACGTGAACAACAACAATAAGACCAACAACAACTACGTACGTGCGGTCCGTAGCGGATTGTGATGACGGCCCTGGCTTCGGCTGGCGGAGAGCCCACCACGGCTCTCCGCCAGCGCTTTGTCGATGACCATACCCACTGACCTCTTTGCCTTTGAAAATCTGTGGCGCCAGTACCGTATCTGCCGCCGCAACAAGCGGAACACGATCAACCAGCTTCGCTTCGAGCTGGACGCGGAGGCCCAGCTGCTGACGCTGCAGCACGAGCTCCGCGACCATACGTATCAGCCCGGCCAATCGATTTGCTTTGTCACCGACGGTCCCAAGCCGCGCGAAGTGTTCGCGGCGGACTTCCGTGACCGCATTGTGCATCACGTGCTGGTGTCGCGTCTGGAGGCGGTGGTCGAGCCGGCGTTCATTCACGACTCCTACGCGTGCCGCAAGGGGAAGGGGGTGCTCGCGGCGAGCGATCGCCTGATGGTGTTCCTGCGCCGCGCCACGGCCAACGGGCAACGCCGGGCGTGGGCGCTCAAGCTCGACGTGGCCAGCTTCTTCCCCTCGATCGACAAGCAGACACTCTACCACATCATCGCCCGCCGTGTCCGCGACCCGGAGCTGCGCTGGCTGACGCGCATCATCCTCTTCCACGACCCGACCACCGACTACCGCTTCAAGCGCGGTCCGGGACACACCCCGTCACCGACATCCGGTCAGTACCCGATCCCGGAACAGAAAAGCCTCTTCGGCAAGCAGAACGAGTGCGGCTTGCCAATCGGGAATCTGACCAGCCAATTTTGGGCGAACGTCTACCTGAATGAGCTGGACCAGTTCGTGAAACGGACGCTGAGGTGCCGGTACTACGTCCGCTACGTTGATGACCTCATTCTTCTCGACACCAGTCCCGAGACACTGCGGTACTGGCGGGAGGCCATCGCGGCCTTTCTGGACAAGCGGTTGAAATTGCGCCTGCGTGAACGGCACGCCGAACCAGAACTCGCCAGGCACGGCATTGACTTCGTCGGGTGGGTAACCTTCTGGAATTATCGCCGGCCGCGCGGGCGGACGCTGGCGAACTGTGACGCGAGACTCACGCGCTTTGCGCAGCGCGAGCTGCAGCCGCTGTGGGCCGCTGGCGCCGTGCGGCTCGACACCGAGCGGCACCCGGAGGCGGTGCCGGCCCTGCGGGCGACGCTGGCCTCGTACAGCGGCCATCTGCGCCACGGGGCCGCCTACGAGAAGTGGAGAGCATTGTGGCACCGGCACGGCTGGTTGCGGGCATTTTTCGAGCGTCTCCCAGACGACCCGTGGCGCGTGCAAGCCCGGTGGCTGGAGCGCCGCCTTGGCGGGCCGCGTTTTTCGTCGCAGTACGGTCGGCTCATCCGGCATGCCGGGCTCGACGCACTGGTGTTCTGCCAAGTGGGGCGGTTTGTCGAATTCTACGGGCCGCAGCGCCTCCTCGCTTCCCGTACGTTCCACCTCGTACGCGTGGCCATCGCGCGGGCCGGCTTCGGGTTCAGCGTCGGGTTTCCGCTGCGGTTGCGTGGGACATACATTGCCCGCGCCGTACGGGCGGGGTTCGCGGTGGCTGAGGTCCGCGAGGTGGATCGCTTGCATCACGCTTGTGCGACGCGGCAGGTCGTGGCGGTGTGGAGTCCGGCCGCGTGGGGCTGGGGAGGAGCGAACAGTCATCCCGCGCCGTCGGTTCGCAGAACACCTCGACTGCCGAACGGCGCCCCCCCCGAAGAACACCACAAGTAGCGGAAGAAGAGTGAATCAGATCTCCGAAGCAGATGACTCGAAAACAGGGAACTGATCTGGTGAACGTTTTCGGCTGCGTCCCGCGCTGTTCGCCGGGTCTGCGCGGTTCCTCTCAACCGTTAACAAGCAGACGTATTATGCTGCCGAAATCTGCCCGCGGCTTCAACTGCTGCGCCGCCGAGCGACCGAGGCTTCGGCCTCGCACGGCCCCGAATGCGTGCACTCGGGGCCGCGAGGATCACCGCACTGCCGCGCTCAGGTCGCGCTGGAGACCGGCGGTACCGGCGGCGGCGGATTGTCCGGCGCGTGTTTGCCACTGCGGCTGCCGTTCCGCGCCGCTTGCCCGAACAGCGTGGTGTACAGGTATGGCTCGCCGTCATCGATGGCCGCACGGGCGCCGCGCTTCAGCGCCGCCAGCGCCTTTTCCCACGTCTGCACCAGTGCATCCCGTGCCTGCCGCGCCTGGCTCAGCGCGGCTTGCAACGCCTCGATGGGTGCCAGCGCTTTCTCCACGGCACGCGCCGCCTTATCGGCTGCGTCGCAAGCCTGCTGCGCCGCCTTGCTCAAGCCGGCGTTGCGTTGCAGCGCCGTGACCAAAACGTGAATCTGTCGCGCCTCTTCAGCCACAGGCAGACGCATGAGTGCGGCCGGCGTCGGCCCGCCACAGCCCGCGAACGGCTTGGCGCGCGATTGCCCTTCGGCGATCAACGCCCGCGCCAGCCCGTCGACCGCCTCGTCCTGCTCGCGATCGCGTTGCGCCACCTTCGCCTGCGCCGCATGCAGTGCCGCCTCTGCGGCATCGACCTTGGTTTGCGCCGCCGCGTAGGCGCGCTGCACCCGGTCAAATGCCCCCAGTCGCGCCCGCACCGGCCGCGTGTTGACCGACTTTGCGGCAGCCAACACGGCACCACCCAGCCGAAGCCGGGCCCCCGGACTTCCTGCAGATGTTACTGTTGCCATACTCCGCCTCCTATCTGCTGCAGTATTTGTTGTGTGTAGCGGAATCAAATTATGTGCCTCGCCGATGCTATTGTTGTCTGGTGGTTACCCGCCCAGAGCCAACAAGAACGTGCTCACGATGGTGCAATAGTGGACATTCTAGTGATACATCTTTGACGGTGCTGCCGGCACACACGTAGAGACATCGTGCACTGGAGCATGACATCACAAAGGCGGAACCCCGGGGCGGGCGGCTGCACCGCACGACGTTGGCGCCCACAAAACTGCGGCAGGGACGCGCAGCTTAAATGGACGCTTCCGGGCTGGAAACGCATCGCGCGGCGCTGCAAGGTCGGATTTCAAAACTGTAAAGCCAGTTTGCAGCACACATTTTAGGCATCATGAACTGAAAACGCACTTTGCGACGTTGCAAAGTCTGGTTTCAAGACTGTAATGGCAGTTTGCAGCACACATTTTGGGCATCACGAGCTGAAAACGCACCTTGCGGCGTTGCAAAGTCCGGTTTCAAGACCGTAGCGACACTTTGCGGCACACATTTCGGCCGTCGCGGCCTGAAAGCGCACGTCGCGAACCGCCGCTATGCCATTGCGGCTCGGTCGGGGCACTTTTTGGCCTGAAATGTCCCTCTTCCGCTCTGCGGGGCCACATTGCAGGGAAGAGGGACGGCGTCGCAGCGTGCTCATGGACGCAAGGCTCCGGGACGTAGAGACAATTCGGACAATACACCCATCTGCACCCGGATGTGGACATGGGGGTGGGGGCCGCGGGTCTTGCCTCTCGGCGGCTCAGCGGGCGGCGGCCTTCTTTTCGACGGCGCGCCCTTTGGCGTACGCCGGGGAGTACGTCTCGATCTTCCGCATGGCTGCGTGGTCGAAGAGGCGCTCGCCGCACTCGGGGCACACTGCGGTCCTCACTATGCACCCAAGGTACGTAGGAACAAGGGATCTGGATGCCGTGGTAGTGCTTGAGTGGAAGAAGGTGCTTGCGGTCATCGGTGACGACAAAGTCCGCATGGCCTTCGAGGGCGCACGCCAGCACGGGATTGTCTTTCGGATCGTCCGCCACGGTGAACACCTCGTACCGACCGGGAACAACTTCGGCGACCCCGCGAAGTGCGTCCACGGCTTCCACAATCTCGTGCGGGGGGTACGGCCCATACCGCTGCACGTGCGGGCGCGCCAGCAGGTCAGTCACTTCGGTGAGGATGGCCTCGCATGTCACCAATGTGAAGCCACCGGTCTCGAGTATGCCGAGCAGCCGCCCGCTGAAACCACGCGGCGTCAGCAGGAATCGCGCGAGGATGTTACTGTCGAGAACAGCCCGCAGACCGCTCTTTCGCGTGCTCACGCTGTGCGTCCCGGCGGGCAGCGCTCACGGCGCCGGCAATCAGGCGAGGGTCGTGGTCTCCCGTTCGCTTCCACAGGCGCTCCGCCGCCAGACGCAGCCGCAACTGCGGCGTCAACACTTTCCGTAGCAGACGAAGCTGATCCGTAGGTGGTAACGCTTTGAATCGGGCGCTCAGTTCCCGCACGGCATTCGGCTCTGTTCCCATTAGTGCTCCATGTAACTCGTTCCACTCCAGCACACAAGTCTAAGCGCGGCTTTGCTCGCACCGTGCCCGAGCGGGTTCGGTTGGCTTGCCTGGCCCCAACGCTTCCATGCGCGTTTCGACGGGGCACTGCCGGTGGTCTCGTCGCGGGCATTGATCGCGGGGGACCCCGCCGGCACGCCGCTACCGCCGCCCCTACAGCGGTACCTTGCGGAGGCGCAATGCGTTGGTGATCACCGACACGGAGCTGAAGCTCATGGCGGCGCTGGCGATCATGGGGTTCAGCAGGAGGCCGAACACCGGATAGAGAACGCCCGCGGCGATCGGCACGCCGAGCAGGTTGTACACAAATGCGAAAGCCAGGTTTTGGCGGATGTTGCGCATCGTGGCGCGGCTGAGACGGCGGGCTTTGGCGATGCCGCGCAAGTCTCCCTTGACGAGAGTCACGCCGGCGCTCTGCATCGCCACGTCAGCGCCGGTACCCATCGCGATGCCGACGTGCGCCTGGGCCAGTGCCGGCGCGTCGTTGATGCCGTCGCCGGCCATGGCGACCACGCCGCCCTGGGATTGGAGGCGCTTTACGATCTCGCCTTTGTGCTGCGGCTGCACCTCGGCGATGACCTCATCGATCCCCAACTTGCGCGCCACCGCCTCACCCGCCGTCTGCGTGTCGCCGGTCAGCACGACGATCCGAACCCCCTCCGCGTGCAACAGGCGGATGGCTTCGGGCGTCGATTCCTTGATCGGGTCAGCAGCGCCCAGCAATCCGACAAGCCGGCTGTCAATCACGACGAAGATGACCGTCTGCCCGTCACGACGCAGATCCTGAGCCGCATCCATCAACTCACGCTGCGGAACGCCAAGCTCTTCCAGGAGGGCGTGACTGCCGACAGCTACCTCGTGTCCGTCCGCGCTTCCCAGCACCCCCTTGCCGGGAAGCGAGCGGAAATCCGCCACCGGGGCCAGCTGCGGTGCATCCGCCGCTGCGATGATGGCCCCCGCCAGTGGATGCTCGCTCGCACGTTCCAGACTCGCTGCGAGACGCAGGACCTCCGACTCGGACCAGCCTTCGATCGCGATCACCGACACCAATGTCGGCTTGCCTTCGGTAAGGGTCCCCGTCTTGTCCACGACGATCGTGTCGACTCTCTCCAGCACCTCGAGGGCCTCGGCGTTCTTGATCAAGACGCCGGCGGTGGCACCGCGACCGGTTCCCACCATGATTGACATGGGCGTCGCAAGACCGAGGGCGCACGGGCACGCGATGATGAGCACGGCGACCGCGTTCACCAACGCATACACCATGCGTGGCTGCGGGCCGAAGATGCTCCAGACGGCGAACGTGACAATTGCCGCGGCGACGACGCCGGGCACGAAATAGGACGACACGACATCGGCAAGCCGCTGGATAGGCGCGCGGCTGCGCTGCGCCTCGCTGACCATCCGCACAATCTGCGCCAGCAGCGTATCGCTCCCGACGCGCTCGGCGCGCATGACGAAGCTCCCGGTGCCATTCAGCGTGCCGCCCGTCACCCGCTCCCCCGGAATTTTCTCGACGGGAATCGGCTCCCCGGTGACCAGCGATTCGTCGACCGTGCTGTGACCGTCGAGCACGATACCGTCCACCGGCACCTTCTCACCAGGACGCACCCGTAGCCGGTCGCCGGGCCGCACCCGATCCAACAAAACGTTTTCCTCGGTTCCGTCATCGCGAATGATTCGCGCCACGTTGGGAGCCAGTCCGAGGAGCGCACGAATCGCACTGCTGGTGCGGCTCCGGGCGCGTAGCTCCAGCACCTGCCCCATGAGGACCAATGTCGTAATGACCGCGGCCGCCTCGAAATACACCGCGACCCCGCCACCATGGGTGCGGAATTCCACCGGAAAGAGCCACGGAATCAGCGTCGCGACGACACTGTAGAGATACGCCGTGCCGGTGCCGATGCCGATGAGCGTGAACATGTTCAACCGGCGGTTGACGATCGATGCCCACCCGCGGACGAAAAACGGCCAGCCGCCCCACAATACCACCGGCGTCGCCAGCACGAGCTCGAACCAGTTCAGTCCCCTTCCGAGGTGATGCTGCACCGGCTGCCCGGGAATTAGGTCGGACATGGCCATGAGCAACACGGGGAGTGACATCGCCAGGCTCACCCAGAAACGGCGCGTCATGTCGGCGAGCTCGGGGTTGGCCTCCAGCGCCGGCGTGAGCGTTGCCGGCTCGAGCGCCATACCGCAAACCGGGCAGGAGCCCGGATCTTGCTGCCGCACGTCGGGATGCATCGGGCAGGTATGCTCGACCGCTGCCGCGGCCGCGGGCTGCTGCACCTGCGTGCCCTGGCCGCCCGGACGCAAGGCCAGATACTTCTCCGGCTCGGCGCGGAACTTCTCGCGGCAGCGCGGATTGCAGAAGTAATACGTCTGCCCCTGGTGCTGCGTGCTTCCACCTTTCGGGTTCTGCGGATCAACGTTCATCCCGCAGACGGGATCACGTGCGCTGGGCACAGCGGGATTCGGGCTCGTGAGGTGGTCCGGCTGGTGCTCGGGGCCCATATGCGTAATCTAGCCCGGCAAAGCCGGGACCAAATAGGAGGAAAATGAAAAACAGGAAACCAGAAACCGGAAATGGAAAACCGGCCAATTGATCAGTTTTGCGTTTCCGGTTTTCCATTTCCGGTTTTCCATTTCCTCTCCGTTCGGCTCATGCCTCGAAGGGGCCGTTGGTGAGGTAGCGTTCGCCGGTGTCCGGGAAGATGACGACGACGAGCTTGCCCTTGCTACTCAGTCGCGCGGCAATCTGCACGGCCGCCACTGCGGCGGCGCCCGATGAAATGCCCACGAAGAGGCCTTCTTCACGGGCGAGCCGCCGCGTCATGTCGATGGCGTCTTTGTCCGTCACCTGAATGACCTCATCGACCAGATCCCGGCGCAGGACCTCCGGGATAAAGCCGGCGCCGATCCCTTGGATCCTGTGCGGGCCGCGTTGGCCGCCCGAGAGCACAGCCGAGCCCTGGGGCTCGACCGCGACGGCCTGGAATGCCGGCTTCAAGGCCTTGATCACCTCGGCGATGCCGGTGATGGTCCCGCCTGTACCGACGCCGCTGACAAGGATGTCCACACGACCATCGGTGTCTTCCCAGATCTCGCGCGCCGTGGTTTCACGGTGGATGGCCGGGTTTGCCGGGTTTTTGAACTGCTGCAAGATGATATAGCGTGAATCCTGCGCCCGCATTTCCTCGGCGCGCCGGATGGCGCCGGGTATGCCTTCACCACCCGGCGTGAGGACGATATCCGCACCCAGGGCGCGCATGATCGCCCGCCGCTCCACACTAAAGGTCTCCGGCATCACCAAGACCAACCGATAGCCTCTGGCGGCACAGACGAACGCCAGCCCAATGCCCGTATTGCCGCTCGTCGGCTCGAGCACAATGTTGTCCTTGGTGAGCTGCCCCTCCCGCTCGGCAGCCGCGATCATGCTGACACCGATCCGGTCCTTGATGCTGGAGAGTGGATTGAAGCATTCCAGTTTGGCGACCACGTCGGCGCCGGCACCGCCAGGGACGCGCCGCAATTGCACTAAAGGGGTGTGGCCAATAGTTTCCGTCACATCTTTGTAAATGCGCATGTCCTTTCTCCTCTGACAACCAGCGCCAAGCTGCGCCCGGCGTGGGTTCTACGGGTCCGCTCCCGTTGGTCGCTACCGGCTACCCGTCCCATGTGCCTCCGACAACATGTTGGTTCGAACTATCGAGCGAGCGCTAGCTGGCGCGTCCTCAGGCCGCTGCGCGTGGTGGCAGCGCCGCATCCCGCAAGCGCGATTCTTTCGTCAGATGCGCCGCCAGCCTCTTGCCAAGGCCCAGAATGGTCAGCACGGTGGGTCGATCCAACGCTTCCGGAAACGTGCTGGCGTCGCAAACGTACAGGTTCTTCACCGCGGTTTGCAGGTTCTCGTCGAGCATCTGCCCGAGGCGGACGGTGCCGCTCGGGTGCGTGCCGCGCGGCGGTGTGAGGAAGATCGAGTCCGGGTCCGCACCGGCGCGAATCAGGATCTGGCGCGCGACGATAGCGGCATGGTTGAGTCGGAACTGATCCCGCTCGGTCATCGGTTTCGAAATTTCACCATCGAGCGTGATTCCGCCGGAGATGTCGTCCTTAATCTTGATCATGACCCCGAGCGCACGCCCCCACGCCGGCCACTTCAACAAATGGCGCGGGTGCTTGAGCACGGCCATCATGGGGAACAGCAACCAGGGATCGAGCAAGGTACTGAGCATGTATCCGATCTCATCATTCGCATACGCCCAGGTCATCGGTGGCTCGTTGCCAATGCCTTTGTCCTTTGACAGGCCGCAGACCATCACCGTGGTATCCATGGTCATGCCGTGACCGGCCTCGAAAAAGCCCGCGCCTTGCAGGATGAGTGGCGTGCCGATCCCTCCGGCGGCCAGCACGACACACTTCGCCTGGATCGCAAATGGCTGCCCGTGCGACTTGCCGCGGACGCCGCCGATCTCACCGCGCTCGATGATGAGATCGTCCACGCGTGCTTCGGTCAGCAGCTCACACCCGGCGGCAACCGCCTGATCCACCCATTCGCCGGCGTTCCATTTGGCGCCGCAACGGCACCCAAGCATACACTTGGCGCCGCAGGCGAACTGCGGGCCCCGATGCGGCCGCATGAACTTCATCAGCGGTTCCCACTGGTAGCCCAGCGATATGGCCGCCTCGGCGATGCGCGTCGAGGCGACGCCGCGTTGCTCCGGTGGCAGCGGCGCGATCCCGATCTCCTCGATGGTTTCGTCGATGTACGACTCCAGGTCGATGCCGTACTTCTCCCGCAGCCAACTCGGCGGCCGAGCTGCGGAGCCGCAATACATGCTGGTCGCGCCGCCGACCATCAAGGGCCGGATGATGTTCAGCCCCTCCTTGGTGAACAAAAGGCTGCGCCGGTCGGCGTAGGTGAGTGCACCTAGGTAGGTGCCGTAGTACAGCGCGCGGCGATAGTCCTTCCCGCGCTCCAACAGCATCACCTTCTTCCCGGCACGCGCCAGTTGCCGCGCGACGGTCGCCCCACCGGGTCCCGAACCGACGACGACGACTTCCGCCTCTTTTCTATCCCCGTTTTCGCCCATGATGTGCTCTCCGACTCTGCAACTTAGCCCCGATCGGAAAATATTCCAATGCGCCGCGCGATCGAAAACTGCGTCTTGACTGCCATTGGCAAAGCGAAAGTCGCCTCCGCGGGGTATTATTTCCGTCAATGCTCGCACGGCGCGAGGATTCTTGGCCGACAACTGATACGCGTCCGGAGAAAGGCAAGAGGCAAAGAGCACCACGGCAGACTGAAAAGAGGGTTGCCGGAGGTATTCTAAGAGCTATAAGAACGTTATCGGGGTATGATTTTCGGCTGACTTCACCGGATTCCGGCAATACGTGGTTCTTGACTATGGATGTGGGTGTATTGCTGCTAACGGCAGACGGGACGCTCAAGTTCGCGAATGCTGTTGCGCTCGAAATGTTTGCGTGCAACCACCCCGACGAGCTGCAGCAACGCTGGACCGCGCTGAAGCGCACGACTTCGTCACTGGGGGAGGCTCCGCAGCCTGGAGAAACCGAATTGGAGATCAGCGTTCCAGACGGAACTCCAACGCGCGTGCTCTGTTGTAACCGCTACCGCTTCGTGGAGCCCGGCGGCGGCGCATCAGAACTGCTGCTGGTGACGGACCGGACGCAGCGCGATGCCTTTCGCACGGACCTGCGCTTGGCCACACAGCTGCGCACCCTTGCGCGCCTGGCCGGAACTCTGGCTCATGACCTCAAAGGGCCACTGAACGCCATGGTGATCAACTTGGAATTGCTGCAGGACGCCTGCGCCGATGGTAACCATACTGGCGGTTCCGATGCCGCCGAACCGCGGCGGCCCAGAGGCCGCACGGCGGGGCGCTCGCAGCGCTACCTGGCGGTACTGAAGAGTGAGATTTCGCGCATCAACGAGCTGCTCAACAGGCTGGTAAGTCAGACCGGGTATCAGGATGACGTATGCCAAGTCGAGCTGCACGACCTGGTGCACGAGGTGCACGCGCTGCTGAGTCCTCAGGCCAAGCTGCAGCACGTGAGCTTCACGACGGGTGTCACCGAGCGCCCCGCAGTCTGCCGCGGACGCCGGCTGCATCTCAAGCAGGCAATGCTCAACCTCGGCGTCAATGCACTGGAAGCCATGCCCGGCGGCGGCGACCTCACGCTCAGTCTCCAGGTAGAGGGCGATCAAGGAATCCTTTGCATGGCCGACAGCGGGCCAGGGATCGCCCCGTCGATCTCACCCAACATCGGCAGGATGTACTTCACGACGAAAGCCAGCGGAACCGGCATCGGCGTGTATGTGGCGCGGGACATCGTCGAAGCGCACGGCGGCGCGCTCAGGATCGAGAGTCAACCGGGGCAGGGCACGCGTTGTCGGATCAATCTGCCTCTGGAGACACAGGAACAGTAGCCACATGCCGCACGCCTTGGTCATCGACGACGATCCGCACGTCTTGAGCGCACTCGCGCAATTGGTGGAGCGGGAAGGGTTCGAGACCAACGTCGCGAGCACCTTGAGAGAGGCGCGCGACATCAGCATGGGCCAGCGTCCCGATGTGGTGCTCACGGATCTCATCCTCCCGGACGGCAACGGCATGGATCTGTTGCAGGACCTGGACGATTCGACGGAAGTGATCCTGATTACCGGTCACGCCAGTGTGGACACCGCCGTCGAAGCTCTGCGCACCGGGGCCTCTGATTATTTGACAAAGCCGGTGGATGTAGCGCGGTTGAAAACGGTACTGGCGAACATCCGGCGCACGCGTCACTTGAAGGAGGAGATTGGCTCGTTGCGCACCGAGCTGCGCAAGCTGGGGCATTTCGGCCAACTGATCGGCGCCTCGCCGGCGATGCAGAAACTGTATGATATGATCAGCCGCGTGGCGCCGACGGAAGCGACGGTGCTGCTGACCGGTGAAAGCGGGACCGGAAAAGACCTGGTGGCGCAAACAATCCACGAGCTGAGCCGGCGGCGCAAGGAGCCTTTTCTGCCACTCAACTGTGGAGCCGTGTCCCCGAATCTCATCGAAAGCGAGCTGTTTGGACACGAACGTGGCAGCTTCACCGGGGCGGACCGCCTGCACAAAGGGTACTTCGAGCGCGCCACGGGCGGCACCCTTTTCCTGGACGAAATCACGGAAATGCCGATCGAGCTGCAAGTGAAACTGCTGCGTGTCCTGGAGACGGGCACATTGATCCGCATCGGCGGCGAGCGGCCGGTGGAAATCGACGCGCGTGTCATTGCGGCGACCAACCGCCAGCCCGGCGAGGCCGTCGCCGTAGGCAAGCTGCGCGAGGATTTGCTCTACCGACTCAAAGTGTTTCCCATTCACCTGCCGCCGCTGCGCGAACGCGGCGATGACATCGAGCTGCTGTCGGAACACTTCCTCAGCGTGCTGAACAAGACTGAGGGCGCCACGAAAACGTTCTCGCGGGCAGCCATGGAGGATTTGCGCACTCACAACTGGCCGGGCAACGTGCGTGAGCTGAAAAACTTGGTCCACCACGCCTTCATTCTCGCCGACGAAGAGATCGGCCCGAACTGCTTGCCGCAAGAGCTGGGCGGGAGCGAAGAGATGTCGGGGCCGGTTTTGCACGTCAAGGTGGGTACCTCGATCGCCGAAGCGGACCGTCGCCTCATCCTGGCGACGCTCGATCAATTCAATGGCGATAAAAAGCGCGCCGCCGAGGTTTTGTGCATCAGCTTGAAGACGCTCTATAACCGGCTCGGTGCCTACCGAAACGACGCCTGAGCGGTGCACTGCATGGACAGCTTCGGCCGAACATTCTGCATGCTGACATGCTTCACTGTGGTACTGGGGCACTCGGTAACCTGGCTGTTGAAGGCTTCCCTATGCTCACCGTCTGCGGTATAAGATCGGCCTGATTTGTCCACAGTGAATGGCACGAGAACCGTTCGACAAGGACACAGAAACTGGCCCGCCGAATTCCTGCAATGAGGACACAATCAGACGGGGGCACGGCGAGCCAAGAAGGAGGAGGGGTTTTATGCAGCGATCACGTTTGTCTGTTGCACTCTTGTTCCTCGCCGTATTTGTGGCGGGCCCGGTCGCAGCTGTCGAGGGGCCGTACCTGGGCCTGGATCTCGGCGCCTCAGAGCCGACCAACCAGGACTACCGCGCGCACGTCCAAACAGGCGCCACCGCCAGTCCCTACTTCGGGATGATGTTCAACGAGTATTTGGGCATTCAAGGAAACGTGCAATTCCTTTTCCAGGAACCCGATAACGACCGCTCGGAGATTCCCCCTCAGCTGCGAACAGGCCTTGAGCATGCGAACCGCATCACCACGATGGCCGGTCTCACTGCAGGGCCGCGCCTGTCGATTCCTCTGGGTGAGATCGTCGAACTCTACGGCCTCGGTCAAGGGGGCATGTTCAAAGGAATGAGCGGCGCATTCAATCAGTGGGCGCCGGGGTTGTCGCTCGGCGGTGGCGTGGATTTCAACCTCACGCGGAACATGGCTGTCGGTCTATTCGGGCGCTGGAACCGTGCGTACATGGCGCCACAACCGACCTTCCTAATCAACAATATTGCTGACACGCAAAGGATACACCGGGCGGACTGGGCCACGGCTGGCATCAGCCTGAAGGTCTCGCTGGCACGGCCCAAAGAAGCCCCGCCGCCCCCACCGCCAGCACCAGTGGCGCAGGCAGCACCGCCGCCACCGCCTGTCACAAAGAAGATCGTCCTGCGCAATGTGCACTTCGATTTCAACAAGGCCATTATCCGGCCCGACGCCAAACCCGTGCTGGATGAAGCTGTCCAGATCCTCAAGACGGAAGAGCCGTCCGCCGCGGTGATCGTCGAGGGACACACCGATAGCGTCGGCAGCGAGGCCTACAACATGAAGCTCTCGCAGCGGCGCGCCGACGCCGTGCGCAGTTACCTGGTGCGCAACGGCATTGCGGCGAACCGGATCCGTACCGAAGGCTTCGGTAAGACCCGGCCGGTCGCCTCGAATGCTACGGCAGACGGACGCGCGCAGAACCGGCGCGTCGAGCTGCACCTCGATTAGTCGTCTTTCCAAGTGCTCCGGCAGTGCTCACCTACAGTGAGACTGCCGGCGGCACAATCTTCGCTATGACCGGCTCGGTGGCTACCGAAACGAGGCCTGAGCGGTGCCCTGCATGGACAGCTTTGGGCGAACATTTCTGCAGGCTGACAAGCTGAGGGCCGGAGGCTTCCCTATGCGCGGCGGCTAGGGTAGAATAATTGGCAAAATGGCCCGGCAGTGGATGGCTGGAGAACCGCTGGACAAGAACATATAAACTGGCCCGCCGAACTCCCACAATGAGGAGAAAATCATCCCTGGGTACGGCGGTCCAAGACGAAGGAGGAGGGCTTCTATGCATCGATCACGTTTGTCTCTTGCACTCTTGTTCCTCGCCGTATTCGTGGCGGGCCCGGTCGCAGCTGTGGAGGGACCGTATCTGGGCCTGGATCTCGGCGCCTCAGAGCCGACCAACGACAATTTCCGCGCGCATGTCCAAACAGGCGCCACCGCGAGTCCCTACTTCGGGATGATGTTCAACGAGTATTTGGGCCTCCAAGCAAACGCGCAATTCAACTTCCAGGAGCCTGATAATGACCCATTCCGCTCGGCGCTTCCGCCCCAGCTTCGACCGGGGCTCGATCATCCGAATCGCATCACCACGATGGCCGGTCTCACGGCGGGGCCGCGCCTGTCGATTCCCCTGGGTGAGATCGTCGAACTGTACGGCCTCGGTCAAGGGGGAGTCTTCAAAGGAATGAGCGGCACACTCAATCAGTGGGCGCCGGGGTTCTCGGTCGGCGGTGGCGTGGATTTCAACCTGACGCGGAACATGGCTGTGGGTCTATTCGGACGCTGGAACCGTGCGTACATGGCGCCACATCCGACGTATCTACTCGGGCAGGCCGCTGACGACCAAGGGCCGAAGGATGCACGCTGGGCCACGGCTGGTATCAGCCTGAAGGTTTCTTTGGCACGGCCCAAGGAAGCTCCGCCGCCCCCACCTCCGGCACCAGTGGCGCAGGCAGCACCGCCGCCACCTATTGTCAAAAAGAAGATCGTCCTGCGCAATGTGCACTTCGATTTCAACAAGGCCATTATCCGGCCCGACGCCAAACCCGTGCTGGATGAAGCTGTCCAGATCCTCAAGACGGAAGAGCCGTCCGCCGCGGTGATCGTCGAGGGACACACCGATAGCGTCGGCAGCGAGGCCTACAACATGAAGCTCTCGCACCGGCGCGCCGACGCCGTACGCAGTTACCTCGTGCGCGACGGCATTGCGGCGAACCGTATCCAAACCGAAGGCTTCGGTAAGACCCGGCCGGTCGCCTCGAATGCTACGGCAGACGGACGCGCGCAGAACCGGCGCGTCGAGCTGCACCTCGAGTAGACGGTTCCCAGGTGCTCCGGCAGTGCTCACTCATAGTGAGACTGCCGGAGCGACCACCTTCGCCGCCCCGGGCGGCGGCGGGCAGCGACCAATGAATTACCGTCGCAGGTGGTGGCGGGGCTCAGAGCTTGCGATCAAATCGGGCGCCCGGTCCATGACGAGCAGCCCTCAGGCTTGCCCTTCAGTGCTCACGTTCAGATTGACGAGCGCGAAAAACAGTTCGTTGACGGATCTGTATCGCGCACAATGCGGTATGGGGCCGTGAAGATCGCCGGGATCAACGCTCCACCCGGAAAGGTCATTGCCATATACCGGGAAGACCTCTAGTCCGATCCTCAAAAGTTGGCTGTTCAGGGCACCGGCGGATTCGGTTGGGCTTTTCATCTTCCCTCCCCACGAAGCAGACGAGGCAGCACGATCCATGCCAGCTCGGCATTGCGACCCAGCTCCAGAGGGGGAGGGCATTGCTCTTGCCTCGAACTTGCCTACGTGATGCGCAGTTGCGCGTCGCACGGGCAGGCCTTTGCGGCGACGTGCATCCTGCGTAGAGGCAGCTCAGCCACCGGCATCTGTAATCCTTACACGCGACGCTTTGTAAAACGTGCTGCCACGGGTGATTGGGTGATTGAGTGATTGGCTCAATCACTCAATCGCTCAATGACTCAATCCCTCAATTTCCTATGGCGCCAGCACTGCCGTGAGGGTGCGACCGCACAGTGCAGCACGCCAGGCGGCTTCCATCTCGGCCTGCGGCATGGCGCTAACGATCCGTTCGGCTTCCTCGGGCAGTGGAAACCCCAGCAGCGTGCCCTCCGCCAGTGCCAATGCTCGATCGAACCGGCTCGTGGCCAGCGAGGCGTAGCGATAGCGAAGCTTTTTGCGGGCGCGCCCCAGCTCGTCAGCTGTGAAACCCTCGTCGGCGGCGCGCTGGCAAGTCTCCTCCACGGCACGCACGAGTCGGTTTGCCGCGCCGCTGGGTGCACTGGCGCTGATAATTGCGACGGCCCAGTCGGCACCCCAGTCGAGCGTCGCCGCGACGTCATAGCCCAGCCCGAGGCGCTCGCGGATCTCTTGGAAGAGGCGGCTGTCGGGATCCGCACCGACCAGGTCGAGCGCCAAGCCCGCCGCAATCAACTGCCGCGGCGTCAGCGGCACCGCGATGAGCTTCATCACACTGGCCTGCCCTCCGCCGCCGCGCAGCCGCAGCATCCCGTTGCTACCGGACTGTGCTGGCGGTGGTGCGGCATAAAGCGCAGCACGGGTTTCCGTGAAATGCTGGCGCACCGCCTCACGGGCGCTGCTTTCGGAGATGCCGCCAACGATTGCCAGCACGCTGCGTGCATGCACAAAATACCGGGTGATGAACTCACTGACGTGGCGGGCCTGCATGGCCCGCAAGCTCTGCATGCTCCCCCATACCGGATGGGCGAGGGCACCCCGAAAGAAGTGGCACCAGGCGCGCGTGTGCAAGCGATCGGCGGGATCGTCAAGGCGCCCACGGATCTCGTCCAGGACCACCCGGCGCTCCTTGCGGAAGCGTTGCTCACTCACCTGGCTGCGATAGAACTGCTCGGCCAACAACGCCAGCGCATCCGCGACGTCCTCGTTGAACACCTCGAAGGTCAGGGAGATGCTTTCGTACCCCGTGTCGGCGTTGTGCTCGCCGCCGAGCTCGGCCGCTCGCCGGTTCAACGCCATTTGATCGAGTGACGCCGTCCCCTGAAACAACATGTGCTCGGCCATGTGGGCGACGCCGGGGTGCGGCCCATCGAACCGCGCCCCCGCGCGGACACTCAAGGCGATTGCGGTCAGCAGCCCCGGAATGTGCTGGTGTATCACGGACAGGCCGCGGTGCCGGAATTTCCGTACGCGCTTCACAGAGATGGTCTAAGCACAACCGCGCCGACGGCGGAAGGGCACTCGCGTCACGGGCCTCAGCCCTCCCGCCCATGTGCCCCGGAAGCGTAGGCCACATGCGTGTGCTGCGTGAACGTGGAGAGTAGGCCTCCTGTTCACGCAGCACGAAAACGCAGCATCACTCCCGAAGCGTGCTGCGGCTTACAGGCGCGGACGCTTGCCCCGGACAGTCCTCAGCAACAACGGGAAACCGAGGGCCAGCAGCCACATGACACTGGGCTCGCGCCCAGCTCCCGAGTCGATGCGGCAGTCGCAGCCGCCACCACCGCCGCCAGCGCTCACCGCCGTATTCGCCGGCGTCGCTGTGGGAGTTGACGTCGGCGGCACGGCGGCCGTCGCGGTGTTCGGCACGCTGGTGTTCGTCGGCGCAGAGGTGTTGGTAGGCGAGGAAGATGGGGTTGCTGTCGGCGTCGCAGTCTTGGTCGGTGTAGGGGTGAGTGTCGGCGTGCTCGTCGAGGTGAATGTTGGCGTCACCGTCGGCGTGTTAGTGGGCGTGAACGTCGGGGTTGGTGTCGGCGAGCCGCCCCGCGGATTGAACGCGGCGAAGACATCCGTGAGGCCGTTGGTGTCGTTGGAAACGAGATTCGAGGCGTCTGACTGGAATGCCACGGTCACGCCATTCGCGGCGATTTGCGGCACGCTGCTGTCTCCGTTCGCTTCGTCACCGGCGCTGGTGACGCTGACACGCTGAATACGACCGGCGCTCGTTGCCGAAACTGACAGATCGACAACGAAGATGTCCGTCTTGCCGTTGGTGTCACCGGAAACCAGGTTGGACGCGGCGGACTGAAACGCGACGAAACGCCCGTCTGCGCTCAGGCTGGGCCAATTGCTGGGTCCGTTGCCCACGTCGCCGTTGATGTTCCTGCTTATCAAGACCGTCGTCCCCGCCTGGCGGTCGCGCACAAACACATCCGTGACGCCATTGGTGTCGCCGGTGTCCAGGTTGGGCGCGTCGGACGCAAACGCCACGACATTCCCATCGGCACTGAGCGCCGGCAACTCGGCGGAGGCTCCGCTCGGACCTTGGGCTTGGTCGCCTGCGGTCGACACGCTGATCCGTTCGGGTCCTCCCTGACACCGGTTGCCCACGAAGGCGTCGCGCGCCTCGTTCGTATCACCGGCAACGAGATCGGTCGCATCCGAATAGAAAGCCACGACGCATCCGTCCGCGCTGACGGCCCCACCGGAACTCGGCCCGTTGGCGGATTCCCCAGCATGCCCACCGACGGTCGCCACGCTGATTAGCTGGTTCCCGTGCTGGGTGTTCACGAACACGTCGCTCGCTTGGTTGTGGTCGTTCGAAACCAAATCGTCCGCGGTCGACGTGAAGGCAACCACCTGGCCGTTTGCACTCAGACTCGGCGGGAGATCGGCTGCGCCGCCGCCACTGGCACGTCCGCTCGTCTCGGGCACCAGCGTCAGATTGTCGATGACGGGGGTCGGATTGCGCAAGTAGAGAAATACATCCGGAGACTGGTTCAAGTCGCCGGGGACGAGGTTGGAAGCGTCCGAGCCAAAAGCCACGCCCACGCCATCCGCATCCAGAGCCGGCGGAAAACTATCGCCGTTCGGCTCTGTCCCAGTGGCTGGCTGCGCGGGTATGCGCTCCGTCACCCCTTTGAGCCGATCGCGGACAAAGACATTCACTTTTTCATTGAAAGTCCCCGCCACCAGGTTCGAGGCGGCGGATTTGAAGGCGACCACCGATCCGTCGGCGTTGACGGCCGGCAACAGGCAGCGATCATTCGCGCCCTCGCCGGTGTCGGAAACGCTGATCAGTTCGGTACACGTCCCCGCTGGGCAGCTGCCCGCGTGGGTCCGACTGCCCGCTACAACCAATACCACAATTGCTTGCGTGACCGTCAACAGCCACATTGCCATACGCCGCATCCCCGATGCCCTCCTCATTCCTCTTTACCGCATATCACAACAAGCGGATTGGCGCCAATTGGCAAAGGGACAAAGAATTACCCTGTTGCCTCATCCCACCGCCCACCGAAGCAGTCAATCACACAATGGCACAATGAGCCAATGACGCAATCCTACTTGAGGAGCTTCTGCACCGCCTTGAACTCGGGGATCGCCGCGGTGCGCAACCATTCCAGGCAGGCCATTTCCACGGTGCAGGGAACCGCGCCGGACCCGACCATCTTCTCCCAACCGGTGCGGTAATCCACGTCGAAGCGCGACGAGATGGCATCGAACGGCACATGCGGCTGGAAGCCGCGATCCAGTAAATCGTGAACGGTTTGATTCACGCAGGCGTGTGCTTCGAGCCCACAGACGACGATCTGTCGTCGCTTGAGATCTCGCAGCCGGCCGGCGAACTCCTCTTGGCCACAGCAGCTCAAGGACAGCTTCTCGATCACCTGCAGGCCGGCAGGAAACGCGTCGGCCACCTCCGCCATGATGTGCCCGAGGCCCTTGGGATACTGCTCAGTGGCCAGGATCGGCACGCCGAGGAGCTTCGCCGCCTCGACGAGCCGCCGCACGCCACGCAGCAGGCGTTCCTGCTCGACCGTCACGCCACGATACGCCTCCTGCACATCCACCACCACCAGCGCACTGTCGGCTCGATCCAGCATCCGCACGTGGGCCATAGTCACTCACAAGTAGTAATGAACTACTCAGCGCGGGAGCACCCGCAGTTGCCCCAGCAGCCGTTGCCGCGGCACTACCGATACCACGTTCATCGAGGCCTGATTCTATGCCTTCGCCAAAGAGCAGGCAACTTTCGAATGCGGCCAGATGCAGGCCCTGGCGCTGCCACTCGCAGGCTAAAGCCTGCGGTTACGAGAAGGCGGCGGACTTTCCGCGGAGCAGGGCGACGCCGAGTGCGGCCAGACCGATGCTCATCCATTGCGCCGTGGTCAGACCCAGAAGCCAGTGTGGGTTGCGCCGAATGATCTCGATCAGGAAGCGCACGGCCGCGGCGAGGATCAGATACCGACCGAAGAGATCCCCAGGCGGGGGGTTTCCCAGACGCCGCCGCCACAGGTACGCGAAGATCGCCAACGAGGCGACCATCTCGTACAGTGGTGCCGGATGCACCCGGTCGGTGGTGGGCACCACGCCATTGGGATAACTCATCGCCCACGGCAGGTCGGTCGGTATCCCGTAATCACCGTCGCCCGAGAGCTGGCAGCCGATGCGACCGATGGCCAGACCGACCGCCAGCGCCGGCGCCACCACATCCGCAAACACGATCAACGGAACCCGCCGCTGTCGCGCCAACACCCAAACGGCCACGGTGCCGCCGACGAGCCCGCCGTACCACACCCAGCCACTGCCCGAAAGCAGGACGCCAAGCGGATCCTTCGTGAACAACTCCCAGGCACTCGGAATGATGAAGAGCCGAGCCCCGATCCAGCCGCCGACGTACGCGTACAACGTCAGGTCGTAGGCCAAGTCGACGCTGAAGCCGCGCCGGAGGAGGTCGCTGCGGACCACGAGAAACGCCGCGAAAAAGCCGAGAAACGCAGTGACCCAAAAGCTGGGGACCGCCGTGTTCCCAATGTAGAACAGCACCGGGCGCATCAGTTCTTCTTCGTGGCGCGTGCCTCAGAGCTTGTCATCAAATCGGTTTCCCGGTGCATGGTGGATAGTGTGCTCTATAGACAATCGCAGCGACCAACGGGAGCGGAACCGCCGCACAGACGCGGGGCGCAGCCCTCAGGTCCCCAGAATGTTGTAGCCGCCATCGACGTGCAGGATCTCGCCGGTCGTACCGCTCCCCAGGTCGCTGCAGAGATACAGCGCGGCGTTCGCCACTTCCTCCGGCGAAATGCTGCGCCGCAACGGCGCCCGTTCGGCGTGATGGTGCAACATGGATTTGAAACCGGTGATGCCGGCCGCCGACAGGGTGCGAATCGGACCGGCAGAAATCGCGTTTACGCGAATACCCCGCGGGCCGAGCTCCGACGCGAGATAGCGTACGCTCGCCTCCAGCGCCGCCTTGGCGATGCCCATCACATTGTAGTTCGGAAGGACCTTCTCAGCGCCGAAGTACGTCAGCGTCAGCACGGCACCCCCGGCGCTCATCAAGGGCTCGGCAGCGCGTGCGATGCCGAGCAGCGAGTAGGTACTGACATCAAGTGCGACATGAAACCCATCGCGTGACGTGTCGATGAACCGCCCCTTGAGCTCCTCACGCAGCGCGTACGCGACGGCATGCAGGACGATGTCGACGCGCCCCCAGTGCTCGCGTAACGCCGCAAAGGTCGCAGCGATGTCGTCGTCCCTGGTGACATCACAGGGCAGCACGGTCTGTACCCCCAGCGACGCCGCGAGCGGCCGGACCCGGCGTTCGATCGCCTCGCCGACGTACGTCAGTGCCAGCTCGGCCCCTTCACGATGCAGCGCCTGTGCAATCGCCCACGCGATGCTGTGGTCATTAGCGACTCCGAACACCACCGCTTTCTTTCCCGCAACGACAGGCATGGGTCCTCCACCCCCATGTCCTTAGCTGCCGCTCTGGGGCCGATGCAAGGACGCACGTCCTCTTGCGGGAATGACTGAGCCGACTATCTGACCGGCGCGATCTTCTTCGGCTCGGGGATGTTGTCCATGCCGTGCCTTGTACGCTAAACGCTGGCCATGTACCGTATCATGGCCATTGTACTCGTGGTGTTTCTGCCGTACCGGGGGCTCTGCGCCGGCACGCTTGAGCAGGTCAAGGCGCGCGGCACGCTCCGCTGGGGAGGAGACATCCAGGGCGGCGAGCCCTATGTGTTTCAGGATCCCCAGGACAGCACGCGCCTCGTCGGGTTCGAGGCGGAAATCGCCGACGCACTCGCGCGCCGTCTCGGCGTGCGCGCTGAGTTCGTGCAGAACGATTGGCAGACGTTGATGGCGTCGACTCGAGCGCGGGGACTTCGACATCATCATGAACGGCCTTGAAGTCACCGCGGCGCGGCAGGGCAGGGTGGCGTTCACGCAGCCCTACTATCGCTTCACGGAAACGCTCGTCGTCCGACGCGAATCGGCAGCGCGCAGCTTGGCCAACCTCCAACAACAGCGCGTCGGCACGTTGACCGGCTCACTCGCTGAAGATCTCCTGAAGTCGGCCGGCGGTATTGCCATCGTGCTGTACGAAGGCGTCGAAGAGCCGTACATGGATCTTGAGCGCGGCCGCCTGGAGGGCGTGTTGCTGGACAACATCATCGCGAATCGATACGGGCTCGTCCGCCCCGGCTTGCGGGCGGCGGCGACCGTTGGCGAGGGAACCTATGCGATCGCGCTGCGACCGGATGACACCGCCCTGTTGCAGGCCATTGATGACGGCCTCACCGGCATGAAGCAGAACGGTGAGCTGCGGACAATCCTCGCGCGGTGGCATTTGTGGGACGCCGGCCAGACGGCTACCGCCGAAGCCATCCGGTCGCCGGCTCCAACGGCACCACCGGCCGCGATGACGCTGACGCATCTGGCACTTTTCCTGCGCGCCACCGCCTTCACGGTGATCATTTCGACGCTCGCCATGGCGCTGGCCGTCACCGGCGGCCTCGGGCTGAGCATCGCGCGGCGCTACGGTGGTCCGTTCTTGCGCGCGCCGGCGACCGCGTACGTTGAGATCTTCCGCGGCACCCCGGTGCTGCTGCAGCTGTACGTGCTGTATTACGGCCTGGCCTCGGTGTTACCGCTTAATGCCCTGGTGGCCGCGATCGTCGGCCTCGGCCTGAACTACGCTGCCTACGAAGCGGAGCTGTACCGGGCGGGGTTGCAGGCCGTACCGGTGGGGCAAAGCGAGGCGGCGCTGTCGCTCGGCATGTCGCGTTGGCTGGCGTTGCGGCGCATCGTCCTGCCGCAGGCGTTGCGGGTGACGCTCCCCGGGATCGCCAACGACTTCATTGCGCTCCTCAAAGACTCGTCGTTGGTTTCCGTGATCACGGTGATCGAGCTCACGAAACAGATGACCATCACCGCGGTCGACGTGCGCGGCTGGCTGGGGCCCGGCATGCTGTGCGCCGCGCTATACCTCGCCCTGAGCTATCCGCTGTCGCTGCTGGCGCGGCGCCTCGAGCGTCAGCTCGCACGCCACTCATGAGCACATCACCCGTAGTGACAGTGCACGGCTTGCACACCCGCCTCGGCGCGACCGACGTGCTGCGGGGCATCGATCTGACGCTCGAACGCGGCGAGGTGGTCGCGCTCATCGGCGCCTCCGGAAGCGGCAAATCGACCTTGTTGCGTGCCCTGAACTACCTGACGCCCTTCAGCGCGGGTGAGGTGATCATCGCCGGCCAGCATCTGCGACCCGGCATGAGCGAGCGCGCCGACGCCGGCGTGCTGCGCGCCGTGCGCACCAAGGTGGGGATGGTGTTCCAGAGCTTCCAGCTGTTCCCACACCTGACGGCATTGGAAAACGTCATGGAGGCCCCACGGCACGTGCTGCGCCTCACGCCCGCCGCCGCGAGCGCGCGGGCACAGGCGCTGCTTGCACGTGTCGGGCTCGCCAATCAGGCGGACGCACTGCCGCATACGCTCTCCGGCGGACAGCAGCAACGCGTCGCCATTGCGCGCGCCCTGGCGATGGAGCCGGATGCGTTACTGCTGGATGAGCCGACCTCCGCCCTCGACCCGCAGCTGGTCGGTGAAGTCCTGACCGTCATTGCCGACTTGGCGGCAGCCGGGCAGACGATGCTCATCGCGACACATGAAATACGCTTTGCGCGCCGCGTCGCCCACCGCGTGCTCGTCCTCGCCGAAGGCCGCATCGTGGAGAGCGGGACGCCGGAAGCCGTCCTGGAACGAACCCAGAACGCCGCAACCCGCGCGCTGCTGGCGCTGGGACAAGCCTAGCGACGTGTCCCTGGATTGCCTCCCGTGCCGCGTGACAATCAGTGCACCGCCGCGGCGATGGCGCGGAAGGCGGCGATCGTTTCCATATCGCGGTCGAAGTCCGGATCCACGCTCGCCTTGACGATGATCACGTTAGCGCGCCGATTGACGTAGAGGTATTGACCCCAGACGCCGATCCCGGTGAACTCACCATCATCGCCCGCCGGCACCCACCATTGGTATTGGTATCCGATGTCCCAGGCCGCCTGTGCCCATTCGGGTCTGTCCGGGCCCGTCAGGCGCAAGAACGGCTTGTCGGGCACCACCGACTCTCGGACCCACTTCTCGGAGATGATCCGCCTGCCATCCCAATCGCCGCCGCGTACGAACAACCGACCGAATTTCGCGTAATCCTGCGCGCTCACATTGAGGCAGCAGAAGGCGTACTCCATGGCTTCGGCACCGGTGCGATCGGTGATCCAGTACGCATCGTCCTCCATACCCAGCGGCCCCCAGAGCTCTTCCTGCAGGTACGCAGTCAGTGATTTCCCAGTGACGCGGCTCACGAGCATCCCCAGGGCCTGCGTGTTCACGCTCACATAGTCGAATGCCTCCCCGGGCGGGCGGCGAGATTTGACCCCGACCGGATAGCTGTTGATTCGTAAACCGAAGAAAAAACTCGCAAGGTACATTCGGTCGACGTCGGAAAGCGGGTTGGCGTAATCCTCGTTGAAATCAACGCCGGACGCCATCTGCAGCACATCTTTGATGGTCGCCCGCTCGTAGCCCGAATGTCGGAGCTCAGGGACGTAGTCGGCGATAGGCTGATCTACACCGGCGATCAGGCGCTCGTCAATGGCGATCCCGACCAGAGCGGACACGAACGACTTGGCCACCGACCACGATGTAAACAGCGAGTTTGCACTCGCACCGAAGAAGTAGCGCTCGTAGACGATGCGGTCGTCCTTCACGACCAACAGCCCTAATGTGGTGGTGCGCTGGAGGAACTCCTCGAGGCGATTCACCCTGCCGTTGTAGCGGTAGGTGACCTCGATATCTTTCAAGCGCCGCTCAAAGCGAAACGGCGCCGGCGATCGGCGAATCAGTCGGCTCGGGAACACCTCGTACATCCGCCGGAAGTTCCGGGTCTGAGCCTGTTGGTCCAGGAGCGTGCGCAGCCGTTCGACCACGGCACAGCGCCACATCCAGACCGCGACCACGCCAATCAAAATCGCCGCAGCCGCAAGCCCAACCTTCCACGCCGTCCGCGCTCCGACAGATCGGTTCATCTGTACCCCGTCGTTCATTGGCGGGGCACTGTACAACGTGTGCGGCAAGCGGTCCACGGGCGCAGCATCGCCCAAGTGAATGACTGCAGTCATCGTAACAGCACCGAAATGGCGACAGTTGTCACTGTGAAACGCCCGGTGCTGTCCTAAAGGTGGCACAGCTGTGCGGCTTGCGGGTAGTGGCGCATTGCTTGCAGGCAGAGAATCCGGTGGTGTATGCTCTGGACGCCGGAAACGGGGGTTCTCATGAGAGGTCAGGTGTTTGGGAGTTTTCTCGTTGTGGGAGCGGTAGCAATCGCCTCACTGGCCGCAGCGGCCCGCGGTGATCAGTGCCGGCTGAGCTGCGCCAGCGGCAAGGGTGTGTGTCAAACGGAGGCGATCCTGGCCGCGCGAGCGTGCGTCCGTGGGTGCAAATCGGCTTCCACACCTACACAATGTCTGGCGCAGTGCCGTGCAGCTAAGGCAGCGGCGCGGCCGGCGTGTAACGTCGCCCACGCCGATTGCGCGACGTCGTGCCCGACCGCGGCCGCGACGCTTGCGAGCGGCTGCGGTGCCACGTGCGGCAGCGCGGCGCTTCCGTGTTTTGCGGGCGCGCGGGCTGCCGGGCAGAGCTGCGCGCAGGCCTGTCAGGCTACCGGTGGAACGGGACTGGCAACTTGCTTGGCGCAGTGCGCGGCGACGATGCAAAGCAGCGGTGCCGCGTGTCTCGCCACGTTGGAAACTTGTGTCGGCGCCTGCCAGGGTTCGGTGAGTGGTACGTGCTTCGACGCCGTCGCCCTGGAGTGCACGACCGAGACCTGCGGCCCTGGCGTGCCCTGCGCCCAACCCAACGAGTTCTGCTCGCCCCGGTGCGCCACGCCGCCGCCAAGCGGCACCTGTTTCGACAGCAGTACACTACAGTGCACCGGGCAGGCATGCTCGGCGACGCAGCCGTGCGGTTCAGCCAACCAAACCTGTCTTCCCGAGTGTCCGCCACCGCCGCCAACCGGCAAGTGCTTTTCCGTCGATACGCAGCAGTGCACAGACCAGCCGTGCTCGGCCACGGCACGTTGCAGCGGAACGAATGAGGTCTGCACGTTGCAATGCCCGCTGCCGCCTCCTACAGCAACGCCGCAGTGCACCGGCCCCTGCACGGGAGCGTGTGTGATTGTCCCGCCGTGCGCAGCCGGAGAAATCTGTGCCGGCCCACTCGCGCTCCCGGGTCAGTGCGCCTCTGATGCGACCGGCAGTTGTCAATGCGTGCCCGTCTCCCCACCCCCGACGCCAAGCCCGCCGCCGACGCCCACTCCGCAATGTGCGACTGGCCCATGCCAAGGGTCATGTGCCATTCCCATTCCCTGTCCGCCGGACCTCCCGTGCCCGGACCTCGTTGCGCTGGGTCAGTGCGCCTCTGATGCGGCCGGCAGTTGTCAATGCGTGCCCGTCTCCCCACCCCCGACGCCAAGCCTGCCGCCGCCCCCTCCGACACCAACGCCACAGTGCACCGGCGCCTGCGCGGGAGCGTGTATGATTGTCCCGCCGTGCGCGGCCGGAGGTTCGCCGGACCTCCCGTGCCCGGACTTCGTTGTGCTGGGGCAATGCGAGGTCACCGCAACGAATGGTTGCCAATGTGTTCCCGTGGGGTCTCCGCCGCCAACGGCAACCCCAACGCCAACGCCGGCTACGCCCGTGCCGACCTCGGTCCTCCCGCACGGGCACACGTGTTGCCAGTGCCCCAGCCAGGAACCGGCGTGTGTCGACTTCGCTTGGGCAGAAGTCACGCGCGCGTGTCCCGCCGGCTGTCAGACGTTTTTGGATGCACAGTGTGACCAGTCGAGCTGTTCCCCCGGGCCCGTCGTCGCCGGTCCGCCTCAGTGCGTGCCGCTCAGCCCGTGCACAACGGACGCCGATTGCGATGACGGGAACCCGTGCACGATGGACCAGTGCACGATCGATGGCTGCACGCACAGCTGCGTATGCGTCTGAGCTAGCGCGCAGCTGGCTGATCCGATTGCCGGATGCGATACAGGCGAAGCGGTACTTCGCCAGGTTCGAGGAACGGCCAGAGGCTGTTGGACGACACAGCAGCCGAAGCGACCAGATCGAGCCGCGGATCGCGCGCCAGTACGGCACATAGGGCCCTCAGCGTGCGACTCAGTCCAGGGTTGCGTCCCTCGCTGGACGGCGTCGGCGCGAGCCGGCAGAGGGTGCCCGCGTAGTAGTACGTGCGGTCGTCTACCGCTGCGGGTAGACCCGGTGGACGGTTCGGGCGGATCGGGATGGGCTCGAAGTGCACGGAAGGGAACGCCAGCGCCAGCGGGCTGTCGGGCGGATCGAGGCAACAGTCCGGGTCGATGTGGATCTGGTCGTCCCCGCGTGGCGGCAGGTAAAGCAGCCGGGCGTCGGCCGGAAGCGTCGCAAGGGCCCGACGCAAGAACCGATATTCGCCCTGGAAAGCGTATTCGTAACGGTAGAGCGGCATGGAGGCGGGCACCACCGTCAGCACCCCGAGCACGGCTGCGGCTCGTGCGACCAACGCGGCGGACCAACCATTGATGTAACACGCAAGGAAGCGCCGGAGCCCCTCCGCCACGGCTGCCACGCCGTACGCCGCGATCAGCGCGAGGAATGCCAACAAGGGAAGGAAATACCGCGCCCCGACCATGCCTTCGGCGTTGAACAAACGGTCAAGCAGCAGTTGCGGGATGCAGAATGCCGCAAGTAAAGCCGCCAGCAGTGCCGGCCGCCTTGCTGCGAGGACTAGCGCTCCCATGCCGAGCAGCACCGTTGCCGGTTTGGGAAACCAGTTCGGCATTCCAGAGTCGACGAAGACGAACTGCCGGAACACAACGCAATCGTTGCGCAGGTTCAACAACGATCGCATCTGGGCCGCGAGATTCGGCATCGGCTGACCGTAATGCTGTACGAACAGCTTGAACAACGCCGCTGCGGACATCGACAGCAGCGCACCATAAACGAGGCCATCGAGGAGCCGACGCGATCGCGCGCGATCACCCACAAACGGACCGAACAGTAGCGGCAGCGGTGCCAGCAGCAGTGCTTCAGGGCGCAGGAACGGCAGCAGCGCCGCCAGCAGCGGTGCTAGCATCCGCTCCGGCCAGCTGCGGCTGTCTTGGGCACGCAACCACACCAGCAACAAGAGAGCGAATGCTAGCTCGACTTGAACGTGCTGCGCGTCTGACCATCCGATACGCACCGAAAACGGCAGCACTGCCCAGAGCGCGAGGGCTAGCAACGCCACGCCTCGCTCAATCGAGAACGCCCGGAAGGCGAGATAGAATACCCCACCGGCAGCAGCGTGTAGGACGAGATTCAGTCCGAAGAGCGTGCGGTCCGTCCACGGGAGGATTGCTCGGATCACCGCCTGCAGGAAAAATCCGACGACGCCGTTGCGGTCGTCTGCGTCGAGGAACCCGCCGGCCGCCGGCAGGTTGTTCGAGTACCAGTTGGCGACTGACCACTCCCCGAGCAGCAATGTCGCGACAAGGGATAGGACGCAAACCAGCAAGGCGTCCCGCAGCTGATCGCCGGCGAACGGACGGGCCCGCCACAGCACGACGAGGCCGAGAAATGCTGTTACACAGTACACTGCCAGCGCCAGCACGAGCGCCACGACCCGCTCTCGGCCAACGGCAAAACCGTGGGCTCGCACCCAGAAGCGGCCCGGATGGCCGGCAAGGACCCGCTCGGCGACCGAACGCACCGGGGCGATCGACGCGGCATCGCAAGCGGGGTGGCAGGTCAGCAGCACCATGATGTCGCTGCCCGGCGCCTCGACGACCATGTCGGCCGGCGAAACGGGCGCACCGGCAGGCAGGTGCTCCAGCGTCATTGTCACCTGCCGACCGGGGGCTGCCCAGAAAACCCGGACGCTGCCGCCGTCCATATGACCACCGGTGATACGGAATGCCTCTACGGGGGTGTACCATGCGTCGCCGAAGAGCCCGACAATGTCGTGCGCTTTGTCGCGCGGAACGACGAACGTCTCGCGTGCGGAGCAGGTCCAGGGGCGGCCAGTACGCTGAGCGCGGCGACCACCAGGCCACCCCACGCTGCCGCCTGCGGCGTTGCTCGCAGGAGATGACGGTTGCCAGCGGCGACTCGAGACATCGACAGCACGCTCAGTGGCCATGAATATGCAAATCGAGCGCCGATTACCATGGCTGCCTGCCGAAGGCCGCGCTTGACGCAGGCGCCCGGTTCTGCGACCGCTGCGTTATGCTCGGCACAATGCTGCTGGCAGTTTCGGCCAGTACCTGTCTCAGCATCGGCTTGTTTCTGATGAAGCGGGCCGCGCGTGCCTTGCCCTCGCTCAAAGGGGGCTGGTACCTGCCGGCTTGGGTGGCGTTTGCCCGCGACGGGCAGTGGATGCTCGGCTTGCTCCTGCAAATTGTGGGCTATGTCACGTACCTCGTGGCACTGCGGGTCGCGCCACTGAATGTCGTGCATACGGCACTCAACGGCGGGATTGCGCTGTTCGTGATCCTGGCGGTGGTCGGCCTCGGTGAGCAGCTGCGGTGGCGCGAATGGCTGGGTCTCGGCATCCTCACCGGCGCACTGCTGGTGCTGAGCGCCTCGTTCGTAAGCGTGTCGGGCCCCAGTCTGGCGAGCCCCTCCAGCGCGACCGGTGCGCTGCCGTTTTCGTTCGTGCTGCTCGCCGCGTCCGGCCTGGCCATCGGCGTCGATCGCTCGGCGCAGCGCCCAATCGGCCTGAGCGTCGCGGCTGGACTCGTGCTCGGGCTTGCCTCCGTGTACGCGAAGGAGCTGGCGCTGACGTTTTCCGCGCGCGCCGCGGCGTTGGTCGTGGCAACGAACCTCATCGGATTCGCGCTGATGCAAGGCTCGCTGCAGGTCGGACGCGGCGTGGTTGTCATGCCGCTGTTCTCCATGCTGTCGAATGTGGTGCCGATCGTCGGTGGTCTGCTGGTGTTTCACGAACCCCTGCCGGCGCACGGGGCCGCGGCCGTTCTGCGGCCGCTGGCCATCACGCTCGCGATCGTCGGCGCCGCACTACTGGCCGGCTTCGGCCAGGGCCCGGCGCCACGGTCGGCCAATGTCAGTCATGCCGAGGAAACAAGCGCCGAGTAGCCGACGGGCTGTCAATGCTGCCGCTGGCCGCAGCTTACGGCCATCCGAGAGCCACCCCGTAGTTGGCGGAGACCTCCGCGAGGATGCGATAGCCGCCCGGTACCGCAATCGTCTGCACGGCGCCGAGGCCGGTGCCCGTCAGAAAGGGCTCGCCTTGGCCGCGGTCTGGCGCCCACAGATCGAGGGTGGTACCCGGACGTGCATCACTGGCAGTGAGTTGCAGGGTCGCGCTGTCACCATCGCTGTGCAATGCGGCCGGATGCCCTGGCGCAGCGCGCGGATACGGCCGTGACAAGACCACGGCCCACTCCGGAACCGGCCCGCCACTGACGTCGCCGGGGCAGAAGGTGAGGTTGAATTGTATGACCTCGTTCGGTGGCTCACCACCTTGCTTGCCGATGGTATGCGGGTCGCCGCAGGCCTGATGCCATTGCCACCACGTGCCGCTCACGAGATACTGGTCTTCCGCCTGCGCGTAGCGGACAACCCGCGGTTTGTTCCCTTCGGGATCACTGAACCACCCGTACTCGCCGATCCAGAACGTGACGCCGTACGTTGCGGCGTCGGCGGCGGCGCGGGCGAAACCCTCCTCGATCGAGGTCGCCGCACTGGTGATTGATTCCGCATAATTGTGGGGCGCAAAGACGATGTTAGCATCGGCGGTGAAGTCCACTGGCGGCGTTGTCTGCGGAACGGGCCACAGGATGACCGGCTCGAAGAACACAATGTGGGAGAACCCGTGCGCTTGCTGCTCGGCCGTGCGCAGGGCATCCATGAGGCGTGTGAAGAAGGTCCCGAGGTTGGCCGACGCCGTGGTGATGTCAGTACCCCAATGCGGCTCATTGAGCAAATCGTAGCCCGCAACCGCCGGTTCAGCGGCGAATTCGCCGGCCAGCACCGCCCACGCCTTGATCAGTTGGGTTTGAATGCCGTCACGATCGTTGTAGAAGTTCGCAAACGCTGCGCCCACTGCCGGCGCGAGCTCGCGCGTGCCGTCGAACGCGCAGGTACTCTTGCCATCGGTGAACGTCGCCCACTCGGGCGCCCCGTCCCAGCCGATGGCGGGCGCCGCCCCCGGTGCGCAGTGGACGCCGGGAGGCGAGGCAATGTACTTGCCCCAGGCATCCTGGTGCATGTCGAGGACGGTGTAGATCCCATTGGCCTTGGCGGCGTCGACGGCAGCATGGATGCGGGCGAGATAGTCTGCACTGATCTGGTCGCGCACCGGTTCGAGTGACGACCAACTCACAATCAGGCGCACGACGTCGAACCCTTGCCGGGCCATGTTGGGGAAGTCGGAGTACCCGAGTGGGATCACCGTCTGGTAGTTCGCATTCCCTTGGTAGTAATCGCCGAGGGCGTTGAGATTGACGCCGCGTAGGAGGACCTGCCGTCCAGTGGAATCAAAAACGCCGGCGTGGTCACCACGGGTCGCATGCAGCGGCAGCAGTGGCGGCAAGGCCACCGGGGTGGGGATCGGCGCGAACGTTTCCGAATTTTCCCCGCACCCCGTTCCCAGCACCGTCAGCAAGCCGGCGAGCACGAGCACCGGCAGCCCTCGGATGACCAGGTTCAAGTTTCCCGTTTTCAGTTTCCGGTTTTCCATTTCTCTGCCGTTCCGCTCAAGACTGTTCCCGTAAGCACCTAATTGTTTACCGGAACCCACGTGCGAACGGCAAGACCTGACGTACGCAACCTGACGTACGCGAATTTGCTTGCGGCGGTGTTCAGCGCTCTGAAGGTTCTTCGTCTACCACACGCTTGCCGCGATGAGCCGCGACCGCTTGGAAGACCGCCGCTATCGACGCTCCGTTGGGTTTCCGGGCCAGTTCGGCTAAGGAACGAGCGTCATGCTAACGAAGCTGATCGCCCGCAACTTCAAACGCTTCGGCGCGGTCGAGATCGAACTCGGCAACCCCGTCGTGCTCATCGGGCCGAACAACTCGGGAAAGACCACGGCGCTTCAGGCGCTGGCCTTGTGGGACATCGGGCGTCGGCGATGGAACGAGAAGCGGGCAGGAAAGCGACCCCCGAGAAGCGGCCCGGCGTCACCATAAACCGCCGGGACCTCATTGCCGTTCCTGTTCCCGACGCCAACCTGTTGTGGCGGGTCCATCGCCGCTCGCCATCTTCGGCGCTCACAATCTGGAAGCATAGGTTGCGATCTTACTTCTCGACGAGCCAGACGCCCATACTGCTGCGCGGTGACGGCGTCACAGCCCAGGACCGCGGCGGCGGCGGCAAACTCGTCGATCCGCGCAATGTTCGTCTCGGACCGCGCTGACTTCCGGGCGCCGTAGTACAGCTCGCCAAGTGCGACAGCCGGCACAAACACCTCGTCGGCCGCAGCGGCGCGTTCGAGAACGGCCGACTCCTCGGCAAAGATCGCGACGACGATGTTTGTGTCGAGCAGGAACCTACCACTCATCGGGGTTCACTTGCTCGCAGCCCTCGTCGATCGCCTCGGCGATCAGTGCGAGATCCTCCTTCGCGATCGTCCCCGCGAAGCGCTTCAGCGCTTGCCCAGACGCCGCCTGACGCTTCTTCGCTGCCAGCGCGCGCACGAAATCCAAGACCTGGCGTTGCTGCGCCGCGGGCAGGAGCTCAAGTTGCTCGCGGAGTTCCTTCTCGATAGCCGGATTCATCTCGTCACCCCTTTGCGCTTACCCTACCTCCGTTTCAGTACGATCGCGAGCGCCCGAGACGCATCGAACTAGATTTAGGACTACCACATCCCAATCCTGCGTTGAGGCAATGGAGTTTGGTCTTCATCGGGTTGTCCGGGTTGACGCTGGTTGTCATGCAGGGAGGAGAAATGGCGAACAGCAAACAGACATGGCGTAAAGTCGCATCGAAGGCAGCGAAGATTCTCTCCAGTCCCAAGTCATCCAAGGCGATGAAAGCGGTCGCCGCATCGGACCTAGCGCAAACGAAGAAGAAGTAGCGTCCAGTCGTAATCGCGCGCGTGTTGATTTTCACGAGCAAGGGACCCCTGGACGCAGATTTTTTCACGAGCATGCCCCCCCTTGAGGGATGAGTTTTTCACCAGCATGCCCCCCTCAAAGGGGCGAGTTTTTCACGAGGATGCCCCCCTCGCGTGACCGCACGTGACCGACGGGTATGACCCCCTCCGAGTCCGGCAAGAGCGCCGGCGAAGGAGGGTGGATGTATCGGGAGGTCAGAATGACAGAGGTGAAGGAAGTAATGCGGTTGTGGCTAGCGCGGACCGGCAAGAAGCGCATCGCCGCGCAGCTCGGACTTGGCGTGAAGACGGTACGCCGGTACGTGCGAGCGGCCGTAAAGGTGGGACTCCGAGTGGGGGAGACGGAGCCGCCGCTGAGTGATGAGGTGCTCAGCGCGGTGCTCAAACTGGTCCACAGCGCGCCCCCACGCGAGCACGGCGAGGCCTGGGCACGCTGCGAGCAGTATCGCGAGGGAATCGAGAAGTGGTTGCAGGACGACGTGCGCCTCACGAAGTGTCAGCGGCTCCTGCGGCGCCAAGGGGTGGCGATCCCGTACGGCACGCTGTACCGCTTCGCCGTGCAGGAGCTGCGCTTCGGTGGACCCGAGGTGACGCTGCCGGTAGCTGATGGCGAGCCGGGCCAGGAGCTGCAGGTCGACACCGGCTGGATGACGTGTCTGGAAGCGGACGAGTCCGGGAAACGGCGGCGGTTCAAGGCCTTCATTTTCACGCCCAACGTGTCGCGCTACCGCTTCGTGTACCCGGTGTGGCGGGAGCGCACCGCGGAGGCGATCGCGGCGTGCGAGGCGGCCTGGGAGTTTTACGTCGGCGTGTTTGCCGTGTTGGTCCCGGACAACACCAAGGCCATCGTGCAGAGGGCGGACCCGCTCGAGCCGCTGCTCAACGAGACCTTTCTGGAGTATGCACAGGCGCGTGACTTTCACATTGACACTGCCCGAGTGCGCAAACCGACAGACAAAGGGCGCGTCGAAAAAAGTGTGCGCGACACCCGCGACGACTGTTTTGCGGGCGAGCGGCTGGGCACCCTCGAGCAGGCCCGCGAGCACGCGCTCCACTGGGCGCGCCATGAGTACGGCCAGCGGCGCCACAGCACCACGCAGCGCCTGCCGCACGAACACTGCACGAGCGTGGAGGCCCCCCACCTCAAGCCGGCCCCGAGCGCGCCCTACGACATCCCGATCTGGTGTGATCCGAAAGTGGGCCGCGACCATCTCGCGCAGGTGGCCCGCGCCCTCTACTCGCTGCCCACGCGCTGGATCGGCACGCGGGTGCGGGCGCGCGCCGACCGCGCCCTCACGCGCTTCTATTTCCGCGGCGAGCTGATCAAGACGCACCCGCGTAAGGACCGGGGCGAGCGCAGCATCGACCCGAGCGACTTCCCCGACGAGAAGCGGCCCTACGCCTTGCGCGACATCGCGTATCTGTGACCAAACCAACGGGGACGTAGGTCGGAAGAGTCGGATACCACAATCGCACCATTCAATTCCGACCTTTCCGACCTACGTCCCTCTGGTTTCCACACCCGGATCGAGGCGCTGGGCACCGCGGCACGCGACGCCCGCTCAAGCTGTGACGCCGTCGCACCAGCCTGGGACGCGACCCGCGGTGCACGGGCGGCGGCCGACGATGGCGCGCCGACGTTTCACTTGCCGAAGCGCGACAGCGAGTTGACCTCGAAGAAGTTGGGTTCGTGCACGATGCGCAGATCGAAGCCGCCTTTCGGCTGCGTCTTGATGCCGGCGAGCGTGGCCTGGTGCCGTTTGATGCTCTCGACGCAGACAAATGCCATGTTCGATCCCTGATTGTAGTCCACCTTCCCGTCGGGGCGCTTGTCGGCAAAAGGGATATACGACATCACCTGGAAGCTGCTCAGCAGCTCCCCCTGCCAGCCGAACTTGCGGTTCCAGGCGCCCTGGAAGGTGGCCTTGTCGATGTACAGCTGCAGCTTGCCGAACAAGTAGTACTTGTCTTTGGGCACCGCTTCGACGATCCAGTGCCGGCGCTGCGCAAGGGCACCGCCGATCGGCGCCCACGCAACACCTTTCCAGTCTGGGTCGAGGAATCCCAGGAACTTCAGGCCATCCGGCCAATTCGTGCGCCAGCCGCCGGTTGGCAACCAGACGTTGTCGTGTTCGCCTTTGAGGTTCAGCGGGTCTACCAACCGCAGCTGATCGGCTTCGCCGACGAGGCGCCAGGTGAAATCCTCGATCTTGCCGTCGAAGAACGGGCCATCGTCCTGCGCCATGTCGGAGCCCAGAAAGCCGTCTGATCGGTTTGCCGGGCTGACGGCGCGCACCCGCCGCAACGCCGGCAGGTACGCCCAATTCGAATCGTGTTTGCCCGGATCCTTGTACCGCCACGTCAGCGCCGCGACGCCGTTCAAGTCTGCCGGGGTCATTGCAATCATCAGGTTGCGGTAGGTGAACCCCTGTGGGTTGTCGGGCCGCTCTGACTCGGGAACGCCATCGAAGATTTCCCAGTTCACGCTGAGGTCGGAGCGCCGCTGGACGCCTTTGGGGCCGACCCAGAGGATCTGCGACTCGGCGTGCATGTTCCCGAAGTACCAGCTGCGATACATGAAGTTCCAAATGATCTTCGTCCCGGCGTTGGGATCCCTCGGGATCGATCGTGGGGAAGGGATGGCCGATGATGAACGCTGGCGGCTTGCCCGTGGCCTTTTCGAGGATCTCGCCGTTGTCGCTGACCGTGAAGCGACCTTCGTTCCGCTTGCTTCCTTTGAGAAAGTCCGGCGGCCAATTGAACCGCTCGACCGGCCACTCCACGATCGGATTGGCATACTCACCGTCCTGGTAGTGTTTCAGGATCTCCTGGGGAAGCAGTCCTTGAGCTTTCTGCCAGTTGGACTGGTTCAGCACGTCACCCGGTTTCAACCCATCGCCCGACGCCGGCTCGCCCGCCCGCGCCGTCGCCGCCAACACGGCGGCGAGCGCAAGACTGAAGGCAATTCGAGTTCGCCAACCCACAGCTCTCCTCCTTTGGGGCAGTCGGGTGCTCCGTGGGCGCCTTCGCCGTCAGTGACACCTTGGCGATCAACTTACGCACAAGGCCCGCGTGCGTCAAATATATTCCGCGCCGGACGCCGGGTGGAGCGGACCGAGACGGTTGAGCGAACGCGCGTGTCCTGTGTCCTGCTTCTGGTGGCTGACGCCTCCTGCAGATGAAGGTGCTGGGGGAATTTCCCCCAATACCCAGATGAATTGCAGCTTGCGTTCGCTGAAACCCAGGGCGATACTTCGCCGTGTGTTTGATTGGTGGTAACAATGCGTGTGCTGGTCGTTGATGATAACCCTGATGCGGCCGACAGCTTGGCGATGCTGCTGGAGATCTGGGGGCACAAGGTGGCTGTGGCCAATGATGCGGACGCCGCCCTCGCAGCGGCACGCGTTCGGTGCCCGGAGGTGGTGCTGCTGGACATTGGCCTGCCGGGTATGGACGGCTACGAGTTGGCCAAGCGGCTGCGCCGCGACGGGCTGGAACGGGCGTTCTTGGTTGCGATCACCGGATACGGTGACGACGAAGACCGGCACCGCGCGCTGCAAGCCGGCTTCGACGCACACCTGGTGAAGCCCGTGGATCCCGACGTGCTGCAGGCGTTACTCACCAACGCACAAGCGGCCCAGGACCGGTCGTAATTTCGGTTCGCGCCCGTATCGGGCGCCCACCGGAACGCGAGACTGTCGACCGATATCGTTGGCGCGGCCGCCGGTAATCACTATCCGTGAGTGAGTGTCTTATAACTGGCGAGATGCCGCAGGGCTTCCGCCTGGCGGCCGAGCCGCTCGAGCAGCCGCGCGATGTTGAAATGCGCATCCGCAAAGCGCGGATCGAAGACCAACGCGCGCCCGTAGTGGGCGAGGGCGGCGGCGAGGTGGTCTTCGTCCTCCAGCGCAATTGCAAGATTGTAATGGGCGACGGGATCCTCGGGCGCCGATTCGAGCGCCAGGTGGTATAGACGCACGGCTTCGGTCGCGTTGCCGCGCTGGTGCATGAGGCGCCCCAGATTGATGTAGGCGTCGGCGAAATGGACATCGAGCGTGAGGGCGCGCTGGTACGCGTCGCAGGCGCCGGCGAGATTTCCGTTCTGCTCGCACACCAGGCCACGTTCGAACCATGTCAGCGGCGTTTCCGGCGCCGGCCCGGCGGCTCCCGCCAGTGGCGGTCCCGCCGCCGGCGCCTGGCGGCGGCGCACGGGTATCAGCGCCCCAGCACGCCGCGCCAGCTCGTCGATTTCGAAGCTGAACACGATCTGCCCGCTGTCCGGATGCCAAGCGGCGCGGCCGTCGCGCGCGACGACTTGCCGGCCATCGGCGTAGACGCGCATGCCGGAGAGCGGGCGGCCGGGAGGGAGTTGGCGGGTGAGCTCCCGCAGCGCACACCGGATGCGCCGCGGCGGCACGGCCGCCTGCAACAGGCCATGTGCGACACGCAGCACAACGAGGTCCTGGAACGCGAACGCAAACATCCGGCCGCGCTGCGCCGGCTGGCAGAGCCCGGCGCGCACGATCGCCCGTACACGGCGCGGCGTGGTGTGCAGGATGCGGGCGACCTCAGCCGTCCGAAACCATTCCGCCGGCGATCCCGGCGAAGCTGGTGGCGTGGACAGTGATGGCGGCAGCAGCGTGCCGCGGCTCGTCGGATTGCCGGCTCCGACCCCCTCCGCCCCACGGTCATCGGCCGCTACTTGGCTCTGGCCGCAGCTTTGCGTGCGGCCGCAGGCTTGCCTTTCGCCTGGGCAGGCTTGCGTGCGACGGCAACTTCCGGGGCTGCCGGCGGCGCGAGCGCCCGCTGTCGCGATGCGAGGCTGGCTTTCAGGGCTTCCATCAGGTCGATCACCTGCGCGCGCGGCGGCGCTTTGGGCGCCATGACGACCTCTCGCCCGGCAACTTTCTGCTCGATCACGTCCAGCACCCGTTTGCGGTACGTATCCTCGTACTTGGCCGGGTCGAACGATGTGGATGCCAGCTGCTCTATGAGTTGCACCGCCAAGTCGACCTCGTTTGGTTTCAGCTCCGTATCGGCACCGAGATCGATATCGTCGAAGCTGCGCACCTCATCCGCGTAGAACAGCGCGTGCAACATCAGCCCGCGTGGCGCATGCCGAACCAGTACGAGTTGCTGCTTGCCGCGTGTCGAGAACTTTGCCACTGCGGCTTGCCCGGCCTTGTCCATCGCTTCGCGCAGGAGCCGATATGCCTTGTGGCCGCCCTTGTCCGGGCCGAGCAGGTACGTCTTCTCGAAATAGATCGGATCGACCTGGGCGAGCGGAACGAATTCCTGGATCTCAATGGATTGATCGCTGCTCTGCTCGAGGCTGCGCAACTCGGCGTCGCTCAAGACGACGTACTGGTCCTTCGCGTACTCATAGCCGCGGACCATGTCGCTGCGGTCGACGACGGCACCGCACGTCGTGCACGTATACTGCTGGCGCAACCGCGACGTGTCTTTGTTGTGTAACAGGTTGAAGGAGATATTCTTGGATTGGGTCGCCGCGTACAGCTTGACGGGCACCGAGACGAGCCCGAAGCTGATCGTTCCCGAGGAGATTGCGTGCGCCGCCATGGCTGGCTACACACATACCACATCAGATGAGGGGGAGGCGAGATCTGTGTCCCAGATCGGCGCGCGGGAAATCGGATGATGGCACGGCGCTCGGGCCGCCGCAAAGGCGCCGCCGACCGGACTGCAGAACTGGCTGCTCGCGCACGGGCCGCAGGGGCGGTGCGCCGCCACCTGGACGCCGCAACGCTCCAGCCGATGCTGGCGGAAACCGCCCGCGGGGCGTTCTCGAAGGCCGGCTGGCTGTTCGAGGCGAAGTATGACGGTGTGCGTGTGCTCGCGGCGCGCAGTCACGGCGGGCGCGTGCGTCTTTTTTACCGCAGCCGCCGCGACGCCACGCCGGCGTTCACGGAGATCGCGCGTGCCGTAGCCGGCATTGCTTGCGCGGAGTTCATTCTGGATGGCGAGATCACCGCGTTGGACGAATCCGGCGCCATGTCCTTCGAGCGCTTGCAAAGACGTTTGCATCCCCCGCACGGCACGGCAAGCAGCCGCGCGGCCGGCGAAATCCCCGTCGTCATGTTTTGCTTCGAGCTCCTCAGTGCCGGCGGTTATGACCTGCGCGGGTTGCCGCTAGCGGTGCGCAAGCAGTTGCTGCACGCACTGGTGCCGCCGAGTGACTGGCTGCGCGTTGTCGAGTACGTGGAGCGGGAAGGGGAGCGGCTGTTTTCGGCGGTCGCCGAGCGGGGGCTGGAGGGCATGGTGGCGAAGCGCGCGGCGTCGACCTATGAGTGCGGGCGCCGCTCCCGTGACTGGCTGAAGGTGAAAACGCAGCACACGGCTGACGTAGTGATCGTCGGCTTCGTGCGCGGAAAAGGGTGCCGACGCCACCTCGGCTCGCTCATGGCAGCGTGGCGGCACGACGGCGAGTTGCTGTACGCCGGCAATGTCGGGTCCGGACTCAACGACAGTCTCATCAGCCAGCTCTTGCCGCGTTTGGAAAAGGCGGCAACGCCGGTGCCGGCATTTCGGGGTCAGCCGCCCGGCCCGCCGCGGGCAAATGTGTTCGTGGTGCCCGAGTTGGTTGCCGAGGTGCGCTACAGCGCGCTCACTGCGGCCGGCCACCTGCGGCATCCGGTGTTCCTGCGCCTGCGCGACGACAAAGCGATCAGCGAATGCCTGGCGCCGCAATCGTCGGGCCCTTTGGGGTGCAATGCGGCACCTGGCTGATGCTTCGCCTGTTTGATGCTTCGCACTTCCCTTACCGTGGAAAGGCAGTTAAGTTGCAAGCTCGAATTCTGGTGCATCTATCCGAATGCGCCCCGGAGCGTGAGATCGCTCCGCTGAGTCTGAGAAGAGGAGAGCGATTGATGTCGATGAGCCAGCGAAGCGTTTCGGGATATCCGAGCGCCTCACCCGAGCGCGGTGAACCGGACTCCGAAATGACGCCGACGCGCCACGAAGACGGCCCCCGCAGTGGAGGCCTGGCCATGAGCAGCGCCTCCGGCGAGGAACCGCCATCCGGTTCAATGCACAAGCGACGGCACCGCCAACGCCCACAGCGTGGCAAGTACCGCCGGCCTCCACACGGTCGCGGCTCCCATGTCGAGGGGATGAGCCGTGAGCGAGTGTTTCAGGAACTGGAAGGCTTGCTGCGGCAGATCCGGGAACAAGCGGAGGAATCGGCGGATTGGGCGGAGGACCGGTTGACGGAAATCACCCAGACAGTAACCAGCTTCACCAAGTCCCTCGAAGAAGAAACGGATCCCATTCCCGAGCGCGCCCGCGCGGAGTACCAGCGCATTCGTGAGAAGCTCAGCCAGGCTCTGAAAGGCTAGGGCTGCTTCCGGAATTGCGATGACGTATTTCCTGAATTCCTTCTCCCTCCGGGAGAAGGTGAGGATGAGGGGATTGGATATTGGACGAAGTCACCTTATTGGATAGCGCTCGATGAGAGTGGCCTTCGGCAGTATCTGATCCCCTCACCTGGCCTCTCCCGGAGGGAGAGGAACCTGAATGCGTCAAGGCAAATCTTCACAGCATCGGTGAGGTATCTGGGCCGGGCGGCATTGTTTCCACCGGCGACCCGGTGTAAGGTATCACCGCTCCAGGAGGGAGCACAGAGGAGAAAGGAGATCATTTGGCGTTTCGCGGAAGAGGCCCACGGTTTGTTCCCCCACCCACCGATGCACATCGCATCAATCGACACATTCGTACCCCGCAGGTTCGCTTGATCGGAGCGGACGGCACGCAGTACGGCGTCGTGGCCATCGAAGACGCGCTGCGGCGCGCGGAAGAGGCGCAGCTCGACCTGGTGGAGGTCGCCCCCACCGCTCAGCCGCCGGTGTGCCGGATTCTCGACTACGGCAAGTTCAAGTACCAGCAACATAAGAAGGAAGCCGAGGCGCGCCGCAAGCAAGCGACGACGACGGTGAAGGAGCTGCGGCTCGGGTACCGTACCGATGTCGGCGACCTCGAGCGGCAGATTCAAAAGGCCCGCGAGTTCCTGGCCGACGGCGACCGTGTCAAGTTCTCGCTGCGTTTTCGCGGGCGGGAGATGGCGTATCAGGATCTCGGCCGCGAGAAGCTGATGCGGGTCTGTGAGGCGCTCAAAGATGCCGCCACGGTCGAGGGCAACCCACGCATGGAAGGCCGCTTGATGGGTGTCGTCCTCGCACCGGGTGTGAAGAAGAAATCGATCAAGCCGCCGGTACCACGCCCCGCCAAACAAGAGAAGGCGGCCAGCCCCGGTAGCTGAAAGTGAACAGTGAACAGTGATCAGTGATCAGTCCCCGCCACCACTCCGCCGCCCCGTCCGCCTGGCAGTTTTGCTGTCCGGCAGCGGCACGACCCTGCAGAATCTGATCGACCGCATCGCTGACGGCAGACTGCGTGCGGAAATCGCCGTGGCCATTGCGTCCCGCCCCGACGCCGGCGGTCTGGAACGGGCGCGCCGCGCTGGCATCGCCGCGGTCGCGGTGCCCCGTAAACAGTTCGCCACCCCCCAGGAGTTCAATGACGCGTTGCACGCGGAGCTGGCGCAGCACCAGTTCGATCTGATCATACTCGCGGGCTTTCTTTCCCAGTTCGAGCTCCGCAAGCGCTACGCCCAGCGCGTGCTCAACATCCACCCCGCGCTCATCCCAGCTTTTTGCGGGCAAGGCTTCTACGGCGAGAAAGTGCACCGTGCGGTCATCGAGTCAGGGGTCAAGGTCAGCGGCTGCACAATTCACTTCGCCGATGACGAGTACGACCATGGCCCGATCATCCTGCAGGGCACCGTGCCCGTTCTCGGCGACGACACGCCGGAGACACTGGCGGCGCGCGTCCACGCCGTGGAGAACGAGCTGTATCCGGAGGCCATTCGCCTGTGGGCGGAAGGGCGCCTGGAGGTGCTGGGCCGGCGAGTGAAGATTGCAGGTTGTTAGGTTGCTAGTTGTTACGTTGTTAGTTCTCTAACATAAAAACTAGCAACCTAACAACCCAACAACCCGCATCAGGATGTCCGCAGAAGAGCGAGCTTGTTCTTCGCTGCCTTGCCGACTTTGGTGCGGCCGTGCTTGCTCGCCAGGTGCTGCAGCAACTCGGCGGCGATTGCACGCTCTTCGTTGTTCCCCTCGGCCAGGTTGAAGGCGACGTAGAATAGCTCCTCCGGCGTGAGCAGACGCTCCTGGCGCAGGCGATCGGCAGTCGCGAAGGTCGAGTGCGCCAGGTCGCGAAAGAGCTCGAGAACCGGGTCGTGCCGGCGGACGCCGGCCGCAACGGCGTGCGGATGCGACTTGAGTTGGGCAACCGCCAGCGCGAACTTGGTCTCGGCATCAAAGGCCGGTGAGTCCTTGAGCAGCGCCAGCCACTTGGCGGCGCCGGCAAAATCTTTGCTCTTGCGCAGGCGTTGGGCGCGATCGTGCACCCGTTCGGCCAGCGCCGCCGGATCGAGGGCGTTGAGGAAATGAAAATACGCCGTGTAGAGTCGATCGTCACGCTCGCTCCGGGTGGCACCGCCGCGGGCGGCACCGCCGCGAGCGGTGTCGAGCTTCTTCCACAAGGCCTCGAGCGTATCACGCTTCCACGCCCGGTCATGCGCCAGGAGAATATCCGCCAGCGCCCATGCCTTGCGCTCCTCGGCGCACGCCAGGAACTCTTTCATCAACGCCGCGCGCGCGGCCGGCAGCTTCTTCAGCGAGACGCTCGCCTGTTCGCGCCGCGCGTAGCTGTCGTCGGTCAGGTAGCCGATGAGCGTCTTGACGACGGCGCCGGAGTCGAACGTGCCCAGCTTCTGCACGGCGAAGCGCTTGACTGCCGGCTGCGGGCTCTCGGCGAGGCGATTGAGCTGCCCCAGATACGAGCGGTCCAGTTGTTGCTCTTCGAGCAGATGAATCGTCGGGCGCAGCACGTCGGCTTCGTCCTCCTCCTGCAAAAGCGGAAGCAGCGCGGCGATCTCACTATCTGTTAGTGTCTGGCCGCGCAAGCAGTGCAGCAAGGCGCCCAATGCGTGTGTGCGCACCACCTGCGGCTGCTCGCGGTCGAGCATGCCGAACAGGTACCGCCGGGCCTTCGGCTCGCCGAGCGCCCCAAAGAGTTTGGCGGCGGCGACCGATACCGTGCGCACCGCGTCGGCGCCGCGCAGCAATGCCTCGGTGCGAGCGAACAGGTCGGCGCGAGCGTCCGCCTCGAGCGCCGGAATCGCCCCGACTACGGCATCGCAGGCAGCGCGGTTCGTGTCGAAGTCTTCGCTGCCGATCAGCTCGAACAGCAGATCGAAGGCGGCACGCGAGCGCACCTGCGCGGCGACCGCGATGATGGCGTTCAGGCGCCGCCGTGGCGCGCCGGCGAGGAGCTTCTTGGCCGCCGTGATCGCCGCGTTGCCATACGCGGCGAGAATCGTGCCGCTGCGCTGGCGGAGATCCTCTTCGTCACTGTCGAGCAGCGGCAGCAGATATCCGAGTCCATCGCGCGGCCGGACGCGCTCGAAGTAGCTCACCGCGAAGTCGCGTACGACGGCGTTCTTACCGCTCAACAGCGCCCCGACCGCGCGCACGACACGCTCATCGGCGGCTGCGAGCTGCGTCAGCACCACCAACGCAGCGCAGCGCGCTTCCACGTCGGTGCCGGCGAGCAGCCCGAGCATACCTTTCAGGGTCGCATCCACGAGCCGTGTGCCTACCAGACACGACGGTGGGAGGGAAGGGCCGGGGGGGTAGGAGTTTTCCGCTCACCCTGAGGCTCTCGAAGGGTGCTCTTCGCCTTTTTCGACAGCCTGCTAGCGCTCCCTCATCCACGCTGGGCTTGTCGGATTGCCTGTGCCACGGCCTCCAGCAGCTGGCGAAGCTCGGCCGGCAGGTTGTTGGGAATCGGCGGCAGTTGACCGGCGGCGATATGGCGGAGAAAGGCAGCGAAGACCGTGGCGCAGCGGCACGCCTCGAGGACAACGAGTCGCCCCGCTTGCGAGCGGCTTCGCCTTTTCCTCCTACGCCAACGGCGTTGCGCAACATAGCCCGAGGTTGCCGCGTCAGCGGCTACCCTGGGGGGCTCTCGACGCCGCGGCCGCCACGCTTGAGGACGTGCGTCTACACGTTAATGAAACACCGCGGTCACGTCGAAATACATCAACTCGTCGCGCTCGCACTCGCTGCACACGAGGCGTGCGATGCGGAAACGGCGGCCGCCCGCAACACGCGAGGTTTCTCCGGCGAGCCGGAACACCCCGCCACACCGGCAGGCGCGTCCGCGCAGCGCCGCGTCGATCTCGTCGAAACGCCGCACCAGCACCGGGCGGTAGATGGTTGCGCCGGGGCGGCGGCGCGCCGTGCGCGCTTTCTGGAAACGGCGGACGCCGACAGCCAAGACCGCCGCCAGTACCGCAATCGCAAGGAGCAAGCCAATCATGTCTCGAGCCCCTCGGACGACGGCGGGCTGAGCCGCTTCAGCGCCTGATCGAGCTCGGCGTGGCTGCCCAGCATCACCAGGATATCGTTCGGCTGAATGACGAGATCCGCCGGCGGGTTCGTCACCGGCCGGCCGTCGTGCACGACGGCGATGATCGTCACGCCGGTGGCACGCCGTAACTGCAGGTCGCGGATGCTGCGCCCGGCGGCGGGCGAGGACGCCGGCACGAGAAACGATTCGGTCGTCGTCGCCGCCAGGATCTGCCCGAGCTGATCCAACGTCTGCCGCGGCAACTCGAGCCCCCGCAGCATGCTGTAGCCCTGCTTACGAATCAGCTCGATCTGTAACGTGATCACATTGCGCGGCACGCGCAAGCGCCGCAACACCCGCGCGAAGATCTCGACCGACGTTTCGAATTCCTCCGGAATGACTTCTGTGGCACCGAGCCGGCGTAGCTCGCCCAGCTCGGCGACGTATCGTGTCCGCACAATGATCGGCACGTCCGCGTTGCTCTGCCGCGCCAGCGCCACGATACGCCGGGTCGCCACCGGGTCGGAGATGGCAACGACTACCACGTGCGCCAAGCCCACGCCGGCTTTGCGCAAGACATCGAGACGCGTCGCATCGCCATACAACACCGGCTCACCGCGGCCGCGCGCGGTGGCGAGGCGGTCGGGACTCAGCTCGAGGATCAGGTAGGGCAGACCGGTCTGGTGTAAGACGTTCGCGAGATTCTCGCCGTTCAAACCGTAGCCGACGATCAACACGTGATTGCGGACTTGCCGCGCCTCGGGAGACGGCTCCGCCTCCGTGATTCCCAGCAAAGCGACTAGACGCTGCGTCAGCGGTGCCGCGCCGTTGATCACGAACGGCGTCACCAGCATGGTCAACACGGCCACGGCCACGAAAGCCTGATACTCATCCCGGACAATCAAACCGCTCGGGAGAGCCAGCTTTGCGAGCACGAACGACAACTCGCCCACTTGGGCTAAGCACAGGCCCGCCGTCGCTGCCACGCGAAAGGAGCGATAGAATGGCAGGATGACGACCGTGGATACTAGGGCCTTGAACAGCATGATCGCTGTCCCGACAACGATGAGCATCGGCAGATTCGTGAACACGAAGTCCAGACGCAGCAGCATGCCGACGGAGATGAAAAAGACGCTGTTCATCGCGTCGCGAAACGGCAGGATGTCGGCGATTGCCTGGTGACTGTACTCGGATTCCGCGATCACCAACCCGGCAATGAGTGCCCCCACCGCCAGCGATAGGCCGAAGCGCGACGCTAACCAGGCGGTACCGAGGCAAAAGAAAACGACGACTCCCGTGAACAACTCGCGGCTCCGCAAGCGCGCCACTTGCCGCAGCAGTGCCGGCATGAGCAGACGTGCGGCGAATAGAATCAACGCGACGGCGAGGGCCGCCTTTGCCAGCACCACGCCGATGGCGATCCAGGACGCCGGCGTAGCCGTTGCCAATAAGCGCGTCAGTAACGTCATCGGGACGAGCGCGAGATCCTGCATCAGGAGAATGCCCACGACGATGCGCCCGTGGGGCGCGTCGACCTCGCCGCGATCGGTGAGGACCTTGAGGACGATCGCTGTGCTCGATTGCGCGATGAGAAAGCCGCAGAGGAGAGCCGCAGACGGAGCACGCCCCAACGCCAGCGCCGCCGCGCAGCTGAACGCACCGGTTGCCAGCACCTGCAGGAGCCCCGAGCCGAAGATCGTCCGCCCGAGGCGGGCCAGCTGCTGGAACGATACTTCGAGACCGACGACGAACAGCAACAGCACCAAGCCGAGATCCGCCAGTTGCTCCACGTCGGCACCCTGCGCAATGAGCCCGAGCCCGCGCGGCCCGATGAGAATGCCGGTGATCAAAAACCCGACGATCGATGGAACATTGAGCCGTTGAAAGAGAAAGACGATCGGCAACGCCGCGGCCAGCAGCACCACCAGGTCGCGCAGAATGAAGCCTTCGGTCATGAATCCGTCCCGACGGCCTCCCGAATATGATGGAAGCCGTCGCGCCGCAGCAACGCCAGCAAGCCGTGCACCAAGCCGTGCGCCAGGCGTGGCCCCTCGTAGATCATACCGGTGTAGACCTGCACGAGCGAAGCCCCGGCGCGGATCTTCTCGTACGCATCCTGCGGACTGAAAATGCCTCCCACCCCGATGATCGGCAGCGCCGGCCCGGCCAGCCGATGGACGATGCGAATGACGGCCGTCGAGCGCGCCCGCAACGGCGCGCCGCTGAGGCCCCCGGTCTCGCCGGTCGGCGTCGTGAGGCCGTCACGCCCCACGGTGGTGTTCGTGGCGACGAAACCGGAGGCCCGGTTGCGCCGCGCGACCTCGACAATCGCCGGCAACGCGTCGTCCGCCAGATCGGGAGCGATCTTGACGAGTAACGGTCGTGGCCGTTGCTGATGCAGTTGGGCCAGCGTGTCATTCTCGTCGGCGAGCCGGCCTAGCAGGGCTGCAAGCTGCTCCTCCGCCTGCAGGTCGCGCAACCCGGGCGTGTTCGGTGAGCTGACGTTGACGACCACGTAGTCGGCGAAGCGAAACAGCTGGCGCAGGCTCGCCGCGTAGTCGCCGGCTGCCTGTTCCAGCGGCGTGCGGCGCGATTTGCCGAGGTTGATGCCGATCGGAACGGTGGAAGCCAGGCGAGAGGCACGCGCCAGGCTGGCCGCTACCGCCGCCGCTCCGGCGTTGTTGAACCCCAAGCGGTTAATGAGCGCGCGATCCTGCGGCAGCCGGAAGAGGCGCGGCAACGGGTTGCCGGGCTGCGCCTCAGCGGTAATCGTTCCCAGCTCCGCGAAGCCGAACCCCAGCAGCGGCCAGACGTGCGGCGCACGCGCGTCCTTGTCGAACCCGGCCGCGAGACCGACGGGATTCGGAAATGCGATCTCCCACACGTTCTGCGCGAGCGCCGGATGCGTCGGCGCATGCGGCGCTCGGTTGAGGCGGCGGAAAAGGTACTCGCCGGCGACCAGCAATTGAAAGACGAGGCGATGCGCCTGTTCTGCATCAAGGCGAAAAAGCAGGGGCCGGAGCGTGTGATAGAACATCACGGGGAAATCGGAGATTGAATGATTGGAGATTGAGTGAGTGACGATTGAGTCATTGAGTCATTGGCGGGTCGAGCCACCACGTTCCTATTGGTTCGATCGACGCCGAGCCGTCTTCTTTTCAGACTGAAGCTCTCGCTTGAAATCGGCGAGAGAGGTTTTGGGCTGGGCCCGGCGCTCCTCCAGCAGTCGCTTTGCCACGGGGCTGAACTGAACCAACACCTCCTCCATGTCTTCGCCCTCGACACCAACGATGACCGCCACGGGCTTGCCGTGACGCATGATGAGCACGCTATCGCGCTGGGAGGCATCGACATACTCGCTCAGCGCATCGCGCACGTCCCTGAGTCCAACGGTCTTCATATCTTTCTCCTTTTTCGCAGCGCCTGCGCCGTCGGCAGCCGGCCCTTGTAGAATACGACCGTGATCGTAACGGTTTCCTCTGTGACGTCGTACCAGACCCGGTGATCACCGACAGCAAGCTGCCAGGTGCCGAGCGTCGCGAGGTACTTTTTGTGTCCTTCTTCCAGCTCTGGTCGATCGGCAAGATGTTTTTCGAGCGCGTCCATCACCTCGGCACGGTGATCAGCTGAAAGGGCGCGAACATCGTCCTTGGCGCCCTCGGCGAGCTCGATCGCGTGTGGCATGTACAGAATTGTGGCGACAATTATGGCGACTGTCAACGAGCCGAAATCCCAACGCAGCGATTGCGGAGAAACGGCAGGTAGAGCACCTCAGCGGCGCGCTGCTTGGGCGCCTTGGGCCTGCGATTATGGAGCGGAGGAAACCACGTGCCCCCGGGCGACAAATGAAATCAAGTCCCCTTGCGTTCGCTTGAGGTACGTCAGTACGTCGCCTCGTTCTCCCCCGCCAAGGCAGAACGCTCACGCAGTGAAAGGCGGGCCTTGGCTTTAAGGAACTCCAGCGCCCGCCCGACGCTCAAGTAATGATCCAGTTCTTCGGCTTCCTCGGCGGAAAGCGCGCCGTCATTGGCTTTATCCGAGAGCTGGCGCACCCGCTCCACGTCGTCCTCGGACAGGCGCAGACGCAGCAGCTCCCGCGCTGCCTCCACCGACACATCGCCGACCTCAGGCCGGATGGTCCGCCCCCAAATCTCGGTCTCAGTTGAAGCCATGATGGTGCTCACGGAGGATCATGTAATCCAAAACGCTGGTCTTGGCAAACCGGCATCCTACGCTCCGGAATTCTGTTCATGGTCTCTGCCAGGCGGGCCGTGTGGATGTTCCCCCGTTGTTTCGCCGTTACCACCAAGCCGACCGTGCCTCGCATAGGTAGCCCCAGCGTTGCCGCGCCGGGCCCAGCCTGCAGGTCGTCAACCAGCGCTGATGCGAAGACAGCGATCCAGCGATCTCAGTTCTTGCCGAAGGCATGGTCTCTAGCAAGCGCCGTAGTCGCAGGTCTTCAGCCTGCGACAAGATCCTGTGTAACCAGGCGTTTGCGCCGTTGATCGACACGCAACCGCAGCGTGCCTAAAGACCGCAAAAACCGACTGGCACCAGCCAACACCCGGCGTTGTGTTCCCCTATCGTTTGCCGCGCGAACGCTCCTTGCCATAGAAACCCCATAGGGAGTAGGCATCGCGTTACGCGGTTCAGGTTCAACGGCGTTTATCCGCCGCCCGGCCGCGATCACTCTACCTCGTTCGATGCGCTCGTTGGGCCGGACAGCGGATCAAACCCTCTTCGTTATCATACGCTGTCAAGGCAAGCGGTGCGCGCCCGAGGGAGGGCTGACGCCCTCCCCTAAAAACCAAAGGGTCAAAGTCTCAAAGGGTCAAGTGACCAATCATGAGCCGCCACGAACGGCACGAACGTAGTAGAAGTCGTCCTTAAAGTTGCCGAGCACGTAGCCGCCGTAGAAGTACACGAACCACGCGCTGCCGGGAAAGCTCTGGTAAGTAGTAGACGACCAGTAGGCGTCGGACTGCGTGCAGCTGCACGTAAGCACCGTACAGCTTGCAGCGCAGCTCGTATTGAAGGCCGTATCGACGGCCGGACTTACGTTCTGGTAGTTCGCGAGGCTCTGCAACTCGTTCACGTTCGGAATCCGCCAGTCGGTGTGGCCGGCGAATCCGCCTCCCGCATTCAGGGTCGCCAGAAACGTCGTCACCATGGTCCCGTTCATCGTGTCCGGCGAGGACGTCATGCCCCACGTGTACGTGTTGCTGTAGTCGTGGATGCCGCCCGACTGATCCTTTTTTTCCCACATCAACCCGGTCGTGTTATCGGTGATCGTGCCGTCGCCGTTGTCCGTGTAGGAGCGCGCCGCCCCTTCCTGCAAATTCCCGTCGCTGCCCGGCCCGTAGTCGCTCGTCTGCCCGGTTCGCAGCAGTTCGCCCGGCACCACGGTCGGAGTAGCTGTTGGCGTGCTGGTCGGGCTTTGCGTCGGGGAGTTGGTCGGGGTGCTCGTGACCGTCGGGGTCTGACTTGGGGTCATCGTTGGGGTGTTCGTAAGCGTTGGCATCAGCGTGGGCGTGATAGTCGGGGTGTTGCTCGGCGTCGGCGTGACCGTGGGTGTCCATGTTGGTGTATTGGTCGGAGTAGCTGTTGGCGTGCTGGTCGGGCTTTGCGTCGGCGAGTTGGTCGGGGTGCTCGTGACCGTCGGGGTCTGAGTTGATGTGCGGCTTGGCGTGTTCGTGTTCGTCGGGGTCTGACTTGGGGTCATCGTTGGGGTGTTCGTAAGCGTTGGCATCAGCGTGGGCGTGATAGTCGGGGTGTTGCTCGGCGTCGGCGTGACCGTGGGTGTCCATGTTGGTGTATTGGTCGGAGTAGCTGTTGGCGTGCTGGTCGGGCTTTGCGTCGGCGAGTTGGTCGGGGTGCTCGTGACCGTCGGGGTCTGAGTTGATGTGCGGCTTGGCGTGTTCGTGTTCGTCGGGGTCTGACTTGGGGTCATCGTTGGGGTGTTCGTAAGCGTTGGCATCAGCGTGGGCGTGATAGTCGGGGTGTTGCTCGGCGTTTGCGTGACCGTGGGCGTCTGAGTTGGGGTGTTGCTCGGCGTCGGCGTGACCGTGGGTGTCCATGTTGGTGTATTGGTCGGAATAGCTGTTGGCGTGCTGGTCGGCGTCGCCGTGGGCGTCAGCGTGTTTGTTGGGGTCTGCGTGGACGTGTTCGTTGGGGTCAGCGTTGGGGTTGGCACGCAGGCTCCCGTGTCTCCCGGTGCCGCGATGATGAGGTTGCCGTTGGTATCGGCGGCGTCGATGCAGGTCGTGTAGGCTGGGCACGCCACCTGGGTAAACGTCCGCCCGTTCGTACACTGCCCACTCGGTGTGGTGCCGTCCTTTTTCGTCGTCGCCTTGATGGTGCAGGTCACCTTGCCGCTCTCGGTTACGGTTTTGATGCACGGCTCGGCGTGCAGCGCAGGATTCATCCCGCAAGTCGAGTTCCTGTAGAATGTGGTAACCGTGCCCTTACAGCGCGTCCGGAGATGGGCAGCGGCTACTTGGGCGTTGATGACATGGGTGACGCAGGCGACATACCTGATGTGGGTGTGACCGGGGCTACCATCGAAGCTAGCGCACACGCACGTAGCATCGACCATGTTCCGCGCGGCTCGGATCTGTTGTGCATCGTTCGCCACGTCGGGTGCGGTGCCGGTCAGGCACGTTTCCGTGAGAGCTGCCGGAACTGCGGCCGGAGAGAGCATGATGACCGTTAGTAGTGCCACGCCGCTGTACACGTGCTTCGTCATGCTTCCCCTTCTTTGAGTGCCGATCTTTGTTCCGCCGGGGTGTCCATGTCAAGCCACAAGCGGCTAGGGTGCTGACACCGGTGTCGCTCACCGGTCGAGACTGTCGATTAACGCCAGCGGGCGTCCTTCGAGACGCCGCCAGAAAAAGGCGGCTCCTCAGGGCGGGCGGTTCTGTTGTTGTTTTCAAAAGACAATTTCCGCTCACCCTGAGGAGGTCCCTTTTTTGGGGACCGTCTCGAAGGGTGTGGTACCCGTTTATCGACAGTCTCGACCGGTGCCTGACAGATTCCCTCGATGTCTAGCGGCTGTTTCAGCTCGCATCATTCGGTGACGTCATTGCACAATGTGACCAGCGAGGCAACGGTCGCCTGCGTCAGGGAAAGCGGGCTAAACCGGAGGGGCGGGGCAGCGGGTGCGCAGTCGAGCAGCTCCATGGGGCCGTGGTTTCATTTGACTCATCTTCAGCCGTTTATGAAGCGGATCAAACCACGGCCCCCCGGAGCGGCGAGGACGCACCGATGCGGGTAAGATGGCGAGGGGCGGGCGTGGTTTGTTTTCCCGTATGCATTGGCGCTACACTCCGTCCTCTACGGAGGTTCACTATGCTGCTGGAGCGCATTACCGTTGATCCGAACGTCTGCACCGGAAAACCGTGTGTTCGCGGCTTGCGCTTTCCCGTGTCGCGCTTGCTGGGTCTCCTCGCCGCCGGCGAAACGCGGGAGTCGATCTTGCGAGCCTATCCGTACCTCGAGCCGCAAGACATCGACGCAGTGCTGCAGTATGCGGCGGCGCTCGCCGAGGACGAGACCATCGAACTCTCAAGATGAGATTCCTCGTGGACATGGCGTTGTCGCCTGCACTTGCCGATTGGCTGCTTCAGCGCGGACACGACGCGGTTCACGCGTCAGCCATTGGACTCGCCTGCGCGCCCGACCCAGATATCATCGAGCGGGCACGCGGTGAGCATCGTGTCATCATCACCGCCGATCTCGACTACCCACGGCTGCTGGCCTTGGCGCACTCGGAGCAACCCGGCCTCATCCTCTTTCGCGGCGGAAACTACAACGACAGAGAGGTCATCGAGCGCCTCGCCCACGCCTTGGAACTGACGCGGGAGGACGACCTGCAGACTTCGCTGATCACCATCGAACGGTGGCGCATTCGAAAGCGCCGTTTTCCGATCAGGGCGCGCTGAGTGCGCCGAGCTGCTCCTGCCCGCGCTGAATAGCAGCTCCATTCTCGCCGCTACGCCAGCACCGCCGACGACGGCACGTGAGGCGGCATCGGCGCTGCAGTCGCCAAGTTGTTTGACGCTTTCCGATTCTGTTTCCTGTTGCGCCCCCTTGTTGAACCACAGCCGGCTCCTCGGCTACGATCGGCCGGCCGCGAGACGGAGGACACCATGCCCAGAGCCTATTCGATTACTGCCGAAGCCATCGCTGCGGAGCGCGCGCGAGTACAGGGGAACCTTGCCGAGTTCGACGCGTCCAGGGTCATTCGCCTGGATGATCTCGTCTTGCGTCCGATGGGGCCGCACGACGTGCACCTGAAGGTCCTGGCGGTTTCCCTCGAGCACAACGTTGACCACGCGGCGTTGGCCGATACGGTGAACATCGTCGAGCTGCGCGGCGGCAAGATCTACCCGGGGAACAGCGCCGTCGGCGCGGTCCTCGCCATCGGTCGCGACGTGACGCGCTTCAAGGCCGGAGACATCGTCGTCACGCACGCCAATGGCGAGCCGGATGTGTATGGCTTCGCGTTGCGCATCTGGGCGTACGACCGGCCGGAATCCGTTGGCTGGTATGCCGAGGAAGCAATGGTCGGCGACTGGCAGATCCTGCCCGCGCCCCTGCAGTGCGGCTTGAGTCTGTGGGAAATGGCCGCCTTGCCGCTGCGCGCGCCGACCGCCTGGCACCTGTGGCGCCGCGGGCACGACATCTTCCGGGCCAAGGTGCGCCGCGAAAAGCTTTCCCGCCTCAACGTCCTCGGGTTCGGCGGCGGTGTCTCGGAGTTGTTTCTGATGGCCGCGCATGCGGAAGGCCACCGTGTCTTCTTCTGCTCGGGCACCCCGGCGCGCTGCGCGCACCTGGCGCAGCTGGGAATTACGCCCATCGACCAGCGCCGCTTCAACCGTTTCGCCGCCGCGGAGGACGTGCGCAACTTCGCCAAGGAGGTAAAGCGCCTCACCGGCGGTGAGGGAATGCACATCGTCTGCGACATGTTGCGCGGGCCCGTGTTTGCGGCGGGCGTCGCGGCGTTGACACGCGGCGGCGTGAGCGTCAGCGCCGGCTGGCAGTTGGACAAGCGCATCAGCTACGACTCGGCGGCGCTGTCGGTCCGGCAGATCACGCTCGACCACGTCCACCTGGAGAGCATCGACGGCTCAGCGGCGAGCCTCGCCCTGTACGGCAGCGTGTTCCGGCCCACCGTCCACAAGGAGATCTACGCCTTCGAGGATCTGCCGCGCGCGGTTCAGGAGATGCACCTGAACATCCAGACCGGAATTCCGGTCGTGCGGGTAGCGGAGGAAATGCCGGAAGCAGTGCGGGCGCTGACCGCTTAGTCCCGCCTGGATAGCATAAGTATGGCAACGTAGCTTTGTTGCACCAGTCGGGTGGGCGGCCTAGGCTATTTGGTCAGTGGAGGCGGAGCGGATGCCGACGCAGAGCCGTCTGCGATCGCGTGCAGCGTAGAGTCGCTCGGTGCCTTCCGACCTGGGGCATGTGGCGTCACGGAGACTCGCAGTGCAGTTGTCCACCGCTCTTCCTGGTGCACCTGTCCATTATGGCGTGCCACGCTACAGCGCCGCTCTTGTCTCCGATCGCTAGGACCACGGGTGGGACGGGCGGGCGTGTCAGCGGCAAGCTCAGGCGCATGCCCATGTACGTTGCGTTTGCCCCAAAGATGAGGCGGAGCCAATTCACACGCGGGAAGCCCGAGGCGAGCTGATATTCGTCATTGCCATTAGGGCAGGGATCCCCGACATGCCTAAGGCTGTAGAAACTAAGGGACCCGCCCAGCGGGCCCGAAGCGTCGGTGATTGTGATCGTGAGTGGGGGCGTGGTTACGGAGGGGGGGGATACCCCATTAAAACAGGCCACAGGCGGAGGAGGAGGCTGACAGTGGGTGACGGACAGGGAGATGAGAGTCGAGGTCCCGCTGATGACATCAAGTACCCGCTTCCCGGTGCATGGGGTTCCGAACGGCGTCGCTGTCTGGGTCGGCGTGTTAGTCTGGGTCGGGGTAAGCGTGCTGGTTGCCGTGCTGGTGTAAGTCCAGGTGGAAGTGGGCGTGTTTGACGGCCGAGGCCTTGGCGTAAAGGTGAGTGTTGGTGTCGACGTGGCCGCTTGCGGTTTGGCGGTGAGGGTGTGCGTCGGCGTCAGCGTCGGCGAGCGCACCGCTGAGACGCACTGTGTGTCGGCGAACCGGTCGCAGACCTGGTCCGCGGAAAAGGTACCGCGAAGAATCCGGCAGCGCGAGGTGCTGGCTTGTATGCAATGGCCTCTCAACTGACAGCATCCGATGACTTGCGCTGGAGCCACCCGTGCCGTTAACAGGATCGCGGTCAGCCCACCACCAAGCAGACAAACGATAGCTCGATGGAGGTGACTGAGGGTATACGAATGGTGTGTAACTTGACCGTACTGTCTCATCATGCAACCTCCGTGCGAGATAATTGTAAGTACCGTATCATCTTCGTGTGGCGTGGTGTCGACATGAAGAGCCGACCCCAAATGAGGCCGCAGAGTGAGTGAGGGAGGCCCCGAGCTAGACTCCGCAGCCGGCGACTGCCGGCTCCAACAGCCGAACAGGTGATCACGAGACGTAGCCACCGTTTCCTTCCCCGCGGCTCAGCTATGAGTACCCGCAGGCGTTACGGCCGCATCAGCATTCCACGCGCTGACCGTTCGCAATTAAATCGCGTCCGCGGAACTCATCGTCCGCTGGTTCCGTTACCCGATAATACCCTATCCCTTGCCATGGGCGGCGTCAAATAGTTTGTCCTCGTCCAAAGCGGCCCGCCGGCTTAATGAAGGAGGTCTCACTGAATTTCCCTAAGCTCACTGGCCGTGGCGACGCGCGCACCCAGCTATCGACCATGGACCAGTGACTATCGACTGAACGATTTTCACTTTGAACGCTAGTAACTCCACTTGCCGTTCTCGAAGTGGAAAATCTCGGTGGCGTCGTAGACCTCGACAGGGTGGGGCGGGCTCGTCTCGGCCTCGGCGACGTTACTGCCGCGCTTCTCGTACGTGAACTCCTGGTAATCGACCCTGCCGACCTTCGTGGTCTCCTTCAACTCGCACTTGTGATCTTGGCTATAGCCGACGTAGGTGCCGTGGGTGCCGTCGGCGGTGGACTCCCACTTGATGTGGCTGACGTTGTCACGCTCGCGGGCGTGCAGCTTCTGCATCCATTCCTCGCAAAACGTTTGGAAGGACGCTGCGAAATTCGCCGCGGTGGTTTTCTCTGCATGATGGGTCTTGGCTGTCGCCCGCTTTGCCGGGGCGGATGCGGTCGCCGCGCGTGCGGGTTGCGCCACCGGCACCGCGACGCCTATGGCCAGGAGGGTCGTCAACGCCACGCTCGGCATGCGCCGTCTGCCCCGGATTTGTGCACTCATCAGCCCTCCTGACTAGTAGATCCACCGGCCGCCGCTGTACCGAAAGATTTCCGTGATCTCGGTAGTCTCGACGGGTTGGGCTGGGCTCAGCTCGGCTTGCGGAATCGAGTTGCCGCGCTTCTCGTACCGCACCTCGCGATACGTGATGGTTCCGAGGGGTACGGACTCCGTGCCGGTTTTCTCCGCGCACACGTGCTCACGCGTGTAGCCGATGAATACACCGTGCACGCCATCCGCGCTCGACTGCCACTTGATATTCTCGATGTTATGGTGCTCACGCGCCTGGAGTTTCTGCATCCATTCTTCGCAAAAGCCCTGAAATGTCGTCTGCGGATCTTCGCCGTAAACCGGCAGGCTCAGCGCCACCAGGGCACACAACAACAGCACGAGTTTCATAACCGATTGTTCTCCTCGAAGGACTGCACCGAAGCGCACCGATCCTAGCTGGAGGGGGGTGCGAATGCACGGCTTTTCGCGGGCACGCTCCGCCTCCCGTTGCCACGCTGCTCCCTAACCGGGCGGCAGCAGACGTTCGATCCCGCCCATGTGCGGCTGTAGGACCTGCGGGATGACGACACTACCGTCGGCTTGCTGGTAATTCTCGAGCACGGCGATGAGCACGCGCGGCAGCGCCAGGCCGGAGCCGTTGAGGGTGTGCACGAACTCCGGTTTGCTGCGCGGCGCCGGGCGATAGCGGAGATTCGCACGGCGCGCTTGGAAGTCGGTGCAGTTACTGCAGGAGCTGACCTCCAGCCATTCGTTGCACCCCGGCGCCCACAGCTCGATGTCGTATTTCTTGGCGGCCACGAAGCCGAGATCCCCGGTGCAGATGGACACGACGCGGTGCGGAATCGTCAGGCGGCGGGCGACCGCCTCGGCGTGGCCGACGATCTGCTCCAGCGCCGCCGGGGAGTCACTCGGAGTGACGAGCTTGTACATCTCGACCTTGTCGAACTGGTGGCCGCGCTTGATGCCGCGCACGTCACGGCCCGCCGACATCTTCTCGCGCCGGAAGCAGGCGGTGTAGGCGACGTACGAGAGGGGCAGGGTGCCCGGCTCCAGGATCTCGTCGCGATGCAGGTTGGTGATCGGGATCTCGGCGGTGCCGATCATCCACAGGTCGTCGTCGACGTCGTGGTAAATGTTGTCGGCGAACTTCGGCAGTTGGCCGGCGCCGTACAGGCATTGTTGTTTCACCAGGTAGGGCGGGTAGATCTCGGTGTAGCCGTGCTCGCGGGTGTGCAGGTCGAGCATCCAGCTGATCAACGCGCGTTGCAAGCGCGCGCCGGCCCCACGCAGAACGTAAAAGCGCGACCCGGAGATCTTGACGCCGCGATCGAAGTCGAGGATGCCGAGATCCGGACCGATCTCCCAGTGCGGGCGCGGTGTAAAGGTGAACTGCCGCGGCACACCTTCGCTGCGAATGACGACATTCGCGCTGTCATCAGGTCCGACCGGCACGCTCGGGTCGGGGAGGTTGGGAACTTCGAGCATGTGCCGCTCGAAATCCTCCTCGGCGCGCGCCAGGTCCTGTTCCAGCGCGGCGATGCGCTCGCCGACAGCGCGCATGTCGGTCACCAAATTGGCGCGCGCTGCCGGGTCATGCTTGCCGATAGTGCGCGACACCTCAGCCCGGTGGGCGCGCAGAGACTCGACCTCCTGAATCAGGGCGCGGCGGCGCGCATCCGCGGCCAGCACGCCGTCGATTGCGGCCGGCTCGAATCCGACCTTGGCCAGTTCGGCTTTGACAAAGTTGGAGCGCTCACGAATCAGGCGGATATCGAGCATGCGGTGCCGTTAGCACGCTGAGGGCGGAGCCTCAAGCAGGTCCCGGTCACCGCTCGACGGCAATTGTCTGGAGCAGCGAAGCCACGCATCGCATTTCGTGGAGTAGCGAAGCCGCGCTTCGCGTTCCGTGGAGTAGCGAAGCCGCGCTTCGCGTTCCGTGGAGTAGCGAAGCCGTGCTTCGCGTTCCGCTTGGATTCGCGAAGTCATACTTCGCCGACCGCGGCGGCGTCAGAAATCGTCCGGCACCTTCAGGGTATCGTAGCGCTGCGCGCGCAGACGCTCGTACAACCCGTGATCGGCATGCGCCGCAAACTGCGCCGCCGAGCAGAACTCGTAGCGCTGCGGCGCGTCGACAATCCCGTGCTGCACGGGGTTGTTGTGCACGTAATTCAAGCGCGCGTAGTAACTCGCCTCGAAGCAAATGCAGGTGTCCCAGTATTGGTACCATACCTGCCGCCCTCGCTGTCCGTCGCGGCGATTGCACCAGCGTGCGGTTGCGGAATGCAGCCGTTGGATCAGGGGTGTGAGCGTCCGCGCATCGGCAGGCGCTTCGGCAACGAAGTGATAGTGGTTCGCAAAGATCGCCCACGCCTGCAGTCGCCAGTCGTAGGTTGTCGCAGCGGCAAACAGCTCCCCTTGCAGGACCCGCAGCCGCTCTGCCCCGCGGAACAACGGCGCCTTTTCCACAGTTCCTGCGGTGACCATGTACACGCCATCCGGCTGGAACAGATGTGCGGGCCGATGGACCCAGCGGGTGAACAGCGGTTCCATAAGATGCAGCATAATATGACGATGTAGCATAGTGCAATGCATTACAATATTGGATGTCGTAGTCCCAGCGAAGCGTGGCTTCGCTACTCCGTGCACCGCCGTCCCGCCACCCCAGCGAAGCGTAGCTTCGCTACTCCAGAAGCGGAGTTCACGCCGCATCGAACGCATTCTTGACCAACTCGCAGCGCGGCTCGCCATCCTCCCACCACACGCCGACGACATCGAACCGCGCGTTGCGGTCATGCAGGCGGTTGTCACTGAGATAGTGCTGCGCGGCGCGGACGATCTGCCGTTGTTTGCGGGGATGGACCGCCTCGAAGGGCGTGCCGAAACCGGGCACGACGCGCGTCTTCACCTCGATGAACACCACCGCGTCCCGGTCGAGCGCGACCAGATCGATCTCGCCTGCACGACAGCGATAGTTGCGTTGCAAGATCACGTAACGCTGGCGGCGCAGGAACTTCTCGGCGATGCGTTCGCCCTCAGCACCGAGGATCTGACGGTCGTGGGGCATCGGGTTCGGACCTAGGCCAACAGACGGCAGCTTGTCAACTGGCGGCAGGCGGCGCTGGCCGACGAGAAAGCCATTTCGTGCCGTAGAGATTGCATTCCCGGCACGATGGTCTTAGGATTTTTCCTGTATGGCCGAAGTGAGATACAGCGAGCTGCAGCGGCTTTACGGGGGACGGTATGTGGCGCGTCGGGACGCTGATGTGATCGCGAGCGCAGCGGATTACGACGGGTTGATTGAGCATCTCGGAGCGCAGGTCGTCGACTGGACTGAGGTGGTGATTGAGTACGTCGAACCCACCGACATCGTCTGCGTCTATTGAATTCCCCCTGTTTGAAAAACAAACTCCCTTCGGACCTCTGAGCGATCCGAAGATCCCTGTGGGCATTCGGACTCTCGGTGGATACCGTACCTATCGATTCCTGATCGACACTGGCGCCGATTTCTCTGTTGCGCCGAGTCGACTGGCACAGGAGGTTGGCCTTCAATGGGATGCCCTCCCAGAAACCGAGATGGTCGGTGTGGAGCAGGGTGGGGTAACCGCTCGGCTCGGGCAGCTGACGATCCGAGTCGGGGACATCGACGTAGCTGTTCGGTGCCTGTTTGTGCGGGGCCGAAAGCCACCGTTTATTCTGGGAAGAGCCGATTTCCTCGATCGCTTTGTGCTCACCGTCGACCATTCACAACGGAAGGTCGTACTTCCTCACGTTGCCGACCACCGGTCCTGAGTTTGTCGAGCCTCACTGTCAGTAATCCACCGGCGACGGCCGCACCCGGGACGAGCCTCGCCGTCACCGGCACGGTCCGGAGCCTGGGCGACGGCGGGGCAGGGGGGGGCGGCGCCCGAACAGGGACACACCCCGTTCCTGTCCGCCAGTTGCCTGAACTGCGCGCCGTGTCTCTACACGTTGAATTGAAGCCCTCGCTCCCATGTGTTAATCGGACCGCATGGCCTTGAGTCGGGAGGAAGTGCGGCACATCGCTCTGCTGGCGCGTCTGGCTGTGAGCGACGCGGAAGAGGTGGCGTTTACCGAACAGCTCGGCCATATTCTGCAGTACTTCGAGAAGCTGGCGGCGCTCGATACGCAGAACGTCGAGCCGACCGCACACGTGGTGGATATGGGAGCGGTCTACCGCGAGGACCTCGTCACCAATCCTGCAGCGCCTGAAGAGCTGCGGGACAATGCGCCGGCGCGTGACGGCGACTTCTTCAAGGTGCCGAAGATCATCGAGTGAGAAATGCAGGCGACTGATCTTCACCACCTCACCCTCGAACAGGCCTCCGCGTTGCTCGAGAGGAAGGAGATCAGCTCGGTTGATCTGACGCGCGCGATGCTCGAGCGCATCGGCGCGACCGACATCGGGATCCATTCGTTCATCACGGTCACCGGGGAGGTGGCACTCGCGCAAGCGCAGGCGGCGGACGAGCGCCGCGCCCGTGGCGAAAGCGGCCCGCTGCTGGGTGTGCCGGTGGGGATCAAGGACGTTATCTTGACGAAGGGCATCCGCACCACTGCCGGCTCGAAGATCCTGGGCGACTTCATTGCGCCGTACAACGCGACGGTGACCGGCAAGCTGCTGGACGCCGGTGCGGTGTGCGTCGGCAAGCTGAACTGCGACGAGTTCGCCATGGGCTCATCGACGGAGAACTCGGCGTACGGGGTGACCCGGAATCCATGGGATGGGACGCGCGTGCCCGGTGGGTCGTCCGGCGGCTCGGCGGCGGCGATTGCCGCAGCGCAGTGCTTCGGGGCGTTAGGCACCGACACCGGGGGCTCGATTCGCCAGCCGGCGGCGTGTTGCGGTGTCGTCGGCATGAAGCCGACGTATGGGCGCGTCAGCCGCTACGGGGTCGTGGCCTATGCATCGTCGCTCGACCAGGTCGGCCCGATGGCGAAGACAGTCACTGGCTGTGCGCATCTCTTGGGGGCCATTGCCGGGCACGACCCGTACGATTCGACGTCCGTCAACCGGCCGGTTGCGGACTACGTGGCGCGCCTGGGCCGTTCGATCAAGGGTCTGCGCGCCGGCATTCCGCGCGAGTATTTCGTCGAAGGCATGCAACCGGAGGTGGAGCAGGCGGTGCGTGCCGCGGTGCAGGTCTTCGAGGCGCTCGGCGCCCAGGTTGCGCCGGTCTCACTGCCACACACCGAGTATGCGATTCCGGCGTACTATTTGATCGCCACGGCCGAGGCGAGCTCGAACCTGGCGCGTTACGATGGCATCAAGTATGGCCTGCGCGCCGCCGAGAACGACGGCTTGCTCGCCATGTACCAGCGCACCCGCGCCGCCGGCTTCGGCACCGAAGTGAAGCGTCGCATCATGCTCGGTACGTATGCGCTGTCGGCAGGATACTACGACGCCTATTATCTCAAGGCGCAGAAAGTCCGCACGCTCGTGCGCCGAGACTTCGAGCAGGCGTTCGCGACGCGGGATGTCCTGCTGACGCCGACCGCCCCGACGACGGCGTTCCGGATCGGCGAAAAGACCAGCGATCCGCTGCAGATGTACTTGTCCGACATCTTCACCATCTCGATCAATCTCGCCGGCTTGCCCGGCCTGTCGCTGCCGTGCGGCTTCGACCGGACTGGCCTCCCCATCGGCCTACAGATCGTCGGCCGGCCATTCGAAGAGGAGACGGTGTTGAAAGCCGCTTATGCTTACGAGCAAGCCACAGAGTGGCATGAAAGGACGGTTGTTAGTTGTTAGTTGGGTAGTTGTTAGGGACCAATCATAGAAGCGAGTAGGGATTATCTATAAGGCGTTTTACTGTGGACTAGCAACTAACAACTAGCAACTGCATTATATGGAGTACGAAGCTGTCATGGGCCTCGAAGTGCACGCCGAGCTACTCACGGCTTCGAAGGTGTTTTGTGGTTGCTCGTCGAAGTTCGGGGCGCCGCCGAACCAGAACACGTGTCCCGTGTGTCTCGCCATGCCGGGCTCGTTGCCGGTGCTGAACCGGCGGGCGGTGGAGTTTGCGATCCGCGCCGGCCTGGCGGCGCGCTGCCGGATCGCGCGCTACAGCCGCTGGGCGCGGAAGAACTACTTCTATCCGGATCTCCCGAAGGGCTATCAGATCAGCCAGTACGAGCTGCCGCTGTGCGTGGGGGGGACGGTCGAGATCAGGACCGACATCGGCGTGAAGCGCATCGGCCTGACACGCATTCACATGGAGGAAGACACCGGGAAGAACATCCACGACGCGCACGGCGACGCCAGCCTGGTGGACTTCAACCGCTGTGGCGTGCCACTGTTAGAGATCGTCAGCGAGCCGGACATCCGCTCGCCGCAGGAGGCTGGGGCGTATCTGCGCCAGCTGCGCACGACGTTGCAGTACCTGGAAATCTGTGACGGCAACATGGAGGAGGGCAGCTTCCGGTGCGACGCCAACGTTTCGGTGCGCCCGCTCGGCGCGACGCAGCTCGGCACGAAGGTCGAGATCAAGAACATGAACTCCTTCCGCAACGTGGAACGGGCGACCGAGTACGAGATCAAGCGGCAGATCGAGACGCTCAAGGCGGGAGGTGGCTTGGTGCAGGAGACGCGGTTGTGGGACCCGGATCGGGAAGTGACCCGATCGATGCGCTCCAAGGAGTTCGCGCACGACTATCGCTATTTCCCGGAGCCCGATCTGCCGCCGTTGGTCGTGTCCGACGAATGGGTCGAGCAGATTCGGCGGACGCTTCCCGAGCTGCCGGACGCGCGCCGGCAACGCTTCGTGCGGGAGTATGATGTGCCGGAGTACGATGCCGACGTGCTGACGATGCGCAAGGACATGGCCGACTACTACGAGGAGGCTGTACGCCGCTACCGCAATCCGAAAGCCGTGAGCAACTGGGTCATGGGAGACATCTTGCGGATCATCAGGGAACGGAAGCTGGACAGTGGGCTGGTCATCCAGGATTGGCCCGTGGCGGCCGAGCGCCTGGGCGCCCTGGTGGAGCTCATCGATAGCGGCGAGATCAGCGGCAAGATCGCCAAGAACGTGTTCGAAGAGATGGTACGCACAGGGAGGACGCCGGGACAGATTGTCGCGGAGCAAGGGCTGACGCAGATCTCCGACGAGTCGGCCCTCGAGGCGGCGATCGATACCGTGACGGCAGCACATGCAGCGAAAGTCACAGAATATCGCAACGGCAAGGAGAAACTGTTCGGGTTTTTCGTCGGCCAGGTGATGAAGGCAACGCAAGGGAAGGCGAACCCGCAGAAGCTCAACGAGCTGCTGCGGGCGAAGCTGAGCAGCCACTAGGCAGCTTGGTGCCGAGTGATGGTGCGCAAACCACGGGCGCGAAATTGGTGCCGCCAGTCGCCCGCGATCGCGGTGCTGAGTATCGCGCTGGCGGTCGTTGCCAGAGTCACTATGTGTGACGCAGAGGCGCTGTCGCCGCGCATCGCCAACTACCGCATCGCGGCGACGTACGATGTGCAGGCGCACACGATCACCGGCCACGAGGTGCTCTCCTGGCGCAACACGACGGCTGAGGCCGCCAAGGCCCTGTACTTCCACCTGTACCTGAATGCCTTTGCCAACAGTCGCTCCTCGTTGATGCGCGAGTCGGGCGCGGCGTGGGTGGAGTGGCTGCGGCGGCATCCGCACGGCTGGGGATACATCGTCGTCAATGCGGTGCGCATTGGCGGCACGGACCTCACGACGCGCATGGAATTCGTGCATCCGGACGATGATAACATCGACGACCACACCGTCTTTCGGCTGCCGCTGCCGACAGCGGTTCCGCCGGGCGCGGTGGCGGACGTGGAGATCGATTTCATTGCCAAGCTGCCGAAGCTCCTGCAGCGCTCCGGCTTTGCCGGGCCGTTCGTTTTTGCGGGCCAGTGGTTTCCGAAGATCGGCGTCTATGAAGATGGCGCGTGGAACTGCCATCAGTACCATGCGACCACGGAGTTCTTCGCCGATTTTGGCGTGTACGACGTGACGCTGACGGTCCCGAGCGATGCGGTGGTTGGGGCCAGCGGCGTGCTGCGCGAGGAACACCAGGGCGCCGACGGGACGAAGACGGTGCGTTTCGTTGCCGAGGATGTGCATGATTTCGCTTGGACCCTCGATCCGCGCTTCCGCGTGATCGAGGACACTGCAGACCAGACCCGTATCCGGTTGTTGATACAGCCGGGCCACGCTGACCAGGCGGGGCGCTACATTCAGGCGGCGAAGCTGGCGCTGCGGCGCTATCGCGAATGGTTCGGCGAGTACCCGTATCCGCAACTGACCATCGTTGACCCCGGCCCCGGGGGGCTCGCGGCGGCAGGCATGGAGTACCCGACGCTGATCACCGTGGGCACGACGCGCTGGATGCCCGCGGGTCTCCGGCTTCCTGAAATGCTAACCGTCCACGAGTTCGGTCATCAATACTGGTACGGCATGGTGGCCAACAATGAGTTCGAGGAGGCGTGGCTGGACGAAGGCCTGAACTCGTATGTCGAGGGCCGCATCATGGATGACGGCTACGGGGCGGGAAGTTACCTCAATCTGTTCGGGTTGCGGGTGAACAGCACGGCGGTGCAGCGCCTGCAGTACCTCAGGGCGGCGCAAGACGATCCGATGGTGCGGTGCGCTTGGGAGTTTCTTGACCGTCGCAGCTACGCAGCGATCTCGTATGCGAAGACCGCACTGGCGCTGCAGACGCTGGATCGTTACCTCGGCGATCAACGACTGCGCGGCGCCTTGGCGGAGTACTTTCGAACCTGGCGCTTTCGCCATCCGCATGGACCTGACTTTCTGGCGGCCCTGACGGAAAGTAGCGGAGAGAACCTCACCTGGTACTTCAAGCAAGTCATCGCGGGCACAGGCGTCTTGGATTACGCGGTCACGTCGGTCGACGCCGAGGAGGCGCAACCACTTGCCGGACATCCGTTCTCCGGCCATCAGGTCGGTGAGGAGAAGACCCTGCAGCCGAGCAGCGAGCGGCGCTACCGCAGTGCCGTAATTGTGGAGCGGCTCGGCTCGGTCCGCATGCCGGTAGACGTGCAGATCGCGTTCGACGATGGGACGACGACCAACGAGCATTGGGACGGCCAGGCGCGGTGGAAGCGATTCGAGTACACTGGACCGCAGCGGGTGGACTGGGCGATCGTGGATCCGGATGAAGTGCTGGCATTGGACGTCAACCGTTTGAACAATTCTCGTATGCGCGCGGCCGGCACGCGCGCCATCGTCCGGCTGGCCGGTCGGTGGGGGTTTTGGTTTGAAAACCTCGTGTACTTTCTCACCGGGGCCTGAGACATGGCTGCCTGCTACTTCTCGGGTCTACGGGATGCGCTGCGACACTGGCCGCTCGTCCTTCTGCTGTTTGCGGTGCACGTGCTGGCGGGGATGATATTCGCCGCCGCGAGTTGGTCGTGGCTGTCGATTGCGCTGGGCCGCTCCTTGGCGACACGCTCGCTGCTCACCAATCTGGATACGAACTTGCTCGTCGACTTGTTCGTGCACCATGCGGGAAGCTTCCGCATGCTGATCCTTGTCGGGGGCATGCTGGCAGCAGTCTTCCTGGTGCTCGGGGTATGGCTCAACGCCAGCATTGTCGCAGTGGTGGGGGAGGATCTCGGTTTGGGTGAGGGCTTGCACCGCGGTTTGAGCCTGTTCCCATGCTTCCTGCGTCTGTGGCTGGTGGCGACTGCTGTGAACCTGGTGATCATCATCGGCGGGTACGTCCTCGGTCGTGCTTTGCTGCGGTGGACTGCTGAAAGCGCCAGCGACCTGACTTGGTACTGGATCGTCGGACTGACCACGGCGCTTGCCGTGGTGCTCTTGTTCGTCTCCGTCACCGTACACGATCACGCCCGGATTCGGTGTGCGGCGTCCGGTCCGGCGGCGATGCGCGCGTATGGCTGGGCCATCGTGTTCGTGTTGAGAAGGGAAGGGCGCACGCTCCTGCTGATGGCCGCACTCTGCGGCACCGGTGTGGCGCTGTGGGCGGTGTACCAGAGCCTCGGTATGCTGATTGTGGCGAACTCGACCATCGGCGTAACGCTTTCGCTGATCTGGGGCGAAACCCTGCTGGCGAGCCGCATGGTGCTGCGGGTGTGGTTCTTTGCGGCGGAAACCGCGCTGCAGGGCGCCGGCTGAGCACACCCGTAGTGCAGATTCCTGTCTTCGGATTGTCGCGTGTCTGGTGTATAATTAACTTGGTGGAGCAAGGGACGTTGATGTTTGTTTCTGCACGAAGGGGGACGAGAAGGGCCATTATAGCAGGTGTCGTAACCTGCACGGTGCTGTTGGTTTCACCGTGGGCAGCAGCCAGCCGGATCCCGAATGGCTTGGGGCGGGCGTTTAATTTTCCGCTGTCGTTTTTCAATGGCGTCAGTGGGGACCTGGTTGCGCCGGCCGGAGGCCTCACGACGCTGAGCTTCGGCACTGGCAAGGTGGCGATCGGCGAGCTGCCGTTGCTGCCCGAGCACATGAATCGGCGGCTGCGCGGCATGGCCGCGGGGCGATTGTCCCGATCCGCCGGCGCCGGCCCGCGCGTACGCTTGGTCCTCACGGGTGTCGTAGACCGCGTCGGGCCGGTAACGAATGGCGGTAATCAGCTCATCGTCGACGCGGTGATTTCGCCAGGCAGCGCGGCCCTCACGCCGCCGCCGTTCACCTTTGCATTCGACATCCGCGGCGGCAACGCGCTCCTCGATGCGGCGCTGCCAATCCAGCAACTGGTCGACGGACCAGTGCGCATCCAGGTGGTCGGGGTAACGGTGGCGGATCCGGACGGGCAACCATTCGGCGTCCTGGGGTTCGAGCTGCCAGCGGTGTCACCCAGCCCATCACCGACGGTGACACCCACGCCGGTGGTATCCCCGGCGGCCGATGGGTCTGCGCTCACACCGTCGTGCCCGGCCAGGCAATGCTTTGATACAATCACGTTCCGCTGCACCGGACAGGCGTGCGGGCCCGATGCGCATTGTCCGCTTCCAAACCAGTTCTGTGACGCCAGCGGCCGTCGCTGTCCGTGCGCATCGCGCTCACCGGCGGCGGGCGGTGTCCGCGGGCGAGCGATGTGACCCTGCGGCCGGAACCGCATATCTCCGGCTGCAGCAGGACACGCCAGCCAGGCCGTGGCCCAACGACGATGTCTTGGCCGGAGCAAACCTATTGGTCTACCGGGAGCGCGGGTGTCAGCGAATGTCTGATAAGATATATTATGGTAACAAGTATGGCGATTTGGTGGGTATTGACACCGAACCCCTCATGTGTTAAATTCCATCTCATGCAAAAGGTTGATGACTTCGAAAGGGATTTCGCAACCGACGAACTGTGCAAGGCTTTCCTGCAAGCACAGCGGTGGCCGAAGGGGGTAACCTGCCCGCGCTGTGGCGCCAAAGAGAAGGTCTACGTCCTGAAGGCCCGCCCCTTTCATTGGGTGTGCAAGAACGCGGAATGCGGCGGCCCGAATGGCTACCGATTCAGTGTCATAACCGGCACGATCTTTCAGGACACCAAGATTCCGCTTCGACTGTGGTTCAAGGTCGGCTACCTCATGCTGACTGCGAAGAAAGGCATGAGTTCCTTGCAGATCCGCCGCGTGATCTTCGGTGAGGATTCCGGCACGGACTGGCACACTGTCTGGTACATGTGCCACCGCTGGCGGGCAGCCATGCGGGGCGATGCCTTCCCGCTGACCGGAATCATCGAAGCGGATGAAACCTACGTCGGCGGTAAGGATAAGAACCGCCACTGGAACAAGAAGAGCGCACAGGTCCGGAAGGCCCTGAATGCCGGCCCTCTCGATGAGAAAATCGGTTACGGCAAGGTCGGCGTCATCGGAGCTATTGCCCGCAAGGGCAACGTCGTGGCTCGGGTCATCGGCGGACAGGATGCGCGCACTCTCGCCGGCTTCGTCCGCAACGTGGTGGACTCTGAAAAGGTGGAACTGCTCGCCACCGACGAAAAGCAGGACTACAAGTACACAGGTCTGCCTCACGAATCCGTGAACCACAGCGAGAACGAGTATGTCCGTGGCGTCGTCCACACCGCGAATATCGACCAGTTCTGGTCGCTTCTGAAACGCGGCGTGATGGGCTCGTTCCACCACGTCAGCAAGAAGTACCTGCCGCTCTACTTGAACGAGTTCTCGTATCGGCACAACAACCGGAACAACGCGGATGCGTTCAAAGACATGGTAACGACGTGCGGTTAGACCCGCGAGGGTATCCATGCTAGTATTCCAGCGTGCTGGCAAGGAAGAAATCGAAGAAGCCCGTAAAGCCCATCACCGCCAAGCAGCGCGCCGCAGACGATGAGCTGCGCGCACTGCTCCACAACGTGGATATGGAAAAGTTCGGGCAACTGCTGAAGAAGGCCGTCAGGCCGGTAGGGTCGCATCGTTAGCTTTTTTCGGTTTCACAATGGCGCGCGCTGGCGCCAACCAGCCCCCCAACAACGCCCCGACGATTGCCCCAGCCGCCATATCTAGCCCACCCAATAAGGACAAAACGCCTAGCAGAAGGCCCGCCACGAGCGCGTGTGTTAGTGGAGAGGAAGGCGCTCGTCTCGCGATAATCCAGCCCGCCAGACAAGAACAAGCCAAGTTAAGAACAAAAGGGTGACCATCATAAAACTGCCGCGGCACTTCGACGCCCCATAACGCAACAGCTATAAACGTACCCATCGCCTCCCATACCAGCGTCCATAACAGACCACCAACGACTGCCTTAATGCTTGCGTCCATAAACCTTATTCCCGCGTTACAATTTGAATGTCGCGCCAGTAAAGAAATCTTTCGGCTTCCATTAATTCGCACACCTGCCTAGTGGTTTTATTCAGCTCCTCGTGGGTAATCGCCTTAATGATGGCCCATCCCTGAGATGTGGGTAGCCAGACTTCCCAAGGATGCCGATCCGTCTTCGACTCAGCAATCGTTACGAGTTCGCGCTTTACCAGTTCCTGGAAGCCAGCAATATATCTCGCCGCAATGGTTGGATTCATTTCATCGTTCAGTTGGAGTGCACCAAGTGCGCCACGCGGTGCTGCGTGCGGAAGGACCACGCACAGTTCTTGTGTATGCCGCCGATAGGCGGGCACTGTCTCTACGTTGATCTGCCCAGAAGGGGATACCCGGCGCAGAATTTCGCGTGCCTCAGCGGACTGTATCACGGGCATCGGCCGCCTTTTTTCTATTTCTGTCGGTTTAGGCTTAGTCTCATCGCTAACGCCTGACGCAAGTTCGCTAATTTTCCTCCGTGCGATTTCGAGCTGCTCGTCCTTCATCCGCATCCATTGATCCTGAGCCATCATGGCGGAATTCAGATTGCGAATCTCTTGACGGAAATGGGCACGCACGAGGAAAAATACAATTACGCTCACAAGTGCGGCAGCGCTCGTGAATGCTATGGGAGCACCTGTAATAATCTCGTACTCCTGAGCGCCGTGCTTGGACAGCCAATCCAAAAATGCGAGCGGGTCCATGCGGTGCGCGAGCATATCTTTAGTAGGTTTTCCATGCTAGCCCGACGAGAAACCCGCGCCCACTGAAGCGTGCATTCCCGAAATTTCAATTTCGAATTCTCGCCTGAATTGATATAGTGGGTTCATCAATCTGCTGGAAAGTTGCCCGAAGGGGTTGCTTTCCGATGGAGAGGTGGCCGAGTGGTCGAAGGCGCTGGCCTGATAAGCCAGTAGGCTCACGTGAGCCTCGGGGGTTCGAATCCCTTCCTCAGAACGATCAAGGATCGCTGTGACGGGGGGATTCGGAACGGATTTCATCAATCAAGATCCCCTTCTATCTTCTCAAGGAACAAGCCATAGTCTTTGAGGCGTTGTTTGTTCGCCTTGAGAATGATGATGTTCTTTTTGCGGTTCAGAGCTTCGATGACAGGGTGGCTCCAGTCGACTTGCCTAATCTGCTCAATATACTCACGCGTGGTTTCGTAAACGAGAAGATCAGCTGCCTGCAGCTGACTGTATTTCTTGTTGTCCCCGAAGCCGAAATCTCCAAACAGCCGGTCCTTATCGCGGATTTCACGAATACCAGTGTAAATCCGCATGGCGGTTCCACGAAATTCTCGCTTATCGTGAAAAAGGCAGTAGAGAGGAGAGGGCAGTTTTGCTCCGGTGAATTCTTCGAACTTCAGAAGTGTAATCAAAAGGGAGAAAAGGCAGAAACCATATGGGTCGCCCTTGAAGTACTTGCGGGCCTTTGGCGGCATCGCTTGGTCGTAATAATCCTGCCGTACTGCGTAGCCAAGACCCCACCCTAGATGCTCGGCCGCGATGTTCGCGAGCCGTGTAATGAACTTCCGCCGCTTATCGTCCGACCAGTTATTGTCGAATTCGCCCTCGCGCGACAAAAAATCCGTAGCGTGGAAACATTCGATTTCGCAATGCTTAAGCGCGACATCCCATTCCCCTTGAAGGTCTAAGCCGCGCTTAAATGTCGTGATGTATGCCGTCACTGCATAGACAACGGGGCCATGCCGATCCTGCCGACTTTCGTCGAAGAAGGCATTGTGCGGTTTCTCGACTTCTATCATCATAATGCTCGAACGCTTCCGGGCCTGCTCATCAATCATCCAGAGTTCGGCAAGCCGCTGCAGCGGGTAAATCGGTCCGTTCATCGCGCACCCCCGCTAGGTAGGGGGGAGGGCAAGACGGCATCATCGTCACCTCCGCCTGGAATCGCAGGCCCACGCGCCGAATCTAGCGCAAAATCTTGCCGGTGTCGATTGCCACCAAATCGCCACAAGTATGGCGATTTGGTGGGTGTTGACAGTCACGCTAAAATCCCTATAATGGGGGCATGAAAACCTTCGATGTCTTCCAACGGGAGTTTCCCAGCGAGGAAGCCTGTAAGGCATATCTGGTAAAGCAACGGTGGCCTGACGGTGTTGCCTGTCCCCGGTGTGGACGGAAGGAAAAGGTCTATAGCCTGAAGGCCCGCCCGTTCCATTGGGTATGTTGCAACAAAGACTGTGGTGGACGGAAGGGCTATCGCTTCAGTGTAACCGCCCACACGATCTTTGAGGACACCAAGATCCCCTTACAGCTGTGGTTTAAGGTTGCCTACCTCATACTGACTTCGAAGAAAGGCATCAGCGCCTTACAGGTCCATCGGGTCATCTTCGGGGAAGACTCAGGTTCTGATACTCACACCAGCTGGTATATGTGCATGCGCTGGCGGGCGGCAATGCGGGGCGATGCCTTCCCGCTGAGCACCCCACTAACTGGTGAAGTCGAGGTGGACGAAACCTATGTGGGGGGCAAGGACAAGAACCGGCATTGGAAGAACAAGAGCGCACAGCGACGGGCTGCTGACCCGCGCGGCCCACTTGATGAGAAAATCGGCTTCGGTAAGGTCGGAGTGATCGGCGCCATTGAACGCAAGGGTAATGTGGTGGCCCGTGTCATCGGCGGCATGGACGCCAAGACCCTAGGCGACTTCGTGCGCGACACGGTAAGCGAGAAAGTCTCGCTGGTGGCGAGCGATGAGAAGCAAGACTACAAGCATGTTCGCAAGGGCATGCCCCACGAATCGGTAAACCACAGCGCGGGCGAGTATGTGCGGGGCAATGTGCACACCGCGAACATTGACCAGTTCTGGTCACTCCTGAAGCGCGGGATCATGGGTTCGTTCCATCACGTCAGTAAGAAGTATCTGCCGCTCTACCTGAACGAATTCAGCTACCGCCACAACAACCGGGATAATCCAGAGATGTTCGCCGACCTGATGACGACGTGCAGCTAGGGACATTCAGCCGGTATCAATGCAGACCTTCGATTCGGCGGAACGCAGAAGGCAGGGACGTAGGCCATCAAAGCGATCGGCGCGACGGCCCGGCAGTGGCAGCATGATCCACTTGCGCTAGCTGGAAAAGCAAGTCTGTGCTACTCTGCCAGGGTGCAAGCCCGGAAGAAACCGAAGAAGCCAAGGAAGCCGATCAGCGCGAAGACGCGCGCTGACGATGACCGGCTCCGGGACTTGCTGCGGCACGCGGATCTGAGGATTCTTGATAAGGCGTTGGCGAAGGCGATCAAGGCGCCGAAAGAGTGTGTTGCTATGGCGGCCCGGCGGAGGCACGGACATGAGTAAAAGCAAAAATCGGAATGATCTACTTGGGTGGAGCATTGTCCTTTGTGTCTGTTATCTCGCGCTCAATCAATTGCTGGAACTGATTTTCGGTTACAACCGTAACCACCTTCTCATTTATCTTGATTTGGCGGGCGCAATCTGTGGGGTTTGGCTTTACGAACGTATCAAAAAGCCATTTCGCAACCACGCTAGCGCTGACGGCCACGCCGAATTCAATCGTCACAGTCAGTAAGGATAACCCCCCTTCACTAAACCAACTGCGGACCTCTGTGTCTGCGACGATGATACCAGGGGGAGGGTGCAGGCGGGCCAACACCTCATGCGCTGGACCCAAGACGGAGAGCTTGATTCGCGCCATTCGTTTATCCCTGCCGTGTTTTCGTATTGAGGGGGAGGCCGCGATTGCTGTGGCTTACTCGTAGTGCCAGACAGCGCCGCAATGTGAACAGCTTGCTTCTGTGGCTTCTTGTTTCCGCGAGAGGCCCGTGGCGAGAAGCGAGATTCCGCCAGTCAGGAGCGCGCCGGTGGCCTTGGCGCCGCTCACGCCGCGCTTGAGTTGTACGATCTTCGTTGTCACCGTCCCCTTACTTTGGCAGTGAGGGCAGATCATCTCGCGGGCTTTGTCTTGTAACTCACGGGCCTTGTTCTGGTCGATCATTATCCACACAACCGCTACGGCGATCGCTCCCGGAATTACCCACCAGTTCATCAGAACTCCTCTCGGGTCGGCCGTTATCCTGCTGCCTGAGACCAAGCGAAGTCAATAGCCAAGGCGAGTCGGGTGGTGTCGGTCAAGTGGTGGAAAAACGATCGAGCGTTCATTCGGCGGCTAAACAATGAACCACTGCTCCTCTCTTATGCAGCTTTCTTATCAGTAGATGTACAAGAGTATGTATTAGTAGTATGATGAGAGTGCCGTTTAGGTACTTCCCGCGCCGGCGCCGCAGGCATGTCCTTCCACCCGTCCAGACGTCGCAGCGTGATGCGCCCGCTGTGCAGCAGACCGAAGAGCAGCAAAAGCACGGCGTCCTGACTGGGCAGGCTCGCCTGCGTCTTCGTGCGGCGACGAAACTCGCCGTTGATGCGCTCCAGCGCGTTGCTGGTGCGCAGCGCCTTCCACTGGGAGGGGGGGAAGGCGGTAAAGGTGAACAGGTCCTCTCCGGCCTCCTCCAGGCTCGTCACGACGTTGGGACAACACCGCTGCCACTTCTTGCGGAACGCGGCGCGTGCCGTATCAATCGCTTCGCGGTCCTTCCCGTAGATCATCCGGCGGTAGTCCTCGGCAAGTTCCTCGCGCAGATGCGCGGGGGCTTTGGCCTCGAGGTTCCGCAACTTGTGCACGGTGCAGCGCTGGATCGGCAGCCCCGGCCATTGCTCGTGCAGGGCGGTCACCAACCCCGGGTTGCCGTCGATCACCGCCAGCGCCGGGGTCCCGATGTGGCGCCGCACGAGACCCTCCATGACGCCGCTCCAGGCCGCCGAGCTCTCGTCGCCCGCCAACTGCATGTCGAGCAGCACCCGCTGCCCATTGCCCCGCACACCGAGCGTCACGAGCACCGGCACCCTCACCCGCCGTCTTCCGAGGCGCACTTTCGGGTACCAGCCATCCAGGAACAGATAGCGAATATCGTCCTGGGCCAGGTCCCGTTCGCGCCACGTCTTGAAGTCGGCGGCCAACCGCCCCACCAAGCGTGATACCGCGTCCTTCGACAGTGGGCCGCCGCGCAGCAACGGGGCCAGCGCGCCCTTGATCCGCCGCGTGTTTATCCCGCTCAGGTAGACTCCGAGGATGGCCTCGTCCACTCGCTTGGTACGCCGCTCGTAGCGCCGCACCGTGCGACTCTGCCACTCCCTACTGCTCCCATCCGCCTCCTGCAATCGCGCCCGGGGCATCGCAATGGTCGTCGCTCCCACGCTCGTGGTCAGGCTCCGTTCTCGGTGCCCGTGACGGTAGCCGTGGCGCTCAGCGCCCACTCGCTCCGAGGGCTTGGCTCCCAGAGCCGCTTCCACCTCCTCTTCGACAATTCGTTCGATCACGTCACGCACGCGTTCTCGGATCCCGAGTTCAATGCTCTCTGGGCCGTACCTCTCCGCTTTCGTTTCCCGTCGTCCGTCCTTCCTGCTATCTGTTACCATGGCGTCATCCTCTGACCCCCGCTGCTACGCGGGAGTTGTTCTTGGGTTAAGAAACTGGCCGGATGATGACGCCTTTCCCCTTTTTCCACCACACTCCCGACATTACCGCGAGTCGGGTACTGTCCTAAGTGAGCCCTTCTGAGCCGCGAGTGTCCTAGGTGGCTGGAGAGTGTCCTAAGTGTGGTCGATCACAAGCCGCCACGTACGCCGCGTACGTTGCTGAAGCTGGTCTTATTGTCGAGGTTCACGTTCCCATTGCTGAAACTGAAGGTCACGTCCCACGCGAGGCTCGGATTGTCGGCGAGGGTAGTAGCCGACCAGTAGTAGTAGGACTGCGTGGGACCGAAGATTCGGGTCGATGCACGGGCGTCCGGTACCACAGCCGGGCGCGCTGGAATCGATAATCCCTTGCAACTCCCCGATCGTCGGCAAGCGCCAGTCGCAGTGCCCCGCGAACCCCCCGCTCTGCGTTAGGCCGTCCGCACTGACGCAATTGCCAACACCGGTTGCACCTCCATTGAGCGCATTGAGAAAGGTCGTGAATGCGCCTCCATCCGGCGCCGTTCCAGAGGTGCTCCAAGTGTAATAGTTCCCCATGTCGTGAACACTCCCATCAATAGTCTTCTTCTCCCACATCAGGCCCGTCGGCCTGTCCGAAATCGTGGCGTCGCCGTTATCGACGAGTCGTGTCGGACAGAGGGCCGCCACATTCGCCGCAACGACAGTGTCCGCCGGAATCGAGGGGTCCAGCGCCCGGAAACTCGCGGGCACGGGCGGCAGGGCAAGCAACGTGCGCGCCACGTAGACGACATCCGTGGCGACATCCGGTGGCGGTCCCGAGTTGTCCACGTCAAGCGGACACGCGGAGTCGGCACCGGCACTGTGAACACCAGTCAAGAACATCAAGAACGCAGCGGCAGTCAGAACTTTCAAGAGCGACACTTTCATGATTCCCCTCCTTGTCGGCCAAATTCGCGAGGGGATTGTCACTCTGAAAGCCAGCGCAAGTCAAATGGGCAAAAGTCCCCGGATTTGATTCCGCCGCCCCAGCGCAGTAGGCTCCGACGATCAGGGCAAGGACGCGGTTGCACGCACAGCCCCGCGTCTCCCGCCGCAGCTTGGTTCCCGCCTCCCTGCGGCGGCGCCCTGATTTTGAAAAAAATGCGGGGCGGTTCTTGTTTTTCGCACTCATTTGAGTGTATAAAACCAGAACCGGAGGAGATCCGATGACAATGATGACTGTGGCGGATGTGGCGGCTTCTAATCAAGTGTTCGTTTCCCTGATCGAGGTTACCGCGGCCCTAACTGCGATGGGACTAAAGCTCGGTGATCTGCACGCGGCGATAGACGCCGGGGAAGTGGACAGGGACTCATGCACCGCAAACAATCCCCCGACCGACTCAGGGGGGCGTGCTCACGGAACCACGGTGAGGGTATTGCGCGAGCGTCATATCCCATCGGGCTGGGCTGCCTGCGACGCGCAAAACTTCTCTACTGTCGTGTCGCCCGATGAATCTCTGGAAATCGCTGTAGCTAGTGGCGATCGATGCGACCGGCGACCCGTCGCGAGAGCCAAAGACAAAGAACAAGAAGGGCGAGCTGGTCTTAAGCGGAGTGCAGCGAAATAAACAGCAGCTGCGGCTGTTCAACCTGCCACCGGTCGAGCGGATTAAGCGCCGTAACAATTCAATGACGTGGATACTCTTGCGATACCGCAATGGTGATGTCGTCCATTCAGAACTTTCCCTTCCGCTCGGTCTGGGAGATGATGACCGCGTTGACCAGTGGGGACCGCGGATCATCTTGCCCGACCTGATTCTTGGAAATCGTGGTGGCGTGAAACCAAAAGACCAAGAGCCCAGCGACGGAGAGGCCATCGACATTACGGTTGTGCGCCGGTCTGCCTAGCGCTTGGGGCGATGTTCACCCCCTCCCGGCTCATTGTGGCCCGCAAGCGGCGCGCCCTGAACAAGAGGCGCCTTGCGGATGCTGTGGGTGTTACTGATCGCATGATTAGCTTCTATGAAACTGGGGCAAAGGAGCCATCCGCCGAAAGCCTCACCAAGCTCGCCGCCGTGCTCGATTTCCCAGTAGAGTTTTTCCATGGCGAGGATCTTGAAGAGCCAGCAATCGAGAGCGCCAGTTTCCGCGCTCTACGGTCGATGACATCCGCAGAGCGCGATGCCGCCTATGCTGCTGGCGCGCTCGCTATTTATCTTGGGAAATGGATTGAGAACAAATTTATTCTACCAGAACCGGAGGTTCCGGCACTTCGCGGTTTCGCCGATCCGGAAGCCGCAGCCGAGGCGCTTCACGTCGAATGGAGGCTCGGCGAGCGGCCTATAAGCAACATGATGCACGTGCTTGAGGCACGCGGGGTGCGCGTATTTTCATTGCCGACCGATTCCCGAAAGGTAGACGCATTTTCTGCATGGCAGGGACTCACTCCATTCGTATTCGTGAACACCGCGAAATCGGGCGAACGAATCCGGTTTGATCTTGCTCACGAGCTGGGCCACCTTACTTTGCATCAACACGGGAGGCCTATCGGTCGAGTCGCTGAGCAAGAGGCCGATCGTTTCGCCGGCGCGTTCTTGATGTCCCGCGCAAGTGTACTCGCCCATGGCCCGCGCAACCCAACCTTCCGGGTTCTAATCTCCCACAAACGACGGTGGGGTGTCTCGGCTGCCGCGCTCGCGCACCGACTGAATGAAGTGGGCCTATCAACTCCATGGAATTACCGCGGTCTGTGCATCGAACTGGCAAAGTATGGCTGGGACAATGAACCAGAGCCAATGCCGAAAGAAAGCTCGCAGGTGTTATCAAAAGTTCTGACGGAGCTGCGGTCAGAGGGACTCGGGCATTCTGCTATCGCGCGGGACTTGAACATCAGGGCGACCGATCTTAGTGCCTTGATGTTTGGGTTGGCGATGGTGCCTATTCTCGGAGGAGGCCAACGTGCCGCAGCAAAACCCATTCATCCGCCCAGCCTGCGGCTCGCTTGAGGTTCGAGGGATGAGAAGAGTTTGCGCCTCCACGTCCATGCTCACCGGCGTGCGGGGCATTGCCCGGTAAGGCGCCGCTTCCTGGATCTCTTGCCGGGGACCAGAAGCGTGCGCCGTGGTGGGCTCCCTTACGGGAAAGCAACAGCTAGCAGAATTACTCCGACGCAGCCAATCCCTTCTTGAGTAGCCACAACGAGAGCGGTTCGCCGGCGCGTTCCGCTTTCTCTGTGAGGATACGCTTTTGCTCGCGCGTCGCCATGACTTGGATGCCACAGAAGCACGGTGCTCAAACTGTGGCGCCGTCTGGCATTACGAATAGTGGCCTCTTCCCCGCTTCACGCCAAATCTCGGGTCTCGCTCCCGTTGCATGCGCTCGCCAGCCGCTTTCCATGTCCGGCGGATTTCGGCCTTCTCTTCAGGGGAGAGCGCATGCTGAATCTCAACAACTTTCTTCGCTCCGTCCACGAGACACTGGCGATTCGCAGCGCCAAACACCATGGTTCCTGTCGCTTTGAGTTCTTCGTAGAGCCTGCGGGGTTTCCGACCGCTTGAGCCGAAGACCTGCTCAGAAGAGAAGCGGGAGCCTTCGTACGCAACGACATCCGCCAGCTGCAACGGTTCAGGTCCCTTCGGGAGTGGGGTAAATGTTGGGAAAATTTCCTCCCAGCCCCTGCTTTTAGTGCGATGATAGAACTGCCGTGTCGCGCCCGCTTCTAGGGCTTGGTCTTTTTCCATAAAGAAGACTACCGGGTTTTCCTTTGTCGGCCGAAGGTAGCTTTTGATGGAGAGCATCGCGCTGTTGAGGAGCATCTCAAACGGCTCGAATTGATCAGCCGGATTCATGATCTCCTCGAAGTCCTTCAACGGGAGTGAATAGCAGTAACCTAGGGGCTGGTAGCGACTAACAACGGCCATCAGCTTTTTGAAGAGGGGCTTGCGTTGCTCCTCGTCCCAGCCTTCCCATTCGCTACCCTTTACGCCGTGCACCAGAGTTTTCATGTGCACGATCTTTCCCTCAGCGCCGGAGAGCTTCAACGCATCCGCCCAGTCAGCTGAAAACTGTTCCCAGATACAAGACGGCGCCACGAGACAGGAAACCGTATAAACCCGAGCGGCGCCTTTCCCGGTCTCGCTCCCGTCAATGTAGGCTTCGCAAAGCACGGCTACCAACCGCTCACTATTCGGCCACCACCTGAAGATTGCGCCAATCAGCTGGGGGAGCCACACCGGAGTCATGCCCCCAGTGGGCTGCATATACCATGCCTTGCGCTCGCAAGGGTAGGCCAACCATGCAGGATTTTTACCGCTCCGTGGTGCGACTGTCAGCATCAACCCAATCGCCACAAGTATGGCGATCTGGTGGGTATTGACAGCGTGTGCTTTCGCCTGATTCGGCCCCTGGCACCGCCGCTTCCGCATTTTGGGATACCAGGCGAATTGATGCAGAAATGCACGCTAAGGGAACGATGGCGACGAGCCCTCCCCTGATTTCATAATGCTGTTGCCGGCGACATTCGAGGCCCACAAAAACGGCCGCTCCGTGGCCTTTTCGGCGATTTCCGGCCCGCTGTTGGCCCCTGCATACCCGCGGAAAATGCTGCTGCCCTCCGTGCTTTACACGATCTTGACTGGTCGCATTTCAGACCAAGCTCAACGGATCATTTTCCTGAGCCTGAGGACCGCACGAGGACCTCGCCTGATCCTACCCCATGTTCCACACATTGCGGTGTAACCGCCTGAAATCACTGAGGTCGACTTTTCGGATTGTCACTACGCTGGGGAGGGGAACCGGGGTTCGGCGGGTTGCGGTCAGCGATGCCGACCGCGGAGAGAATACGGGCGGCGCGTGCTGAGCCGCGAGTGACGGCGCGCTTGACGGAGCCGTCCCCCAGATCGATGTCGACTACGCGCACCGTACGCAGGGCGTCGAGCGCCTCAGTAGCCGAAAGATCAAGCCCGGCTGCCTTCAGCTTCTTCTCGAGCGCCCGGTGTACAAGGAAAGCGAGAGCCGCCACAAAGATGTGCGCCTGCACACGCGCGTCGGTCTGGTGATAGATGGGCCGCATCTCGATGACGTCCTTCAGGTTACGGAAGGCGCGCTCGACCTCGCTCAGGTCCTTGTAGATCTGTACCGCCTCGACCGGGGTGAGCTGCTGCTCCTCGGTCTGGATGACGTACTTGCCCTCGTAGGCTTTCTCGCGCCGCAGATGAACCGGGTGTTCGAAGAACCGAAATGCCCCACTCTTGAGCTCCCAGTCGTAGTAACGATGGCCGTGATGGCGGGAGAGGATGCGGGCCGCGGCCGCCCCGATCTTCTCCGCTGCCTTGAGCTTGCCCTGACGAACCCGCTCGGCGAGATGCTCAAGGTCCTCGCGCACCCGCACCATGGCCTTCTCGCGCTGCGTACACTCGTACGTCTGACGCTCGTCACTGTGCACCACAAAGATGCGCACCCCCTCCTGCTGCGCATCGACCTCCTGCACCAGCGTGCGCGGCGGGATGCTCTTCTCACGGGCGGTGATGCCTGCCGGGCAGGCGGTCCACGCCCCGCTGGCCCGCTCGATGTACCCGTAGACCGCCTCGCGCCGCCGTCGCTGCAACCCCACCACGTAGCCGTGCTTCTTGCGCACCAGCTGCACGTTGTCGGTGGTCACCATGCCCCGGTCGCCCACGAAGACGACGCGGCGCAACCCGAAGCGCTCGCCAATATCCTTGAGCACCGCCGCCACGGTGGTGGAGTCGCGCCAGTTGCCGGCAAACACATGATGCGCGATCGGCCAGCCGTCCACCATCACGCAGCCGACCAGCACCTGACGGTTGCGTGGCTTGCCGTCGCGACTATGACCGTGCGCGCCGAGTTGCGGGGGACCATGGCCTTCGAAGTACGTGGAGGTCAAATCGTAGAACACCAGATCGACCTTGAGTGAGAACAGATCGCGCAGCCGCAGGAACAACTCCTGCTCGACCTTCGCCTTGTGCGGACACAGCCAGTCCAGAGTGCGGTACCACTGCTCCAGCTGCCACGACTCCACCCGTACCCGCGGCCGGCGGCTGCTCAGCCGCTCGGCCTCCGCGCGCCATGCGGGCTCCCACCGCTGCCCGTACCGATCACAGACGAAGTCGCTCTCCAGCCAGCGCGCTAAGCGGTGCTCGCTCGACGGGGCGCACAGCCGGTTGGCCACCAGCGCCAGCGCCCGGTCGCTCCACACGCGGGCGGAGATCCGATCGCGGCTCGCCAAGTCGTCGAGGATCGTCGCCAAGCCGATCTCACGCCAGAGATGGGCAGCGACCAGAAACGGACCCCAGTCCCAGGCCTGCGTGGCTTCCACCTCGCCCGCTCGCACCGAACCGGTGGGAAGCCGATCGCCGCGCAGCAGACGGTTGAGCGAGTCGAGGTGCTCGAGCAACATGTCCTTGCGGCCGAGATTGGCCACGACGCGCTGCTTGTTCTTGCCATTGTCACGGTAGCCCTCGACCAAGCGCACGTACTCGTGCTGAACTCCCTGGCCGCCGCGGGCTTTGACGATGCGCAGAAACACCGTAACTCCTGTCACGGTGCTTCTAATCACATTACGACACGACTATCAAGGCTCACGTGTGAAATGTCTGCGCAATGTCTGTCACTACGTTTTCGGGCGCGGTCAAGACCCAGCCTTTGTCTTTCAAGGCTTTTCGGCGCTCAGCGGTCGCCAAAGTGTGGAACATGGGCTACCAGGGTCGTCAGCGGTGGCGGTATCAATAATAAATCCCGACTCAGTAGCTGGCCACCGGGGCTTGCGCGCTAGCCACCTGGTGCAAACCGTTGAAAACGCGGATGGTTTTCTTCAACGAGAAACGACCCAGGACCGGGCGGAATCACCCGAGATCAGGAGGTCTTTATTTTGAGACCCGGCCTGGCCTTTCGCAGAGCCTTGACGCCCGCGTCCGTTACCTGCGTGCAGCTGAGGTCCAGGGACGCGAGGGCCTTGAGGCCGGTGTCGGGGCGAGCAAGTTCCCTCAGGCCGGCGTCGGTTACCTGCGTGACGAGGAGGCTCAGGGTCTTGAGGGCCTTGAGGCCGGTGTCGGGGCGAGCAAGTTCCTTCAGGCCGGCGTCGGTTACCTGCGTGCCGAGGAGGCTCAGGGTCTTGAGGGCCTTGAGGCCGGTGTCGGGGCGAGCAAGTTCCCTCAGGCCGGCGACCGTTACCTGCCTGTTGTTGTAGAGGTTCAGGGTCTTGAGGGCCTTGAGGCCGGTGTCGGGGCGAGCAAGTTCCCTCAGGCCGGCGTCTGTTACCTCCGTGCCGAGGCTCAGGGTCTCGAGGGCCTTGAGGCCGGTGTCGGGGCGAGTAAGTTCCTTCAGGCCGGCGTCCGTTACCTCCGTGCCGAGGCTCAGGGTCTTGAGGGCCTTGAGGCCGGTGTCGGGGCGAGCAAGTTCCTTCAGGCCGGCGTCCGTTACCTGCGTGTTGTTGTCGAGATCCAGGGACTGGAGGGCCTTGAGGCCGGTGTCGGGGCGAGCAAGTTCCTTCAGGCCGGCGTCCGTTACCTGCGTGTGTTCGAGTACCACGCATCGGAGTTCCTGGTACTCGAAACCCGCTTTGCGCTCGGCAACGCGAGCGAGGGCCTTGAGGCCGGTGTCCGGATCGGCGAGGACCGTTGCACCAACGTCCGTGAACGGCTTCTTGAACGAAACACCCTCGTGCCGCCTCAGCGCTCTGCGGATTGCGTCGTGGATGAGTGCCCGCTGTTTGGCGATCTCGCGGTCCTTACCGAGAAGCCGCCGTCCTTCATTCTTGAGGACGGGCACCGAGGAGGCCCTGGCGGGACCTGCCGGAACGTTATCCGGCGGCAGCGTCTTGTGGGCACCGCGGCCGAGAGTCTGTGACGGTACGCGAGGATCGGAGCCGCTCTGAACTCGTGCGCGAGGCGTTGCGCGTCTTGGGGCCGTCGCTGTCGCGCTTGCGGCCGTGCGGGGAGGCTCAGCGGCTGGTGGCTGGATTGCAGAAGAAACAGCTCGACTCGGCGTGGAGGCAGCCGCTTCCGGCTTCGCAAACGCGAGGGCGCCCTTCAGCCGCTTCAAAATTCCGTCACCGCGCGGTTGCGTCACGCTTGCGGCCGTGCGGTCAGGCTCAGCGCCTGGTGGCCGGACTACGGAAGAAGCCGCCGCCCGCGCCAGACGCTCCCGCTGCCGCTTTACATGGGTATGAACCGTATTCAGCAGTTGCGTGCACGTACTATCCCATTGTGACTCGTTCTCCTTGCGGGCGATTAGCGGCCTCTGTTCGCTGGGCTCAATCTGCAACTGAAACACCCATGTCAACTGTTCACGCGCAAATTCTGAGGTGGTGTCGGTCAAGTGGTGGAAAAACGATCGAGCGTTCATTCGGCGGCTAAACAATGAACCACTGCTCCTCTCTTATGCAGCTTTCTTATCAGTAGATGTACAAGAGTATGTATTAGTAGTATGATGAGAGTGCCGTTTAGGTACTTCCCGCGCCGGCGCCGCAGGCATGTCCTTCCACCCGTCCAGACGTCGCAGCGTGATGCGCCCGCTGTGCAGCAGACCGAAGAGCAGCAAAAGCACGGCGTCCTGACTGGGCAGGCTCGCCTGCGTCTTCGTGCGGCGACGAAACTCGCCGTTGATGCGCTCCAGCGCGTTGCTGGTGCGCAGCGCCTTCCACTGGGAGGGGGGGAAGGCGGTAAAGGTGAACAGGTCCTCTCCGGCCTCCTCCAGGCTCGTCACGACGTTGGGACAACACCGCTGCCACTTCTTGCGGAACGCGGCGCGTGCCGTATCAATCGCTTCGCGGTCCTTCCCGTAGATCATCCGGCGGTAGTCCTCGGCAAGTTCCTCGCGCAGATGCGCGGGGGCTTTGGCCTCGAGGTTCCGCAACTTGTGCACGGTGCAGCGCTGGATCGGCAGCCCCGGCCATTGCTCGTGCAGGGCGGTCACCAACCCCGGGTTGCCGTCGATCACCGCCAGCGCCGGGGTCCCGATGTGGCGCCGCACGAGACCCTCCATGACGCCGCTCCAGGCCGCCGAGCTCTCGTCGCCCGCCAACTGCATGTCGAGCAGCACCCGCTGCCCATTGCCCCGCACACCGAGCGTCACGAGCACCGGCACCCTCACCCGCCGTCTTCCGAGGCGCACTTTCGGGTACCAGCCATCCAGGAACAGATAGCGAATATCGTCCTGGGCCAGGTCCCGTTCGCGCCACGTCTTGAAGTCGGCGGCCAACCGCCCCACCAAGCGTGATACCGCGTCCTTCGACAGTGGGCCGCCGCGCAGCAACGGGGCCAGCGCGCCCTTGATCCGCCGCGTGTTTATCCCGCTCAGGTAGACTCCGAGGATGGCCTCGTCCACTCGCTTGGTACGCCGCTCGTAGCGCCGCACCGTGCGACTCTGCCACTCCCTACTGCTCCCATCCGCCTCCTGCAATCGCGCCCGGGGCATCGCAATGGTCGTCGCTCCCACGCTCGTGGTCAGGCTCCGTTCTCGGTGCCCGTGACGGTAGCCGTGGCGCTCAGCGCCCACTCGCTCCGAGGGCTGGGCTCCCAGAGCCGCTTCCACCTCCTCTTCGACAATTCGTTCGATCACGTCACGCACGCGTTCTCGGATCCCGAGTTCAATGCTCTCTGGGCCGTACCTCTCCGCTTTCGTTTCCCGTCGTCCGTCCTTCCTGCTATCTGTTACCATGGCGTCATCCTCTGACCCCCGCTGCTACGCGGGAGTTGTTCTTGGGTTAAGAAACTGGCCGGATGATGACGCCTTTCCCCTTTTTCCACCACACTCCCGACATTACCAATTCTGAGAGCGACCTCGCTAAAACCGGAATGACGCTCAACCCGGCTTCACGCCACCTCTCCTGAATACGTGGAAGCTCGTGTTCAAGGATGAAGTTCGACGACGCAAAGTCCTCGCTGAGCAGCAGTATTGCGATGTGCGCACGGTCGATTTCGGTTAGAATCTTGGGGTGCCAGGTGTCGCCACCACGAATCTCGTGGTCCCACCAAAATTCAACGTCAGCCTTCTTCAAGTTCTTCTGCAGCCAGGGTATCAACCCGTCCTCCGCCAGCCACTTCTTGTCGGCACGCGCATAGCAGACAAAGACTCTTATGATTTCATTTGGCACGGTTGTTTCCCCCCTTCGCTTCCGTCGAGTTTCACTCTATTTGGGGCGGGGCATTGAAGTACCGGTAGAGCGTGGTTCTGCCGATCCCGAGGGTCGAGCAAATGTCGTTGATGGCGACCTGCTTGTCGGCGTGCATCACCCGCGCAAGCGCGTACAGCGCCCAGAATCGGTTCTACCGCGCCAATCGGGATTTCGGACGCATCCTCAAGAGCGAGTTCATTCTCCAGTACATGTCGAAACCCGAGCTGCGTGGCCGCATCAGGCGCGGGCTGCTCAAGGTCGAAGAGCTCCACGCGCTGGCGCGCGATGTCTTCTACGCCCGACGGCGTCGGATCATCAATGCGCGGGAACTGTGGGAGCAGATGAACAGCTGCAGCTGCCTGACCCTGATCCTCGCCTGCATCGTCTACTGGCAGGCCAAGGAAATCTCGCGCGCGATTAGCGAGGGCGACCCAGCGGTCGACGGCATCGATCTGTCGTTGCTCGAACACGTCAGCCCCATCGAGTGGGACAACGTTGTGGTCTACGGTCAGTACATCCTCGATCGGAAGCTGATTCGCCGTCGGCGAGGCGTCATTTCGGCCGTTCCTTAGCGTGCAAAATTACACGAATTTGCCTGGTACCCTGGGCCCGGGACGCGCCGCCTGCTTCCCTATCCCTTCAGCTGCTCGACCTTCGCGGCAACGACTTCGGCTTCGGGGGCCTGCGGGAATTCGCGTGTGAAGCGCTCGTATAGGGCGCGCGCCTGCTCTTTCTGGCCGAGTTGCTCGCGCCCGCGCGCCTCGCCGAGCAATGCCATGGGCGTATATGGGCCCTCGATTGCTCCCGCCTCGGCGTAGCGCGCCGCTGCGGTCTCTTTGTCACCTTTCTGCTCCAAGGCGAAAGCCAGGTCGAGCAACGCCTGCTGGCGCAGGTACGGTGGCCAGTCGCGCGCGTTGAGGGCCTCCTGCAGGAGCACGGTCGCGCTTTCGATGTTGTCCGCTTTCAGGTCGGCGTTGGCGGCATACAGCCCGGCGATCTGTCCCGCCTGCGCCGCGTGCCAGCGGCTCGCGACGTCGGCGAGTTGCGTTGCGGCCGCCGCATAGTGGCGCTCTCGAAACTCGGAGAGCGCCCGCCCCAGGTCATCGTTAGCCTGGCGTGCGCGTGCGTCACGCACCGAAAAAAACCCGGCAATCAGCAGCGCTGCGAGCCCCGCGCCGCCGGCGGCCCAAGAAACGAGGCGAACGTTCTGCTTGAGCCAGTTCAGAACCTGGAAGCCGCGGCTCACAAATTCATCCGGGCGCTTGAGATCCTTCCGCTTGAAACGCGTGCGTGGCATGTTGCAATGTCCTTTTCAGGGGTCAGGTCGCGGAGCGAAGCGCCGCTTGCGGGGCCGGCCCGGAGCACGCTCACATCTTGTATTTGAAATCGTCGGGCGACATTTTCTCTAAAATCTCCGCCCACTTGTCGCGCGAGACGTTGCAGAGGTTGGTGTCGCCGGCCTCTTCCGCCGGCTGCAGCGCGATGGAGCTCTCGAGCACCCGCTTGTCGACATAGATCGGGCTCTTTGTCCGCAACGCCAGCGAGATGGCATCGCTCGGGCGCGAATCGATGCGCCGTTGCGTGCCGTTAATGCGTAGATTGATGACCGCAAAGTACGTATTCTCTTTCAAATCCGTAATCTCGACACAATCGACGGTGGCCCCGAGCTCGGAGAGGACGTTCCGCAGGAGATCGTGCGTCATCGGACGCGCCATCTTGATCCCCTCCAGCTCCGTTGCCATCGCGGTGGCTTCCAGCAGGCCGATCCAGATCGGGAGATTCAACTTGTTCTCGCGATCCTTGAGGATGACGATCGGCGTCTTGGTGACGGGATCGAGCGTGAGCCCACCGACGCTCATCAAAACCGAATTCTCAAGGCCCATTCCCACACCTCAGTGGCATTGAATCTACTCTGCGCCGAGACGTTCTGCAACGCCAATCCCCTGCGCGCGCCCACGCGTCGCGGACGCACGGCGTCGCGGACGCACGGCACCTCACCGCACCAGCCGATCGATGACACGATAGAGCTGATTCAGATTGCGGCATTCCTCCACCACGTCGCAATACGGCAGGTAATGATCCATCTCGCTATCCCCGAATCCCCATGTCAGCCGGTTTTCCGGATTCAGCCAGATGACTTGCTTGGCGCGCTGGTGGATCTCTTTCAACACCCACTCCTGCGGCAGGTTGTAGTTGTTGCGCGCATCGCCCAACACGATGACGGTTGTCTTGTTGGTGACCGCGGTGATGTAATCGCGCTGGAAACTGCGGAACGCCCGGCCGAAATCCGAGTGCGCGAAGACATTGATGATCCCGCCCGTCAACGCCTGCTCGATGGCTTCGCTAATCTCTTGTTCCTCGAACAGCTGCGTGATCTCGCCGATTTCACTGACGAAGATGAAGCTGCGCACGCGCGAGTACAAGTCCTGCAAGGAATACACGAACTGCAGCATAAAGCGCGAGACGTTGCGCACCGAGTCGGAGACGTCGCAGAGCACGATGACCTGGGGCTTGTCGCGGATGCGGCGATCAAACTGGATCTTGAACGGCACGCCGCCGTACTGCAGGTTCTTGCGCAACGTGGCATTCAGATCGAACTTCCCGTGCCGGCCCTGCCGCCGCCGAATGGCAACGATATTCTTCAAGCGCTGCGCGAGCTTTGTCACTGCCTCTTTCATGCGGCGGATCTCGTCCTCGGAAAGGTAGTAGAAGCTCTTCTCCGCCAAGCTCTGCATGCGCCGGCTGTCGCGCAGCGTGTGGTCCTGCTTCTCCAGCTCCGTGCGCACCACCTGCTTGATCATCTCCATGAGGTCTTGCAGACGGCGGTCGAGGAAGCGCTGCAGCTGGTCGCGCAGTGCGGGGTCCAGCTCGCCCTCGCCCAGCCGCCGCTTCAAGGCGTCGATCTCCTCAGACAGCGCGCCGAGACCGAGCGTCTCCGCCATGCTGTGGCTGTAGCGTCCTTCCTGGAACGAGCGCTGTATGTTCTGCACCTGCGCAGCGGCGGCGGCATCGCACAACATCTTCGCCAGCTGCCCGGTATTGTTGCTGAGGAGATATTCGGCCAGATCCGACAGCTCGACGTTCAATTCTTGCAGCACTTCCTTCAAAGAGTCGAGCAGCTGTTGGAAAGCCGCCTCGTCCAGCTGCATGGCGCCCATCAGGGACGCGGCACCCGCTTTCACCACCTCACCGATGCCGCTGAAGTATAGGTCGAAGAGCTCGTCGTAAACCGGCACGTCCACAGTGCGTTTGATCATCGTAGCGCGCAGCGCGTCTTTGCACGTGACGCGGTCTGCCAAGCCGATGAGCTGCAAGGCATGGAAGGTGTCCATGTCCTCCGCCATCGACACACGCAGGCCGTTGCGGCGCAACAGCGCGGTGAATTCGAGGATCTTGTCGTCCATCAGCAACGCCCGGCGTTGCGTCAAAGAGTCGAGGGAAAAGGAGCCGAAGTCATTTCTGCAGTCTCGGGTTTTCGAAGGCCCTTTTGCCTTTTACCCTTTGACTTTTGCCTTTTGACTTCTCCCACGCCCTCCTAATGGAGCAGATCCTTGTCGCTCGGAGCGGTGCCGCCCGCGGCTTTGCCGCCCTGCCCTGCCCCTTCGGCGTGCAGCCTGGCCTTCTGTCTTGCCAAGTAATCCTTCAATTCCTCTTGTGCCTTGCGGATATCGCCCTCGTATTTCAGGATCGTGTTGAGGGTGTCGTTGACCAGTTGCTCGTCGAGCTGCTCGGCATTCAGCAACGTCAGCGCCTTGGCCCAATCGAGGGTCTCGCTGATGCTCGGCGTCTTCTTGAGGTCGACCTTACGAATCCGTTGCACCACCGTGACCACCTCTTGTGCCAGGTGCTCCGAGATCCGCGGCACCTTCAGGCGGACGATCTCCAGCTCCTGACCGGCCTCCGGGAAATCGATGTACAAGTGCAGGCAGCGGCGCTTGAGCGCATCGGACATCTCGCGCGCGTTGTTGCTGGTGAGCACGACTAACGGGATGTGCTTGGCCCGCAGCGTGCCGATCTCCGGGACGCTCACCTGGAAATCGCTCAGCACCTCGAGGAGAAAGGCCTCGAACTCGGTATCGGATTTATCGATCTCGTCGATGAGCAGCACGGTGGGCGCCGCAGCGGAGATGGCGCGCAGCAGCGGCCGTGGCAAGATGAAGCGATCGGAGAAGAATACATCGTCCTCGCTGGCGATGCGATCCACCGCCTGCTTGAGGGATTTGGCTCCGCCGAGGACCTCGCTGATCTTGTCCTTGAGGATTTGCGTGTAGAGCAGCTGTTTCGCGTACTCCCACTCGTACAACGCTTTAGCCTCATCCAAGCCTTCGTAGCACTGCAGCCGGATCAACTCGTAGCCGAGTGAGTTGGCGAGCACCTTCGCCAACTCCGTCTTGCCGACCCCGGCGGGACCTTCGACGAGGATGGGTTTTTCGAGCTCGCTGGCGAGGTAGACGACCGTTGCAATGCGGCGGTTGCAGATATAGTTCTGCTGCCCGAAACGCACAATCACGTCTTCGATGGAAGCAAACCTACCATTGCGCGCCTGCATACATGTCGAACGCTAACACAGCACCCGGACCGAGACAATTGAGGGCAGCCCCTTGCCCTGCCCCATGGTTCGACGTTTGTTGTCTCTCTTGGCGGATGGGCACTTTTTCGGAGAATTATTTTGCGATTGGCGTTAGACTGCGTCGGTAGAGGGTGGATCGATGCGACGCGAAAGGCAGCCTGTTACCTTTTTCTGCTGCGCCCTCGACATGCCGGACCCAAAGGTACTTCGATGATGCTCGTCTCACACGTGCGCCGCCTGACCCAACTCCTGCGGAGCGCCGTGTGGGCGCTCGAAGTCGATATCGCCGACACCCGCGAACTGTCACCGGAGGATCAGGAAGCGCTTGCGCTGCACGCGCGGCGGCTCACCACCGCCGGCGTGCGCGTCACCGCCATCATACTGTTTCTGCTCGTGTTGCTCGCGTGGCCGACGGATTTGCTGGTGTTTGCCCCGGGTTCAGCGGAGATGTGGGCGATCTTCTGGTGGCGCGTCTGGTTACTTACAGCCTGTGTTGTGACTTTCGTGATTTTGCATGGGCGTTGGTTCGCTTCGCACTCCTTCCCCATCGCCGTGGTTGCCTTCACGGTGCCCGCCGGGGCGACGGGATGGCTGATGGGCGGCGTGGGCGGGTTTGACAGTGCGCTGAGCTACGGCGTCTATACGGTCCCGCTCATCACCGTGCTCCTCGTCGTCGAACTCCCCGAGCGCATCCTTGCGACGGCCTTGCTCGTTACCGCCTACTTCGCGGGCTTCGTCGCCGCTGATCCCAGCCATCTGTCGTATCCATTTGTTGGTGCCCCGATCGTGTGGTCCGTGGCCGCGTCCATTACCGCCGTCGTCGTCGGCCATGTCGTCTACGCCTTGTTGACAACGAATTTCCTCCATCGACGCCGGCTCGACGTTCTGACGCGGGACTTGCAGGCTCGTGTCAACGAACAGACCGCTGAGATTCGGCACCTCGCCGCGAGCATTTCCTCCATCCAGGAGCGGGAACGATCCCGAATCGCGCAAGATCTCCATGACGAGCTGGGGCAAATGCTGGTCGGCCTCGGTATGGAAATCGAGCTGCTGCAGGGCCAGACTGGCGCGCCGGAGGTGAACGGCAAATCGAACCATGCTCCCTGGCTGACCGTTCGCGAGATGATCAATGGGACGCACGACAGTTTGGATCGGGTCATCGGCGCGCTCAAGCCACGCGCCCTCGAAGAGCTGGGATTCGACCTTGCGGTGACCCGCATGGTGCAAGACCTGGCAAAGCGGCACGGCTTTCTCGCGGACGTGAGCATCGCTATCGAGAGCGACTCCTTCTCGCCCACCGCATCGGTCGTGTTATACCGCATCATCCAGGAGGCTGTGACAAACATTGCGCGCCATGCGCAGGCGCGCCGCGCGCGTGTGCAGGTAGACACCGCCGGCAGCGACGTGGTCCTACGTATCTCGGATGACGGTGTCGGATTCGATCCGGCACTTTTGGCGCGCGGGGACCGCATGGGATTGCGGGGCATTCAGGAGCGCTCGCGCCTGTTGCGTGGCGCGTGTACGATCTTCAGCGAGCCGGGCCGTGGGTGCGAAATGGTGATCCAGGTTCCACGCCAGCGCCTGGAAGAGGAAGCCGTCTCATGATTCGCGTGTTCATCGCAGACGATCATGACATCGTGCGCAGCGGACTGCGGCGCCTGCTCGCGGAGGACCCGGAGATCCAAATCTGCGGTGAGGCCTCCACCGCCAGCGGCTTGGTGAATCGCGTGCGCCAGGAGCGCCCGGACGTCGTGGCCCTCGACATCAACATGCCGGGCAGTGACGGCACCAAGACGGTCCGCGCGCTGACGCAGCTCAAGCCGGCGCCGGCGGTGGTGATCTTCACCATGTACCCGGAAGACAGCCATGCCGTGGCCTACCTGCGCAGCGGCGCAAAGGCGTTCCTGAATAAGCGGCGGTCCATTCGCGATCTCGCCGACGCGATCCGAACGGTGCACAAGGGACGGCGCTATATCACCCCGGATCTCACGCAGTGCTTGTTCGAGCACGGCATCAACGTGGAGGAACCGGCCAGCAAGATCTTCAGCCCGCGTGAGCGGCAGGTGATCGAGCGCTTGGCCGAAGGCGGCCGGGCCGTGGACATCGCGGCCGAGTTCGGCGTCTCCGCGAGCACCGTGAACACCTACGTCCAGCGCATCAAAGAAAAGCTCGGGGCGCACTCCATCGTGGAGATCGTCGAGTTCGCACGTGACAATGGGTTGCTCGGCTGAGGCGGAGACGCCTCGAGCCGCAGCTTGTAGCCGCAGGACTTTAGCCTGCGGCAGGCCCTCCGCCCGTCTCGTCCGCCACGGTGGTGCGGCTCAAGTGGCAAGATAGGTCAAAAACGTTGAAATAATTGCTGGCCTCGTAGACGTTTGTCTACAAAAGACCCGCGCTTGTAGACAAACGTCTCTTGTGCACACAGGGGCCGGGGACCGATAATTCCTCGCGGTGATCATGGATACGAGAAATGGCCTGCGGAGCTTCAGGCTGGACCGTGTATCGGCGCGCGTGCGCCGTACGGCGAACGGAAAGGGGGAAGAGCGATGAGACGACTGACTGCGAGCGTGGGCGCTTGGTGTCGCGGCCGCGACGCCGCTGTGGAGTGGCGTCGCCTATGCGCAAGCGACCAAGACATCAAAGAGTGTCGAGAAATGCCAGAAAACAGCGCAGACGGAGACGGCGAAGTACGCCACCGCTGTGCAGAAGAAGATGGGCGACTGCCTGGAGAAGATCGCTAGCGTCGTCGTGGCCGGCAACCAGTCCAGCGTGGATGTGTCGGCAGCCACCAAGATTTGCCTGTCGAAGTTCTACGATCTCGGGCGCCTTGATGGGAAGTCCCTCGCAGACGCGATGTCAGCTAAGATTCACAAGTCATGCGACCCGCTGAACGCGGATGACATCCTCGGGACGGGCTCTCCTGATGTAAACCAGCCCCTGGATGCGGCTACGCGGATTGGCGCATACTGCGGAAACTTTGCGGTCGGCGCTAGCTCGCTGGCGGACTGGATCAGCTGTTTGCGGGCGGCCGCCGACAGTCAGGCCCGACAGCAGATTGCGGTGGACTTCCCGCGGGCGCCGGAGTGGCTGCGGCTTATGGATGCGCAGCTCGCCGCGTCGTCGGATGCCAAAGCCCCACCCGCGGATGCCGCACTGCAGGCGGCGCACAATCAGATGGACGCCAACGGCGATGACAAGCCCGACCTCGTCAGCGGCGGGGGGCAGCGGCCTCCCCTGGTTACGGGACAAACGGACTCCTATGGCACCGGTAGTGACGGCGCGGTAGAGTCGGGTGCCACCCACTCGTTCACCGACAACGGCGACGGGACGGTTACCGATAACACGACGGGCCTGATGTGGGAGAAGAAGGACTCGTCCGGGGGCATCCACGACTGGGCCGCCACATACACGTGGTCGAGCACGGCGTCGTACATCTCAGGGGCGTACATGATGGACGGGACAATGGTGTCCGCGTTTCTCACCGCCCTCAACGCCGGCACGGGCTTCGCCGGCCATACGGACTGGCGACTCCCCAACGTCAATGAGCTGCTCAGCATCACGAATTACCAGAATGCCGTGGCGATTGACTCCGCATTCAATACGAACTGCACCTCGGGCTGCCAGAGCACGCATTGCAGCTGCACGGCGTACCCGAATCACCCGTACTGGACGTCATCAACCGCGGAAACCGCGGATGATGCCATTTGCCAAGATGTGGTCGATTGCGCGTGGCTGGTTTCCTACGACACCGGCACTACGTCCTACGACGAAAAGAACGCCAGCTACTACCTCCGCGCCGTACGTGGAGGCCGGTGATCGCGGTCTAGTGGAAGGCAGGCCGTTGAAAAACCCCGCCCCATGCTTCGAGAGCCTCAGCATGAGCGGAACCCCACCGGGAGTCCTTAGATCTTTTCCGCTCACCCTGAGGCTCTCGAAGGGTGAGCTTCCTTTATGACAGCGGCAGACGGAGGAACGACGATGGAGCGACTGCGGAATGGTTGGATATTCGGCGTAGTGGCTGGGATGGCGCTGTGCGGTGGGCCCGTACATGCGCAAGCAACCAAATCCTCAAAGAGCCTGGAGGCGTGCCAGAAGACGGCACAGACGGAGACGGCGAAGTATGCCACCGCCGTGCAGAAACGATTGGGGGACTGTCTGGAAAAGATTGCCAGCGTCGTTGTGGCCGGCAATCAGTCCAGCGTCGATGTCTCGGCAGCCACGAAGATTTGCCTGGCGAAGCTCTACGATCTCGGGCGCAGCGACGGGAAGTCACTGGGCGACAAACTGACCGCGAAGATCAACAAGTCATGTGGACCGCTGAACGCGAATGATATCCTCGGGACAGGCTCTCCTGATGTGAACCAGCCCCTGGATGCGGCCACGCGGATCGGCGGTTACTGCGCCAACTTCGCCAGTGCCGCGGGTACGCTGGCGGAGTGGATCGACTGTTTGCGAGCGGCCGCCGATTGTCAGGCACGGCAACAGATCACCGTCGACTTTCCGCGGGCGCCAGAGTGGCTGCGGCTGATGGACACGCAGTTCACCGCTTCTTCCGACAACAAGAAGGCGGCGGCGCAGGCGGCACTGGAGGCGGCACACAACGCGATGGACACTGACGGTGACGACAAGCCGGACATCGCCTGCGGATTGCGGCAACCTCCGCTCGCCACCGGACAAACAGACTCGTTTGGCAGCGGCAGCGACGGCGCGTTGCAAAAGGGCGCTGCCCATTCGTTCACGGACAACGGCGACGGGACGATCACCGACAACATCACGGGACTCATGTGGGAAAAGAAAGACTCGTCGACGGGCATCCATTACTACGGCAACACCTACACTTGGGGCCTGACGGCTTCGCCCTACACCATGAACGGGACGATGGTGTCGGGGTTCCTGGCGACGCTCAACGCCGGCGCGGGCTTCGCCGGACACACGGACTGGCGAGTTCCCAATATCAACGAGCTCCAGACCACCGCCAACTATGCACGTGGCGCCGACGAGATATTTGGGGTGCCCTGTCCTCCCGGCTGTACTGTGACCACCTGTAGCTGTAATTGGAACAGCGGATACTGGACGTCAACTACTGCTCAGTCGGCAAAAGGCTTGGCGTTGGTGCTCAACTTCTGGGACCTGGAATCATACATCAGCTCAAAAAACACTGGCTACCCCGTCCGTGCCGTACGTGGGGGCTCGCTCGATGAGGGCTGTCTCGAGTCGGGTGGAACGGTGACGACGGGTATGTGCTGCGCCAGCACCAGCGACTTTCCCAGCACCTGCGTGTCGGGAGCCTGCGGCTGCTCACCCGCTGGGAGCCACCAGGTGCGGGTCTGCAACTGCCCTTCTGGCACCTGCTTTAACGGCACTCGCTGTGTGAGCTCATGACGCGACAGGTACCTTGCTCCCCGGACGTCGGCCATCGTCGCTCCTGGCTGGCGCAATCTGGTGCGGTGGGTTTGGCCTCTCTATGCCAACACATGCACCTGGGGCCAGACGGGCTCGCCGTACGGCATGAACGGGACCATGGTGACCACGTTTCTGGCAACGCTAAACGCCGGCGCGGGCTGTGGCTGCAACCAATTGCGTCCGCGTGAGCGGACAGCGAAAGTTTCCTCTCCTTCCAGGAGAGGCGAGGTGAGGTGATGAATGTCCTCTTCTGAACCATATTCTTTATCCCAGACGCTTAGAGAACGTTGGTGAGAAGAAAATATCTAATCACCTCACCTAACCTCTCCTGGAAGGAGAGGAACCGGAGGCTGAAATCGTCGTGCCTTCGGAGATAGTAGTGCAGGACAAGGCTCGCGACAGTCGGATGGGCATGCTGGGGCACACTGGCTGAAACAATGGATGCAGAAATGTTTCGCTGCGCAAAGGGCTTCGGTGGAGAGCATGCGAAGACCGCGCCGCGCGCCCCAAAGATCTATCTGACAAAGGAGGTGAATCATGACGAGAGCAACTTTCACGGTGATAACGATGAGCACGCTGCTGTGGACCGGGGCGGCGCGGGCGACACCGTCCGCGCAGCAGCAGTGTGACAGCGCGCGCATCGTGGCCTGGGGAAAATACGTGTCCTGCGTGGACGCGGTAGTCGCCAAGGATGCCAAATGTCACCCATCATGCACTTTCGATGAGAATGCAGCGTTCGCGAAGTGCCGGCACACGTATTTCAAGAACTGGACGGCGTTTCAGAAAAGCGCGGCGTTAGCGACGAGTACGTGCGTCGGCAACCGGTTGACCGACAACGGGACGACCGTGACCGACAATTTGACCGGGCTGGTGTGGGAGAAGAAGACGAATGATGCCAGCGTCCACAACGAGGGCAACTACTATACGTGGAGCACGGGAGCACCATGGGTGGAAAACGGCACGGCGTTCACTACTTTTCTCACGGCCGGTCTCAACACGCCGGGCTTTGCCGGGGCGAACGGCTGGCGCCTGCCGACGCTGGCGGAGCTACAGACCACGCTCAAGGATTTCGCCTGTACGGGCGCATTCGGTGAGTCCAAATGCAGCTGTGGAACGTCCCCCTGTATTGACGCGACCTTTGGTCCCACACAGTCGAGCTACTACTGGTCGTCTACCAACTACCAGCCGACTCCGGGTCAGGCGTGGTTCCTGTACTTCTACGACGGCGAAGTGCACGGGGGAAACAAGGACTACGAGGCCACCTACGTCCGAGCCGTACGCGGCGGCTTGTGACGCTTCGATACGCGCAGGAGCGCTACTCAGCGCCGGGCGATCATTCGGGCATGGCGGTGCGGGCGTCTCGCCGGCACCGCCCGCGGACCCGTACCGGGCCGTGCCGCGCGCGGTGGTGGCGGTGAGCGTGGAATAGACGGAGCACTTTCAACGCGCTGACACTTGAGGTCAAACCATGAGTGCGAACATTGACGCCCGCGACGTGTTGCAGAAGATGGAGGCCGAGCTTGCCGCCGGTGACAACCGCCCACGTTGCCAAGAACTCTTGACCATCCTCCGTCGCTGGCGGTGGGACGAGCAGCTTGACGCCGCCTCACGCAATTACGCGGCCACGCTTTTCGCAAAGTACAAGCTCATTTATCGGTGAAGACCGGTGGTCATCGCATCACAGCGCGGGCTTCGCCCTCAACCCATTGCGGATTGCAGAATGGGGATTGCGGAGTCCGCAATCCCCATTCCACAATCCGAAATTCTTGCCGCCATGCGATCATCCATGGCTTGCGTAACGCAGAGGAGGCCGTCCCATGATCCGCGTGTGCATCGCCGATGATCATGACATCGTGCGCAGTGGACTGCGGCGCCTGCTCGCCGAGGACCCGGAGATCCGGATCTGCGATGACGCGTCGAGCGGAGCGACCTGGTGGAGCGCGCCTGGCGCGAGCACTGAGACGTCGTGGTCTTGGATGTCGAATCGGCGCAGGTCACTGCTCGAAGCAATACAGATGGGCACTGGTGTCGCAGCTTGGCGAGCCCTCGGGGGCGTCGGTCCAGTTAGCCCCCTGCTGCGTGAAGTCCCCTAACCATGTGTTGCCGCCGTCATCAACCCACCCTGAACAGTCCATGCCCTTGGCCGTACCATTAGCGACCGTACCGGTGTGCACCCAGCTGTCGAAGGTGTCAGGAGTAGCCCGATTTTCGTCCATGTTGATCGCGTGCAGCAGGGACCCATCCAACAGGTCCGCCTTGCTCATGGCTACCACCGTGACTCCGTCGACGAGCGCGTACGCGGCGTCGGGAATACGGTCCCGCGCGTTCACCGAACCCGTGGACAGCCACGCGACCCAGGTTCCGCCCAATGCTCCACCGCTCACTCCATCGGCGAGTGCTTGGCACTTGCTGTCCGCGCCGCTCAATCCACCGAGGTCGCCGGTGTACGTCATCGACGTCACGAACACTCTCTTCCCGGCCCACGGCGGTGCGGTCGGCGTGAGGGTTGGGGTGTCAGTCGGAGTTGGGGTGCCAGTTATGGTTGGGGTGTCAGTCGCCGTTGGGGTTGGGGTATCAGTCGGGATCGGGGTGTCAGTTGGGGTTGCAGTTGGGGTGTCAGTCGGGGTTGGAGTGGGCACACAGCCTCCCGTATCTCCCGTTGCTGCGATGATCAGGTCATGGTTGGTATCGCTGGCGTCGATACAGGTGGTGTAAAGCGGACACGCCACTTGCCTGAACGTCCGCCCATCCGTGCACTGCCTAGTCGGCGTAACGCCGTCCCTCTTCGTTGTCGCCTTGATGGTGCACCCGATTTTCCCGCCCTTGGTCACGGTCTTGATACACGGCGCGGAGTGCAGCGCCGGATTCGTCCCGCAGGTCGATTGTGCGTAGAACTTCTTGACGGTTGCCTTGCACCGCGGGCGCAGATTGCCGGGCGGCACGGCCGCTTGGGCCGTGATGATATTCCCCGCACACTTCACGTAGTCGTTGTGCGTATGTCGTTTGCTCCCATCGAAGTTCCCGCAGACGCAGGCGGCATCGATGAGACTGCGGACCGCGCCGATTTGCGTCAGGTCATGCCACCACTGATCCTCTGTGCCGGCCAGGCACGCTGGCGCGACCGCCGCCGGAGCGGCAACCGGAAAGAGAAAGATGGCCGTCAAGAGTGCGAATGCGCTGATGCTGTGTTTTGCCATGAGATGCCTGCTATCGTTTTCGTCACTTTCACGCTCGAGAGACAAATTCAATGGCCAAATCCACAAATATGAGTCCCGTGTAGACGTTTGTCTACAAACTGCTCGCGCTTGTAGACAAACGTCGCTTGTGCACCACAGTGCCGCGAACCGATAATTCCTCGCGGTGATCATGGATACGAAAATAGCCTGCGGAGCTTCAGACTGGACCGTGGATCGGCGCGCCGGCGCCGCACGGCGAATAGAAAAGGAGGCACGGTGATGAGACAACTGCTGACAGGCTGGACGCTCGGTGCAGCGACGGGTGTGGCGCTGTGGAGTGGCGTTGCGTATGCGACGCAAGCGACCAAGGCCTCAACGAGCGTGGAGAAGTGCCAGAAAACGGCACAGACGGAGACGGCGAAGTACGCCACCGGGGTGCAGAAGAAAATCGGGGACTGTCTGGAAAAGATCGCCAGCGTCGTGGTGGCCGGCAATCAGTCCAGCGTGGATGTGTCGGCAGCGATCAAGATCTGCCTGACAAAGTTCTACGATCTCGGGCGCACCGACTCGAAGTCGCTGGCGGATAAGATGGCCGCGAAGATACACAAGGCGTGCGACCCAGTGACAGAGGCTGACATTGTCGGGACGGGCAGTCCGGATGTGAACCAGCCGCTGGATGCCGCAACCCGGATCGGCGCCTACTGCGCCAACTTCGCCACCGGCGCGGGTACGCTGGTGCAGTGGATCGACTGTTTGCGGGCGGCGGCGGAGTGTCAGGCGCGGCAGCAGATCGCGGTGGACTTCCCGCGGGCGCCGGAGTGGCTGCGGCTGATGGACGACAAGTTCACGGACTCGTCTGACGCGAAAAGGGCTTGCGCGCAGGCGGCCCTGGAGGCGGCGCACACCGCGATGGACAGCAATGGCGACGATGTGCCGGACCTCACCTGCGGCATCAAGGCCAGCGGGAACGCCGTAGTTGGGGACGTCCTGACGGGCAAGACGTTTTCGAGCACCAGCGGCGTCGGGCTCACCGGCGCGATGCCGAACAACGGCGCGGCGAACTTCATCCCCGGATCGGCGGCGGTCCTGGTGCCGGCGGGATACTACAGTGGCGGGCAGGTCAACACGGATGCCAACCTGGTCAGCGGCAACATCAAGAGTGGGGCGACGATCTTTGGGGTCAGCGGCGACTCGAACGTCGTCAACACCAGCGGGGCCACGGCCACCGCCAGCAACATCGTCAGCGGCCAGACGTGCTATGCGAACGGCAGCCTGGTGACGGGCACGGTGCCCGCCGGGGCGAATGTGAACGGCGCCAACGGACTGAAGACTTTCACCATCCCGGACGGCCTGTATGCGGGATCGAAGACGGCCACGGCGAACGATACGAACCTGACGGCGAGCAACATCGTGAACGGCGTGACCATTCTGGGCGTCACGGGAACCGCTGGAGTCGTGCCATCCCAACCGCTCAAGACCGGAGAGACAACGTCCTACGTCGCCGGTGACGATGGGGCGATTCAGAAAGGGGATGCCAGATCATTCACCGATAACGGGGATGGCACGATCACCGACAACAAAACCAGGCTCATGTGGGAAAAGAAGGTGAAGCTGGACGGCACGCAGGATGGCACCAATCTGCACGACGCGGACAACTATTACCAGTGGGCTGGCGATTGCAGTTCAGAAACGGCCTGTAACGGCGGAGGAAAGTGCTGCCAGACGAACGCGGATTGCACGTCGCCGCACACGTGCAGGATCACTGACGGAGAAGGTACGGGGCGCACGATCTTCGGTTGGTTGGCAGCGCTCAACACCGCGAACTTTGCGGGGCACAACGATTGGCGCATCCCGAACGTCAACGAGTTGCAGAACCTCGTGAACTACGGCGCGGTGAATCCGAGCGTGGCCGCAGCGTTCCAGGGGGCGAGCTGCGGGGGCGCGTGCACCGACATCACGAGCGCCGCGTGCAGTTGTACGACGTCTAGCTACTACTGGTCGTCTTCCACGGTCACGACCGACCCGTACCACGCGTGGTACGTGAGCTTCGACTACGGCTACGTGACCAACTACTACAAGGACGACTACTACTACGGTGTGCGTGCCGTGCGGGGTGGCTTGTGATCGATTATTGGGTCATTAGGTGCGCCAGGCCAAGCCTGGCCGATCTCGCAACCTGAAAGGAGGTTGAACTGCGAATTGCCCGTTCAGCAGGGAGCGACCCGAGCGTGAGTTGGAGCGATCCAGCCGGCGAAGCCTTGGGAAGCGAACCCGCGAGCCGTAACGGAAGTGAACCCAAATCGGCCTCGTGAACCTAATCAAGAGTGGCCAAGCTGCCAAATATGACGAAGCCTGCCATCGAAGGGATGGCGCTCCCCTTCGTCAAGCTGAGGACCAGGCTCGGAACAGTCGGATGGGCATGGTGGGACAATGCTGGCTGAAACAATGGATGCAGAAATGTTTTGCTGCGCAAAGGGCTTCGGTGGAGAGCACGCGAACGTCTCGGCGCGCAGCCCAAGATCTATCTGACAAAGGAGGGGAATCATGGCGAGAGCAACTTTCACGGTGATAACGATGAGCACGCTGCTGTGGACCGGGGCGGCGCGGGCGACACCGTCCGCGCAGCAGCAGTGTGACAGCGCGCGCATCGCGGCGTGGGCGAAATACACGTCCTGCCTGGACGCGGTGGTCGGCAAGGATGCGAAGCGTGTCAGTTTCGATGAGTTCGCGGCGTTTGCGAAGTGCCGGCACAGCTATTTCAAGAACTGGACGGCGTTCCAGCCGAAGAAGGCGTTAGCAACGAGTACGTGCGTCGGCAATCGGTTGACCGACAACGGGACGACCGTGACCGACAATTTGACCGGGCTGGTGTGGGAGAAGAAGACGAATGATGCCAGCGTCCACAACGAGGGCAACTACTATACGTGGAGCACGGGAGCACCATGGGTGGAAAACGGCACGGCGTTCACTACTTTTCTCACGGCCGGTCTCAACACGCCGGGCTTTGCCGGGGCGAACGGCTGGCGGCTGCCGACGCTGGCGGAATTGCAGACCACGCTCAAGGATTTCGCCTGTACGGGCGCATTCGATGAGTCCAAATGCAGCTGTGGAACGTCCCCCTGTATTGACGCGACCTTTGGTCCCACACAGTCGAGCTACTACTGGTCGTCTACCAACTACCAGCCGACTCCGGGTCAGGCGTGGTTACTGTACTCCTTCGACGGCGAAGTGAACGGGGGAAACAAGGACTACGGTTCACCCACGTCCGTGCCGTGCGGGGTGGCTTGTGACGCTTCGATACGCGCAGGAGCGCTACTCAGCACGGGGCGATCATTCGGTCATGGCGGTGCGGGCGTCTCGCCGGCACCGCGCGCGGACCCGTACCAGGCCGTGCCGAGCGCGGTGGTGGCGGCGAGCGTGGAATAGACGGAGCACTTTCAACGCGCTGACACTTGAGGTCGAACCATGAGCGCGAACATTGACGCCCGCGATGTGTTGCAGAAGATGGAGGCCGAACTTGCCGCCGGTGACAACCGCCCGCGTTGCCAAGAACTGTTGACGATCCTCCGTCGCTGGCAGTGGGACGAGCAGCTTGACGCCGCCTCACACAAATACGCGGCCGCGCTCTTCGCAAAGTACAAACTCATGTACCGGTGAATACCACTGGTCATCGCATCGCAGAGGGAGCCGTCCCATGATCCGCGTGTGTATCGCCGACGATCATGACATCGTCCGCAGTGGACTGCGGCACCTGCTTGCGACAGACCCGGAGATCCGGGTCTGTGATGAGATGCCGACGGCCAGCGGTCTGCTGGAGCGCGCGCGCCAAAAGCACTGGGACGTTTTGGTCTTGGACATCAACCTGCCGGGAAACCCGGTCCCAAGCTGGTGCGCGCGCTCACGGAACTCCAACCCGCACCTGCCGTGGTGATCTTCACCATGTACGCGGAAGACGGCCACGCCGTGGCCTATCTGCGCAGCGGCGCCAAGGCGTTTCTGAACAAGCAGCGCTCCACTCGGGAGTTGGCTGCCGCCATCCGGACGGTGCACACGGGCGCGCGCTACATCACACCGGATCTCGCGCAGTACCTGATCGAGCGCAACATCGACGTACAGGGCGCGCCGAGCACGATCCTCAGCGCCCGCGAACGCCAGGTGGTCCTGCGGCTGGCCCAGGGCGCCCGGGCCGTGGCTATTGCTGCCGAACTCGGCGTGTCCGCCAGCACGGTGAACACCTACGTCCAGCGCATCAAGGAGAAGCTCGGCGTGCGTTCCGTCGTGGAGATCGTCGAGTTCGCGCGCGACAATGGATTGTTGGGTTGAGGCAAAAGCCGGCGTGGTCCCGACATCAACAATCCGGATACGAGCGCCGTGGCCTTCGTCAACGGCCAGGGCCTCAGCAGCGATACGTCAGCCAAGGTGGATCAGTTCATCGGCCAGTTGGCTGGCGGCTTGAATCTGTGGAAAGGTCCGCTGAGTCTGCAAGACGGCACCGTCTACCTCACGGACGGTTGTTCCTGCCTCCATTCATCTTGCCGCTTGCGCGGCGTGTTGCGGCATGTAAAGTACTTGTGCGTCTTTATGGAAGGGACCCTTTCTGCATGACCACAGCGTCGGCGGCGCCGCGAAGGCCTGTCGCACAGATTCTCGCCACGGTCCGCCGCTTCTGGGGCTTCGACACATTGCGCCCACTCCAAGAGGAGGCGATTCGCGCCGGGTTGGAAGCGCGCGATTCGCTGGTGGTGATGCCGACCGGCGGTGGCAAGTCGCTGTGCTATCAGGTGCCGCCAGCGCTGGCGCAACGCACGGATGTGGTCGTGTCTCCCCTCATTTCATTGATGAAGGATCAGGTCGACGGCTTGCGCGAGTGTGGCTATCCGGCCGCGGCGCTTTACAGCGGCATGCCGTTCATCGAGCTGCGTGACACGGAGCGCGCCATCGTTGCGGGGGAATACCGGCTGGTATTCGTGGCGCCGGAACGGCTGCTCACCGAACGATTCCTGGAGTTGCTGCACTCCGTGAAGGTCGGCGCCTTTGCCGTCGATGAGGCGCACTGCATCAGCCATTGGGGACATGACTTCCGGCCGGAATATCGCCAGCTGGCGGAGCTGAAGGCGCGCTTCCCGCACGCCAGCGTGCACGCGTACACCGCGACCGCCACGGAACGCGTGCGCACCGACATCATCGACCAACTGCGCTTGCAGGATCCGGCGGTGTTGGTCGGTACGTTCGACCGCCCGAACCTCGTGTACCGGATCATCCCGCGCGTCGATGCAGAGGCCCAAGTGCTCGACATCCTCCGCCGGCACGCCGGCCAAGCCGCGATCGTCTACTGTATCAGCCGCAAGGACGCCGAGGCGATGGCGGCGTTCCTGGCAGCCTATCGCCTCCGTGCCGCCCACTATCATGCCGGCATGCAACCGGACGAGCGCCGCCGCACGCAGGACGCGTTTGCGAACGAGCAGATCGACGTCATCGCCGCGACGGTCGCGTTTGGCATGGGCATCGACCGCAGCGACGTACGCTGCGTCGTCCATGCGGCGATGCCGAAATCCGTCGAGCACTATCAGCAGGAAACCGGACGCGCCGGCCGTGACGGACTCGAAGCTGAATGCGTGCTCCTGTACTCGGCAGCTGATGCGATCCGCTGGGAATCCCTGGTCGAGCGCAGCGCCGCGGAGGCCACGGCGCCCGCCGAGGTGATCGCCGCCACCAAACACCTGCTCAACGAGATGCGCCGCTTCTGCTCCGGTGTCCACTGCCGTCACCGGCGGCTGTCGGAATACTTCGGGCAGGCATACGAGAAACCGGACTGCGGCGCGTGCGACGTCTGTCTGAACGAGGTCGAGGGCGTCGCCGACGCCACGGTGACTGCACAGAAGATCCTTTCCTGTGTCGCGCGCACCGGTGAACGCTTCGGGACCGAGCACGTTGCCGACGTCCTCCTCGGGGCCAACACCGAGCGTATCCGGCGCTGGCAGCACGAACAGCTGAGCACGTACGGCCTCATGAAAGGCAGCGGCCGCAAGAGCCTGCTCAACCTGATCTACCAGCTCCTCGACCAGGGGTTGCTCGAACGCACCGGGGACGAGCGCCCTACCCTGCGCTTGAACGAGGCTTCGTGGGCGGTGTTGCGCGGCAGACGGCCGGTGCGCCTGCTGCAGCCCAAAGAGACCGTCAGCCAGACGCGTGTCGACGCGGAATCGTGGGAAGGCGTGGAGCGCGGTTTGTTCGAGAGCCTGCGCGGGTTGCGGCGCGCGATCGCCACGGAGCGTGGCGTGCCGCCGTTCGTCATCTGCAGCGATGTCACTTTGCGTGACATGGGACGCGTGCGCCCCGGGTCGCCCGGCGCCTTCCTCAACGTGCGCGGCATCGGCGAGCGCAAGCTGGCCGATCTGGGCCAGCGCTTTCTCGAACACATCGACGCTTACTGCCGGGCGCACCGGCTCGACCTGGACGTTGCCATCGGCGGTCGGCCGCGCCGTGATCGCACCCGCCGGCGTATACGGAGCGATGCATAGTGTGGCTTGAAAACGCCGGGGACGCTTCCTATAAGCCGCCCGACATGCAGCCATTCTCCATTTGCAACCCCCGTGGCAGCGCGCCGCTGCTGCTCACCTGCGAGCATGCTTCCTCTGCCCTTCCGGTGGAGTACGACCACCTGGGATTGGAGCCGGAGCGGCTGCAGGAGCATATCGGCTGGGACATCGGCGCCCGGCAGGCGACCGAAGCGCTGGCGCGCTCGTTCGACGCGCCAGCGGCGCTCGCCGGCGTGTCCCGCCTGCTGATCGACTGCAACCGCGACCTCGCGGATCACGAGCTCATCGTCAGTGAAAGCCACGGGACGAACATCCCGCGCAACCGGCATCTCGATGGGGCGGAACGTGATCGTCGCATCCGCGAGTTCTACAGGCCGTACCATGAGGCAATTGATTCCGTCCTGGCCCGGAAGCGCACGTCCTTCCTGCTGAGCGTCCACAGCTTCACGCCAGCGCTCAACGGTCGCGAGCGCCGGTTCGACGTCGGCGTGCTGTTCGATGCGTATTCCACGCACGCCGAACGGCTCGGTGAGGCACTCGCCCGGGGCGGGCTGCGGGTGCGTTACAACCAGCCATACTCCGGCCTCGACGGCCTGATCTTCAGCGCGCAGCTGCACGGGAGTCGGCATCGCATTCCGTACCTCGAAATGGAGATCAACAACCGGCTGCTCCGCAACCCAGCCGAGGCGGTAGCGTGTGCTGATCGCCTCGCCGCTGCGCTCCGCACTCTTGTCTGGGGGTGAATGCGCATGATTGGTACCCATCACGGCTAACCTGCACTTCATTCCTCAAGATGCCTATGCTAAGCGGTCGCGGAGTCCCCTCGCATGAAAACAAGCAGCCGCGCCATGCCATCTGCTGAAGTCGTCGTCATCGCGTACGGCTCGCTGATGAGCGGGCTCGGTTTGACGCCGATCGGACCGTTGCGGCTGCGGGCTGCCACGCGGGTGGCGCTCACCAACACCCGGCGCGGCTTCAGTACCGCGTCGCAGCATGCCGATCGTTTCGCACTGGCGCTCGAACCGCTCGACCCTCTCCTGCCCATCGGGGCGCAGCGGCTCGACGCAAACGCGGTCGCCAGTGACGGCCCGGAGGGCGTCGCCCTCACCACCCAACCCACTGATCTGGCCAAGCTCTGCGACGCCGAGGGGTATAGCAGCGGCGCGCTGCAGCGCTTGCGGCAGGAAGCCACCACGCAACGGCAGGACCTCGCCACGTACTTGTGGTCCATCCTCAGCGCGGTCGACCTCGATACCGCCGCCTTTCGCCAACGCCTGTTCAAGCTGATTCGGTACACCTCGCCACACTACATCCCGCATCCCGTCCGTCTCGACGCCGACCACTTCGCCATCACGTTTTTGGCCCCTGGCCGCGAAGGGACCGGTTCAGAACGTGTCGTCCCCGTACGCGTCCGCACGCGCAGCGAGGAGTTGCTGACGGCCGTGGACGCGTGGCACCAGAAGCCGACGCGCACGCAGCTCAGCTATCTGGCGGCCTGCCTGCTCGGCGGCCTGCACGGGATTTGCATCCAGGACCTTGTCATGCCGCTGACGCACGATCCCGCCGTGTCCGAGCGGGTGCGCGCCGCCATTGCCGAGGAGCAGCCGAAGGAGCTGGCACGCTTTCTCAGCATGACCGGGCTCGACCACGCCGCGTACTGGCAGGCCTTCGGCCCGCCTAACCACAGCATCCGGCGTAGCGGCCTCGAACAATTCCTGCGTGCACGCTAGGCGCTTGCCGGTACGTCATGAGTAAACGATCGTTTCGGGTGCATGTCACCAAGGACTATCTGAAATTTTCGGCGGCGCATTTCATCGCCTACAAAGGCTTTCGCGAACGGCTGCACGGCCACAACTATCGGGTCTCGGTCGACGTGGAAGGAACGCGCCTGGGACCGGAGGGCTACCTGCTTGATTTCGGGCTGCTGAAGCGCATCGCGCGCGATGTCTGCCGCACGCTCGACGAGAAGGTCGTGATCCCCATGCACAGTGACTGCCTGCGTATTCACGAAGAAGCCGGGCAGATTATCGTCCTCTACGAAAACGACGAGTTCCGCTTCCCTACCGCCGACGTCGCTTTGGTGCCGATCACGCACAGCTCGGCCGAAGAATTGGCACGTCACCTGGCGGGCGAAATCCGCCGCGCGCTCGGCAAGCATGCCATCGACCGCATCACTGCGCTCACGATCGGTGTTGAGGAAACCACGGGGCAGGCCGCCTTCTTTCGCGAGGCAGGATGACCATTGCAAACGGGGAGAACGACGCTGCAGTTGTCTGGTTTCCATTCGTTCGTGAAAAGCAGCACGGTCCGGCAGCTCGGAGTCGTCGTCTTGGCGCACGCCGTGCTCGGTTTGAGCGCGTGCAACGCCAAATTGCCGGAGCCGGAATCCGCCGGCGCACGTTTATATGCTGCACGGTGCGACGGTTGCCACCGGATCTACGCCCCTACCCTCATGAAATATGAGATGTGGAAAATTCAGGTGGAACGCATGCAGGGCGACATCGTCCGCAAAGGCCTACCGCCGCTCACTTCCGAGGAGCGGGCGGTGGTGCTGGACTATCTCAAGCGGCATAGTGGATGAGTGCAAGGATTATGCGGATCTCATTCAGCTCCCAGCGACTCGAGGCGCTTGCCTCGGATCTCCTGGTCATTCCGGTCGGCCCCGATTGGAAGGCCGCACCCGTCGACCAACTCGACCGCGCGTTGGACGGCAAACTGATTTCCGAGGTTGCGCAACAGGGCTTTCACGGCGAAGCCGGTTCGGCGGCCTGGTTTCAAACGCATGGCGCGCTTCCAGCCCATCACCTCCTTCTCGTCGGAGTTGGCGATGCACCCGACTGCGGGGCCTGGCAGAAACTCGCGCAGCTGACCATCGACCGCGCGCGTGAGCTTAAGGCCACCACCGCGGCGGCGGTTCTGCCACCGCACCTGCTCTCCCCTGCCGCCGCCGAGCACCTCGTCGAGGGAATGCACCTCAGTAGCTACGTCTTCGAGCAACTCAAAGCTCCCGCGAAGCCGCCCACCACGCAGGTCGAGCACCTCGTAGTGGTAACCGACGAGCCCAACACCGACCTGCGCCAGGCCGTCGCGTCTGCGGGCACGAGCGCCGCCGCGGTGTGCTACGCGCGTGATCTCATCAACCTGCCCGCCGCGATTGTCACTCCGAGTTATCTCGCTCGCGAGGCGCGCCGCCTCACCGGGACGCAGCGCCTGCAGGCACGTGTTCTCACTCCGCCGGCGATCAAGCGGGCGGGCATGGGGGCGCTGCTCGGCGTGGCGCAAGGCAGCGCCGAGCCAGCTCGCTTCATTGAGCTGCTCTATCGTCCGGCGGGGAAAGCGCGCTGCGCCGTCGCCTTGGCAGGCAAGGGGATCACCTTCGACAGCGGGGGACTCTCGATCAAGACGGCGGAGGCGATGCAAGCCCAGAAGCGCGACATGGCCGGCGGCGCCGTGGTGCTGGCGGTCATGAGCATCGTACGCGATTTGGCTCTGCCCGTGGAAGTGCGCGGCTACGTCGCGGCGACCGAAAACATGCCCGGCGGCCGGGCGTTGAAGCCCGGCGACGTCGTGCGGGCGTGCAACGGCAAGAGCATCGAGGTGCTGAACACCGACGCCGAAGGACGGCTCGTGCTCGCCGACGCCCTCGCCTATGCCGTGGCGCGGAAGCCCGACATCTTGATTGACTTGGCGACCTTGACCGCCGCCGTGCGCACCGCCCTCGGCACGCGCTACGCAGCCGTTATGGGCACCGATTCCACCCTTGTGCAGGCGTTGATTGCCGCCGCCCGCGATTGCGCCGAGAACCTGTGGGAGCTGCCCTTGGTTCGCGAGTACCGTTCGGACCTCGATAGTCACGTCGCCGACTTGAAGAACATCGGCAACGGCACTGCCGGCACGATCGTCGCCGGGCTCTTCTTGCGCGAGTTCGCCGGCACCGTCCCCTGGGCTCACATCGACTTCTCCAGCACGGTGATGGCCGAGAAGCCCTTCCCTGCTCACCCGCTCGGCGCAACCGGCTTCGGCGTGCGCACCGTGCTGCGCTACTTGCGGGCGCTGTAGTCCTGACAGCCGTGCGGCTCTCCGCGACCTGCGGCGCGGCTGGCAGGTTAGGAAAGTGCAAGACGGACAATGGGGAATGACTTTTCTTCGTTTTCTATTGTCCAACGCGCACAGACGTGGCCTCCCTCACACCAGAGTCGACGCTTTAGAGGACGGCGCGACCGACCGCTATTGGGATCGAGCCGGATTTGGCGACGCGCAGCGCCAAGCACTGATCGACTTGTTCCGTCCCGCCCGCTTACGTACACTGCTGGCGATGGGCTCAACCTTCGGGCACCTGTTTCGTGTCACCACGTTCGGTGAATCACACGGCGGGGCCGTTGGCGTCGTCGTTGACGGCTGCCCGCCGCGCTTGCCACTGGGCGTCGAGGATATTCAGCGTGACCTGGACCGCCGCCGCCCCGGTCAAAGCGCGATCACGACGCCGCGTGACGAGCCGGACCGCGCGGAAATTCTCTCCGGGCTTTTCGAGGGCAGAACGCTCGGGACCCCGATTGCCATCCTGGTGCGCAATACCGATGCGCGCCCCGAGGCGTACGCGGCGTTCAAGGACATGTACCGCCCCTCTCACGCCGATTACACGTATGAGGTGAAGTACGGCATCCGCAACTGGCAAGGCGGCGGCCGCGCCTCGGCACGCGAGACGGTCGCCCGGGTCGCCGCCGGTGCCATCGCCCGCAAGCTGCTGGCGGACATGCTGCGGCTGGAAGTGTTGGCGTACGTGTGCCGGGTGCACACCATCGAGACGAGCATCGACCCGAGCAGCGTCACGTTGGCGGATGTCGAAGGCACTCCGGTCCGTTGCCCCGATGCGACCGCGGCGCAGGCCATGATGGCGCGCATCGACGAAGCGCGGCGCGCCGGCGACTCGCTCGGCGGTGTCGTCGAATGCGTGTGCCGCAATGTGCCTCCGGGCTTGGGTGAGCCCGTTTTCGACAAGCTCGAGGCCGAGTTGGCGCGCGCCATGCTCTCGTTGCCCGCTGCCAAGGGTTTCGAGGTCGGCAGCGGCTTCGCCGGCACGCGCCTCACAGGCAGTGAGCACAACGACCCGTTCACCATCGATGCCTCGGGCCGTGTGCGCACCACCAGTAATCGGTCCGGAGGCATCCAAGGTGGAATCAGCAACGGCGAGGACATCGTCTTCCGCGTCGCCTTCAAGCCAACGGCCACTATTGCGCAGGTACAACAGACGGTCGATCGCAGCGGCCAGGCGGTCGCCCTCGGAGCGCGGGGGCGGCACGACCCGTGTGTCCTGCCGCGCGCGGTCCCGGTGGTCGAGGCGATGGCCTGCCTGGTCCTTGCCGATCACTGGCTCCGCCAACGCGGCCAGTGCGGGGCGTGAGGCGGGCTGCGCCCCGCGTCCATTCGGCGGTTCCGCTCCCCCTTCGACCGGGCTCAGCGCGGGCTCCGCCCGCAACCCATTGCGGATTGTGGAATGCGGATTGCGGAACCCGAAATCCGAAATTCTTGCTACCAGGCGACGATCTTCCGAGATAGTAGATCAGGACGGGCGTTGGTCGCTGCGAACGTTTATAGAGGGCTGCCGGTCATGCACTGGGCGCCCGATTTGATCAGAAGCTCTGAGTGGATAAATTGACTGCCGCAGCGGAGCCGCGTAAGCTGGCGTCGCTTCGATGCGAAAACTCGTTCCCGCGCTCGCTATCGTAGCGGTACTCGCCCTGGCAATCGTCCTGGTCGCGACCGTCCTGCTCAACCGCATCATCGAACACAACCGTGAGCTGATCCTGGCACGCGCGCAGGCCAAGCTCGGGCGCGCCGTGGCGGTGGACAAGATCACGCTGAGCATTTGGGGCGGGCTCGGGGTGCGCCTCGAAAACGTCCGGATTGCCGACGATCCGCGCTTCAGTGCCAGCGATTTTGCGCGCAGCACGGCCGTCACCGCCCGCGCCGAGTTGTGGCCGTTGCTGCGCCGCCGATTCAACATTCGCGCCATCGAGTTTGTACAGCCGTACGTCCAACTGATTCGCGACGCCACCGGGCACTGGAACTGCGAGAGCTTGGGTGCAGCCCCCGTCGCCAGGTCCACCGCCGCCCCCGAATTCATGCTCGTGGCATATACCCAGCCGGCTCCAGAGCCGTTCACCATCCGTCGCTTCGCCATCCGAGACGGCAGCCTGGAAGTCACGGACCACACCAAGCAGCCCGCCGCGGTGCAGCGCGCGCAGCACATTGACCTGACGCTCAAGTATGTCAATGGGACAACGCCGCTGCACTTCGATATCGATGCTGCCTTCGCGGACGCCGTGCAGAACATCCATCTGACGGGTAACATCGAAGTGCTGGGAGACTCGACTTCCCAGCTCGACGCCAAAGGTACTCTCGGGCCGTTCGCGGCGAGCCGCCTGCATATTGAAGACCTTCACGTGAAGGCTGTGGCCACCCCGGATCTTGTCCGCACGTCTCAGTTGGACGGCCGTGTCTTCGGCGGCAGCTTTGCGCTCTCGGGTCAGTATCCACGGCACACGAATCAGGAACTGAAACTCGGCGGCGAGTTCACAGATATCGACGTCGCAAAGCTGCTCCAGTCCATCGCAGCAGGCGGCAGGCGGCGTACCAAAGGCCGCGCCACAGTCAAACTCGACCTGCACGCCCCGGAACCGAAACCGACAGCGGTTGCCGGAACGGTCATTGCCGACATCCGCGACGGCGTGATCGAGGACTTCAATCTGCTCGACGACGTGCTGGGACAGATCACCGGGTTGCCGGGAATCGACGCGCTCATCTCCCGAAACGTCAAGCCAAAATACGCCCGCCTGTTCGAGCAATCGGATACCCGCTTCGACACGTTGCACGGGACGTTTCAGATTGCGGAACAACGCGTGCACACCGAAGACCTGGCGATCATCGCCGCGGACTATGGGGCGCGTGCCAAGGGGTGGGCCGACTTCACAGGTGACGCGGACGTGGCGGGCACTCTGGCGATGTCGAGACAGTTCAGCGACGACGTGGTCGCCGACGTCAAGGAAGCGAAGTACCTGCTCGATGATCACGGGCAACTGGCCGTGCCCTTCCGTTTGCGGGGCAAGCTCGGCCAAGCCAAGCCGCGGCCGGACTCGGACTATTTGGTTGGCGTGCTGGCCCGCGCCGCCTCACGGGGGGCTGTCAAGGATCTGTTGAACTCGTTGGTCGGCGGCAAACACCGCGGTCAGCCAACCCCCGCCGATCCGCGGAAGCAGGTCGAGCGGACGTTACGGGATCTCCTGGGACGTTGAGGCGTCGGCGGTTCACGGAAGCGCCGCGAGCCGCCACACTCCCCCGTCTGAGAGGATTTTCCCGCGCAAGACCGTTTGAATCCCAATCCCGAGACACACTCGCTTGCCCAACATATGGATGCGAAGTATAAGCAGCCATCGTTTCGGGGCCCACGGTTTGCTTTGAAGCCGAGGCTCCATCGAAGCCATCGGCACTGCCGAAGAAGGAGAAGGAGGTAGTTATGCTGAAGAAAATCGGGATCATCGGGGCCGGCTACATCGGGGGCGTGCTCGTCCAGGAGATCGCCCAGCGCAAGCTGGCCAAGGAGGTCGGGGCTGTCGATCCGGCGCCCATTCCCAACCCCAGCGACCCGCCCGAACGCCAGCAGGTCGTCAAGAAGCAGTCCGTGTCCATCGGCAAGGCGCTCGACATCGCGGAAGGCCTGCCTACGATCGGCAGCGACACGCGCCTGGTCGCGTCCAAGGACTTCTCGGCGCTCAAGGGGTCGGATCTCGTCATCAATACCGCCGGCGTCCCGCGCAAGGCGCGTCCCGACGGGACGTACCCGAGCCGCGAGGAGTTGCTCGCCATCAACCTGAAGGTGACCCAGGAGGTCGCGGCCGGCATCAAGCAGTTCTGCCCCGACGCAATAATCATTTCCATCGCGAACCCGCTGGACGCGATCGTGTACGCGCTGGCCAGGGCCCTTAAGCCACCAAAGAACAAGCTGGTGGGCATGGCAGGCCAACTCGATTCGAGCCGGTACTGCTACTTCGTTGCCGAGGCGGCCAACATCTCGGTCGAGAACGTGAACGCCATGGTGCTCGGCGGCCACGGCGACGACATGGTCCCGGTGCGCAGCTCGTGCCAGGTGGCCGGCATCCCGGTGAATAAGTTCCTGGACGACGAGAAGCTGAAGGCGATCGAGTCGCGCACCCGCAAGGCGGGCGGCGAGGTGGTCGGCCTGCTGGGCTTCGGGTCGGCCTTCGTGTCGCCGGCTTGGGCCGCACTCGAGATGGCCGAGGCGATCATCTATGACAAGCGTAAGATCATCCCGGCCTGCGCGCTGCTGGAAGGCGAGTACGGGGTGAAGGGCCTGTATATGGGCGTCCCGTGCATCTTGGGCAAGAACGGACTCGAGAAGGTCATCCAACTGGACCTGACCGAGGAAGAGAAGGCCGCCTTCGCGAAGTCGGCCGCCGGCGTCCGCAAAACCTGCGACGAGGCCGAGGCGATGCTCAAGGGATAGGACCCTGGGCGGGCGATTCCGTTTTAGGAGCTGGCCTGTGGTTCACTAGGCTGGCCAGGGGCAGAGGTACAGACAGCGATCGATTCATCATTTCGTGCTGTACCCTGCCCTGCTCTATTACCTACGGGTGATGTTGCAAGTGGTCCTCTTCAACCTCCATCCGTTCAGGGATCTTTTCGGGCCTTAGGAGGTAAAAGGCGGATGAATATTCACGAATTTCAGGCCAAAGAAATTTTGCGACGCTACGGCGTTGCGGTCCCGCAGGGGAAAGTTGCGACCACTGCGGAAGAAGCGGCGACGATCGCCAGGGAGTTCGGCGCCGTCTGCGTCGTCAAAGCACAGATCCACGCCGGCGGTCGCGGCAAAGCAGGCGGCGTGAAGCTGTGCAAGACGCCGGAAGAAGCAGGCGACTTCGCCCGCGGCCTGCTGGGCAAGAAACTGGTCACGCACCAGACCGGCCCAAGCGGTCGGGAGGTTCGACGGGTTCTGGTCGAACAAGGCTGTGATATCGCTCGCGAGCTGTACCTCGGTCTGGTCATTGACCGCGCCAAGGGTTGGGCGACCGTGATGGCCAGCGCCGAAGGTGGGGTGGAAATCGAAGAGGTTGCGGCGCGCTCGCCCGAGAAAATCTTGCGCGAGCCGATCGATCCCGCCGTCGGCATTCAAGCGTTTCAGGCGCGCAAAATCGCGTTTGGCCTCGGTCTTCCAAAGGCCTCGACCAACAAAGCGGTCGCGTTCATCAGCGCACTCTACCGCGCATTTCTCGAATGCGACTGCTCGCTGGCGGAGATCAATCCCCTGGTGCTCACCAAGGCAGGGGATTTAATCGCGCTCGATGCCAAGATGTCGTTCGATGACAATGGTCTCTTCCGTCACGCCGAGATCCGTGCGCTGCGCGACGCCAACGAGGAAGATCCAAAAGAAACCGAAGCCGCGCAGCACGACCTCAGCTATATCTCGCTCGATGGCAATATCGGCTGCATGGTCAACGGCGCCGGCCTGGCGATGTCTACGATGGATATCATCAAACAAGCCGGCGGCGAGCCCGCCAACTTCTTGGACGTGGGTGGCGGGGCCTCGGCCGAAACGGTGACCGCTGCCTTCAAGATCCTGCTCTCCGATGAGAAGGTGAAAGCCGTGCTGGTGAACATCTTCGGTGGCATCATGCGCTGCGACGTCATCGCCAGTGGCGTTGTCGAAGCGGCACGTGAAATCCATCTCAAAGTCCCGCTCGTCGTCCGGCTTGAAGGAACTAACGTCGAAATCGGCAAGCGCATCCTCGCCGACTCACAACTGAATATCCTGGCAGCCAGCGATATGGCGGATGCCGCTCGCAAGGTGGTCGCTGCAGCCGCCTCGGCATAGGAGCAGAAAGAATACACAGGCGTTGTGGATAAGCTGTGGAGGACGGCGCCCTCAGGCCTATGCCGCAAGCATCAGTTTGGATTGCCTGAATTAATGGCAATTCCGCCTGGGCGTAAACCGCAATAGTTCCCAGTGCTTATCCGTCCTTGCTTCGGTGTCCGTTTACGTTAAAGAAGCACGGGCCGTGCATGCCAAAGGGAAAACCTCATGTTGATAAAACCGGGCAGACAGTTCAAAGGTCGTGCCGGACGATCACGTCTCCTGTCCCGAAGCCGATTTCGACCAGCTGGTCGTTGATAAAAAGCTGAACCTGGAGGAGTTGTCCGCTGTTGCCGGCCCGCAGTACCGCGCTCACGCTGTCACGTGCCGTGCTCAAGAAATACACGCTGGGCGTTGCCCCGTTGACCAGGTGTGTCGTGAATTGATCTCCTACCGTGCCGCTGAACGGCTGCCCGAAGACCCCGGCATCGCCGTCGACCGAACAGGAAGACGCGCCCGGAGACGGGGCGCAAACGTCGACACGGATTTCCGGGCTGGCACGCGGCACCGGACTAGGGCCGGGCGTCCCCGCTGGCGATGGCGCCGGTGGGATTTGGATATTCAAGGTTTGAACGCAACTGGCGCCCTGGACACAATCGGCATCCGCAGAGCAGCTCTGGCAACTCTGCCCTGTCGTCTGGCAGCAACCGGGCAGGTTCGTGGAGAAGAGCGGGCCGACGCTCGGCTGTTCCGTGACTGTAAGCCCGACCTCCATATTGCCGCCGCTGATGCGCTCGAATCTCCCATTGAACGGTGTCGGCGCCCCCAGGATATGGAACGTAAAGGTCGATGTCCCCGAGAATTGCGCGTTGGCCGGGAACATATGCCGGACGCCGCCCCCATCGACGAAATCGACGGTAAACACCCCGCCGCCGCTCTGCGTCACGCTGAAGATGGCCTCCGGGTATAAGACCGGGTTGGAGCCCGACTGCCCGCACCCGCCGATGGCGAGCACAACCACAGATAGCGCCAGAGTCGTCAGACAGGCATGCCTCGCCATGAAGGCTGTGACTTCTGTCAGGATTCGCCCCGCTGGTCAAGGCCGCCCGCCGGATCTCCTCACCTTCCCCCAAGGACCGCAGCCGTCTGGGTCGTGCTTGGGAGGAAATAGAGGGGGTTGCACGCGACATTGTCTTGGCGGACCTCGAAATGGAGATTGGCGCCGGAGGTATGGCCGGTGTCGCCAACGCTGCCGATGACCTGCCCGAGGCGCACGTGTTGGCCCTCGTGCGCCTGGTTGCGCTCGTTGTGGGCGTAGACGGTGGCGAAGCCGTGGCTGTGGCGGACGATGATCACATTGCCGTAGCCGCGTAGCACATCACTATATATGACGTCACCATCGTGGGCGGCATGCACCGGCGTGCCTTTCGGCGCGGCGATATCGATGCCGTCATGGAAGCTCCTTCCCCGCGTGCCAAACCCCGAGGTGATGGTACCGCCCTCCACGGGCCAGATGAATGCCGGCGCGCCCCGACGCGCAGCGTCCGTCCGCGGCGGGCACAGGCTTGCCGAGCGCGGCGTGATGACATCGACCGGCAGTGAGTGGCGCGCATCGGGGATGTAAATGCGCTGGCCGGCTTCGATCCGAGATGGATCGGAGAGGTGATTGACGGCTGCCAGCCGGCTCAGCGGAACGCCGTATGCCCTGCTGATCCGGTACAGGTTCTCCCCCGGTTTCACCCGGTGGTACACCCCGTGACCGCACGCGGCGATACCGCCGAGTATCGTCAGCGCCACCGCCCACCTCCGCCGCCAACCCACCACTGTACCCACGCCACACCCTCTGCCGGGCTCGCCGCCGCCCGCGGCTGGCCGCCCGTGTCTTACCCCTCCCAGCCGTACTCTCCAATCAATTTCACGAACCGGCACTCACCGAGATAATCGGCCTGCAAGCCCGCGCGCTCTTTGCGCACGCGTGCAAGCCCTTGGAGCTCGGCTTCTCCCAAAGGCAGGACCAGCCGGCCACCCTCGACGAGTTGTGCGAGCAGCGGTCGCGGGATCTCCTGTACCGCCGCCGTAATGACAATCGCATGAAACGGAATGGCTTCCGGCCAGCCACCACTGCCGTCGCCGACACGCAAGCGAACGCGCTCCGCATAGCCGAGCCGTTCCAACCGCAAGCGCGCGTGCTTCGCAAGCGCCGGCACGCGTTCGATGCTGAAGACTTCGGCGCCCAACTCGGCCAGCACCGCCGTCTGATATCCGGAGCCCGTCCCGATCTCGAGGACCCGCTCGTCCGGCTTGAGATCGAGCGTCTGGCTCATCAGCGCCACCATGTAGGGCTGCGAGATGGTCTGCTCAGCATCGATCGGCAGCGGCGAGTCGTCGTACGCCCGCTCCTGCAAGACCGTATCCACAAAAAGATGGCGCGGGATCTTCCGCATCGCCGCCACCACGCGCGCGTCGTTGATGCCACGCGCAAGCAGCTGCTCCTCGACCATCTGTGACCGGGCGAACTCGAAGTTCATGGCCACGGTATCCTCAAATGCTCAAGCTGTTGCAGCGACACGTAGTTCGTCAGATCGAGATGCAGCGGCGTGATGGATATCAGCTTCTGTTGAATCGCGCTGAAATCCGTTCCTTCGGCATCAACGAAGTCCAGCTGATCGCCGCCGATCCAGTAATACTTCTTGCCGCGCGGATCGACCTTCTCGACAATGGCATCGCTGTAGCGCCGTTTCCCTTGGCGCGTCAGGGTAAAGCCCTTGATCTCGTGCCTCGGTACCCCCGGCACGTTGACGTTCAGCAGGGTGTCGGGAGGCAAGTGATCCTGCAAGACGGTTGCTGCCAGCCGGCATGTGAACTCTGCGGCCGGCGTGAAGTCGAACGCGTCACGCGTGACGAGGGAGACAGCCAGCGCTGGCACCCCCAGGAGCGTCGCCTCCATCGCCGCCGAAACGGTCCCCGAGTAGGTAATGTCGTCCCCGAGATTGGCGCCCTGATTGATCCCTGAAACCACCAGCCGGGGCCGCTGCGGCATGATACCGTTGATGGCCAGGTTCACGCAGTCGGTCGGCGTGCCATCGACGCTGAAAACCCGCGGCGCCACGGGCTCGATACGTAGGGGGCGTTGCAACGTTACCGAGTGGCTGACCGCACTCTGATCCCGGTCGGGTGCAACAACCCACACCTCATCCAACGACTCCAGAATTTCTCTGACCGCCCGCAACCCCTCCGAGGCAATTCCGTCGTCGTTACTCAACAGGATAGCCACAGGCGCAGGGTAGCACCGGGGGTCCGAGGAGGCAAACAACGGGGAACGTGATGCGTGAAACGTGAGAGCAGATACCCGCTTAGCACGACAGGTTTCACGCTTTACGTTTCACCGTCGTTCAAAATCGGGGCGGCGGGATTTGAACCCACGACCACTCGCACCCCAAGCGAGTGCGCTACCAGGCTGCGCCACGCCCCGAAACGTACCGGCGACACCCGTCTAGTGCCACTTTGCTGGAGGAAACACAAGCTCACGACGCGCTTTCGTGAACCGCCAGCCAGGGGGGATCTTACCACGACGCGCGATGCACGCGAATACCGGTCACCGGTCATCAGCTATCATCAAATCCCGCGCGCCGTGTTCCGTCAGTTGCACCGTGCCGCTGACACCGTCGACCGACACCAGACCTTCCACAGCCAAGTACGCGACCACGCCGTGCAGTCGGATATCGCTCGTCTGCAGAAATGTCGTCAGCTCGGTCAGCAGCAATCGACTTTCGGGTCCCCACAGTTGGTAGCCGGTCATGAGGGCGCGCAACAACGCGAAGCTAACCTCGCCTCCAGGGCGATCTCTGAGCTTCCCGAAGGTCATCATGCCTTGTCTGGAGCAACCCTCATGCCAGCAATGCGGCGTGACGGACCGCTCCTCCGGAACCTACGCGCACGGTTTTGGCTGTTCACACGCTGAATTCGTAACGCTGGGGGCTCGGTAGCCGGAGCCCCGCACTCGTATCAGGTTTCGTTCGGAACTGCCCGAAGCCTGTCCGGCAGGCCCCAGCTCAGCTCAACATCCGATGCAGTGACTCGATGTCCCTCTTGACGCTGATGAGCACGTTTCGATACGTACGGTCACCCAGTGGCAATTCGCCCTGCCGGCGTTCTTCCTTCTGTACCGCCTTGAGTCGCCGGCGCGCCCCCTCAATGGTAAACCGCTCGTCATGCAGGAGATGCTTGATCTGGAGGAGCAACTCGACATCTTTGCGCCGGTACAAGCGGTGCTGCGACTGGGCTTTGGCTGGTCTGAGGACAGCGAACTCGCTCTCCCAGTAGCGGAGCACGTACGGTTTTACGCCGACGATGGCCGCCACCTCGCCGATTTTGAAGTACAGCTTGTCGGGCAGTGACGGTTTTGTTTCAGCTGCGGCCGGCGTACTAAACCTCCGGGTTCATGCTCTTCTTGAGAACCTGACTGGCCTTGAAGGTGAGGACGCGGCGACCGGAGATAATCATTTCCTCGCCGGTCTGGGGGTTCCGGCCTTTGCGGGGACGTTTCGCGTGCACGATGAAGTTCCCGAAGCCGGATATCTTCACTTTCTCGCCGTGTTCGAGACGGTTCTTCAAAATCTCGAAGATGCATTCGACGAGGTCATTGGCTTCCTTTTTCGAGAAGCCGACCTTCTCGTGAATCCGTTCGATGATCTCACCTTTCGTCATCGTCACGTTGCAGCCTCCCCGGTACACGCTGAGATCAGCGCGGTTCGACGTGCAAGGCCTCCCGCAGTGCAGCGATCAACTGCGCGTGCATCTCATTAACTGCCGCATCGGTCAAGGTTCGATCGCGCGCGCGATAGGCGATGGAGAACGCCAAGCCCTTCTTGCCGGGCGGAATCGGCGGCCCGACGTATTGATCGAACAGATGGACGGCCTCCACGAGTTGCCCCGCAGCGCTCCATTCGCGTACGAAGCGAACAATTTGGTCGGAAGCGAAGTTCTCCTCGGTAACCACCGCAACATCTCGCACAACCGCCGGAAATCGCGGCAAATCTTCGTATACAATACGCGGCGGACAATACTGAAGCAGCCGGTCGAAGTCAACCTCAAACAGCCAGCACGGCCCCTTGATCCCGATCTCTTCCTCGATCTCGGGGTGCAGGCCTCCAGCGATCCCGATGGGCTTGCCGGCAATTTCGAGCAGCGCTGTCTTTCCGGGATGAAATGCCGCCAGCCCCGGCGCCGCACGCCAGCGAGGCTCCGCCACCTTCAGCAGGTCGAGCAGTGCATCGACCACCCCTTTGAGATCCGCGAAGTCGCTGACGCTGCCCTTCGTGCCCAGGCCGGTGCAGGGGAACGTGCGGCAGATTACCCCGGCAACGCGGTTGCCCTCCTCGAAGCGCTCGCCGCGCCAGAAGACTTTTGCCACAGAGAATGCGGCAACGCCATCGGCGCCCAGGTTCTGATTGTCGCGTATAACCTGCACCAACCCCGAGCACAGGCTGAGACGCAGCTCCGAATCCTCCTGGGTGACAGGATTGAGCACCGTCACTGGCCGTTGCTCATTCCCCAACCCCGGGAAGACCGCGTTCAGGCGCGGCGCACAGAAGCTCATGCTGATCACTTCGGTCAAGCCTTGCGCCGCCAAGAACCGCTTCACCTCGCGTTGGCGCTGCTGCACAACGCTGAGGCCGCTTCCCGACAGGCTGCATTGCGGGGCTGTCGTGGAGATGTTGTCATACCCGATCAAGCGGGCGATCTCTTCGATCAGATCGATCTCACGGGACAGATCCGCACGATACGAGGGCGGCACGACGGTCAGCGTGCCACGCGTCGCCGGCGAAACGGTCATCCCTAATGCCTTCAGCTTGGAAACCACCTCGGCGCGCCCGATGCTCGTCCCCAACAAGTCGTCGACGCGCTTGAGGCGCAGAGGAACCGGTGCCGGAGGTCGTGCCGCCGGGTAGACGTCGGCACGGCCGCGTGCGGCTGCCCCGCCGCTCACATGCGTCATCAAAGCGATAGCTCGGTCTGCCGCCAGCACCACGCCTTCGATATCGGTGCCGCGCTCAAATCGGTACGCCGCCTCACTGCGCAGCGCCAGCCGGCGAGCCGTGCGGCGCACACTGTGCGGCGCGAACCAGGCGCTCTCCAGCAGGATGCGCCGCGTACTGAGTGTGACCTCCGTGTCTGCACCGCCCATCACGCCGGCAATGGCCACTGGCGTGCCACCGCTGGTGATCAGCAGATCGTCCGGATGCAATACCCGCTCTTGGCCATCGAGGGTCGTGAAGCTGCTGTCGCTACCCGCACGGCGCACGCTGATTTCCGGGCGCGGCAGCCGGTCGTAATCGAATGCGTGCAACGGCTGGCCACGTTCGATCATCACGAAGTTGGTCACGTCGACGACGTTGTTGATGGGCCGCATCCCCACCGCCCGCAAGCGGTATTGCATCCACGGTGGCGCGGCAGCGATGCGCACGTCGGAGATCACACGCCCCAGGTAACGCCCGCACAGCTCCGGGTCGACCACACTGATGCTAATCAAATCGACAGTGGCATCCCCGACCTCCGGAACCGTAATGCGCTGCCGATGCAAGCGCTGGCCTGTCAGCGCTGCGATCTCGCGAGCGAGCCCCAATACGCTCAAACAGTCCCCACGATTGGGCGTAACCGCAACGTCAATCACCGTATCCTGCAGCCCAAGCACGGAAGAGACGCTGGCGCCAAGCGTGGCATCGGCCGGCAGGATCAAGAGGCCCGAAGCATCCGAACCCACGCCGAGCTCCGCCTCGGAGCACAACATGCCCGCCGAGAGCACGCCCCGAATCTCCGCCGCAACGATACGTTGGTCGGCCGGCAAAACGCAGCCCGGGGCGGCGTACGCAACGCGGTCGCCGGCCTTCATGTTCGTCGCGCCGCAGACGACACGTACTCGATCCGCGCCGGTGCGCACCTCGCACACGACGAGGCGCTCGGCGTTCGGGTGTGCTTCGACGCGAATGATCTCCGCGCAGCGTACGTCCGACAACTCGCGCCCGATCTCCTCGGTCGACTCCACCTCGAGCCCGGCCATGGTCAGGCGCTCAGCCAGCTGTGGCAGCGGCATGTTCATCTCGACGAATTCGGCGAGCCAGTTGTGTGTGACTTTCATCGGCACGCCTCAGAATTGCCGTAGGAACCGCATGTCGCCGCCGAAGAACAGCCGAATGTCATTGATCTCGTGCTTCAGCATCGCCACCCGCTCGACGCCGATGCCGAAGGCGAAACCGGATACCACATCCGGATCGTAACCAACCGCCTGGAAAACGTTGGGATCGATCATGCCCGCCCCGAGAATCTCCAGCCAACCATTCCCCTTGCAGATCCGGCACTGTGGATCGCGGCCACGGCACAGCAGGCAGCCAATGTCCATTTCGGCGCTCGGTTCCGTAAACGGGAAGAAGCTGGCGCGAAAGCGCACCGGGATCTGCTCGCCGAAGATGCGCTGCATTGCCAACGTCAAGACACCTTTGAGATCACCCAGAGTGATGCGCCGATCGACCATGAACCCCTCGACCTGATGAAACATCGGCGAATGGGTCACATCATAATCGTGCCGATACGCCGCGCCGGGGGCGATGACCCGCAGCGGCGGCTTCTGGCTTTCCATGACGCGAATCTGCACCGGCGACGTGTGCGTCCGCAAAAGGAACCCGTCCGTGACGAACAGGGTGTCCTGCATGTCACGCGCCGGATGATCCGCCGGGACGTTGAGTGCGGTGAAGTTGTGGTAGTCGTCTTCGATGTCCGGCCCCTCGGCGACACGGAAGCCCAGGGCGACAAAGATGTCGACGATTTGCTCCATCGTCTGGGTGATCGGGTGGAGGCGCCCGCAGATGCGCGACCGCCCGGGCACCGTCACGTCGACGCGCTCCACCGCAACCTGCTGGGCGCGCGCCGCAGCGCGCAGCTGTGCCAGCGCGTGTTCGATACGCTGCTCGACGTCTTGCTTGATGGCGTTGAGCAACGCCCCGATGGCTGGTCGGTCGGCTGGTAGGACATCCCGCAGGCCGCGTACCGCCGTCGTCAGCTCGCCCTTACGGCCGAGGAAACGGACGCGGAGCTGTTCGACCTCGGCCTCCGTGTGCGTCGCTGCCAACCCGCCCAGCGCGTCCTGATGAATCCGCTCAAGCGTAGTTTTCATGACCGGCGGAGATGAGCCTCCTCCTCTGTTCGCATCCCTTTTCGAACGGGGGAGTTCAGGCAGCGGCCGGAATCAGGCGGCCAGATGCGCCTTGGCAACCTGCGCGAATTCCTGGAAACCGGCCGGGTCACGGACCGCTAGGTCCGCCAGGATCTTGCGATCCACGCCGACACCGCCTTGCTTCAACCCGTGCATCAGCTGACTGTAGCTCAGGCCGTTCTGCCGTGCGGCAGCGTTGATGCGCACGATCCACAGGCCACGGAACGTCCGCTTGCGCACCTTGCGATCGCGGTAGGCGTACGTCAGCCCCTTCTCAACGGTCTCGCGCGCCTGACGATACTGCTTGCGGCGCCCACCGACGTTGCCCTTGGCCAGCTTGAGAATCTTCTTGTGGCGCCGTCGGGCCTTCGTGCCCCTTTTCACTCGTGGCATGTGGTCACTCCTCTGTCGCTTATGGCTTGTCGCATATAGCGTATGGCACATGGCCAGAGTAGGGGATCGGCCATACGCGATACGCCATATGCCTGGTCAGAAGTATGGCAGCAGCCGTTTAATCGCTTTGGCGTTGGTCGGGTCTACGATCGCCGCGGTCCGCAGCCCGCGTTTCTGCTTCGGCGACTTGCTCGTCAGGATATGCCGCAGGTAAGCCTTGCGGCGCTTGAGCTTCCCCGTCCCGGTTATCTTGAACCGCTTCGCTGCTCCGCGGCTGGTCTTCTGTTTCGGCATCTGTCTCTCCGTTTCGTCAACCTGCCCACGCATCACGCGTGGCGCTCATCTCGTTTGCCAGGCACCGCCTCTGTCTTCAAGTGCTCGACAAATGCATCGAGGGCGACAGGTGCGGACGTCTCGCCACTGCGGCTGCGCGGCGCCACGGTCCCACTGTGCGCTTCCTTGTCGCCAACCACCAACATGTACGGGATCTTCTGCAGTTGCGCTTCGCGCACCTTGTAGCCCAGCTTTTCGTTGCGGTCGTCCAGCTCGGCCCGGAAGCCGGCGTGCGTCAGGCAGTCCGTCACCTCGCGCCCGTAGCTCTGCTGTCGTTCTGTGAGGGTCAACACGCGCACCTGCACCGGCGCCAGCCACAAGGGCAGCTTGCCGGCCGTGTGCTCCAACAGGATGGCGATGAAACGTTCGATCGAACCCAGCACGGCGCGGTGGAGCATTACCGGCGTCGCCTCGGTGCCGTCCGCGGTGACGTACCGCAAGCCAAAACGTTCGGGCATGGCGCAATCGTACTGGATGGTCGCCAGGGTCCACGAACGCTCCAGCACGTCGCGAAAATCAAAGCCGATCTTGGGCCCGTAGAAGGCGCCCTCGCCCGGTAGGACAGTGACCGTGTAGCCGGCGTTATCGAGGGCACGATGCAACGCCGCCTCGGCAGCCTCCCATTGCTCGACCCGTCCGAGGAATTTCTCCGGGCGCGTTTGCAGACTCACCTCGATGCGGTCGAAGCCGAATGCGCCGTAGACCTCGCGGGTCATGGCGATGAAAAGGTCCAACTCGGAATCCAGCTGCGCGGGCGTGCAGTAGATGTGGGCATCGTCCTGCGCCATGGAGCGCACGCGGGTGAGGCCGGTGAGGGTGCCCGAGGGTTCGAACCGATGCAGCCGGCTGAAGTCGGCGTAGCGGATGGGCAGGTCGCGATACGAATGCTTGCGCGTGGCGAACAAGTAACAGTGCCCCGGGCAGTTCATCGGCTTCACGCCGTACTCCTGTTCGTCAACCGCCATGAGAAACATGTCGCTACGGAATGCTTCGTAGTGCCCCGAGGTCTTCCACAGCTCCGTCTTGTAGATCAGCGGTGTGATCACTTCAGTGTAGCCGTACCGGCCGTACAGACTCCGTATGTACCGCACCAGTTCATTGTAAACGATCGCGCCCTTTGGATGGAAGAACGGCGACCCCGGCGCGATGGGGTGCAGTGAAAACAGGTCAAGCACCTGACCCAGCCGGCGGTGATCCCGCTGCTTCGCCTCTTCGATCCGCTTGAGGTACGCCTCCAAGTCTTGCGCTGTCGGCCAAGCCGTGCCGTAGATGCGTTGCAGCATCTCATTATGCTCGTCGCCGCGCCAATACGCGCCGGCAATGCTGGTGAGCTTGAAGGCCTTGATCTTTCCGGTCGACGGCACGTGCGGGCCCCGACAGAGGTCGACGAACTCGCCCTGGCGATACAAGGAGACACGGTCTTCCGGGATACCCGCGATGATTTCCACCTTGTACTGCTCGCCCATCTGGCGGAACAGCTCGACGGCCTGCTCACGGGGCACCTCCTCCCGCGTGACCTTGAAATCCTCCCTGGCGATCTGGCGCATCGTTGTTTCGATGCGCTCCAGATCCTCGGGGGTGAACGGCTCATGGCGCTTGAAGTCGTAGTAGAATCCGTCCGCGATCGTCGGCCCGATCGTCACTTGGGCATCCGGGAACAGACGTTTGACGGCTTGCGCCATCAGGTGTGCCGTCGAGTGGCGCAAGACATCCACCCCGGTTGGCGAATCAATCGGCACGGCCGCGACCGTACAGTCGTGGACCAGAGAACGCGACAGGTCCACCGGGCTCCCATCGACGGTTGCGGCAACCACTTGCTTGTGGATCCCCTCCCGCCGCCTTGAGGACTTCGTACACGGACGTCCCAGCATCAACCTGGCGTTGCACGCCGTCGCTAGCAATAGTCACTGTTATGGTCGCCATGTGCTCGATCGATCACTCATTCTTCTTCGTCTCCGCTCACTGTCCAAGGCACCGGAGAAGTGGTAGGCACGGGCGGGATTGAACCGCCGACCTCTTCCGCGTCAAGGAAGCGCTCTCCCACTGAGCTACGTGCCTGCGCACTCTGATGCGCCGCCCGATTCCAACCAATCCACACGCGTGCACTCAGAGCGGGGACAAAGAGCTTATCAGCTACCAATTTCCCGGCAGAGGGTCAAGGAAGGGTGGAAAACACCCGTGGAACACCCGGCTCATCCGTGTCTTGCGCCGCTGAGCGCTCGACCCATATAGTCGTAGGCGTAATCACACGGGAGGACATGGCAATGGGGTTCGCTGACAACTTCTCTTCCTTTGTCGCATCTGGAGTCCGCCTGGGCCGTGGGCTCCAGCCAGCAATCACCGCAGATCAACGGCGCGAGCCGGAGCATTTGCTCGAGCTGTACGACTTCGAAGGCTGCCCATACTGCCGCAAGGTGCGCGAAGTGTTGTGTGAGATCGACCTCGACTATCTGGAACGTCCGGTGGCACACGGCAGCCCGCGCCGCAAGCAAGTGATCGACTTGGGCGGCAAGATGCAGGTGCCCTATTTGGTCGATCACAACACCGGAACGCGGCTCTACGAGTCGGAAGAGATCATGGCCTACCTCAATGAGACGTACGGTGAAGGTCGGCGGGCTGGTTGGCGCCTGCCGGTGCCCGGCCTGGTTGACACCGGCGTCTCGGTCCTCGCCAGTGCGGTGCGTCTCGGGCGCGGCACCCGGTGCGTTGCGAAAAACGCCCGCGGCACGTACAAGCCACTCACATTGTACAACATGGAAGGCTCGCCCTACTGCCGCAAGGTGCGCGAGACGTTGAGCGAGCTCGACTTGGAGTACGTCGTCCGTAACCTTCCAAAGGGCAGCCCGAAGCGCGCCGAGCTGCTGAAGCGCGCCGGCAAGGTGCAGGTGCCGTACCTCATCGACCCCAACGCAGGACGTGAGATGTTCGAGTCCGACGACATCGTGGCCTATCTCCGCAAAGGCTACTCGGCCTGAGATCCTGACCCCAATCCGAAATTAACCTGCTGGTCGATACTCGATAGTTTACAATCGCGAGCTGGCTTTCCGCGGCTCTGGCACGAACACCCTCGCTAGATCGACGGGGCTATTCTTGCCGGGTTGCAGGCACCACGCTATGCTCGGCGCCCTTGTACGCGTACCATGAGATTCCTACTTCAGAACCACAGTACCTATCCCCGTGAGGACGCACCCTCCGCGCCAGCGTCCGATCCACCCACCCTCCCGGCGGCGACTGCTGCCTTGCGCGCTTGCGGCAGCCGCCACAAAACCATCGAGGACACGGTCCACGAGCAGGAACGACTCGGCCTGGATGTGCTGACCAATGGACAGCTCGTGTGGTGGGAGCCCCTCTCGTTAACCGCGACTGCCGTTGACGGCGTGCGGGTTGATTCCGGGGGCGACTGGAGTCGGCCCGATTATTGCCCGCAACTCCTAGTGACTGGGCGGCTGTGCCGCCGGTCTCCGCTGGTTCTCGATGACTTCCTAACTGCCCGCCGCGCTACGTGCTGTCCGGTCAAGCCCGTCTTGCCCGGCCCGTACACTCTCGCGCGAGCGTGCCGCACACCAAGCGGGTCTTATCCAACCTTCGCGGAGCTGGCATTTGCCTGGAGTGACATCTTCGCCGCCGAGGTGTGCGACCTCGCAGGCGCCGGCGCGTCCATCATCCAGATCGAAGAGCCGGCGATCCTTTCGCACCCTTCTGACGTGCGCTTGCTGCGACGCCTGCTGGAGCCTTTGTGGGACGCCCGAGGCGCCGCGCAGCTGGTGCTGGCGACGTATTTCGGGGATGCGACGCCGTTGTACGCCCAACTGAATTCCCTGCCGGTGGACATCTTGGCGTTGGATCTCCCGAGCTCCGCAGGGCTCGCGGAGCTGATCGCGCAGACCGGCGCCAGCAAGGAGCTGGCACTGGGTGTCGTCGACGGAGGCAACCCGCGTCTCGAACAACCCACGGCCCTCGCCGGTTACCTGGAGCGGACGCTCAAGCGCTACGCGCTCGATACCGTACACCTATTGCCCTCCTGCGGCCTACACTGGTTGCCGCGCGCCTGCGCGCGGCGCAAGCTTGCCCTGCTTGCCGAAACGCGCCAGCTGCTTGGCGGTATGAGCTAGATCCCCCGCGCCGCAATGACTCGCGATGAACTGAACCGACTCTTTGAAGCACTGAGCCTGCGGGCAAACCACCTGGTCGTCCACGCGGCGCTCTCCAGCTTCGGCGATGTTGACGGCGGTGCGAACAGCGTGTGCACGGCGCTCATTGATGCGGTTGGCGACGGCGGCACCATCGTCATGCCCGCGTTCACCTATGCCGAGACCCTGAGGGAGCCGGCCGCAAGCCACGGCGTCCCGCAACCGCGCAGCGTCGTCTATCATCCTGACATTCCCGTCAGTACCGAGATCGGGATCATCGCCGAAACGTTTCGCCACTTCCCCGGCGTGCTGCGCAGCAGCCATCCGACGCACTCGTTTACCGCTTGGGGCCGCCAAGCGCGCGACGTGCTCTCCACCCAACGCGACAACAACCCGCTCGGTCCGCTGAAGAAACTCAACGTCATGCAGGGGCATGTTTTGCTCCTGGGCGCTTCAGCACGTGTCGTGACAGCTATTCATATCGCGGCCGAGCGCCTGGGCCTGCAACACCTCGGCCGGTGCACCGCAGTTCGCGTCAACGCCGCGGGCTACGACGAGCGCGTGGTGCTCGAGAACGTCCCCGGGTGTAGCCTCGCCTTCGGGCGGCTCGACGAACACCTCGACCCGTCGAAGATGCGCTCCGTGCAGCTGCCGCGTGGCATCGCCCGGAAGATTCCCGTTCGCTATGTCGTGCAGCTGGCAACTCGGCTCCTCGACAAGGACCCCACCGTTTTCCTCTGCGACTCCGCTCAATGCCCGACATGCGGCCCCCGGCGCGACGCGCTCGCAGTCGCTCCCCCGGCGAACGATTGAACACGGCAGCATCGGTCCGGAAGCGGCCGTCACACCCGCTGTTTTTTCCTTGTTGCGGAGAGCCCGCTTGCGCGGCTGTTTCACCCCGCACTGACCTTCGAGAAGGGCGTACGAAGAAGCCCGCACCCCAGCCGCTGGCGATGTTGCTCGTCAACGTCGCATTCTTTGTCAGCGTGGCGCCCGCGAGATGCACATCGCCGACCGTGCTGCTGCCCAATCGTGGCTCTTGCGCTCAGACCAGCGCGCCCAGCTCGACCAATTGCGCCCGCACGGCATCCACATCCACGCCCGGCAGGCTGCCGCCACCCGCCACCTTAACGGCCGCCGCAGTCGCCTGGCCCTCGCTCATGCACGGGCCGATGACGCGCACCGAGCCGAACGCCTCCCGTTTCGCCGCAATACACCGGCCCGCAACCAGCAGATTGTCAATCCGCTGCGGCACCAGACAACGGTACGGGACCGTATAATAGAGGCCCTGGTCGAGAAACTTCCACATGGTCTCACCACCAGTGACATGCAACTCGATCGGCCAGGCGGAGCGACAGATGCCGTCCTCGAACTTGCGGCCGCCGAGCACGTCGGCCTCCGCGAGCTGATACCGGCCAACGATTCGGCGCGTCTCGCGCACACCGAGGCGTGGCGCGCTGTCGGAAAGGAAAGCCTCCGTGAACCCCGGCATGTGGCGCACTAGGAATTCTGCCAGCCGCGCGGCCTGCTCGCGCCCCAGCATCTCGCCCATCGTCAGGTCGTCGGCATCGGCGGCATCGATAGGCCGGTCGCCCACGGCAACGCGGCTCATCGCCATCAGCACCTCCCCTTTGCGCCCCGTGGGAATGATGTTCCCCGATTTCCGCGGCAGCCCTTCCGACTGAAAGTGCTCCTCCATCACGGCGTTGAGTTTCCCAAGGTCCGCCAGCGCCGCGCCCAGATCGACGTTCTGCATGTAGAACATCATCGATGGGTACTGGATCGGCTCCCCTCGGATCGTTTCCACCCCGGCGGCGCGGGCCACCGCGGCATCACCGCTGGCATCGACGTAGTGACGCGCGCGCACCGCCATCCGTCCCGCCCGCGTCTGCACCGTGACCACATGAATCTCAGTGTCTGTGACTATCGCGTTGAGGAAGTGGGCGTGCAGATAGACTTTCAGCGTCGCCTGGTTGCGCACCACCTCATCCAGCAGCAGCTTGAGCCCCCACGGTACATAGGGAACGGCGGCCGTGGTCTTGAACGGCACCGGGCCGTAACACATGCCGCGGCTCTGCAGTGCCCGCAGCACCTCCAACGGATAGCCTCCGACCAGCGGAGCGAAGTCACCGGCCCGATCGCAATAAAAGAACCCGCAGAATGTGCCGACGCAACCGCCCGTCGACATGCCGCCGAAGAACGGGAAGTCCTCCACCAGCACTACCCGCAACCCCAGCCGTGCCGCCGTCACCGCCGCGGCGACCCCGGCGGAGCCACCGCCGATGACGACGACATCGGCTTCCTCCTTGATTTCAACCTCCTCGGCCGGAACCTGAATGCTTCTACCCATGATAGGCACAGGGTGAAACCCGCCGGAGCGCAAGTCAACCGGTCCGCCGAGAAGCGGCGGGCTTAGCTGCCAGCAGGCGGCGTTAGGGACGCCGTGAGGAGGGCGGTCAGTTGCAGGCGGATGGAATCGGGCGACCAGCTGAAGTGCTGGCAGATGGAGAGGAAACTGAAAGTGTGGCCGTCTCCTTCGTCGAGGAAGTAGTGCCGGGCCGTCCGGCGTCTGCTCGGATCAGAGCTCTGCAGGTCCCAATACGCGGACTCGACCACCGCAACCAGCAAGCGCTCTTCAGGCTTGAGGGATGGGCGCGGGTGCGCCTCGGTGAGAAGCTGAATCAGCGGTTTCATGAGGCTCACACCTCCGTGTCGCCTTCGCGCCTTTCACCGCCAACTCCCGCACAGGAGCGCACCCCGTCTCCGGGGGCCGACGGTGGCTAGCATCCCCGGCAGCAAGCGGCACATGCGCTATTACCACGCTCCTGACCGTTCGTGCAACGAATTTTTCATAATCCACGCCGTGCTTCCGGCGGCGACCGCACCGCAACGTGCTCTATGGGCGGCGCATGCGGCGTGCGCGCACACCGCGGGCAGCCCCTCAGACATAAGACATGAAAGGCACGACAGAGTGTGACGTATTACAGCCTACAACAGTTTACGCCAGACGTCCTACGTTCCCATCCCTGTGAGCCGCTGCAGGGCGCTCTGCAGGCAGATCTTGATTTCATCGCGGCAGGCGGCGAATACCTCGGGGCTCTTACCGACTGGATCTTCGATATTCCCGGTGTAACCGGCAAACTCCTTCAGCGTGTACACTTCTTTTGCGGCAGCTTCAGGGAAATTCTCGCGCAGCATGCCGACCTGTTCCTGCGTCATCGCCAGGATCACGTCGGCATCCATGATGAGATGGCGATTGCGTTTCAGATCGGTCGAGACCGAGTCGGAGGGCAGATGGATACCCTCCTCGCGCAGCACCAGCCGCGCATCCATCGACACCAAAGCGCCGTCGCGCGCATAGGACGCGATGCCCCCAGACTCGACCGTCAGGTGCTCCTCGAGAGCGCGATCGGCGATCATCTTCTTGAGCAGCGCCGCGGCAATGACACTGCGACTGGTGTTGGCGTGGCAGATGAAGAGGATTTTCTTGTAAGACGGCAAACGGCTCCAACTCTACGAAGTGCGTGCGCTATGCCAGCCGGCGGCCCGGTGCGCGCCGCGGCGCGCCGGACCGCCGGCTGATGAGTTACGAGGCCAACGCGCTCATCAGGACCACTTGGATGTCTTCCTTCGCGGTCGCCCCTTTGGCCAGCTCGGCCTTCAGCTTCTCGCCGAGTACGGCGGCATCCCAGACGGCCTTCTGTGACACCTTGCCGACGCTATGCCAGCCCTGCATGAGCCACACGGTCCCGGCGCCGACGCGGAAGGTCTCGCCATGGACGTCCTTGGCGTCATCACTAGCCAGCCAGGCCACGAGCGGTGCGACGTTCTGCGGACCAAAAATATCGAACTCGCCCGGTGGCACCTCACGACCCATGATCGCGGCCGTCGACGGTGTGGCGTCCACGGTCATGCGGGTGCGGGCCAATGGGGCAATGGCATTGGCAGTGACGCCGTACCGCGCCATCTCCTTGTCGGCGATGATCGACATCAGCGCCAGCGCCGCCTTGCAGGCGCCGTAGTTGAGCTGTCCCAGGTTGCCCAGCAGGCCCGCATCAGAAGACGTATTGATCAGCCGGCCGTTGAGAATGTTCCCCTTCTTGTGCTCCTCGCGCCAGTACACGCACGCATGCCGGATCATATTGAAGGAGCCTTTGAGGTGAACGGCAATGACCGCATCCCAGTCTTCCTCGCCCATGTTGAAGATCATGCGGTCGCGCAGGATGCCGGCGTTGTTCACGACGATGTTGACCTTGCCGAAGGTGTCGAGGGCGCATTGGATGATGCGCTTGGCGCCGTTGAAATCGACAACGCTCTCACCGTTGGCAACTGCTTCGCCACCAGCCTTTTTGATCTCGCTGACCACTTCTTGGGCGGGGGTAGCGTTTGCACCGCCGGAGCCGTCGAAATGCGCTCCGAGATCGTTCACCACGATCTTGCAGCCGAGTTTCGCCATCAGCAGCGCTTCTTCGCGCCCAATGCCGCGTCCCGAACCGGTGATGATTGCGACCTTACCCTCTAACAGACCTGCCATGTCTTCCTCCTTCTGATTTGCATGCCCTCAACGAGTGCGTGATTGCAGGCACGGACTCAAAACAACCCACCGACATCTGGCTCCAAGTACGCCGCTATGTCAAGATTCGCGGCGCGCCCCGTCCGTCACCAGGGCCAATAAAGGGGGAGTGGTGGATGCCCGAGTATCCAAAACGAGTATCCAAAAAGGCTTTGACGGCCGGCGCCACGACGACTACTATACGTTACGGAGACCGATCGTGCGGCAGTTCATTTATGGCGTCGTGCTGGGTGTAGCGGCGATGTATCTGTATGCCCGGTTCGATCCGCCGAAGATCCTGGCGTACCTCAACGCTGCGACTGAAACCGCTGTGAAATCCACAAGTGGGTACGGCGGCACGTACAAGAAAAACTGAGACACGGGGACTGCTGACCGCTCGGGCGGTCTAATTTCCCGCCTCAGCCCAACGCAATGATGGTGCGCCCGCACCCCGAGCGGACCGCCCGACGAATGATCTGCAGGCTCTCAGGCTGTGAGATCTGGCCCTGGCGTCGGAGTGTCCGCGTGCCGCGCACCACACAGCGCAGGTACTCGCGCTGGCTATTCCACTGCTCGCCGGGTTTCGGGCCGTCGCACGGACACAGCTGCTCTATGCTGCAGCCCGACTGCGTCACGACGCTGTGTGCCGGCGTCCCCGGGCACTTGTCGCACGCATCGCCGACCCCGTCGCCGTCGCTATCACTCTGGTCGCTGTTGCTGACCGTCGGGCAGTTATCGCTTGCGTCGGGCACCCCGTCACCATCCGCGTCCGGGGCCTGGTTGCTCACGGGGGCTGCAGAGATGACCAAGAGGTACGTTTGTTCGTCGGTGCGCGGCGACGACAGGATAATGGTGATCTGCGGCGGCGAGGCATGCTGCCGCCGGCCGCTGGTAAATCGGACTTTGGTCCCATTGACTTGCGCGTCGAGGACCATGACCTGACTGTCCCGGCCGAGCTGTTGCAGAAACCCCTCACCGCGGATCACAAAGCTACGGCTGCTCAGATCGATGTTCGTGACACCGGCGACTTCAAACCCGGCGGCAACTGGGAGCAGGGTGATATCAAAATTGCCGCTCAAGGATTCTGCGGGCCCTGGCGGTGTGCCGCAGCTGTTGCACACTGAGGTAACTGAGCTGTGCGCACTCAGGACATAATGAGCCGTGCCGGCAAATGCTGCCGTCGTCCACAACACCAGGAGGCATCCGAGGACAATTGCTAGGCGCGCCATTGGTCAGGCGAAACCTTGTGCCGCGACCCCTAGAACGGGATATCGTCGTCCGGCGGCGCGGCGTCTTCACCCGGCGGCACACTGACGGCGGTATCCTGGGCGCCAGCACTGCGGCCGCCACCGCCGAGGAAGCGCACGTCACGGGCAATGATCTCAGTCATGTACCGCTTGTTGCCGTCCTTGTCATCGTATTGGCGCGAGCGGATCGACCCCTCAATGAACACCTGCCGCCCTTTCGCCAAGTACTGCCCGCAGGTCTCCGCCTGTTTTCCCCAGACCACAACGTTGTGCCACTCGGTACGTTCCTGGCGGTTGCCGTCTTGGTCCGTCCAGCGCTCGGACGTTGCGACTGGAAACTTGGCCAGCGCCTTCCCGTTGGGCGTAAACCGGACTTCAGGGTCCTTACCGAGATTGCCCACGAGAATGACCTTATTCACCACGGTGTTTTGACCGTACCAAGGCGCTTGCAGGGTGTCAAGTAATACCAGCTAAAGGTTCGAGGGACCAAGGGATCGAGGGTTCAACTGAAGGCAGCTCTTGAACCTTTGATCCCTCTGCAGCGCTGCGCACGTCGCGATATGCTATCGGGATATGCTAAGCACGCACGTGCGATGCCGCTACTATCCCTGAGGGGCTACGAGGTCCTCCGCAATCGCAATTATCGGCTCTTCTGGCTGGGGCAGTGGATTTCGCTCATTGGGACCTGGATGCAGTCAGTCACCCAGGCGTGGTTATTGACGCGGCTGAGCGCAAGCCCATTGGCGCTCGGCCTGCTCGGGGCGGCGTCTTCAGCACCGATGTTGGTCCTGGTGCTCCTCGGCGGTCTGATGAGCGACCGCGTCAATCGCCGGCGGCTGATCATCCTGACACAGTCGTTGTCATTGGGGCAGGCGCTGGGACTCGCGCTCTTGACACTCTCCGGAATGGTACAGCCGTGGCATATCATCGCCATGGCGGCAGTGCTCGGGGCAATAAATGCCTTCGACATTCCGGCACGCCAGGCATTCGTCCCGGAGCTCGTGGGCCCCGATCAGTTGCCGAACGCAATCGCACTCAACTCAACAGGCTTCAACGTCGCCCGTGTCGCCGGTCCGGCGATCGCCGGGTTTTTGGTCGCCGCATTTGGCGAAGGGATTTGTTTCCTGCTCAACGCCATCAGTTATCTGGCCGTGCTGTGGGGTCTGTGGTTGATCTCACCGAACCCAATGGCGGCAACTCGGGTGCAGGCGCGGGATCGTGGCGCCTTGCGTGACGGGTTGCGCTACGCCGGCCGCCGACCGGAGCTCAGACGGATCCTCGGGCTCGTCGGGGTGGTCAGCTCGGTAGCCGTTTCCTACCGAGTTTTCCTGCCAGCGATGGCACAATCAGTTCTCCACGTCGGCGCGTGGCGATACGGTTTGTTGATGGCTGCGGCAGGTGTCGGGGCGGGAGCCGGCGGGTTTGTGCTCGCCGGCCTGCAATTGCGGCGCACCACCTACCGCTTGCTGCTGCCCATCGCGCTCGTCGAGTTCGCAGTCACATTGGGGGCGTTCGCGCTCTCGGGCAGCTACGCGGTGTCGCTCGTGCTGCTGGGGGCGGTCGGTTGCGGAGGGATTCTGTATTTCAACGCCTCCAACACGCTTGTCCAGCTGAGTGTAGGACATGCGTACCGCGGGCGTGTCATGTCGCTGTACACGTTGATGCACCAAGGCACTGCCACCTTCGGGAGTCTGCTGCTGGGCTTGACGGCCAGGCGCTATGGCACCCCGGCAGCCCTGCTCGCCGGTGCCGCCCTCTGTCTCGGCGCGGTGACCGTGTTCGTCGTGCGGCCGACGGCACGCCTGCGCACGGCGCAAGCAGCGGTCTCGCAGCCTGTTGACGGCGCCCCGTAGGCTACCGTCGCTCGTCTTCGTCTGCATCGCTTACGGTGACGGACGATGCATAAGGGATGAGGGCTCGCGCTCCGGCGCTCAATACAAGTATAGTCACTGAGAATGATGTCCTTCAGGTCAGCGCCGCATCGTCCGTGCCCCCCACTCGCGACGACCCGCTACGTGGTGTTTCGTCCCCTTTCGCTGCCTTTGAACGCCCGTGCCGCCGCGCTTGCGGCCTCCGCTTCCGAGCTGTCTTGCGGCGCGCTGGCTTTGCTGGCTCGGCTGCCGCTTCGGGGCTCCCAGTGGTCTCAGCCGAATCCGGCGTGGCAGTTCTTGTGGCCACCCCGCTCTTCTTGCGCGACCGGCCCCGCCGTCTGCTGCTAACCCCAGTGCCTGCCCGAGGCCGTCGCTTCCGACCACTCGTGGGCTTTGCCGGCGCGGCGACAACCTGCGTCGCGGCCGGCCCCTCACCTTCGACTTGTCGAGCTGCGGTCGCCGATTCACCCGCTGCGGCCTCGGCCGTATCGGTCAGCACTGCCGGGGCCTGCTGTACCGCTCGCCTCACCTCATCATCGGCCGTCTCTGCCGCAGCCGTCAAGACGTCGTCGGCTTCTTCCGGCTCCTGAGGCAGCGCCGCCTGCGCTCCCAACGCTGCGAGCGCCTCGCCGATCGCGGCGGCAGCTTGCTTGCCACGTCCTCTACGACGCCCGCGGCGGCGCCAGCGTCGTTTGCCCTGACGAGCGTTATCCGCCGCCGCAGTTGGCGGGCCGGCTGCGGGTTCCGCGACAGCTGGCGCAGGCTCCGCGGTTTCTGTTGCAGCCGCTTCGCCGTTCCCCACTAGCGCCGCGGCCTCCGGCTCTGCGGCCGCCACGCCGCCCAAACGAGCCCGCGGCTCGGGCTGCGGTCGTTCGACGCGCGGCCGAACCTCCAGGTCGGACTGGTGCGGCATCAGCTGCGCATCCAGGACCACTTGGATCCGCGTCGCGTAACGCCGCTCCAGCTGCGCCAGATCGTCGCGCTTGTGGTTCAACAGGTAGACGGCGACATCCGGCGGCAGCGCCACGCGCAGCGTCGAAACGTCTCCTTGGGCAACGCGGTTGTGGACCTTGCGCAACGCCACCAGCGCTGCCGACTCGGTTGTGCGCACCAGACCGTGTCCTTCGCACATCGAGCACGCTGTGTACGAGGTTGCCGCGGCTGCGGGTCGCAGGCGCTGGCGGGAGATTTCCATGAGGCCGAAGTGTGAAATCCGGCCGATTTCGTGCCGCGCCTTTTCCTCGCGCATCGCCTCCCGCATCGTCTTCTCAACCTCGGAGATGTGTTGCGCGCCGCGCATGTCGATGAAATCGATCACCACCAGGCCACCCACGTCGCGCAACCGCAGCTGGCGCCCGATCTCAGCGGCGGCCTCGAGGTTGGTGCGGAAGGCGGTATCTTCTTGGCTGCTGCCGCGCACCGAGCGGCCCGAGTTGACGTCGATGGCCGTCAGCGCCTCGGTGCCGTCGATGACAATGCTGCCGCCGGACTTGAGTGGGACGCGGCGCTTGTAAATCGACTCGATTTGCGCCTCGACGTTGAAATGCGAGAAGATCGGCTGATCCCCCTTGTACAGGTGCAACACGTTCTCCTTGCCTGGCATGACGTCGCGCAGAAACTCACGGGCGCGCTCGAAAACCTCTTCGTTGTCGACATAGATCTCGTCAATGTCGGGCGTGAAGTAGTCACGGATATTGCGCAAGACTAAATCATGCTCTCGATAGACGAGCGCCGGTGCGCGCCGCGCGGTCGCCGCTTGTTTGATGGTTTCCCAAAGACGCAGCAGATACGTGTAGTCGCGATGCAACTCGCGCGATCCCTCGTCGAAGGTGGCGGCGGTCCGAATGATGATGCCGAAGCCTTCCGGCGGTTGCAGCTCCTCGATCAGCTCGCGCAGGCGGGTACGTTCCGCGCCCTCGATCTTGCGCGAAATGCCCGCCTCATCCGACCCCGGCAGCAGCACCAGGTAGCGCCCCGGCAGCGAATAGAACGTGCTCAACGTCGGCGGCTTGCTACCGAACTCTTCCTTGACGATTTGGACGAGCACCTCCTCGCCCGGTTTCAATATCTCTTTGATGCGCGGCCGGCGCCGCCCCTCACCGCCGCCGTTGCGCAGCGGCGCGGGCAGGTTGCGAAAGCAGATCTCATCGAGCGGCAAAAACGCATCGCGGTCCGCACCGATGTCGACGAACGCGGCCTCCAACGCGGGGTGGATGCGGTGCACCACGCCCTTGTATATATTTCCCTTCAAGTGCTCGCGGCTGAACGATTCGATCTCGAATGACGCCAGCACTCCATCCGCCACGATGCCCACGCGGCTTTCCTCCGCATGAGTGACATTGATCAACATTATCTTGGACATGAAACTCCTTCCCACCCAACCTCATCCGAGCGGTGCACGCTCACCTCAAGTGTAGTCCACGAAGTCTTGTTTTGAAAATCTCGCCTAGGATTTCTTCCGCGAGCCATAGTCCTGGAACGGTCCATCGCGCAGCGCCAAAGCCGCCTTGACCCCGTGTTGCAATGCCTGTTCGCGCCAGGCGACACCCTCCGGCGTGTGCCGCGCGATGCCGTCCAAGAGCGTACCGATTGTCTGCGAAGTGCGCAGCCCCATGTTTTCGTATGCCTGATTGACCAGCAGCTTCATCATTATTAGCTGATTTACGGGTAGCAATGCCATCCGGTTCGCCAGCGCGCCGACCTCATGGTCGAGGTCCGCCGCCGGAACGGCCCGATAGATGAGCCCGATCCGTTCTGCCGTCGCGCCGTCCACGGCATCGCCGGTGAGCAGCAGCCGCTTCGCCTGCTCCATGCCGATGCGGTAAGCCCATAGCGCGGAGGTCGGCGACCCCCACACGCGTGCGGGTGGGTAACCGAATTGCGCATCGCGTGCGCCGATGATCAGGTCCGCACAGAGCACCAGATCGCTGCCGCCGCCGACACACCATCCGTGTACTTGCGCGATGACCGGCTTGCGGCTGTTCCACAGGCTCATGAAACACGCGACGTTTTCGGACATCACCGTGAAATCGAGAACCGGATCCCAGCCAACCTGCGCCTGAACGTCGTGTTCGAGACGTGTGCCCCAGTCCAGGTCGTACCCCGCACAGAAGGCCCGGCCGGCGCCCCGCAGCACCAGCACGCGCACGCTGTCATTGACGTTGGCGTCGGCGACCGCGCGCTGCAGTTCCCGCGGCATCTCCTGATTGATCGCATTCAAACGTTCCGGCCGATTGAGAACGATGTGCAGGACGCGCTCGTGTTGCTCCAGTGTCAGTGTTGTGTATGTCACGTTATTCCTTTCCCCCGCCCCGGCGGAGCTGTCTCGGACGCCTCAACAACAACGGCCAACTCCGCTGTAGCGTTGCTCCAAACGTTCGGCAAAGTAGCGTCCAGGCGGCAGCGGCCGTTGCGCCCGTGCCACGCAGTCCTCCATGTAGCGACGATACTCGTCATCACCGTTGCACGCACGCATGACCATGCGCAGTCCCTTACAAAGCCACCCCGCATATTTCCACAACATTGCTTCCCTCATGCCGGCGCCGTCGTGCGTTCGGCGGCCACACCACTCTGCCCGGCCGTCAGCACCCGGTACCATTCACGCAACGAAGCGACCACGATGACCACCACCAACACCATGAACAGCCCCGTGACGAAGGCATCCAGTCGGTCGTTGAAGATCAACGCCCGCGTTTCGGCCAGCTTTGCGGCCGCGATCTGTCCTTCCCGCAGACGACCCTCCAGGTCGGCCGCATGCGCCAGGAACCCAATGCGTAGCTGCGGGCTGAAGATCTTCTGGTATCGAGCGCTGAGCGTGACGCACAGTAACCAGCTCAGCGGCAGCAGCGTCGTCCAGGTGTAGCGCGCACGGCCCGATTTGATGAGGAGCGTCGTCGCCACGGCAAGCGCGACTGCCGCCAACAGCTGGTTCGAAATCCCGAACAGCGGCCACAGGCTGTTGATCCCGCCGAGCGGATCGATCACGCCCTGGTACAAGAAGTGCCCCCACGCGCCAACCATCCCGGCGCTGCTCAGCAAGACGCCCGGATACCAACCAGTGCGGCCCAGGGGCTTCCAGATGTGGCCGAGCAAATCCTGCAGCAGGAAGCGGCCGACGCGGGTTCCCGCGTCCAACATCGTCAGGATGAACAAGGCTTCGAACATGATGGCGAAGTGATACCAGATGCCCATGACGGCTTTCCCACCCAGCGTCCCTGCGAAGATGTGCGCCATGCCGACCGCCAGCGACGGCGCGCCCCCGGTACGGGCCAGCAAGCTGGTTTCGCCGACCTGCCCCGCAAGGCGTTGCATGTCACTTGGGGTGACCACGAATCCCCACTCGGAAATCGTGGCGGTGGCCTGTTCCAGCGTGCTGCCAACCACACCGCTGGGGCTGTTGATGGCAAAGTACACGCCGGGTTGGAGGACCGCTGCTGCGACCATGGCCATCAGTGCAACGAACGATTCCATCAACATGGCACCGTAACCAACCATGCGGGCATCGGATTCCCACTCGAGTAACTTGGGGGTCGTGCCTGAAGCGATCAGCGAGTGAAACCCGGAGATGGCACCACACGCCACGGTGATGAACGCAAACGGGAAGACCTTGCCCGCAAAGATCGGTCCGGTTCCGTCCGTAAACCGAGTGAGCGCAGGCAACTGAACGGGCGGCAAGAAAACGAGGATACCCACCGCCAATGCGCAGATGGTACCGATCTTGATGAAGGCGCTCAGATAGTCCCGGGGCGCCAGGAGCAGCCATACGGGGAGCACTGAAGCCGCAAACCCGTAGGCGATAATCATGAGCGCCAACGCCCGCGGCCCAAAAGTAAAGAGCGGCGCCAGGGCCGCGCTTTCCCCCACCCATCGCCCGCCAATCACCGCAGCCAGGACCAGTGTCAGTCCCCACGCCGTCGCTTCGACCACTTTGCCCGGACGCGGGAAGCGCATGTACCAGCCCATCAGCAGCGCGATCGGAATGGTCGCGCCGACCGTGAATGTGCCCCAGGGGCTGCTTTTGAGCGCATTCACGATCACCAGCCCTAAGACCGCTATCAGGATCACTATAATCAGCAAGGCGCTACTCAGCGCGGCAACGCCGCCCACCACCCCGACTTCCTCCCGCGCTATCTGCCCGAGCGATTTGCCGTCGTGCCGTACCGATCCGACGAGGATCAAGAAGTCCTGCACCGCGCCCCCCAATACAACGCCGACGATGATCCAGAGCGTCCCCGGCAGATAGCCGAACTGTGCACACAGCGTCGGGCCGATGAGCGGGCCGGCGCCAGCAATAGCCGCGAAATGGTGCCCAAAGACCACCCACCGATTGGTAGGCACGAAGTCACGGCCGTCGTTGAGGCGCTCAGCCGGCGTCTTCCGAAGATCATCCAACGCCAACACCCGCGCCGCCAGAAACTTGCTGTAGAACCGATAGGCAACGGCGTAGCTGCCAACCCCGGCTGCCAGCAGCCACAGGACGTTGATGTGCTCACCGCGCACCAATGCAATCACGGCCAAGGCTACGGCAGCCGTCGCGGCAACCACTACCCAGCCGCAAAACCGCAGCACCGGCATAGCAAACCTCCGCACGAAATATGCGCAAAGCCTGGCCCCCGACGCAAGCCCGCCGCCTCTCTCCCATTGCCGAGCGGCCGTGCTTTCCTGTACGTTGTCTCCAATATGCGGATCCCCGACCTCATCGGCGTGAACGGGCCGATTTTTTCATTCGAGTTCTTCCCGCCGAAAACGCCTCAGGGAGAGCACAACCTGTATCAGACCATCGAACGGCTGCGCCAGCTGCGGCCGACGTTTGTCTCCGTGACGTATGGCGCCGGCGGCAGCGCGCGGGAGAACACGGTGGAACTCGTATGCCGGATCAAGCACGAGATCGGCATCGAAGCCATGGCCCACCTCACCTGCCTTGGCGCCGACCGCAGCGAAATTGAGTTGGTCTTGGGGCGCTTGCGGGTCAGCGGCATCGACAATGTGCTGGCGCTGCGCGGCGACGCGCCGCGCGACCAGCCGACGTTCGTGCCGCCTGCGAACGGCTTCGAGCACGCCGCGGATCTCATCGCGTTCATTCGCGAGCAGCGTTTTCCTTTCTCCGTTGGCGCCGCCTGCTATCCTGAGGGGCACCCGGAATGCCGCGACCTGGCGCTGGATCTGGCTCACCTCAAAGCCAAGGTCCAGGCCGGCGTGGATTTCCTGATCACTCAGCTGTTTTTCGACAATGCGGATTACTTTGCGTTCGTCGAACGCGCCCGCCGAGCGGGGGTGCTCATTCCGATCATTCCTGGTATTATGCCGGTCACCAATGTCACACAAATCCAACGGTTCACCTCCATGTGCGGCGCGCGGATTCCAGCAGATCTGAGGGGACAGCTCGAACGCGTGCGCCACGACGACGAGGCGGTACGCCGGATCGGCATCGATCACGCAACTCGCCAGTGTAACGACCTTCTCGCCCGCGGCGCCCCCGGAATCCACTTCTACACCCTGAATCAGTCCCCGGCGACACGGGCCATTTTCCACCGCCTACGCGGTTGATCACGTGCCGACGATCCTGACCTTCACACCGTTGCAGCCTCCGACGCGAACCAGCGTCCCTGGTCCGGGACGGCTGGTATTGCACCGCTGTCAGGATGTCGCCGGGCATCACCATCAGCAGCGTCTGCCACTCGGCAGCATTCGGGGGATCATCTACTTGGACGCCCTCTGCCTGTATTGCGGGGCGCACCTCGTGTGGGTGGACGACGAGCCGTCGCGCGCCACATCACCCGCGCAGCCGGCGCAAACGTAACGCGTCGCAGGGATTCACCCCGGGAAGCTCAAAACCTCGTCGACAAACACCACCCGCTCTTGAGCATTCAGGCCGCCGCACGGTGGCCACGAGCCGCACGCGTGGCGCGTGCGTTTTTCCGAGCCCGCCGCTTCCCAGCGACCGCAGCGAGGAGGCCAACAACGATCAGCCCCGGCAGCTTCAACCGCGCTTGTCCGTCACCGAGGGTACACCCGGCGCCTTCCCCTACTGCGTTCAATTTCGTCCCCTCCTGGTCCGATACGACGGTCCCTGCGGGGATATCACTGGCCAGCGGTTCCGCAAGGTACAGCAGATTCTGGTGGACGCTGTCCTTGCTGTAATCGATCCGCTGCCCATTGGGCACAATGAGGACTCCCGTGTCCGGGATTTGAGAGGAATCCAGCACCGTCAGTTGGCTTGACCCCATAGGCGCGTCCTCCCTCACCACAGCGGTGAACGGTGTAGGTATGACTTGTTCACCAACAACGATAGAGCCCGCAGGGATATCGCTCGTCAGAGACGCCTGCCATAAGTGTAACAGATTGTAGCGTGTGTCGTCCTTGAAATACTGCACCCTCTGCCCGTTGGGGAGGTCGAGCAGACCGCTCTCCGGGAGCCGAGAGGAATTGAACACCAAAATCTCCTGTGAGCCACTTGGAGCGGATTGTTTCACCATAGCCGAAGAGGGTGCAGGCGTACTCGTGGGAACGCCCGGCGCGGGGGTCCACGTCCGAGTTGCTGTGGTTGTCGGAACGGACGTCCCAGCAGTGGGTGGCGTCACCGCAGGCTGGGTCGGTGTCCGGGTCGTAGGCCGCGTCGGTGTTCGCGTCGCAGTTGCGTTTGTAGGCGGCGTTGTGGGTCCTGCGGTCGGAGCTGTCGCCGTCGCCACCGGAGTGGGCTGTGCTCCTGTGCAGGTGCCGGAAGGACAGTCGGCAGCATTCACGCACGCGTATCCATCGTAATCGCCACCCACGCAAACCTTTCCGGTGGACTCGCACTGCGAGTTGGGGCACTGCGCATCGCGAAGACAGGAGTATCCTTTGTCCACGCCTCCGATGCAGACCTGCTGGGTACCGGTGCACGGGCTGCTATCCGCACAGTTGAACGTCGGATCACAGGACAATCCCGAGAAGGTCCCGCCGCTGCAAGTATTCGCCTGCGCAGAGCAGGTCCCGTCAGGGCAGTCACAGGGCAAACCATCATCGCTACCACCATCGCAGACGCCTTGCACAGTCACGCACACGCCACCAGGGCAATCAGCCGATGTCTGACACGGCGCACCATCTTGCGAACCGGCCGAGCATAGGAATTCTCCGACCGCCTCGCTCGCGAGGAACCCCACGTACAGCACCAAGCAGCTTGAGACGAGCACGCGCCAGACGTTTTTTCGCATAGTCCAACACCCTCGTTCGGGGTCCCATCCTCTTTCTCTTGTTCTCCTCCATTAGTCAACCCGGAAAGCGCCCGACAGCTCGTAGTTCTCCAGGTTCGTGCTCCGTAGCGGCGGCAAGCCGCTGCCGTCACAGCCGGCTCGATTCCTAGCGCAACTACCTCCCGCGGCGATTGCCGAGCCAACATGTAGTCAGAATCACCTGCAAGCAGCGGCCCGAACCGACCCAACGAGAACCGACCGGGGAGCCCTGCACACGCTGGGCAGCGGCCCACCTACCTGATGATCGTATCAACCGATGCGGTGCAGCTATCGCCAGCTGTGCTGGTGACCACAGCGGTATGCGTGAGCACGGTTCCCCGGACAGCGTCCGGCGGCGGCTGCACCTTGAGGGTGACCACGCCGCTCGGCAGAGGCAGAGAGTTGCCACTCCACACCAATGTGCCACTCGGCCCGATGCTGCCCGGTGCTGGGCGCGCGAGAAGGACGGATTCGTTCAGCGGCAACAGCACCGAAACCTGACCACCTACACGCAGATTCTTGTACCTGAAGCTCACGCTCATGGCTCGTCCTGCACGGTTCGACGACGGCGCCTTCCCACTAAGACTGAGGTTCTTGGGCGGCCCATCGGGATGCGGCCGCAGCGTCCGGATTAGATCGGTCGCGCCCGTTGCGCTCCCCTGCGACTCGGTGAGAGTGGCGGTGTCGCCTATCACCGTACCTGGGATGACGTTGGCGTTGATGAGTACGACGAAGGAGACCGAGGCGGTTTGTGAGCTCCTCAGCCGTGCGACCTGCCACGTGACCGCACCGTTGGCATACACGCCGCCATTGCGCACCGATACGAACGTCACCTCGGCAGGCAACGTGTTCACCAGAGTCAGAGAGGTCGCCCCATTGCACGGGTCGGCGAAGCGCATGGTGACCCGCACCAGCGTTCCAGGATGGCGATCGCCGGCAAATAGATCGGAATCGCTCATCCGTAAGGACAAGCAGTTTGGCGTGGTGCTCGTGGTTACAGTAGTACTCGCTAGAAAGGCGCCGCTGCTCAGCGTCGCGCGGTTCGTGAGCACCGAACCTACGAGGAGGTCGCCGCGCACCAACACCCTCACCGTAATTTGTCCGCCGTCGCCCTGCGCGAGGTCACCAACCGACCACCGATCCGTCGTGCCCGTATCTGGCGGCGGCACGGCATCGACGAATGTGACGTTCGGGTCATAGAACTCAGTCACCACCGCCCCGAATGCAGTGCTGGTGCCGATGTTGGAGTAGTCGATGGTGTACGTGAGGATCGCGCCGGCCGACACCGCAGCTTGATCCGCCGCCTTAGCAATAGTGAGAACGACATCCTGGCCGCTGGCGAAAGGCGTGGGGGTCGGTGTCGCAGTGGGTGTTGCGGTCGGGGTTACCGTTTGCGGCGCAAGGGCTAGATCTCCAAAGTTGGCCGCAGCCGTACCGCCCGCACCCACCGTCGTTGGGACGGAATTGCTGGTGGTCGAGACGAACCCCGGCAGATCGGTTTCTTGTACCAAATAGCTGCCGGCTGCCACGCCGAAGAAGACGTACGACCCGTTTCCGGCCGTGGTCGCGGTGTCGACCACAACGTCATCGGCCGTTCCCAACAGCCCATCCGAACCCGGGCCCACCAACTGAATGTATACTCCGTTCAGGCCTGACTCACCCTGGTCTTGGATCCCATTACCGTTCAGATCGTTGAAGACGACACCGGAGACGGAAGCGAGGGCTTGATCACCGAAGTTTACGGTGACGGTGGCCCCTGCGGCAACGCTGAGCGCAACGGCATTGCTGGTAGTCGACGTATAGCCGGACAGGTCAGTTTCCTGAACCAGATAGCTACCAGGCGACACGCTTGCAAAGGCGTAGGAGCCATTCGCAGCGGTGGTCGTTGTCCCGACCAAGACGTCGTCGGCAGTTCCCAGCACCGCGTCCAACCCAGGCGCGAATAGCTTTACCGTCACCTCAGCGAGTCCCGGCTCGACTGCCTCCTGCAAGCCGTTGCCGTTGTGGTCATCGAACACGGTTCCGTTCACCGCCCCCGGCTCCGCCGTGTTCGTGGGGGTTACGGACGGAGTACAGCTCTGCGTCGGCGTGCCTCGAGGCAGTTGCGGTTGCCGTGCTGGTGGTCGTTACCGTCGGCGTCTCGGTCCACGTCGGCGTCGTTGTTGGTGTTGCCGTCCCGGTGTCCGTCGGGGTTACCGTTGGCGTGCTCGACGCGGTTGCGGTTGCCGTGCTGGTGGCCGTTGCGGTCGGCGTGTCGGTCCACGTCGGCGTCGCCGTGGGTGTTGTTTCCGTCCCGGTGTCCGTCGGGGTTACCGTTGGCGTGCTCGACGCGGTTGCGGTTGCCGTGCTGGTGGCCGTTGCGGTCGGCGTGTCGGTCCACGTCGGCGTCGCCGTGGGTGTTGCCGTCCCGGTGTCCGTGGGGGTTACCGTTGGCGTGTTCGTGCGCGTCGGCGTCTGTGTCGGTGTGCTGGTCGGCGTCGCCGTGCCCGTGCTGGTGGCGGTCACCGTCGGTGTGTTGGTCGGCGTCACCGTGGCGGTATTCGTTTGTGTTGGCGTTTGCGTTGGTGTGCTCGTCGGCGTCGCCGTCGCGGTGCTCGTCGGCGTCGCCGTGCCCGTGCTGGTGGCCGTCACCGTCGGCGTGTTGGTTCGCGTCGGCGTCAGCGTGGGCGTTGCGGTCGGTGTGCTCGTCGGCGTCACCGTGGCGGTGTTCGTTTGCGTCGGCGTCTGCGTCTGGTGTGCTCGTCGGTGTTGCAGTAGCCGTGCTCGTGGCCGTCACGGTCGGCGTATTCGTCTGCGTTGGCGTCAGGCGTCGGCGTGCTCGTCGCAGTGCTCGTCGGCGTTACCGTGGCGGTGTTCGTTTGTGTTGGCGTTTGCGTTGGTGTGCTCGTCGGCGTCGTCGTCGCGGTGCTCGTTTGCGTCGGCGTCTGTGTCGCGGTGCTCGTCGGCGTCACCGTGCCCGTGCTGGTGGCGGTCACCGTCGGTGTGTTGTGGCGCGTCGGCGTCACGTTGGCGTTGCGGTCGCAGTGCTCGTCGGCGTCACCGTTGCGGTGTTCGTTTGCGTCGGCGTCTGTGTCGGTGTGCTCGTCGGCGTCAGCGTGCTTGTGCTGGTGGCCGTGACCGTCGGTGTGTTGGTCCGCGTCGGCGTCAGCGTCGGCGTGCTCGATGCGGTCGCGGTCGCCGTGTTGGTCGCCGTTACGGTCGGCGTGTAAGTCCACGTCGGCGTTGTTGTTGGGGTCGTCGTCGTAGTGTTCGTCGGCGTCCATGTGGTCGTATTGGTCGGCGTGAACGTCGCCGTCGGCGTGTTCGTGGCTGTGTTGGTCGGAGTATTGGTAGGCGTAGTCGTTGGCGTCGCAGTGGGGACCGTGTTTCCGAATAGCACCGTGACAACGGAATTCACGCCGAGGTCAAACTCGTACGGGTTGTTGGACGTGGTGTTCAGCCACCCCGGCTGCAGTTGCTCCTGGACCTTGTAGTGCCCTGTCGGCAAGTCGGAAAAGGTCACCTGCCCGCCGCTCGTCAGCCCCTGGTTGAGCGGGATCCACGTCCCGCTCACCAAGCGCTGCAGCGTCATCAGCCAGCCGTCGAGAAGGCCCTCGCCGCTGTCTTGCACGCCGTTCCCATTCGCATCGTTGAATTTCTGGATCACGATGGCTGAGTAGATAATGTCGCCGAAGTTGACTGCCTCAATTTGACCACTGGCCAGCGAGAACAGTTGCGAGGCCGGAGTCGTGTTGTCCCAGTTCTGGTGGCCGGAGACTGGTGCTGGAAACACTTCCTCGACCTGATAGCAGCCCGGTGAGCGGGTTCCGAAACTCACGTTGCCATTCGAGTCGGTGGTGCCCGACGTCAGGAGCGTACATCCCGTCCCATCGCACGCGGCGCTGCACTGATAGAGATCGACAGTCCAGCCCGACAGGTTCGGCTCGCCGTCATCTTGAACTGTGTCCACATTCCAGTCCAGGAATGTGTGGGCAAGGACTGTGCCGCCTGCGACCCACTGCTCCGTCGCATTGGCCACAATCATGCCCGTCACTGACGCCCCGAGCAGAAGCTCCTGTTTCCCGGTGACGACCGGCTCGAAAACGGTGCCGACCGGAAACTGCGAGTTGAAGGTGGCAGTGATGTTCGCCGTGTTCGCCGTGCCCGCCGTGTTCGTGAGCGTGAAGGTGGCTGTGCCCGAGCTGTTGGTCGTCACACTGTTGGAGCTGAGCTGCCCGAACGTGGTGCTCAGGTTGACGACCTGATCGGCCAGCGGCTGTCCGCCGATGGTCGTGTTCAAAGTAAACGTGCGGACCGTGTTGCCCGGCAACTGGTCGATCGGGAAGGGAGGGTTGAGGACCATCTCCGCGACGCTCGGCTGCGCCGTGAGATTCGCGGGCACCGCGTTGATGATCTGTTGGACGCGCGTCACATGAGAGTCGGTTGTGATAAAGCTATCGGAGAAGTACCAGATAGCCGCCTGCCGAGAGGCGTCTTCGGAGTTGGTTTGCGTGTTGTCGGGCCCGTAGCCGTTGTTGAGGAGCCAGGCGATTGGGGGGGTCGTCGGCCCACCCGTATCGAAGCAATCCCCGATCGAGATGTGGTTCAGCAGGTTCGTGCAGAACAGCGGCACATTGGTCTGGCTGCCGACCGAGGCATAGATGACGCCGGCAAAGCCTATCGCGTCACTCGTGCCGTTGACGGTCCCCGTAACACCTTCACCGGGCCCGGTGCCGGTCAGCGAACCAGTGCCCGTCGTGGTACACGCCGCCAACGCGCTTGAGGGAAACAACGGCAGGAGCAGCAGAGCAGTAACTGCGGCTGCAGCCAGTATGTGTTTGCTGCTCCTCATCTCCTGTTCGTTCGGTGCGAGACCGCAGTGAACTGCGTCGGGCAATCGCCGGGCACCGTACACCGCCCGATTGCACCGATCCGCGCTTGAGATGTCGGAGGCGCAGGCACGTCGGGATGGCGAGCGGAGGTGCTCGCTGCGGCGCGACTGGGTGACACCTCGCCGACCCGATCGCCCGTGCTCGCCGAGGTCCGGCCTGGTGTCGGTGTTGGATCCATCACGGCCAGGGCGGTCCCACCAGCGACTGTCAGCATCGTTACAACTGAGACCAGGGGGAGCGCTGCCTTCAGCAACCTTCCGCCTGGCACGCATCGTCTCTCTTCACCACCATTCATGATCTCGGCCCCCGCCGAATTCGTCCGGACAGTTCAGTTCATGGGCTGTTGAACAACCGTCCAACCCCGGCTGGCATTTCGCAGCGCTCACTTTACCGCACCGAGTTTGGCCCTGCGGATTTCCGCGGCGCTCTTGCCGGGACGGTCGGCGTGCTGGTCCACGTTCAGCGGCGCGGCTAGTCTTATCCGTGATATCTGTCTTACGGCAGTCAACTCCATCCCCCCGCTGGCCTGACGAGCCGCGCGGCCTAGGCCCTTACCCTGCGCTGCAGTGCGCTCGGTCGCGCCACCCGTTGCCCCACGCGCAAATCGGGCTCGACCGCAGCACGAATGATCTTCATATCCACGTCATGGGAAAACTCCGCGATCCGCCTTTCATCCAAACTCAGAACAGCTTCGAGCTCGCGCACGGTAACCAGCAGGCCCTCGGCGAGGCAGAGCGGCGCCGGATCTTGATAAAAGCGCCTCCGAAACTGCCGGTCGGTGATCAATCGTCCCAGAAGACTTTCAACCGCTTTTTGGCTCACTGGACTCTCCTCACAGGTGCTTCCTGGCTGAACCATCAGACTCTGCAAGCCCTTGGCCAACATTCGGCTCCGCCGCTTGGCAAACGTTTGGCCTTTCAGTTCAGCAAGTTACAAACGGCGTCCGGTTCCACAAGCAGCGCGGTCCAGCTGTGGCCCTGGCTCAGGCCAGCCCGATTGGCGCAAATCAGCCATTGCGCGGGCGGCGGGCAGCCTGGTGATCGTTGACTTCACGGCTCCGCTGCGTCAGAGCAGGGCGTAGCCGCTCCACTTGCAACAGGCTATCGTCCGGGGCCGAGGGACTCCAAATGACTGGGTACAGCGCGTGGTTTGAATGCATCAATGGTTGTCCAACACATTTCAGCCTCTTCGAGGTGATTTACCGGTGTCCGAACTGCGGCGACCTGTTGGATGTCGCGCACGACTTGGCCGCCTTGAAACGGCGCGCCCCGGCGGCGTGGGTGCAGCTTTTCGATGACCGCTACCGGCGCAACCTGTTCCCGTACGGCTCCGGCGTGTGGGGCAAAAAGGAATGGGTGGTGCCCTTCATCGACAACGAGAACATCGTGTCGACGTACGAAGGCGGAACCAACCTGTTGTGGGCCGACCGCTACGGCAAGCTGCTCGGCATCGAGGATCTGTGGGTCAAGCAGTGCGGGAATTCGCATACCGGATCGTTCAAGGATCTCGGCATGACCGTCCTCGTCTCCGTAGTCAAGCAGATGATTGCGGAGGGCCAAACCATCGATGCGATTGCATGCGCCTCAACCGGAGACACGTCGGCTGCTCTAGCGAACTATTGCGCGGCGGCCGGCATTCCGGCGGTCGTGCTGCTGCCGCGGAACAAGGTCTCGGCCGCGCAACTGGTGCAGCCCCTGGCGAACGGCGCGCTCGTCTTGAGCCTCGACACCGACTTCGACGGCTGCATGGCGCTGGTTCAGGAAATCACCAAACAACGCACGGTTTATCTCGCGAACTCGATGAACAGCCTGCGCTTGGAAGGCCAGAAGACTGTCGCCATCGAGTTGGTCCAACAGTTCGACTGGGAGGTCCCCGATTGGGTCGTCATTCCTGGCGGCAATCTGGGCAATGTCAGCGCGCTCGGGAAAGGATTCCTGATGATGCGGGAGCTCGGTCTCATCCAACGGCTGCCGCGCATCGCGGTCGCGCAAGCGGAGAACGCGAACCCGCTCTACCTTTCGTATCTGAAGCACTTCGAGATGTTTACACCCGTGCAAGCCAAGAAAACCCTGGCGAGTGCGATTCAGATCGGCAATCCGGTGAGCTACAAACGCGCCATCCGCGTGCTCAAGCAATTCGAAGGCGTCGTCGATCAGGCCACCGAGACCGAGCTCGCCGATGAAGCCGCGCTGGCCGATCGCACCGGCATGTTCAATTGCCCACACACCGGCGTGGCGTTGGCGGTGCTGCGCAAGCTGGTCGAGCGCAAAGTGATCCATTCGAACCAGCGCGTTATCGTCATCTCCACCGCGCACGGTCTGAAGTTCGCCGATCAGAAGACTGCTTACCACCTGGGACAAATCGAGGGCGTGCGCTCGAAGTATGCCAACCGGCCGGTGGAAATTCCCGCCGATCTGCGCCTAGTCAATGACACGATCAAGCGCTACGCGGACAAGATCAAATTGCTGGAGGTCTGACGTGTCCGAGAATCGTTCTTCCCCCCGCGCGGCAGGCCTCAGCACACAGGCAGTACACGCCGGCGAGCCGCGCACGAAACTGGCCAGCGCCATCGCCACGCCCATCATCCAGAGTGCGACGTTCACGTTCGCCAACACGCAGGAAGTGTGCGACTACTTCGAGGGGCGTATCCAGCGAGACGAGTACGGCCGTTACGGCAACCCGACGCAACGCACGGCAGAGGACAAGCTCGCGGCCCTCGAAGGTGCGGAGGCCGCGCTGCTCTTCTCCAGCGGCATGGCGGCAGTCACCACGACGCTCTTCGCCATGCTGGCAAAGGGAGCACATGTTGTCGTCACGGATAACGCCTACCGTCGCACACGCGAGTTCTTCCATCAAATCCTGCGCCGCTACGGCATCGAGGTCTCCATGGTTCCAGCGGGCGACTACGAACGGATGGAGGAGGCCGTGCGGCAGACGACGCGGCTCATCTTCAGCGAATCGCCCACCAATCCGTACAATCGTATCCTCGATCTCGAGCGCGTCGCCGATGTCGGCCGGCGGCACCGGGTGAAGACGATCATCGACGCCACCTTTGCCACGCCGATCAATCAGCGGCCGATTGACTTCGGCATCGATCTGGTCATCCACTCGGCAACCAAGTACCTCGGCGGCCACAACGACCTGCTGGCCGGAGTGGTCCTCGGCAGTGAAGAGCTCATCGGAGGCATTCGCGATCTGCACGGCATCTTGGGGCCGGTGCCGGATCCGTTCACGGCCTATCTGCTCATCCGCGGCATAAAGACACTGGCGCTGCGCGTCACGCAACAAAACCTCAGCGCGCAACGCATCGCCGAGTTCTTGGAACAACACCCGAAGATCGAGCGCGTCCATTATCCGGGCTTGCCCAGCCATCCGGAGCACGAGATTGCGCGGCGGCAAATGCGCGGTTTCGGCGCGGTGGTATCGTTCGAGGTGCGCGGGGATCTCGCAACCGCCTCGCGCCTCGTCGATGCCTGCCGGATACCGCGGATCGCCCCCTCGCTCGGCGGCGTGGAGAGCCTGATCGAGCAACCGGCGTTGATGAGCTTCCACGGGCTCACAACCGAGGAGCGGCTGCAGGTTGGCATCAAAGACACGCTGGTGCGCTACGCGATCGGCATCGAGGACGCCACCGACCTGATCGCCGATCTCGAACAGGCGCTCGATCAGATTTGAATCCGCACCCGAGTCATCCCCCCTGCCCTCTTGCCTTCTCGCTCACGTTGGGCGAACATACGGCAAAGATATGACGCCCCTGCCAACAATCAGCGGCCGCGGCACCCGGCAGAATCCTGAGAACCGCTACGAGCGCATTCACATCGAGCCCGACTTGGTCGACGAGGACGGCGCGCCGCTTCCGACGCAGCCGACGCAGTTCTATCGCGACGCGACTCGAACGGCGCTTGCCGAGAACGACAGCCCGGACGTCGGCTTCCGCTTCAGCCTGAACCCCTATCGTGGCTGCGAGCACGGCTGCATTTACTGTTACGCGCGGCCGACGCACGAGTATCTCGGATTCAGCGCCGGCCTCGATTTCGAGCGCCGCATCATGATCAAAGAGGACGCACCCCAGCTGCTCCGCCGCACGTTTGTCTCGCCACGCTGGCAGCCACAGGTCGTGGCGCTCTCCGGCAACACCGACTGCTACCAGCCGATCGAACGGCGCTTGCACCTCACGCGCCGGTGCCTGCAGGTGTTGTGCGAGTTCCGGAACCCTGTCAGCATTATCACTAAGAGTGCCCTCATAACGCGGGACATCGATCTACTCGCACACTTGACGCGGTTCCACGCCGTGCACGTGATCGTGTCGCTGACCACGCTCGACGCGGCGTTGGCGCGCCGCCTGGAGCCACGCGCCGCCGCACCCGAGCGCCGCCTGGCCGCGATTGCCGCCCTCAGCGCCGCCGGGATTGCGGTCGGCATCAACATTGCGCCGGTGGTTCCGGGGCTCAACGACAGTGAGATTCCGGCCATCGTCGGCAGCGCGGCCACCGCCGGTGCGCGCAGCGCCGACTGGCTTCTGGTGCGCCTGCCGCCTCCGGTAGACGAACTCTTCGTCGATTGGCTGCAACAGAACTTTCCTGAGCGTTGCCGCCGCTTGCTCGGGCGGATCCGCGAATGCCGGGCGGGACGGCTCAGTGATGCGCGCTTCGGCCACCGGCACCGCGGTGAAGGGCCCTACGCGGAGCACATCGCCGCCCTCTTTGGAGCGGCCACCCGGCGGGCCGGCCTCGAACGACCGCTGCCACCGCTCAGCGCCGCCGCCTTCGAGCGACCGGGCGCATCAGCCGTCGCCCAGCAGTTGCAGCTTTGCTGACATTCGCATCGGTCGTCTGTCGACACGCCTCTTGCGGCGGCGCCCGCGCTTCACGTATCGTGAGGCATGCGCAGCTTCAGAAAAGTGATACCGATGCAGGTGCGAGCCCGGATGGCCTTCGTCAACATCACGCCTCAGGTGCGCGCCGCCCTCGAGGAGAGCGGCATCCGCGAGGGCTTGTGTCTGGTCAACGCCATGCACATTACCGCGAGCGTCTTCATCAATGACGACGAGCCGGGCCTTTTGGACGACTATGCCCGCTGGCTGGAAAAGCTCGCCCCGTTCGATCCCAGCCCCGAACGCTACCACCACAATCGCAGCGGCGAAGACAACGGCGATGCCCATCACAAACGCCAGGTCATGGGCCGCGAGGTCGTCGTGGCCATCACCAATGGTGATCTCGATTTCGGCCCGTGGGAGCAGATCTTCTACGGCGAGTTCGACGGCAATCGGACCAAGCGCGTGCTGGTGAAGATCATCGGCGAGTGACGTGTGAACGCCTGACGCCGACTGTCAGGCTACGCATGTCCACGGAACCGCAGGGTGTGCAGACGGTCTTGGAGACCCGAGCGAATGAGCCAAGACGGCCGTTGGTCGGAAGGGCCGGAATAGAGTGCAGATGACCAAATCCTCCTTTTCCGACCAACGTCCCCGTCATCATTGCGATCTGAGGATCACAATGTGTGCTCCTGAAGCGAAGGTCCTGTAGGTTTGGGACGCGCTCACCGCGCCCCAGTACCAGTCAACAAGACCGTCTGAGGGCTCCCAGGGGCGTTATCCGAAATAGTCAAATGGTCACCGAAAATTACCGACGCTGGTGGCGTAAAGGTCACCATGATTGTGCAGTTGGAATCCCAGGGACGTAGTTCCGAGTGTTCCGAGTTGGGGGCAAAGCCCATGGGGGACGTAGGTTCGAATGCGCCAAGTCGGCGTGACGAGGAAGGTTTTGAGGAACTGGTGGTCCGAGTTGAGGGGGCCTCGGGGACGTAGTTCCGAGTGTTCCGAGTCGGCGTCGAATGTTGGAAGCGTAGGGTCAGAGAAAGGTGAGGGCGTAGCGTGAAGTGGTCGGATGGCAAGAGTGGGATGAGCAGAAGCGCTGCAACGGCTGCTGGTGCGGCAGACGAGGGCGCTCGGCCTGGCGGTGGAGGGCTCGGTTCATTCCCGCAACAGGTCGGCCGCCGTCCAGCCAGCGGCGGCCAACACCTGATCGCCGGCGGTCACGCCGCGCAGGACGCTTTGCTTGGAGACCGACAGCGCCGCCGCGGTCGCGGTGAGCGTCAGGCCGTAGTGCTGGACGGCAAGGTAGCTGACCACGATACGGGCCGTGACGGCGGGCCGGCGCAAGCTGCGACTGCAGACTTCGCGGGGAGTGACCCGACAGCGGACCGCGAGGCGCTGGCAGAGCTGGGCAACGACGCGGCGGGGATCTGTGCGGGGCGGTGCGGGTGGAGGCGCGGGTGCGGTGGCGAGCACGCGCTCCACGAAGGCGCTGCTGCCGAGCACGCGTTCGTCGAAGCGCCAGCGCTCGCGTCCGCGGCGCACGTGCTCGAGTACCTCCCACGCGCCGGCACTGCGCCGCAGACCACCGCCGTCGAGATCGCGTGGGGTGTGCGGCGACAGTCCGTCGCGGACGAAGTCCTGATAGGCGCGGCGCGCCGCCCGCGGCGCGCGCCCGAACTGGCCGAGTACCGCGGCGGTGTCCTGGGCGGGATAGGCGAGTTGTCCGAGGAGCACGGCGTGCCCGCTCCACGGGTAACGGGCCAAGGCCTCGACCGAAGCGACCAGGCCGGCGCGCACGGGGTTGAGGTGGATGTAGCGAACCAACTCGAGCAGGTACGGCTCTTCTTCGACGAGAATCGACTTGAAGCGGTTCTGGAAGAGGTGTCCGGCGCGGCGGTGGTGGCGGTTGAAGACGACGGCGTAGCCGGCGAGCAAGCGGCGCATGCGGTGGAGAGCGGGGCACTGCCGGTACGCAGGAGCAGGTGGAAGTGATTCGGCATGAGGCACCAGGCGAGCAGGCCTGCGTGGGTGCGCTCGACGCCGCGGGCGAGGCGATCGAGGAAGCCGTGCCGATCGCCGTCATGCGCGAAGAGGGTGCGGCGCTCGATGCCGCGGGCGATGACGTGGTGCAGAGCGTCGGGAGCATCGAGGCGCGGTCCGCGTGGCATAGAGGACAGACGTACGGCGATGCCGATAGACTGTCAAGAGGTGTTGAATGCAGTGTGTCAACCAACTCGGAACATTCGGAACTACGTCCCCTATGGTTCTCACCCTGCATTTGCCGCCATGACGCGTACCCATCACAGCGACGCGTGAAGCAGCACTTGCACGTCCATAGAACACCAACATGGCCGCCGGCAAGATCGTCGGGCGGCGTGATTTGCCTGTGAGAGCGGCTCCTGAAGGCTGTGGGACCGCTGACGAAACGTCTGACAGTCCAATTTAACGCCTATGCACCCGTCACCCGAGGCCTGGAAGGCACGCATAAGGCTTAACCGGGGGCCACCCACGCTTCGGAAGCCCAATGTAACGTCCATCCAGCCCTCACCCGTGACCTGCTGCGTCCACATAAGACTTAAGGGGTTGGTAAGAAATAAATTCGACATTTCGGGGCCAGGAGCACCCTTCGAGACGGCCGCTGAAAAAACGCGGCCTCCTCAGGGTGAGCGGTTGTGCCCTTCATTTGCAATGCTTTCATCCGCTCGCCCTGAGGAGCCGCCTTCTTTTGGCGGCGTCTCGAAGGGCCGCTTCGAATACAAAGCGTACGCTTCATTTGCTACCAGCCCCTAAGCGGAGGTCGCCCACGCCCGGGAAGCGTCGCTACAGCGTTTCGAAGGGCTACCGAAGCGTCCTCCCAAGCGAATCCGGCGAAACTGGTCGTCTCAGCGGCAGCGGCGCGCAAGCTACTGCCTTGACACTGGGCCTGCAGATCACTATTCGCCGTGCATGAGCATGCTGGAGAGATTCGCTCGCTTCGTCGGCGACACAACTCCGGAAGCAACCCAGGCGCTGCACATCTGTTACCTTGATGCGGTGAGCCGGGCGCGGCTCTTGCGCCGCCACGCCGAGATGGCACCGCAGCTCTACAGTCAAGAAGCTTTGCGACGTCTTGCCAGCGCGGAAGAAGCACAAGCGGAACGCTTGTGCCAGGCCCTGCTGGCCGCCGGGGCTGCCGCCTCCTCCTCCGTCGCCGGCGAGCCGCCGCCCTCGGTCAGCCTCAACCATTGGGGGCGTCTCGTGCAGGACCTTGAAGCGCACCGCGTCGCGTTTCGTCGTCTGCGCGAGTTGGCAGTGCAATTTGCCGAATGCCTTCCCTCGACGGCTGACCTCTTCGATCAGCTGTGCCGTGACGAGCGCCACCACTGCGAGCAGATCCGCGCGCTCATCGCCCGTGCCGACCCGCAAGCGCTCGACTGAGGGGGGGGGCTGCGCCCCCGCGTCTTTGCTCGCAACTGGACGGCTGCGGATACGCGTTTAGTGGGTGTCCCGAGGGGCCATGAGCATGGCATAATACGCTAAGTGATTCTGACATGACCATCGACTTTATCCGCCAGCGTTTGCAAGCACACCATCCCATCGAGTTGCACGGCGACGGCTGCTACCTGGCTGCCGTCGCGATTGCCCTGCGCGATACGGACCAAGGACCCGAGTTCGTGGCCATCCATCGCTCCCATCGCGAGGATGACCCCTGGTCCGGCCACATGGCCTTGCCGGGCGGTCGACAGGCGCCATCGGACCGCGACTTGTTCGCGACCGCGGCACGGGAAACCCGCGAGGAGGTCGGCATCGACCTCGAACGGCACGGCGAGCTGCTCGGACATCTCGACGATTTGCCGGCGCTCGGGCGTGGCCGCTTGCTAAACTTGGCCGTGCGGCCGTTCGTGTGTGCGCTCACGGCCCCGGTGGTCCTGCATCCGAACACGCGCGAGGTGCAGCGTGCTCTCTGGGTGCCACTCCGGTTTCTTCGCGAACCCGCCGCGCAAGGTATCTACCAATACCGCTTCAACGACCATGCGATGGAGTATCAGGCGTTCGTTTACGAAGGGCACACCATCTGGGGTCTGACGTATCGCATCCTCACCGGCTTTCTCGAGGTGCTGCGCTAACGCGCGGGCAGCCCCCGGATCGCACACCGCGTTGACTCCATTACCCGCTTTCCGTATTGTCGACACCAGCCGATGCGCATCACGCTGCTTCCCCAGCATACCGAGCTCGAACTGGACGGTCGTCGCCGTGTCGCCGACATCCTGCACCATCTTGGCATATTGCCCGGAACCGTCATGGTTATCCGCCGCGATGATCTCCTCACGGACCAGGAGTTCGTGGGACCGAGTGACGCAATCGAAATCCGCAATGTCATCTCCGGGGGATGACAGGGTCGGGGTGCTGCGCAATGAATTGTAAGCGCTGTCGGGGCAAAGCGGAGGTGCACCTCCGGCAACACAACGCCGCCTTTTGCCGAGCCTGTTTCATCCTGTACTTTCAGCGCCAGGTGCAACGGGCCGTCGACAGCGAGCACATGTTCACCCCCGCCGACCAGGTGCTGGTCGCAGTCTCTGGCGGCAAAGACAGCCTGGCGCTGTGGGATGCCCTCACCGCACTCGGCTTCCGGGCCACGGGGCTCCATTTGGCGCTCGGCATCGGCACATACTCACAGACTTCGACACAAAAGGCGGAGGCGTTTGCCACAAGCCGGGAGTTGCCACTGACCACCGTCAGCCTAGAAGACGAAGGCCTGGGGGTGTCGAGCTTGAAGCGCTTCACGAATCGTCCGGCTTGCGCGGCCTGCGGGATTGCGAAGCGCCATTACTTCGACCGCGTGGCATTCGAGGGGGGCTTCTCCGTGCTGGCCACCGGGCACAACCTGGACGATGAAGCGGCTCGACTGCTGGGCAATACGTTGCATTGGCAAGCCGCGCACCTCGCGAAACAGAGCCCGGTCTTGCAGAAAACGCACGAGCGTTTCGTGCGCAAGGTGAAGCCACTGTTCCGCACCAGCGAGTACGAAACCGCGGTCTACGCCTTTTTTCGGGGCATCGACTACATCGTCGAGGAGTGCCCGAACAGCACCGGCGCAACGCAGTTGATCTACAAAGATGTCCTGAACCGCCTGGAAGCCGCGATGCCCGGCACCAAGCTCATGTTCGTCCAGGAGTTCCTGCGCGTTGGGCGTGCGGCATTCACCGCCAAGGCGGAAGAGCCGCCGCGCTCCTGCGAGCGCTGCGGCATGCCGGCATTTGGGACTGTGTGTTCATTCTGCAGTCTAGTGACTGAGGTTGAAAGGAAGCAGAGTCGCCCCGTCGCCGTTCCGGCCGTGAGCGTGGACGAGGCACGCATGGCTGATCCGCGGAGCATCCCATGAGCCCACCGGGCGGCGCCCAGCTGAAGGCCGGCGAAGCCGTCTTGTTCATAGACCGTAAGGAGCGCGAGTATCTGCGCGTGTTGCGCCCCGGTAGTCGCGTGCACATCCGCGGCGGGACACTGCAGGCGGACCATTTGATTGGATTGACGGAGGGCCGGTTCGTCTTTAACTCGGCGCAGGAGTCCTTCCTGATGCTGCGCCCGGCCTTCGCGCAACTCATCCCCAACCTGCCGCGCCGCGCGCAGGTGATTTATCCGAAGGACATCGGGCCGATCCTACTGTGGGGCGACATGTATCCGGGCGCTACCGTTGTCGAGATCGGCACTGGCCCCGGCGCGCTTACGATCGCCTTACTGCGTGCCGTGGGGCTACACGGGCGCGTCATTTCATACGAGACGCGGGCCGAGTTCGCCGACATGGCGCAGGCCAACGTCCGCCAGTTCCACGGTGAGGCAGTGAACTGGACGCTCAAGGTGGCCGACGCCTTGGCCGGCATCGAGGAGCGCGACGTGGACCGTATGACGGTCGACATCGCCGAGCCGTGGCACCTGCTTCCCGAGGCTGCGACGGCACTGCGCCTGGGCGGGCTCATCGTTGGCTACGTCCCGACCGTATTGCAGGTGAAGCAATTCGTCGACTCGCTGCGTGCGCACGGCGGGTTTGCAGCGGTGCGCTCGTTGGAGACGTTCGTGCGCTTCTGGCACGTGAAAGACCTCAGCATCCGGCCGGAGCATCGGATGATCGGCCATACTGGCTTCATCGTTGTGGCGCGGCGTGTGAGCGAGGCGCCGTTGCAGAAACGCGTTGACTCCCACGAGGCCTTGTAGTAGCGATTTTTTTGCGCCCCGACCTTGTTTCGCGCATGACCAAAGACGAGATCCGCCAGAAAGTGCGTACGCGCCTCAAGCTGATGGGTGTTGCGCGCTTCCCGGGCGCCGACGATCGGGTGCCGAACTTCGCCGGCGCAGAGCGCGCCGCCCAACTGGTGCGGGAGTTGCCGATGTGGAAGCGCGCCAAGGTCATCGTCATGTATGCCGACGCCCCGCAGCTGCCGTTGCGGCGCGCCGCACTGCGCGAGAACAAGATCGTTTGCATGGCGATTCCGCGGCTGCGCAGCGAACGGTGCTTCATCGAGCTCGATCCCGAGCGCCTCGGGGCCAGGATTCTGCGTGCAACCAGTGTCAAGGGCGCAATGCAGCTTGGCCGCCTGATTCCGCCGCATGAAATGCGGCCGGTGGACCTAATTATCTGCGGCTCCATCGCAGTCACGCGACAGGGCGCGCGCCTGGGGCGCGGCGGCGGCTACGGTGATCTGGAGTACGCCCTGTTGCGCACCGAAGGGAAGATCCGTGAGTACACACCAATCTTGACGACCGTGCATCCGCTCCAGATCGTCGACGAGCGGTTGCCGATGCGGGGGCACGACATCCCTGTGGATTTCGTGGTGACGCCGGATCAGGTCATCGCAGCGCCGAGCCTGCATCCCCGGCCTCGCGGCGTCATCTGGGAAATCCTCCACGAGGACAAAATCCAGTCCATTCCGCTGTTGCGCAAAGGGCGTCGCGACGTCCGTGGCGCACCGACCCCACGCCGCCTCTGAGGTGCCAACGGTGCAGGCCGCTGCGCCGGGGCGCCGCCCTACCGCAACTGCTCGGCATTCATCTGGCGCCGCCCCGCGGCAAATGCCATCGCCAGCTCAACCGCTTCGGCCGGTGAGCGCGCGGCAATGACGCCCGGGTAGTTCTCCCACGCCCGCAGCCCGACGACGCAGCGACCGAGCTTCAACGCCAGAGCGACCTCCGACGCCGTTCCGTGCTCCCCCGGCAGCGCAATCACGGCGTCACCACTGGCAACGACGATCACGTTCCGCCCGTGCCCAAACCCCGTGGGAATCACCACGTCGAGTGATCGGCTGCCGCTGCGATCATCATCGGTGGGCAGAATCCCGACTGTAAGGCCGCCGACGCTTCGGCTACCAAACGCCGCGGCCTCCATGACCCCGCCCATCCCTCCGCACACCAGGGTCGCTCGACGACGTCCGATCTCGACACCGACCTCCTCGGCGAGCTGCGCCACGCCCCCGGAGCACTCACCGGCACCAATGACCGCGATCTGGATAGCCCGGTGTCCCCTCTGATTTGCCATGGCCTGCCTCCTCTTGCTTTTCTATCTCTTCGAGGGCACGCTTTGAACGCGTCTTTTTGTTGCGGCTGCCGCGCTTGCGTTCGTTTGGCGGCTCAGCTAATTCCGGCGCGAACCAGCACGACCGGTACGCGTGGGACCAACACGTGCTAGTCGGCCACGGTACGCTTGGAGATGGGAGGAAACAATGTCGCAGACTCCTGATACTCAGTATGAAAGCTCGCTCGGGACAATCTTGGGTTGGGGAAGCCTAGCCATCTTTGGAATCGCCTTTGGGTGGTACGTCGGCGCGCCGCTCATTATGGGCGAGCGATGGGCAGACAAGAAGACCGACGCCATCGAGCTCGTGAAAAATCAGAAGCCCAACGGTACCGAGACGCTGTATGACATGATCCGCGGGTTTTCCCTGAAGGCGAAGGATCTGGACGTGTACATCGGCGAGTTCAGCTGGGATGCCATACAACGGGACGGCCCGGAATATGAGGTCACGCTCCTCTGGACCGAGGGCCCCGAGAAGAAGGTGGCTCTGTGGCGCGTGAACTTGAAGACCAAGGAGGTCCGCCCACAGGGCAATGAAGCCGCCGGGCTGCCAAAACGGATCGCCGCCGGACCGCGGCTGAACCCCTAGGCGAGGGCCCATGGCGAGGTGGAATGCCGAATGTTGAAATAGCCCTGTTCGCCATTCAAGATTCACCATCCAGCAATGCGCTTCTCGAACGGTGACTCAGCAGCGATCTGCATTGTCAAGCGCTCCAGCGCGCGGCGCGTCAGTTGCCCACAAGTGCTGATCAGCCAGGGGGATGAGCCATGCTAGTCAAGATGCGCCCCGGCGCGACCCCAGACGAGGTCACCAGCATCCAGGATCGCCTCACCGACCTCGGTTACAAGACCGGCCTCCTGGTGGGCGAAGAGATCACGCTGGTCGGCGTGTACGGAGACATCAGCCAGCTGCCGATCAGCGAGATCGAGGAGATGGCCGGTGTCGAGGCGCTGATCCCCATCTCGAAAGCTTACAAGCGGGCCGCCCAGAAGGGAGCGCCGAGCCAGCTTGTTTATCAACGGGTCAGAGTTGGTCCAGTCGAATGCGGGGGACAAGACTTAGTCGTCGTCGCCGGACCCTGCTCGGTCGAGAGTGAGCGGCAGATCATGGAAGCCGCCCGCATCGTCAAAGCGGCCGGCGCACACGCGCTCCGTGGCGGTGTCGTGAAGTACCGCTCCAGTCCGTACAGCGGCTGGGAAGGACTCGGAGCGACAGACAGCGAGTCCTTGCGAACGGGCCTGGACCTGATTGTCAAAGCCGGACGTGAATACGACCTTCCGACAGTGGTCGAAATCCTCGATCCCGGCGACGTCCCGATCTACGAGGATGCTGGCGTCGACTGCCTCCAGATTGGCGAGCCCAACTCGAAGAATCAGGCGCTGCTCAACCGTTTGCGGAGTACGGCGCTCCCTGTGATCCACAAACGCGGAAACTCTCTGGATACGGAAGCGTACCTCCTGTGGGTTGAGCGGATCCTGAGCGCAGGGAAGGAGAACGTCATCCTCTGCGAACGCGGCATTTCCAGCTGCAACCGGTACACGCGGAATACCCTCGACCTGGGCAGCGTGGCGGCATTTCACTATCAGCTGTCGGGGTTGCCGGTGGCTGTCGACGCGTCGCACGGTACGGGCATCCGCGACCTGGTGCAGCCGATGACTTTAGCCGGCATTCTGGCCGGCGCCTCGGTGGTTCTCGTCGAGGCGCATCCCAACCCGCTGATCGCCAAATCTGACGGCTTCCAGGGTCTGTTCCCCGAGCAACTCGACGCGTTGATTCGTGCTTGCCATGAGGTGTGGCAGCTGCGAGCGGTGCTCGACCTGAGCTACCTTCCCTCCGCGACTTTGGAGGAGAGATACCGTAGCCGTATGCAAGAGGACAGGCTACGGTTTTTTGGCAATTGACTCCGGCTCCGCCTGTTTCCGGGCGCCGGCACCAAGCAGAACGTCGCCTGGTCGCCTCCGTCGGCTCACGCGGGTGAACTGCAGGCCGGTTGTCCGTCTCTGAGCCAGAAATATGGCGAACCGTAATCAAGTGTCACAGCCGCGGCGGTCGTGACGACGATACCGAGAATTACGGGCACAAAGGCTGTCTGCACCAGCGCGCCGGGGGGGGCACCCGTGACCAAGGTCGCCTCATTTGCGCGGGTTCTTTCTAGCACATTCGTTACCAAGAACGCTATTTCGGCGGAACCCGCCACAGCGGTAACACATCTCCCTTCCGCTGCTCGCCGGTGAACTGCCGCTCCGACCGTGGCACCTGACTTGCTCTTTGCGCGCGGGAGAAGCGCGGCACATGGCCGCCCGGGTTCGGAGGCCCTTTAGACTATGTTGGATCGAATGAACGAGTTCGTACGCGCGTTGCGTTGCGAGCTGAAGTTGACTCAGGAAGAGTTCGCCCACGAATTGGGAATCACTGTGGGCACGGTGAATCGCTGGGAGAACGGCAGATTCCGGCCTAGCAAGCTCGCGAGAGCCATGCTGATCGAGTATGCACAGAAGCATGGGCTCTCACCAGACACCCTTTCTGGGAAGCCTGCGAACGGCGACGGAACTCACCCTGAGAACCCGGTTGGCCCCCATCAGGGTTGATGGGGGTCGCTTGTGGCGCCGAAGCGCCCGCTAGAAACACAGTAGGCGTTCCAGCTTGTGACGAACTATTTCCGGGTCGATGATCGGCTTGGCGACGTAGTCATCGCAGCCGGCTGCTAGGGCTTTCTGTTCATCCCCTGCCATCGCCTGAGCGGTGAGTGCGATGATCGGTATGCGATGCCCTGCGTCGAGCGTGCGAATCCGGCGTGTCGCCTCCCAGCCATCCATCACCGGCATCTTGAGGTCCATGAAAATCAGGTCCGGAGGGTCGGCTTCAACGCAGGCCAAGGCCTCCTGCCCATTGTTTGCTTCCAGAATCTCGAAGTCACCGATGCGGCGCAGGCGATACACGAGTATCCTGCGGTTATCGAGATTATCTTCAACCACCAGAATCTTCTTCCGTGCCATGCCGTCCTGCGAGTTAAGCTTATACGCCGTGCTATGCTGGCGCAACTTCCATGCCCACTTCGAGTTCACCCCTGGCGCAGACTCTCACGCACCTGGACGGCCGATTCCACAAACCTGAACTCACCGCTGCGCAAATCTGTACACCGCGCCCGCTTCGCACGAAAAAAAAGGGCCACGCCCAGACACTGGGCGTGGCCCTCTTCCGCGTTGGGATCGGGTCAGCGGTTACGGGGCCGCCGTCACGAAACGCACCGAATCGCCGGCACCCGCCGGTAAGGAGGCGGTGTAATCGACGTTGTACGCGGCCGACGCTTGCGCACCGTCGAGCACATGGAATTCCTCGGCAACGACGAGAAATCCGTGTCCCGGTTGGCCATTCGCCACGGGCCGCATCCGCGTTTGTCCGGTGAGCGTCCCCTGGACGTTGACGTTGAAGATCGATTCCGTTTCATTGCCCGATGTCGTATCGATCAACGACAGCGGCGTCTCTTTGAAACAGTTGACACGCGTACTCAGGGAAAAGCGCTGCTCAAACTCGTTGAACACCAGCATCTGTATCGCCGTCGCCGTAGCTCCATTTGCCGCTATCGTCACGAAATCCTCTGTGCACGGCACGAAGGTCACATCCGTTCTGCTGACGTAGCCGCTCGGGGTCAGGCCCTCAAACGGGTGATCCAGAACCAAAGTGCTGGGACAGCTCGCGTATTCAGCGGCGGTGCAGCCGCTCGCGCCGCTCCCGAGGCACATTGTGCGGTCGTTTTGCGTTGTGCCGTCCGCAATCACAGCTTGGATTCCCACGGCGTTATACGATCGGGCATCCACGCTGCCTGCCACACCACTCGACACCTCCTCAATGGTCGCCTCGCCTTTCAAGTCGTTGGCGTTGATCGGCGTGAGGGAGCTGGCGGCCACACTCGTCCCGTCAACCTCGAAGCATTTGAGCTCGCCGACCATGAAACTCGATGTCGGCGGGATCGGCTGCGGTAAGCCGGGCGTATCATCCGGAACCGTGTTCTTCAAAGCACCGACGCGCCATCCCACCGGCTGGTTTGCACTGAGAACCAAGGTGAAATCCGCCTCCCCCCACGACGGGATGCAGCCTCCTCCCTGATCGCAGTCTGCCTGTGACCGGCACCGGCCTGCCGAATCGTGGGAGTTCGTGCCGTTGCTGCAGTAACTGGTGGCGTCCACGTAGAAGCAGTGCACCACGCGTGTGCTGCTGGAAGTATTCGTCAGCTGAATGAGCGTGTCAGTGTTGCGCCCGACGCCGAACAGGTCTCCGGTATCCACCACGATTTTCGGATACACCACCAGCCCGGCGGCTCTGTCCGACGCAATTTGTGCCTGCCCTGATCCAACGCAGACCAAGATGGCTGCTGCCGCGAGACCGCCGACCGCAGCACTTGAGAACATCCGCCTGGCCATCGCTCGTCTCCCTTTCGCCATTGGTGCCGTCCTTTGAGGAAACCCCGGCCTCATGCTCATGCTGGACATCACGGAAGCAGAATGCGGGTCGTGGTTGCCGAGTCCACCCCCTCCATGTGGAGGTTCACGGCCGCGTCGGCTGCATTTCCCGCACTGTCGATGTGCAGCGAGTCAGCTATCGCGAGCACCGGTCCGCCTGACACAGAGGTGATTTTGGCGGTCGCGAATGGCGTCGCGATCGTTGGGGAACTCAATGCCGGCACCGAGCTGAAGGGAATGCTTGCCCAACAGGAGAAGCTCAAGGAACCCCTCGTCTTTACCTCAAACTCGTCACTGACAGCAAAGTCTAGCGTCACGCTCGTCGGTATCCCATTCAGCAAGTCGAGGTTGCATGGCAGCACCGTCAGGTTCGAGATCACTCGCGACAACCCGGTGCTACAGCTCTCACTCTGACAGTCGCCGCCGTTGTTGCATGGGGCATTCGTCCCACCCACACATCGGCCGCCATTCCCAAGCGCCTCAATGACGGGATCCGTCGCACCGTCAGGAATGAAATTCACCAACGAATCGGCGGGGCAGAGGCTGTACTCGGTTCCGTTGAGGGCCAGCCTGTTGTCTCCGGAGTTGCCGGAGGCTGACCCTTGAATCGCGAGCGCATTGTACTTACTCATGTCGAGCCCCGGTCCTTCCAGGGTGGCCTCGCCTTTGAGTTGATTCATCCCCACCGGGTCATCCGAGCTATCAACCTCCACACACACCAACGCACCAATGAATCCGTCCGGTACGGCTGGAACGAGGCCGGGGCTCAGCCCTTCGTTCTCTACGGTGTCATCTCTCACGCTTATCGACCTGCCAGTACTCGCCCGCCAGTGTGTAGGCTGTTGCTTGGTCAGCCAGATATCGAAGTCGACGTTACCACACACCGGCACGCCGCGCGGGCCGGGGCGTCCATCCACATAAAAGCAACGGGCATGATCCATCATGTTGCCGGTGTTGCCAATCTGGATGACAGTGTCCCGCCCGCCAGTGTTTACGACTTTCGGGAAGATCAGAATGGACCCCGGGCGCTCCGTGACGACGTCGGCTCGGGCTGCTCCCGCAACGAGCATGCACCCAGCGAGCAGTGCGACCCACCCGCCGGCGCGCGCACATTGGCTTGTCCTCATGAGTCTCCTCCTCTCAGACGTCACGACTTTGGCAGGTCTGGCCTACGTAACGCTACCAAACGCGGCGAGCTAGGGCAGGGTAATGATATCCGGCTGCGTTGGATTCCCTTGCTGATGCAACTCATACGCCGCCCCAGCGCTTATATCGTCGTTCGTAAACACCACCCGCGCGACACCGACTAATCCACGCCCCGTGGCGGCGTCGCCCACCGGCTTGATGCGCGTCTGACCCGCCAGCGTACCGGAGACGGCGTAGCTGAAGATCGAGCGAGTCGGATCTGGGGTGTCGATGCGCGAGAGCTGGCTCTCGAACAAGCAGCTGACGGTCTTGCTGGTGGAGAAGCGCTGCTCGAATTCATTGAAGACGAGGAACTGTGCCGTTGCCTCGCCGGGGACTTGACGAAGGAAGTCATCGCCACACGGCACGAGCGTGATGTCTGTGACTACAACCGGGTCTATATCAAAGAGGTGATTGAGAATCAGCGTGGTCGGGCAGCCCTGATATTCCTGCGTCGAGGCAGCGCCGCCAAGTTGCAGATTCGGCAACGTCGGCGCGCTGGTCGCACTGGTTCCACACGGCCGATCCGCCGCAGCGCACGCTTGGATTCCAACCGCATTGTATTCCTGCAGGTCCGGCACCATGCCATCCGGGCCGGTCATGGATTCGATAGTCGCCTCGCCCAGCAGCGTGTTAGTGGCATCCGGCACCTCCGCGGGCCCGGGCACGAGCTCAATGCACTTGAGCTCGCCGACGAACGGTACTTCCGGCACCGGCGGGATACCAGTCCCCAGGTTGTTCTGCCCCGTGATGCACTTGCTGGCGCATTCTGAGTCGTGCGTGCACATGCGCGTCGGGGGGTAATCACAGAAGCCATTCACCGTGATCGGAAGGTCGTCACCGCTCAGACCGCCGCTCGCAAACCAAGCCAGCGGCTGGTCTGCCGTCAAGAAGATGTCGAAATCCGTTTCCGAGCAGCTGGGAACGCAACTCGCGTAACCCGCCCCGGACGGGCAGTCGAGCGCAGTGCTGCACACATTACCGGTATCGGCGCAGTGGCTGTTGGCATTGATCAGGAAACAATGCGCCTGCTTGCGGTCCGTCCGTGATGTGTTGCTGATTTGAATGAGAGTGTCCGTGGTACTATCAACGACAATCTTGGGCCACACCAGAATCGCCGCGGGGCGATCCGACGTCGTCAAGGCCCGGGCAGATGGAATCCCCGCCAGCAGCCATACTCCAAGCCCGAGCCCGAGGAGTATCACCGCGGAGCCTAATCGCGCCATCTTCACCATTGCCCATCTCCTTTCGTTCCACTCGCCGGCGAGCCGCACGTCATTGCGAAACAAGGTTCGGTCCATCGCGCACCTCTCACTCGTACTACTGTTGGGGAAGGACTACGACGTCGCCAGGGCGGCTGCCTTCCATGTGTGCACTCACCGCAGCCGACCCTATGCGGGGAATGGCCCCCGCCAACTCATCCCCCGCCACCCCCGGCGACTCGAACTCTTCGATCACCCCAAGTAGGCCGGTAACCGGCCGGCAACCCAAGTCCGTTCCACTCGCCGAGGTAACGAACCCAGGGCAATCCGCATCCGTCGAACATATCTGGTTTCGGTTCGTGCCCGAGTAACAGATCGATGAGGTGGACGGGGTGATGCGCGTCTTCGCAAAGTCACTGCCCACCGAACCCCGGCTGAACACGCTGCTGATGCTGCTCAGCGATTGGTTGAGCATGCAGTCGAAGTTGAGGCCGTCTACGCTGAGGGGCTGCTCAAACTCGTTGACGACCACCACGTTGACAATCCCGCGCGTCGGGAGCTGGTCCTCCAGATCCTCCGAGCACGGAACGAGCGTCAGCTCCGATGTGACAGGCAGCCCGTTGAACGTGTCGGTAGCTCCATCCGCCCGATGATCGATCACCAGATCAGCGGGACACGCATTGTACGTGGTCCCGAGAGCGAGGTCGTTCCCCGTGGCACTTCCCGACGCTTGGATCGTCAAGGCGTTGTACTCACTCACCTCGGCGGTCGGCCCCGTAAGAAGGGCCTCGCCTTTCAGCACGTTCTGCATGATCGGCTGCCCTGGAGCGGTTGCGCTTGGCGCTGTTGTCGCTATGCACTTGAGCTCGCCAAGGAAGTCGCTGCCGCGAGGTGGGATGAGTCCGGGATCAAATCCCTTCAAATCGTCGGTCTGGCTGACTTGACGCCCAGTCGAAACGGGCCAGATCGTGGGCTGCTGAGACGTCAAGAAAATATCGAAGTCGGTCTCTCCACAGTGAACGCAGGTCTCACCGCTGGGGCACTGTGCATCTACCGTGCACCCCGAGCTAGACGTTATGCTGCACACGCCGGGCACATCCGCATTCGTATTGATGTAGAAGCAGTGTGCATTGACCGGCATGTTCCCGGTGTTGGTAATTTGAATAAAGGTGTTCCGAACACCATCGGAGATCACCTTCGGGAAAACCACTACTGAGCCTGGCCGATCGGAGGTGACATCCGCTCGGGCATACCCTCGATACAGCGCCAGTACCGCGAGCAGCACCCCAAGGCTGAATAGCCAAGGACTCCGCTTTAACCCATGCATTGCTTGCCTCCTTTCGGCAAATCCCTAGATCTACCTTCTGTCCCAGGGACCACCCACGATCCCTACGAAAATCCGTTCTTTTCTATGACTCATTCTTCAAAAGCAGTCAAGGGGAAAGGAAAAAATTGTTTCCGAACCCAACCGTAACGCCCTTTCCCCTCACGGTGTCGGTGTCACCATCCGGACGACGATTTGCGCCGTCGGCCCGATGTTCTGCGCCGTGTCGCGGACTTGCACGGTCAAAATCGTATCCCCCGACGGGAACGTCGCATTGGCATTCTGGACCAACGGGTCGCAGAACTGTGCCAACGCTGCTTCCAACGCTGGGTCTTGGGTCACCGTCACCGTCGCTGGGTTCCCATATGCATCAAGCGTACACGCAAAACTATAATTGTAAATGCCGAAACGGCTGGCGAAATCCTGGAGCGCATCCGTGACGCTCTGGTCCGAACCAAAGCTGGGTGGCGCAACGGCCGCGATCCCGCCCCACTCCGCCTCTGGCAATCCGGTCCGCCAATCGACGGTGGGGTCACCATCGCCGAGAGGCGAGGTGCTCTCAATCTGCAAATCGGGCCGGGTTGCGGGATCCGCGGGTTCCAACCCGGCACAGCCTGCCTGCCCCACGCAAACGGGGGCGCTGCTGCTTCCGGGACGCGCTTCGACGACGATGATGAACCGCGGGTCCACTCTCTGGAAAATCCGCCGCCCCAGGCTATCGTACGCCGGTGTCGGCGTCGGCTCGCCGCTGCAGTCGCACAGCGGAGCGTCGCACGCAACGCAACCATCGTTATTTGCGATCCCAAAGAACAACACTTGCGGCCCCGGATACGGCGACGTCGGCAGCGGCGTCAATGTGCGTGTTGGGGTAACCGTCACCGTGAAGGTGCGCGTTGGCGTCTGAGACATGGTCGGTGCCGCCGACGGGGTTACCGGAGTCGGGGAAAGCGTCCACGTTGGCGTCGTTGTTGGAGCGGCCGATATAGTTGGCGTTGTCGTTGGCGTAACCGTCGGGGACAGCGTCGGCGTTGCCGTGGGGATGCTCGTTGGGGACAGCGTTGGCGTCTCCGTGGGGACGCTCGTTGGGGACAGCGTCGGCGTCTCCGTGGGTGTCTCTGTCGGTGACTCGGTGGCGGTAAATGTAAAGGTCGAGGTTGGGGTCCCCGTCATAGTGGCGGTCGACGTCGGTGTTGGTACGGGCGCGGTGAGTAGCGTCACCAATCCGACTACGTCGGCAGCGGTCACGCGGCCGTCCGCGTTCACATCCGAGTTGGCAGCTGCGTCGGCGCAACCGCCATCACTGAAAATCACCGCCGCCTGCGCGGCCAGATCGGTTACGTTGGTCACACCATCACAATTCGCGTCACCCACCAGAGCTGCGACGCAAGGGACGTTGATCACCCCACAGAACACCGTGACGACCAGACCGGCGATCATGCGGCGTATCGCGCTGCGGTCAACTACCTGCACCAGATACCGCGTAGTAGGAGAACCTGCCCCGGTGCTCATGCCTGCCTCCTCCGCACGTTTCACTGCACCTGCAATCACGGGACACGCACAAGGATTTGCGCCGGCGGGCCGAGGTTGCCCAGCACATCGCGCAACCTGAGGGTCAGAATGGAATCGCCCGACGGGAACGAAGCGTTGCTTTGAACGATATCGCAGAACTGCACGCTGGGGTTCGGAGTAATCGTTTCATAGAGTCCAGTCGTATCCAGGATAGTGCACGGCGCGGATGCGCTTATGTCGGGGTCGAAACGGCATGCGAAATCATTGAGCGCGTCGGTGATGAACTGCGAGCCCGGCGAGAAATCCGGTGTGGGCACGCCTGGAACACCCCCATTTTGCGCCGCGTCACACACCGCCAGACTGCCGTTGCCCATGTCGCGGTTGTTCTCGATTTGGAGGTCGGGGCGACCCGACGGTGCGACCGCGCTCAGTGACATCCCAGCCGCAGCCCCACTGAAGCCTGGCACAGCTTCCACGACGATGATGAACTGACCATAATTCGTCGCGAAGATTTGCCGGCCTTGGGTATCATACATCGGCGTCGGCGTCGGAAGAGGTGGGTTCGGGCACCCGTCGATGCAACAGGTGACGCACCCGTCCAAGCTGTTGACGATGCCCAAGAACACCACCTGCGGCCCCGAGTTCTCTCTCGTCGGCGTTGGTGATGGTGTCTGCGTTGGCGTTGCAGACGGGGTGGGCGACAGCGTCGGCGTTGCCGTGACCGTCGGCGTTCCGGTGTCGGTCGGTGTCGCCGTTGCCGTACGCGTCGGAGTCATAGTCGGCGTGTCTGTCGGCGTGCGCGTGGCCGTCGCGGTGGCCGTATTAGTGCCGGTCGCCGTCGGCGTGCGCGTCGCTGTGTCGCTCGGTGTCGATGTGGCCGTACGCGTCGGAGTCGTGGTTGGCGTGTCTGTCGGCGTGCGCGTCGCGGTCGCGGTCGCAGTATCGGTGCCGGTCGCCGTCGGCGTGCGCGTGGGACTCTGCGTCGCCGTCGAGGTGCGGGTGCGGGTCCCGGTCTTGGTGATGGTTGGTGTCTGTGTGGAGGTCGACGTGATGGTCGCAGTCGGCGTAATCGTGGGGGTGGGCGATTCCGTTGGTGTCGGGGTGAAGATGCTAACTGCAACAACCTCCGCCACCATGTCAGCGGCGCTCACGCGACCGTCGGCATTCACGTCCGTACCCGAGCAAGGAGCGGACCGAAAGATGGAGTCGAGCACAAGCGTAATGCCGTCACCCGTACAGTCCTCTTCGCCCGAGCCCGCCGCCCGGCTTTGGCTGCTGCCAACACAGCAGAGCACAGCAATCAGGGATGCGGCTGCAGCCTGCCGAGCCCAGCCGCCTTTGCACCTCGACGCCATGGCTAGTCCATCCTACCTAACTTGCTGTGATCCCAGCTACTCACCCGCTCCGGGGGCACTCTGATGACGACGCGCTTGCGGGCCTGCACCTTCAAGGCCTCCTCGATTCCCGCCGGCATGGCTCCGGTCATCTTTCGGTGCACGCGCCCCAACACCGCGACGCAGACGTCTGCATCGTGAATGAGCTCCGCGCGTCCGCGAATCAGCACGCCTTTGAGCGTATCGTACGTCGTCCCCGCCTCCGCCAGCAGCGCCACCTTCGGATTGCGCTCGATGTTGCGCGCCTTTTGCGACTTCGCATAGGTCGTCATCAGAAAATCCTGGCCCTCCATTTCATACCACATCGCCACCGCGTGTGGATAGCCGCGCGGGTCGATGGTCGACAGCACAATCGTCTTCTTTTCTTCGAGAAACCGGCGCTGCTCTTCTGCACTCAGTTGAATCTCCTCGCGTCGCCCCATCTCTGTCCTGCGCCTCCTTTCAGCCTTACCCGCCCGGCCCCGCGCCCGCTACTGCCTCACGGCGTTTCGACCCCAGCGGTGAACGCCAGAACAGCAACGCGGAACACTGCCGGCTCTTCCAAGGGCAGGTTGTGTCCTGCCCCGGCCACCATCAAGAGGCGCGCGTGCGGGAGCTTGCGGCTCATCTTCACGGATCCGCCGGGGGGCGTGAGTTGATCCTCCAGGCCTTGCAAGATGAGGGTCGGTACGCCGACCGAGGATAATTCCGCCGTCCAGTTGTAGTCACTCATCGCCCGCGCCGCCGCCGCATAGGCATGCGGGTCACTGGCCGCGTTGCGCCGCCCGACGTCCGCCACGACGTCCGGATGCTGCGCCGCGAAGGCCGCAGAGAAGGCACGCGAGGCATCGGCGCTGCCGGCATCGAACCCGTCGCGTTCCACCACGTCGGCCAGCCAGCGCCATGCCGCAGTCGCCGGTGCTGCGACCTCGCTCGAGGTGCTCACCAGCACGAGCGAACGCAGCTGCCCCGGATAATCGAGCGCGAAGCGCTGCGCGATGACGCCGCCCATGGAGATCCCGAGCACGTGCGCCGCGCGCACATCACAGGCACGCAAGAGGTCGCACAGATCGCGCGCGAACAGTTGTGGCGAATACGGGCCCGGCGGCTTGTCCGAAGCGCCGCACCCACGCACGTCGCAGCGCAACACGCGGTGGTAGCGGGCGAACACCGGCACATCCGCATCCCAGATGTGCAGGTCGGCGCCCAGGCCGTGCAGCAACACCAGATCGCTTCCCGCACCCTCTTGCTCGTAGTTGACGGCAATGTCGCTGATGCGTACACGGGGCATGGCCGGTTTTACCCCATTCTGGACGAGGCGCCAAGATGAAACCGTGAAACGTCAGGCGTGCAGCGCGAACCGCAGGGGATTCGTTCACGTTTCACGTTTGACGTTTCACGCATCACGTCTGGCACTTTGGACAATAGAAGCTGCTCCGCCCGGCATGCCGCGTGCGCCGGATGGGCGTCTGGCAGCGCCGGCATGGTTCGCCCGCACGACCGTACACCCGTAAGCGCAGCTGAAAGTACCCGGGCCGCCCGGAGCCGTCGCGGTAATCCGAAATGGAGCTGCCACCATGCCGGATGGCGCTGCGCAGGACGGCTCGGGTGGCGTCCAGCAGGTGGGCGATGTCACAGTGTGTGAGGCGGCGCGCCTGGCGCCCTGGGCGAATGCCGGCGCGAAAGAGGATCTCATTGGCGTAGATGTTACCAATGCCCCCCAGCGCACGCTGATCCATGAGCAGGTTCTTCACCGGCTTCTTGCGGCCCCGCGCCACTGCCGCCAGGTCGGCCGCCGAAAACGTCCCTGCCAGCGGATCCGGCCCAACGTTGCTCAGCTCGACGAACGCGGCCGTGTGCCCGACGCGCAACAATCCGAAACGGCGCGGGTCGTTGTACACCAGCTGCACACCGCCCGAGAGTCGGATGCGCACATGATCGTGCCGCCGGCGGGGCGTGCCAGCCGGCTGCAACAACAACGCGCCGGACATCCCGAGGTGCACCAGCAGCGACTCCCCCCCCGACAGCGGCATAAGCAGGTACTTGCCGCGCCTTTCGATATCTCGAATCAGGCAGCCAACGAGCTGGGCGGCGAAATTCGCCGCCACCCGGCGCCGCAAGCGCGGCTCGCCCACGTCGACCGCCTCGACACGCCGGCCGATGATCGGCAGCAGCGACCGACGGACCGTTTCAACTTCAGGCAGCTCGGGCATCGGCATCTGTAATCATCATCAGTTAGCAGTCATCAGTGATCAGTAATCAGTGATCAGTCATCAGTCATCAGTGACCGTTTGATGTGATCACTGATCATTGCCTAATGATTACTGATCACCGTGAGTCTTGCATCCTTCACGAGCGCTGACCCCTGACTCCTGGCTCAGCGCGTTGCTCAGGGCGGCGAACTCCGCCAGGCTCAGGGTCTCGGGGCGACGCGTTGGATCGATGGGCAAGGCCGACAGCACCGCCACAGGTTCATTGCACAGTAGCCGTAAGCTGTTGCGCAATTGCTTGCGCCGTTGATTGAACACCGTGCGCACCAGACGCCGAAACAGCGCGACATCAGCAAGCGGTACCGGCGGCTGCTCGTAGGGCTCGACGATGATCACCTCCGAGTCGACTCGCGGGCGCGGCACGAAAGCCTCGGGACCGATGCGCAGCCCCGGCCGCAGCTGCGCGGCGAACTGCGTCAACACGGACAGCGCCCCGTACTGCTTCGTACCAGGTGAGGCGCGCATCCGCTCAGCCACCTCGCGCTGCAGCATCAGCACCATCCTTGTGAAGCAGCGGTGTGCCGCCAGCAGCTGCTGCAACACCGGAGCCGCAATGTTGTACGGCAAGTTCGCCACAACGACGGCGGGCTGTTGGGTACCGACGAGCGTGGAAAAATCGACCGTGAGCACGTCTGCCTCGATCACCCGTACCTGCGCGGACGGCCCATAGTGCTGCCGCAAACGCCCGGCGAGATCCGGATCCACCTCGATCACGCACACCTCACTCGCCTGCTCTACCAGGAATTCCGTCAACGCTCCCAAACCAGGCCCGATCTCTACGACCCGCTCCTGACCATGCAAACCGGCCAGCGTTACGATGCGCCTGGCGATCGCCGGATCAGCAAGAAAATGCTGGCCGAGCCGCTTACGCGGACGCCGCCCAAGGATCGCCAACTCTTGGCGAACGGTGCTCATCAGTTAGCAGTCATCAGTTAGCAGTTAGCAGTCATCAGTGATCAGTAACCAGTGATCAGTAACCAGTGATCAGTAATCAGTGATCAGTGATCAATCCCTCAATCATTCAATCACTCAATCATTCAAATCCCTCAATCCATTCACAGCTCCAAATCCGCCACGGCATTCACCGTCACCGGGTCGGACTCACCCCGAAGCAACCGCCGGCGGCCCGCCAGCCCGATCATCGCGGCATTGTCCGTGCAGTAGCGCGGTGACGGGATGCTGACACTCACACCGAACTCAGCAGCAGCGGCGTGTGCGCGTGCGCGCAAGCGCGAGTTCGCCGCCACCCCACCAGCGATCACCAACCGCCGGCAATCGAGCTGGCGCACCGCCGCCAGCGCCCGGTCGAGCAACATGTCGACGACCGCTTCTTGAAAACTCGCCGCCAGATCCGCCAGCGCGGCATCGCCAGCAGGCGGGTGTTCGCGCACGTATTGCCACACGGCCGTCTTCAACCCGCTGAAGCTGAAATCAAAACCGGCACCGTTGCCGACTGCCTTCAAACGCGCCCGCGGAAAGCGAATGGCGCGCGGATCGCCACTGCGGGCCAGGGCATCGATGACGCGTCCGCCCGGATACCCCAAGCCCATCACCTTCGCCACCTTGTCGAAGGCCTCACCCGCCGCATCATCGCGGGTCGCCCCGAGAGCCTGGTAGCGGCCCCACGCCGCCGCGTAATACAGGCTCGTGTGACCGCCGGAAACCAACAATGCCACGTACGGGAACAGCACCGGACAATCGAGCTGGACGGAGAGCAGATGCCCCTCCAAATGGTTCACACCCACGAACGGGCGCTGGCGCGCAAACGCGATGGACTTGGCAACAGAGAGGCCGACCAGCAGCGAGCCCACGAGGCCCGGCCCGCGCGTCGCCGCCAGGGCGTCGATCGCATCGAGATTTCTGCCCGCTGTCGTCAGTGCGGCCTCGATGACCGGCACGACGTTGCGGATATGGGAGCGCGAAGCCAATTCCGGCACGACGCCGCCGTACTTGTGGTGCACGTCATCCTGCGACGCCACGATACTTGACAGCACCGTGTCGTCGGACAGCACCGCCGCGGCGGTATCGTCACATGAGCTTTCTATCGCCAGAATCTGCATGTGCGTGTGGCGCCCCCGCTGCTCGCAGGCGCAGGGTCAGGCCGAGGTGGTTGAACGATCTCTTCTCACGGCGGCGCACCACCCATCTCGCCGGTCGCTAAGCGCGCAAACCCAGCATGCGCCGCCAGATTGTTCGGATCGGCCTCCACGGCCTTCCTGTAGGCGTTGCGGGCATCGGCGTAACGGCCCACTTCTTCGAACACTCCTCCTTCCAAGGCCAGCGCGCGCCCAACGCAGACGCGGTCGCTGCGCGCGCCGAGCGCCGCAGCCCGGTTCGCAAAGTTGATCGCCTGATCGTAATTCTTCTTTTCGTAATGGAAACGCGCCAAGAAATAGTAGCCGTAGGCGCTGGTCGGGTCAATTGCGACGGCGCGCTCGAAGCGCTCCAGCGCCAGGTCTGGCTCCCCGAGGCGTAACTGCTTGCGGCCGTCTTCGATCAAACGCAACGCGGCGCTGACGTTCGGCGGCGTGGTGGCGTTGATCCGGCTCAGCAATGACTCTGGTTCGCTTGCCGTGACGGCGATCGGAGGCTCCGGGACCACCACACTGGGTTCCGTAGGTGCGGGCACCGCAGGGGTTTCCTCGATTGGCATTTCTTCCAGTGGCCGGGTCGGCATGGGTGTAGCCGTCGGCGTGGGCGGCGGGGATGCCGTGTGCGTCACCCGTGGCAGCGGTCGATGCCGCTGCGGCCGCCGCACTGCACAGGCGGGGAGGAGAACGACAAGGACAACGCACGCGAGGCACAAAGCGCGAACGTGGAGATACATTGGCGCTCGTATAGCCGTGCGGCCGGCGAAGCACCAGCAGAAGCAGGACGCGTCATTTCTTCTGCCGCAGCCAAAACTCGCGGAACGCCCGCAGGCGCGGCAGGGACTCTCGATCCCGCACGCGATTCGCGGCAGCCTTGCTCGCGATGATGTCGTCGAGATGGCACACAGGAAAGCCTTCAACGTCGACATGCCGTTGCCAAGCGGCCGCGAAGTCACGGATGCCGTCCGGAGCAAAGACCAAATCGATGTCGAAGGGCCCGTTTTTGAGCTGAATGAAATCTTTGCCGCACTCGATCTCCACGGCCTGCGCCACGGTCAGCTCGAATCCGAGATCGCGCAGAGCAGCGACGAGCGCCCGGCCGTTCTCGGCGGTCTTCTGCACAAAGACATCAGCATCCTGCGTGGTGTCCGGAAAGCCGAGCAAGATGGCCCCTGACTTCCCGATAAAGAGGTAGCGCACGCCGTGACGTGCGAACACGTCGCGGATTTCCTCGGCTTGGGCGTAGTCAAATCTCGCGGCCATACCCCAGCCAAGGAGGGAGAGTGGCTTCGCACCAGCGGCGGTAGTCGGCCATGGACTCAAACGACCGGTACGAAGCATCGTCCAAGACCGGCTTATAGGTATGGATGAACGCATACCGCAGCCGCTGCTTCAGCGGGCGGCGCGCCGCCGCCGCAAAGTCAGCTTCCCATTCCTTCCCCTGTTCGGTCGAGACGGGCACCATGAGGGCAGAGTAAGGCGCTCGCCCGGCGATGGCAAGCAGCCAACGCCGCAGGCTGAAAGCCTGTGCCTACAGCCTGGCGGGTGGCTAAATAACACTGCCGTAGGACTTCAGCCTACGCACATTCGCAAATTTCACCGCCCGCGGGCCGCCCTCTTACCGATACGCACCGGCACCACGCTGGCCACCATCCACCACGGACGGACAGAGCCCGGCGATCCGAGCGGACATCTCCGCGTCTGACGGGATGTTCGGATCCAGCACACGGAAGCTCGGCGGCACAGGCGACAGTCCCAGCAGATACCGGGCGATGTAGACGACGTCGGTTGCCACGTCGGGCGGCACCCCGCTACCGTCGACATCGAGCGGGCAGACCGGCTCTGCCTGTAGCAATTCCGTCACCACGACATCACCGACCGTTTGCAGGCCGAGTAACGTGAAGGCGCTCGCCAGGCCCGTGTCCGCAGCGCTGCCACCGGCCAACGCCGAGCAACTGAAGGGCGTCCCGGACATCGAGAACGGCCCGATGGTGTCGCCATCAGTGTAATTAGCATTGTACACCGCCCCGGTGGCATTGCCGGTCGTACTGGGCAGCGTAAGGGGCGTACCACGTGACGACTGCGGGTCGTCGGCGGTACAGAACTGGCCGTCAGCGCCGTAGGCCGGGTCCGTACCCGAGCAGGCTCCTACGACGATACCCAGCGCCTGCGTGTTGGCGACGATTGCCGCTCCGGCCGGGGCGTTGGTCCCGGCGAACGTAGTCACCGGCGGACCAGCAACCCCACTTGACCCACCGGAATCTTGCGTGAACGTGTAGTCAATGCCAGTGGCGCCGGCCTCACAGTTCACGAAGCCAGACGCCGTGTTGCCTGCCCCGTGCACAAACGTGCAGGGTTTACCCCCCGTGCAGACGCTGTCGCCTGCCGTAAACAGATCGGTGCAGTCGGTTGTTTGAGAACCGTCCCTCTCGAAGAGCGTGCCGCCGCACGTCTTTGCTGCCACCCCACGCACGCACGCGCAAGCAATGGTACTGACTGGAATGGCCGGCAGCTGCACCGAATCGGCTTTGATGACCACCGGCATCTGCCCATCTTTCTCCTTGCCGACTAAGAGCGTCTCACTGCCCGTGAGCGGCAACGGGATGGTCAGGATCTCCCCGTGCACCACCGCCCCACTCGTACCGGCCTGAATATCCGCGCCCGCTACCACGCCGGGAACGAGCGGGTAGGCGACCGCCGTTTCGAAGCTGCACGTGGCCGAGCACGTGTGCGTGCTGTCGCCCGGAATCGCGGCACCGCCGAATGTTTTGCAGCGGACGCACACGCTTCCCGGGCAATCACTATCCGAACTGCACACCGTCAAGGCTTTGCTGCCGCCGAGACACACACCCGCGTTGATCGGATCCCTGCTGTTGGCCCCCGTCAAACAGTCACTCTCCGCGGTGCACTGGGCCCCGGCCTTCATGCCGCCGATACAGGTACCGCCCACATCGCAATCTTCGTTACCGGACACGATACCGTCGCCGCACGCGCTACTGCCGCAGGTGTTGTCGATCTCGTCGCAAAGGCTGCTACCCGGCGGATTCCCGGCACACGGATCGCCGCTGTGCGTACTGCAGCTCCCCGCACCGTCGCACGTATCGGTGCCGTCGCAGAACAGACCATCATCACAGGCAGTGCCATCGGCTACAGGAGTACACACCGACGACATGCCGCTGCACGTGTAACACGGCTCGACGTGACAGGTGGCGTCGCAACCGTCTCCATTCGTCGTGTTCCCGTCGTCGCACTGCTCACCGGGTTCGACTATGCCATTCCCGCAGACAGCTCGCGTCACCGTAAATTGCGTCGGAAAGCCGAGGCCCGCCAGGTCATTGGTATAGTCGTGACAATTACCCACCGCATCGCACAGCGCCACGTTGCACACCGCATACGTCCCCGGCACCGTGCTGTACTGCCCCAGCTGGAACGACACCGCCCCCGTCCGACTTAGCAGCGGCGTGAAATACCCGTCCCAACCGCCCACCTGCCAACAGCCACCGCCCGGCACCGCGAAGTAGATCTGGAAAGACCTCACCCCGCTCAGGTCGTCCGTCGCACTGTAGTTCACCGTCACCGTCGCCGGCCCATTGGCCACGTCCACCGTGCTCGGAAAACTCAGCCCCGTCAGCACCGGCGGTGTGGTGTCCTGCGTCCCCGTCACCGTGAACTGTGTCGGGAAGCTCAGCGCCGTCAAGTCAGCCACCGCGTAGTAGCGCGGGTTGCCCACCGCGTCCTGCACCAGCAGATTGCACACCGTGTACGTCCCCGGTGGCGTGCTGAATTGCCCGAGCTGGAAGCTCACGCTGCTGCTCACGCTCAGCCCGCCCCCCGGATACCCGTAGCTCCCCACGCCGCAGCCCCCGCTCGGCCCCTGAAAGTTGATGGCGAAATAGTACACGCCGCTCAGGTCATCCGTCGCGCTGTAGTCCACCGTTACCGTTGCCGGCCCGCCGCTCACATCCACCGCACTCGGAAAACTCAACGCCGTCAGCACCGGCGGTATGGTGTCCTGCGTCCCCGTCACCGTGAACTGTGTCGGGAAGCTCAGCGCCGTCAAGTCAGCCACCGCGTAGTAGCGCGGGTTGCCCACCGCGTCCTGCACCAGCAGATTGCACACCGTGTACGTCCCCGGTGGCGTGCTGAATTGCCCGAGCTGGAAGCTCACGCTGCTGCTCACGCTCAGCCCGCCCCCCGGATACCCGTAGCTCCCCACGCCGCAGCCCCCGCTCGGCCCCTGGAAGTTGATGGCGAAGTAGTACACGCCGCTCAGGTCGTCCGTCGCACTGTAGCTCACCGTTACCGTTGCCGGCCCGCCCGTCACATCTACGCTGCTCGGAAAACTCAGCGCCGTCAGCACCGGTGCCGTCACATCCTGCACCCCCGTCACCGTAAACTGCGTCGGCAACCCCAGGCTCTGCAGGTCACTCACCGTGTAGTAGTGCCCATTCCCCGCCGCATCGTACACCGATAGACTACAGACAACGTAGGCGCCGATCGCTGTGCTGTACTGCCCGAGCTGGAAGCTCACGCTGCCACTGCGGCTCAGCACCGGTGTGAAATAGTCGGAATTGCCCACCCCACAGCCATCACCTGGCACCGCGAAGTAAATCTGGAAAGACTGCACCCCGCTCAGGTCGTCCGTCGCACCGTAGTTCACCGTCACCGTCGCCGAACCACCCGTCACATCCACGCTGCTCGGAAAACTCAGCCCCGTCAGCACCGGTGCCGTCACATCCTGCTCCCCCGTCACCACAAACTGCGTCGCCAACCCCAGCCCCTGCAGGTCACTCACCGTGTACGAGCGCCAGTTCCCCGCCGCGTCCTCGACCGCCAGGTAACACACCACGTAGGTGCCGATCGGCGTGCTGTACTGCCCCAGCTGGAAACTCACACTGCCACTGCGGCTCAGCGCCGGTGAGAACCAGTCCGAACCGCCCGCCTCCCAACAGCTGCCGCTCGGCCCCGCAAAAGAGATCTGGAAATACTGCACCCCGCTCAAGTCGTCCGTCGCACTGTAGCTCACCGTTACCGTTGCCGGCCCGCCCGTCACATCTACGCTGCTCGGAAAACTCAGCGCCGTCAGCACCGGTGCCGTCACATCCTGCACCCCCGTCACCGTAAACTGCGTCGGCAACCCCAGGCTCTGCAGGTCACTCACCGTGTAGTAGTGCCCATTCCCCGCCGCATCGTACACCGATAGACTACAGACAACGTAGGCGCCGATCGCTGTGCTGTACTGCCCGAGCTGGAAGCTCACGCTGCCACTGCGGCTCAGCACCGGTGTGAAATAGTCGGAATTGCCCACCCCACAGCCATCACCTGGCACCGCGAAGTAAATCTGGAAAGACTGCACCCCGCTCAGGTCGTCCGTCGCACCGTAGTTCACCGTCACCGTCGCCGAACCACCCGTCACATCCACGCTGCTCGGAAAACTCAGCCCCGTCAGCACCGGTGCCGTCACATCCTGCTCCCCCGTCACCACAAACTGCGTCGCCAACCCCAGCCCCTGCAGGTCACTCACCGTGTAGTTGTGGCAGTTCCACACGGCGTCGCACACTTCTAGCGAGCACACCGGGTATGTCCCAATCGGCGTGCTGTACTGCCCCAGGGTGAACTGCGGGCTGCCGGTGTAGCTCAACGCCGGCGTGACGTACTCGTACGCGGACGCGCCAGCGCCCCCGCAGCCCAGCCCCGGTCCCTGGAACCCAATGCCAAAGTAGTAGACGCCGCTCAGGTCGTCCGTCGCACTGTAGTCCACCGTCACCGTCGCCGGCCCGTCAGTCACATCTACGCTGGCAGGGAAACTCAACGCGGTCAGCACCGGGGGCGTAGTGTCCGCAAGTGAGCGGGCGGCCAGACCCACCCACAGCGTAACGGTGACGAGTAGTGCCGAAACGACGTGAGGAAAAGCTAAGCCCCTAGGTCGGCCGCCAGAAGAGGCTGCGTGCGCGTTTGCGTGCGTGCGAACCGTGTGCCCATCCATCTGGCCCCCCTTGCCCATCGCGCCTCCTTCTCATGTCTACGACTTATGGCATATGGCCTATTACGGATCGTGACTATATCTTCTAAAGACGGCCGTAACCCCCAGTGACAGCCCGCTATACTCACGGTGGTTTGCACTTGTCAAGCATTTTGCCGGAAATTTGTGCGTGACCTGAAAGACAGGGGTCACGGCTCGGGGATTCACGGGATCGCTGAACGCTTGGCCGGCATCAACAGCACTGGCTTCAAGAGCCCTGGGCAGCGGCTCATGGGCCAGTGGCCTCAATTGCCTTCCACACCTGGGCGATGCCGTCCCCTGTCACGGCCGAGCAGACCACAACCTCAATGTTATGCGGCAAGCCTTCAGTGATCGCCTGCGCTCTTCGCCGGCCTTCGCCGTAACGGAGCTTGTCGGCCTTCGTGGCTACGATGATCGCCGGGATCTCATGGGCCGTCAGAAAACCGAGTAGTTGCGCATCGTCAGGTTCTACACCGCGGCGCAGGTCGACGATGACCACCACCGCGCGCAGCTTCTTTCGCCGCGTGAGGTACGCCTCCACCAACTCTTTCCACCGCTCTTTCACGGTCACCGGCACGTGGGCGAAGCCGTAGCCCGGCAGGTCGACGAACGTGAGGCGTTCGTCGATGCCGAAGAAATTGATCTGCTGCGTGCGCCCCGGCGTCTTGCTGACCCGCGCCAGTTGGCGCCGGCCAACGAGCCGATTCAGCAGCGACGACTTGCCGACGTTGGATCGTCCAGCAAAAGCGATCTCGGGATACTGCCAGCGCGGCAGATGTGCGGGATCGGCGACGCCCGCCAAGAAGCGCGCTTCATGGAGCATTTGAAGATTGTTGGATTTACGGATTGGCAGATTGCAGATTGAATGAGAGGCCAAAATCTACAATCTACAATTGGCCAATCCTTAAATCGTTTCACCCTTGCTTGACGGCCTTCTGGATGCCGCGGATGGTGTTCACGTAGGTTTCCCGCTCCGCACCATCGAGCACCGACTGCGGGAACGGCACGGCGATCTTGTCCTTCGAGGTGGAGAGCCACGTCAGGCGCGTCTTCTTCCCGTCCGGCGACGCCTCGAGAGCGTACTCGCCTTCGATGTCCTGCGCCTGTGATTTCACCGTCTTGAGCGTGATGCGATGCTCCTCCGGGTGGAGCGTGAACTCCATGGTATACGCCTGCACGGGCAAGTTGAGCGCCTGCAGGTTCATCTCCACCAGCTTCGTGTTTCCCTTGCTGTCGAGCAGCTTGGACAGCTTGATGCCCTCGATCACGTTCTGGCTGTGCTCGACATCCCACAGGACCTTCAGCACCGTGGCAACCGGCGCATCGATCACCGACACGAAGCGCGTATGCGTCACGCTACCGTCATGCTCGATCTTTTCCTCGGCGATCTCCTGCATCGGTCCCGACCACTTGGCCGCTTCGCTACGCAGGCGCAGGGCCTTGTATCCGACAAAAGCCACCACCAGCACCGCCACCGCGGCAATACCGGCAATAATGTTCTTGTTCATCACGTCCTCCCTTTCTGGTTGCTGGTTGCTGGTTGCTGGTTTCTAGTTGCTAGTTTCTGGTTTCTGGTTTCTGACGCCAGATAAACCACAAACCAGAAACTACAAACCAGAAACCTTCATATCAATCATTTGAATAACTGGGTCCGCTGAACAGAATCTCCTCCTTGCCACGCAGCATGCCCGCCGTAACCACGTACGTGCCACCCAACGACGGGCTCCAGATGCTGCGGGCGATGTCCTTATCACCCGCTGTGAGTACGAATCCCAAGCTGCCAGTCACGAGGCCGAGCCCGGCGTACACCACCTTGGCCGGCATATAGAAGATGTCACTCAATATCGCGAGGCTACCGTAGCCGGCATCACTCCAGTAGCTCGGGTGCGTTGCCGCGCTCGTGGAACCCTCGCCCGCAGGCGTCTCCTGGATCTCGGCAACCGCCCCGCCTGACAGAGCGCAGAGCAGTGCCCCAACCACAACCATCCGCCACACCATGATACCCTCCCTTCCCGTCTCACTCCGTACGCACAATCACATCCGCCGGCAACTGGCCCAGCAGATGTTCGAAAGCACGATCGACGTAGTCCTTATCCTTCGACTCGAGCGTCACCCGCACGCTGTATTCCGGATCACCGAGCTTCGGGTACGAACCGAGTTGCACGAGCGGGAACGCCGCTACCGTCTCGTTCAGGTACACCGCCAGGGTACTCTCCATCGCTCGCGTATATACCACACGCAAGAAATATGGATCGACGGCGAAGCGGTTCTTGATGCTCAGGAACTTCTCCCGAAACAACTCCGGGATGCCGGGCAGGATGTAGATGTTCTCGACGCGCACGGTGGGGAACTTGAGCGTGCTGTCGGCGATCAACTCGGCCCCTTCCGGCACCTCGGCCATCTTGAGGCGCGCCTCGCTGACGCGGTCGCCGGAGTAGTCGCGAATCATGCGCTCCAGGATTGGATCGCGCACGACGCGTCGGTTCATGCCACGAGCGATCCCACAGATAGTGACATCATCGTGCGTCGGGCCGACGCCGCCGGATGTGAAGATCACGTCGAATGCTGGTTGATAGGCGCGGATCGCCTCTGCAATCTCATCGAGCTCGTCCAGGATGACAAGGATGCGGCGCAGCGCCACGCCGAGCCGGCGCAGCTCTCGGCTCAGGAAGGCGGCGTTGGTGTCGACCACCTTCCCGGAGAGGATTTCGTTGCCGATGACGATGATGGCTGCCGTCTTCTCTCGCATGAAGGTTCACGTCGCCGCGTTCTGTCACATCGAGACTGCATCACGGCGGAAATCGCTCCGCCCGACCTTGATGTTCACCAGCGCCGGCTTGCCCGCACCCAAGGCCCGCTCCAGGGCGGGGCGAATCTGCTCCGGCCGTTCCACATACTCGCCGTGGCCACCCAGGGCTTCGACCACCCGCTCGTACCGCGTGTACGTCAAGGCGGTCGCCACGGCGCGCTCCTCGCCGTAGAGCTGCACCTGGCCACGCCGAATCTGAGTCCAGCCCGCGTCATTACCAATCACGCCCACCACGTTGATCTTCTGCCTGACCATTGCCTCAAACTCGAGGCCGTGCAGACCGAATGAGCCGTCGCCGTACACGATCACCACCGGACTGCTCGGCTTCGCCAGTTTGGCAGCCATCGCGTAGCCCGGTCCCACGCCCAAACTGCCGAGTGGACCCGGATCCAGCCAATGTCCTTGCTCGTGGATGGGGAGAATCGCCGCCGCCGTGGCCACGAAGTCGCCGCCATCGCCGACCACGATCGCGTCTCGGCTGAGCACTTCGCCGAGTTCCTTACACGCACGCAGTGGGCTGATCGGCACCGCATCCGACTCCATCTCCGGGCGCATCCGCTCCCATTTCTGCTGCTCGCGCTCGCGCAGGTGCGTGCGCCACGGCTTCGCCATCACGGTGCTGAACCCTCCCGAATGGGCCAACTGCGTCAACTGCTCCATGACCATGCCGGTGTCACCGACGATGCCAACGTCAATCGGACGATTGCGACCGATTTCCGCCCCGTCGAGATCCACCTGGATGAACGCAGCCGACGGATTGAAGTGCGACTCGCGCCCGTAGCCGAGCCGGAAGTCGAGCGGCGTACCGAAGACCATCACCACGTCGGCCTGTTTCAGTGCCTCCTTGCGCGTTTGCGAGAAGAAATGCGGATCATCCGGCGGCAAGGAGCCGCGCCCCAAGCCGTTGACGTACACGGGCATGGCGAACGTCTCGACAAAGACGGGGTACGCCTCGCGCCGACGCGACCACCGCAACTGGCTACCCACCAACGCCACCGGCCGCTGCGCCTTTCGCAACAGGTCGAAGGCGCGCTCGACGTAGCGCGGATCGCCGGCGATACCCGCCTCGGTGCGATACTTCGTGGGAAACACCACCCGCTCATCATCGTACCTGTTGAACAGCTGGTCGATCGGCATTTCCAGGAACACCGGGCCGGGCAGCCCGGCGGTGGCGACGCGGAACGCCATACTCACATATTCAGCGAGACGATGCCCTTCGGGGACCGAGACCGCCCACTTGGTGATCGGCCGCATCAGCTCCACGTGGTTCATATCCTGCAGCGAACCCATGTCCGCGAACGGCCGCGGCCCCTGCCCACCGAAAATGACCATCGGGATGTTGGCGCGGTGCGCGCTCGCCACGCCCGTCACCGCGTCGGTCAGGCCAGGTCCTGCCGTGACCACCGCAACGCCCGGCTGGCCGGTGACCCGCGCCCAGCCGTCAGCGGCGTGCGCCGCCGTCTGCTCGTGGCGCACATCGATGACCCGGATGCCTTCATCGACGCAGCCGTCGTAAATTGGCATCACGTGGCCCCCGCACAGCGTGAAGATGTATGGGACGTCTTCCGCCCGCAGCGCCCTCGCCACCAAGCGACCACCGTGGATCTGCGCCATGTCGCTCAGACGTATATAACCGCCCGTAAGAGGCCGCAAGGCGGCCTCTTACGGCATATAGCTTATGGCCTATGGCTTATAGCCAGAAGAGAGATCAGATGATGGTGAGCCTTCCGTCAGTGACGGTTCCGGCCATATGCCATGAGCCTTCCGCCCATACGCGTCTCTACCGTATAATGTCGACGACGGCGTCTTCGAGCTCGGGGCTCACTGACAAGAGGTAGGCTTTGAGCTTCTTCTTGATGCGCTCTTCAATCTGGCGCACGCGCTCGCGGCTGATGTGGTAGCGATCGCCGATTTCCTGCAGCGTCAGCGGCTCCTCGGCCATCAGCCGCTGATCGAAGATGACGCGGTCTTTGCCGGCCAGTGTCTCACCGAACTCCCTCACCTTCCGCGCGATCAGCTCACGCGATTCGGCGCTGGCCACTTGGTCCTCAACGGTGCCGCCTCCACTGGCAAGGAGGTCCAGCATCGTGCCCTCCTCCCCGGGCTCCAGCGGCGCGTCGACGGACAGGTCGCGGGCGGAGAGGCGCTGTTCCATCTCCACCACCTCCGACTCTTTGACGTCCAAGCGCTGCGCCAGCAGCTTGGGTCCGGGCCGGAAGCCTTCCGCCTCGAGCCGTTCCTTTTCCTTTTGCAAGTTGAAGAACAGCTTGCGCTGCGCCTGCGTCGTGCCGATCTTTACCATGCGCCAATTGTTCATCACGTAGCGGATGACATAGGCACGGATCCACCACACGGCGTACGACGGAAAACGAATGCCGCGGTATGGGTCGAAGTTCTTCACCGCCTCCATCAACCCGATGTTTCCTTCTTGAACCAGGTCGAGCAGACTCCGAAACGCACGTTGATACTCGCGCGCGATCATCACGACCAGCCGCAGGTTGGCGGTCACGAGCCGATACGCCGCTTCGATGTCCCTGGTCTCCTTGTAGCGGACGGCCAGTTCATGCTCCTCTTCACGTGAGAGTAGCGCGTAGCGCCGAATCTCGGTCAGGTACCGCTGCAGCGGATCGTAGCGGGCGACCGCAGTGCTCGGCGCTTCTGGTCCGCGTTCCGGCTCGCCTTCCGCAGGGTTCTCCCCAAGCTCGGGCGGCGGGGCGGCGGGCGCGCCCTCGCGATTGTCTTCCGCCATGGACTCGTCCAACTGACCAGAGCGTAACGGCTTTCAGGTAGTGCGGCAAGGTTCGGAGGACAGTCTTGCGTGCTGAGGAGCCGCCACCGCCGAATTCGTGCTCACGTTCCTTTGACCTGTCGCCGCATTTCCGCGACCACTGCGTTGAGGATCTCCGAGAACTGCTGCTGCATGGCGAGCATCGACTCGCGCATGTGCATGATGACTTCGACGCCGGGCAGATTCACTTCGAGCTCGCCGGTGAGAAGCAGCGCCAGTCGCACCCGCTCGGCATCGTCGGCCGAGATCACCAGATCCCCTTCCGCCGTGCGCTTGAGGTGAATGAGATCTTCCGACTCGAGGTCCCTGAGGAATGCCGCGTCCATGCGGAGTTCCGTCGTGAGGTCGGAAACTTTGAGGTAGCGGGAAGACATGGCGACAGCACGTGCGACTCGACAATCAGCAGTTCAAGAATCTCCTCTCTACAGACCTTCGACCGTGGGCCACTCCTTACAAGTGCAGCCCGGCGCGAGGGCTCTCTGCGTAGGCGGACTCCACGGCGCGAATCGCGTCGCGCACCTTGTCGCCCCCATCGACGGGCACCTGGATCATGACTCGAATATACAAGTCGCCGCGCTCGCGGCCTTTCAGCGCCGGCACCCCGTGGCCGCGGATGCGCAAGAGCTTGCCGCTTTGCGTTCCAGGGGGCATCTTGACGCGCACAGTCCCGTCAGGCGTCGGCACCGTGATCGGGGCTCCAAGGACGGCCTCACCTACAGTGACAGGAACGTCCAGATAGAGGTCATTGGCACGTCGTTCGAGCAGGGGATGCGCCCGCACACGGATCACAATGTACAAGTCCCCCCGCGATCCACCGCGGCGGCCGGGCGTTCCTTTACCGGCGACGCGGACACGCGAGCCGGTGTCGACGCCAGCTGGAATATGAACGTTCAGACGCTCCGGATGCGAGGTGTGGCCAGCGCCATGACAGGTGGGACACACCCGCGCCGCAACGCGTCCTGAGCCGCCGCAGCGCGGGCAGGCACGTTCAAACGACACGGGGCCCTGCCCCACCGGGATCCGCCCGCGACCCTGACACTCCGGACAGCTCGTTCCCGAGTTCGGCTCCTCTCCCGAGCCGCCGCATTGCGCACACGTCTCCGGCCGGTCGACCGAGACCTGTGTCGACACGCCACGAATGGCATCAAGCAGGCCAATCTCCAGCGACGCCTCGATATCGGTACCTGCTGACCGCTCAGCACGGCCCGTCGCACCGCTACCCGGCCCGAAGATGTCACCGAAAATGTCTTCGAAGTTCGCGTAGCGCCCAAATCCTTGCCCGAACTGATCAGGCCCTGCTCCGGCGCCGCCTTGGGAACGGCTCGTCCACGCGCCGTAGGCACGCGCCCGCTCTGCGTCGAAGCCGGCTTGGAGGCCTTCGGTACCAAATTCGTCGTACAGCTTTCGCTTTTCAGGGTTACTGAGGACGTCGTAAGCGACCGAGATTTCCTTGAAACGCTCTTCCGCCTGTTTGTTGCCGGGATTCACATCGGGATGATGCCGCCGCGCCAGCTTGCGGTACGCCTTCTTGATCTCGTCCGCACTGGCTCCCCGCTTGACCCCGAGGATTTTGTACAGGTCTTTCTCAGCCACAGCTCAGTCCCAAGAAAAAGGCCCGCAGTCCTGGGCGCTGAGTCCTGGGCACTCAGAGCTTGTGATCAAATCGGTCTCGCGGTGCATGACGGGCAGTCTTCTGTAGACGTGCGCAGCGACCAACGCCTGTCCTGAGATCCGTCGAAGGAGGAGCGGACCCGCCGCACGGACGCGGGGCGCAGCCCTCAGGACTCGTCCGGGTATTTCATCGCGACTTTGCCCTCGGCGATTTCCCGCAGCGCCGCGACGACTTCTTTGTTGTCGGTCTGGACCAGGGGACGGGCGCCCTTGAGCAGCTGTTTTGAGCGCCGCGCTCCTAGGAGCACCAACTCAAAGCGGTTGCCCACCTTCTCAAGGCAGTCTTCTACGGTGATGCGCGCCATGGTCCCTCCTCGTAAGGAATTTTATATAGCGGAAATCGCCAGGTGGTTAAACCCCGCGCCTGGCGCCGGGTACTGTCCCAAGTTCGAATACAACGTCCTTGCACGCTCGAACCTCTCACCCGACCCCTCTCCGACACGGAGAGGGGAGCGAAAAGCCAAAGCATTTCTTCCCCCTTCCCTCGCAGGGGGACTGTCGATAAACCGAGATGAGTGAAGCCCGTGTTTGACTCGATGTCATTCTGTTTGCCTGAGCGAGACGATGCGGATCGAAAGGACGCAGAGTTCGGCTGCGGCCCCACTACCCTCTCCGTACTGGCCAGAGACGACAAAGACGATAAGCACCGCAGCCTCCCGCAGTGCTTTCTTCAGATTGAAGGCAATGCAGTACAGGCCAAACTCGGCTCGCACGGCGCTGAGCCCACGACGGTGGAAACGTCGCAGTCCGAACCGCTCGCGCAGCTCTGCGTGGACCGTCTCCGCAATGGGCATGCGCTGCTTGTAGACCTCACGCGCCCGGGGCTGCATCAACACCAGGGCCATCGCTTCCTTGTACTCGTCGCCAGCGTAGCGCTTGATGCTGCGCCCATGCTTGCCGGTGGTGCACTGTGCGCGCATGGGGCAACGGGCGCAGGCTGCGGTACGATAGCGCCGATAGCGACAGCCCCGCCCGTCCTTGCCCTGGTCGGTATAGCTCAGCACCTCACCGGCTGGGCACACGTAGGCATCGCGTTGATCGTCGTAGCGAAACTGGTGCTTGGCAAAGAGTCCCTTCGCCCCTTTCTTCTCCCAGTCGTCGTCGCCCATCGCTTTGCCCGAGGGGCACAACACATCGATCCCCTGCTCGGCCAAGTCCCCCAACAGCGGCCCGTGGTGGTATCCTGCATCCATGAGCAACGTGGGCGGCAGCTGCCCGAAGACTTCTTGGTGCTGCTCCAGCAACGGCGCGACGGCCGCCGGCTCACTCGACGGATCCACATACTGGCCGATGATCACCCCCGCTTCGTGCATCAGCGTGCTGGCTTTGTAGGCTGGCCGCTTCACCTTGTCCTTGCGCGGTTGCACCACGGCGTCGGGATCACTGCAGGCCACCACCACGGTGTCGGTCGGCTTGCCCTGCTGCACACGTGTGGCGCAACGCTGCTCGGCGACGCGGGCCACCTCCGTCGCGGCCTCGGCGCTCTGTTGCGCGGCCGGATTGTCGGGAGCCGCCTCCGCGGCCTGGCGGGCCTCGGCCGCCACCAGCGCTGCGGCCTCGGCCTGCACCAGTTTCCACCGACTGGCCGCCGATTCCACTACCGTCCCGTCGATGCTCGCCATCCCGGGGCGCAGCCGCAGCCGCTGCACCACCCACGCCGCCAGGGCGGTGACAAACTCCTGGCCCAACACCTCTTCGTGCAGCTGCACAAATTTCCCGATGGTGCTGTGATCGAGGCGTCGCCCGCCACAGACCCACCACGCGCCAATGTTGGCCACGCTCAACTGTTCCAACTCCCGCAGGGCCAGCTGCTTCACGAACAACCCGTACACGATCAGCCCCAACACCGTGCGCGGATGCAACGCCCGGCGCCCACGGGTCGAGTATTTCGCCGTCAACAGCGAGTAGTCCAGGCTCGCCAGGAGCTTACGCAGCTCTCCCACCCACCGCATCCCATTGTCCTGCAACACCTGATCGAGGCGCCGGTCGCCGATCAGGATATGGTACGGGTCATCGTCCAGGAACCGATCATCACTGATCGGCTGGCGCTCGGCCGCCGGTGGTGCCGGCGCCTGACAAAACTCAAACCCACGCTGTCCGGTGTTGGCCACTCGTTTCGTGGGCCGTTTGATCCGCCGCATCATGCCCCTCCACCCAACACGACCCTTATACCTGATCGGCACGCAGGAGGTCACCATGCTCATCGAGAAAATCGACAGTCCCCAGGGAAGGGGGCCAGGGGGTTAGGTTTTATTCAGTGGGCACTGCCTTCCGACTCCAAACCGCCCCACACCTCGGCGATGGACTCATCTAATGTTGTGGCAAGGCCACTGATCTCTTCCCGTTCGATGATGAGCGGTGGGCAGACCACGATCGTGTCTGCGCTCGCCCGCACGATCACGCCACGGCGCAACATTGCGGCGCGCACGCGGATCGGTACCCCCAGCTCTAGCGGCAGCGGTTCCTTGCTGATCTTGTCTTTCACGAACTCGACCGCGCCCATCAGCCCCACCGCGCGCACGTCGCCGACAATGCTGTGGTGCCTGAGGCGCCCAAGGCAGCGCGCGAAGTGCGGCTCCAGCTTGCGGACCCGCGCGATCAGCCGCTCGCGATCGATGATCTCGAGGTTGGCCAATCCGGCGGCGCACACCGCCGGATGTCCGGAGTACGTGAAGCCATGGTGCAGCGCAAAGTCAGTCCCGGCGTCAACAAAGGTCTGGTAGATCCCTTCGTTGACGATGACACCGCCCAGCGGCAGGTAGCCACTCGTCACGCCCTTCGCGAACGCGATCATGTCGGGAGCAACCTTCCACCGGTCGATGCCGAAATTGGTGCCTAATCGGCCGAAGCCGGTGATGACTTCATCAGCAACCATCAGCACCTGACGGCGCTCACAGATTGCGCGGATACGTGCGAAGTACTCGGGTGGTGGGATGATGACGCCGCCGACACCTTGCACCGGCTCGGCGATGAAGGCGCCGACGGTATCCGCCCCCTCTTGCTCAATGAGGCGCTCCAGCTCGTCAGCACAAGCGAGCCTGCATTCGGGGTAGGTCAGCCCCAATTCGCAGCGATAGCAATAGGGCCGCACCATGCGCACCACTCCCGCCATCAGCGGCTCATAGTACCGGTGGAAGTTCGCCAGGCCGGTGAGACTCGCGGCCCCCGTCGAGGAGCCATGGTACGCACCGCTCAGAGCGACGATCTTCGTCTTGTCAGGCCGTTGTCGCAGGTGCCAATACACCCGCACGAGTCGAATCACGGTTTCATTTGCATCCGAGCCGCCGGACGTGAACACCACGCGTGCCAACCCCTGTGGAGCCATGGCGGCGATGCGGGCGGCGAGCTCCTCCGCGGGCTTGGACGAAAAGCCGAGGAGCGTCGGCACATACGCAATCCGACGCATTTGCGCGGCCACGGCGCGCGCAATCTCAAGGCGCCCGTGTCCAACAGCCACGTTCCACAGTGATGCTAAACCGTCCAGGTACTTGTTCCCGGCTGCGTCCCAGACGTAGGCGCCCCTCCCCTTCACGAGCTTCAGTGTCCCCTGGGCTTCAACGCTGGCCGGCGAGATGAACCCGTAGATCAGATGGCCCGGTGGTTTCGTAGATGCGCGTGGGCTCGTGGAGCGGCGCGTGGGCATCATACACCTCGGCTGGGCGTGGTCGCTGCGGGCAGCGGCAGTGTTCTGGAGTCGTAGAGGGCAAACTCGCGGCTGGCCGCGAAGCACAGCAACGCCACCACAGCCAGAACGACCAACAGATCAAGCATGCTCAGCCCGCGCATCCTTCCCTCCGGGCTGCGCTCATAGAGGAGTCCCTTGTCGGCGGCAAACGTTGGCGGGCCTTTGAAGAAGGCTGCCCTACCCTTCGATAGCCTGTCCATGAACCGGCCGTCCGGCGGCGAGTTCGGGCCACCAGCGAGGAAGGCGGGCCGTTTTGGAGTGCGGGAGCTTGCTCCCGCTTTGGGGTTGTGCGGCGATGCCGGTGCTGGCCAGAAAGCGGCGGCAAGCCGCCGCACTCCAAAGGCGGCGCGCGATGCGGGCTCATGGGCGCGTCAAGTCGGCGTCCTCACCGGTCGGGTCTCTCAGGGCGAGCGGAAAGAAGTCTTTTGAAATCGGGGCGGGGGTCCGCTCTCCTGAGCCCGTCGAAGGATGAGCCTGTCGAAGCACGGGGCGGGGTTCTTCAACAGGCTGCTGGCCAAGCCGTGGCGGAAACAGATTGACTTCCTGTGACCGGCACACTACTGCCGTCGTGAGGACAGCATTGGCATGTTGCATTGGCTCATCCTTGTGCCCTACTACTTCGTGGCAGCGCTCGCGGCGTTGCCGTTCCTGATACTCGTGTGCCGGCTGTCGCGTGCGCAGGTCGCGATCAACACGCTCGTCGGGAGCGCCATCGGGCTGGCGCTGGTCGGCATCATCGTCCCCCTCGCGTGCCGCTGGGTGGGCCTCGCTGCGTTTACCGGTCGCCCACTCCTCGTGCTCGCTGTGCTGTCACTGCTGCTTGCCGCCATCGACGCTGCACTCGCCGCGCGACTGCCGTTGGCAGTAGATAGAGAGCTGAACGAACTCTGATGGAAATGGTGAGGGACGAGGGATGACTGGATCTTTCATCCTTCATCACCCAAGCTCGGGCTATATTGAACAACGGCGCGGCGTAGGAGAAGACCTTCAAGCTGTTCAGAGTCTTATTGTTGGCCGTACCCCGTAGGGGTTCTGGAGCACAGCCCTGGCTTGGCGCTTGGCGCCTACCCAGGCCGATGGCGGCGCCGCCTCAACGTCCCAATCTTACTGGCATTGCGCGGAAGCCAAAGGCCAGTAAGATTAGGGTTGGTGCCAGCGCGCTCGCCGGGGACTCGAAGTCCCCGGCTGAGTCGGCCCAAGTCGTCTAAAGACGACTGCGAACATCGAATCGCTACCCGCAGCGCCGTGACTTCGACTCACGATGCCGGCGCAGGATCGACAGCCGATGGCGGCGCGGCTGGCCCCACTAGGGCTGGGGCGGGTGGGGGTGGCCCCGGTGGGGCTGGCGTCGGGGTCGGTTTGGCCTTGCGCGGCGCCGGCGTGGCCGGGCGTTCGAAGAGCGTGACGTACAGGTGCGGGGCGCCGTCGTCGATCGCAGCGCGCGCGCCACGCTTCAGTCCAGCCAAGGCCGTTTCCCACGCCTGCGCCGCATCGCCACGGGCGTGCCGCGCCTCGCGTCCGGCGGCCTCCGCCTTGTGCACCTCCGCGACGGCCTGCTCGGCGGCGCGCGCGGCGCTGTCCGCCTTCTGCGCCGCCTGGAGCGTCAGCTTGCTGCGGCTCTTGTCCCGTTGCACCGCGGCCACCAGCGCCTGCATCGCCGTGGCCTTGTCGGCGGCGGCGTGCATTTTGAGCTTGCTGGGCGCGGGCGCCCTGAAGGCGGCGAAGGGATTCGTGCGCCGCTGCCCATCGGCACCCAGTGCCCCGGCCAAGGCTTCGATCGCCGCGTCCTGTGCGGCGTCGCAGCCGTCCAGGGCCGCGTGTGCGGCGGTCAGCTGGCCGTCCGCGTCGAGCACCGCCTGGTGTGCCTCGTGGTACACGCGTTGCGCGCGCTCGAACGCCACCAATCGTGACTTGATCAAGCGTGTGTCCACCGTACTCGCGGCGTCGAGAATCGACGCGCCGGCCTCCAGCTGCGCCTTCGGCCCACCATTCGCACTGATTGTTGCCATCTCTGTCTCCTTTCCTCTGCAAACGTTGACGCCACACAGTGGCAAGCCATGTGCCACTCGGGTAGTGTCCGTATTACGTGCGACGCCCTTTGACATGTACTGGTCGTATGGACATGCATTTGCCACTATGATGTATATACACCGCAGAGACGCGATGACGCAGCGATCGCAAGTCTATACTACACCAACATAGCGACCAAGAAGATCGCCGGCCCGCGTCATACCTCTGCAAGTGGCATGCTGTCCCAAATCGTCCCAATCAATTAGGTCTCAGCTGTCATCACCTGACTGGAAAACCATGAACTACTATCTCCGAAAGGCTTTGCGTAACGCGCAACGTTTATGGTCGTCATTCCCGCGGTCTTCTAGCGGGAATCCATGGCTGTCTGCCAGCCCGGCCGCTCCGCCTGGAAGTCCGCTGGGAGATTGCGGGCATGACGGAATGCAGATCTGGAGCTTGGGTTGCGGGCGCCAGCCCGTGTTGAGATTGTGACGATTGGATGTCGAAGCTGAATGCTGATGGCTGAGAGCTGATGGCTTGATGGTGGGCTTAAAACAGTACTGACAGCGGCTCCTGAAGGCCGTGGAACCGCCGACGAAACGTCGGAAGGCCCAATGTAACGCCTATGCAGCGCTCACCCGAGGCCTCGAACGCCCGTATAAGCCTTACGCAGCGCCCACCCACGCTTGGGAAGGCCAATGTAAGGCCTATGCAGCCCTCACCCGTGGCCTCAAGCGCCCACATAAGACTTAAGCGGCGGTCACCCACGCTTCGGAAGCCCAATGTAACGCCTATGCACCCGTCACCCGAGGCTTGGAACGCTCGCGTAAGACTTAACCCTAGCCAAGAGGACTTGAAATCCGAAATTCGAAGCTCGAAATTCGAAACAAGCCCGAAAATCAAATGCTCGAAATTCAAGACTGGGACGCATCCGTATTGATCACTCGTTTGGGTCCTTCGAATTTTGGGTTTCGGAGTTGTTTCGAGTTTCGGATTTCGCATTTTGAGGATTCTTCGAGTCGTTCTCAGCAGACTGCACCGGTAAGAGTCTAATGTGACAATAATGTCGGATTGGATCGAACGTGTCGTGCACCCGCTCCGCCGGGGAGTGAACTCCCCGGCTCAATGAAAGAAAGCCGGCGGAAGCCGGCTCCACCCTCTCCAGCCCACTTGCAGTGGGCTTCCTTTTACTCAGCCGGGAGATTCATCTCCCGGCGGGGCGGGCGCGTGCCGTAAGGTCATTTCAGGTGAGACGACGCCGGACCGGTGCGAACGACCGATTTCAGCAGCCGGTGCGGCGAGACGCTGCCAACGATCGACACGGATTGTCACATTAAGGTACATCGCTGCCTCCCTCCCGAATACGTTCCTTTCCAGCACCTCCGGTGAGCGTGCAAAAACACCGCTGCCGATGGCCCATTTCCATTCCGCAACGAATTCTGGTACCAGGGTGCCGAAATGTCGTGGGCAAAATGCTTATGACGCGCAACGGAAGAGAAATGGAAAACCGGAAACATTGAAACCGGAAACGGGAAACTGATCAATTGGCCGGTTTCCCATCTCCGGTCTTCGGTTTCCTGTTTTTCACTTTCTTCCTGTCTGGTTCCGGCTCTGCCGGGGTAGGGTGAGGGCCGTGTCCTGCAACGAATTTCCGAAGGAGGTACGAGAATGAAACGATCGGCAACAGGGCTGGTGAATCGTGCGTTGGGGGTGGGGATATCTACGGCGCTCCTGTCTGCCCTGCTCTTGGTCGGCAGCGTGCACATGGCGCAGGCCGGCATCAACGTGTGGACGCGTAACGGGCCGTATAATGGAGGGCCGGTTTCCGCGCTGGCCATCGACCCGACGACGCCGAGCACCCTCTACGCCGGAACGCTGCAAGGCGTCTTCGACATCGAACAAGTGTCAAGCGTGCCCACGCCAACCTCACCGCCGACGAACACATCCGGCGGGGCGTCTGTCCGGTTTTCTGATTATTATTACCCAGTGCAGACGGGCGCGACGTGGCTTTACCAAGGCCCCGATTCCGGGTCTTCTACTCGTGTTCGTATGGCGAATACGAACTACCCCCTGACTCTCTACAACCCGACTGCATACACCCAGAATGTGCTGGATCTCGATAACGATTACGGCTATTTGAGCGGCTCCACTTTTGTTTCCACCGAAAATTGGCAGGACTATCAGTCCATCGTAAACGGCTTTGCGATGTACGGCGATGACGATCCCCCAGATTCCGTGCGCTTCCCTATGACACCGTTTCCCGTGGACATTAGCGTTGGTCAGTCCGAAACACGGCAGGGTCCCGCTTACGATGGGGCGGGGAATCTTCTCGGAAACCTCTCTTTTACGGCGCAATTCATCGAGATCACTTCCGTCACGGTCCCCGCCGGAACTTTTCCCGATTGCGTGCATGTGCGCACAACCGTGACGATGGGTGGCTCCACGCAAGTTTCGGATGACTGGTGGGCATTAGGCGTTGGGAAAGTTATGGAAACGAATCAAAATGACGGATCGCTGGAACTAGTATCCTACACGCTTCCGGTGTCACCCACGGTTACTCCTTCGGTGCCCACCACGGCAACGGCGACGCCAGCGCAGACCGCAGGGACCACGGTGACCCCGACCCTTACGCCAGCCCCTTGCGTAGGCGATTGCAACGGGGACGGAACTGTCAGCATCAGCGAGCTCATCACGATGGTGAACATCGCCCTGGGCAACGCGGACGTTTCCGCCTGCACAGCTGGTGATCAGAACGGCGACGGAGCTATCGAGATCAACGAGATCATCGGGGCCGTGAACAACGCGTTGAACGGGTGCGGTGGCGGATGATCCGTGGAACCAAGGACATTCTTTGCCAAGCTTTGCCAAGACTTCGCCGGCGCTAGGTTCAGGTTTTGATGAAGGAGAGCGTTATGATGAAGCCCGCGTCATTTCTACCAGCGGCGATTATTTGTGGCGCTCTGTTGGCTAATGCCGCCCAAGCCCAGTTCCTCTGGTCCCAACGGCTCGCCAGCACCATCAACACGGACTTCGAGTTTCCCACCGGGATGACCTTGGACAGCCAACGTAACATCTATGTATGCGGGTGGTTCGATGGCACGAACGACTTTGGTGGCGTCACCCTGACCAACGACAGCGGCGGAGGACAGGATATCTTCGTGGCCAAATATAGTCCCACCGGCGCTCTCCAATGGGCTCAACGCGCCGGCGGAAGTTCTTCTAACATGGACGCCGCAGTCGGCATTGGTGTCGACACAAACGGCAATGTTTATGTTACGGGTCAGGTTTATGGTCCTGCCGATTTTGGCAGTTTCAACCTGCCCGCTTCCCAGGATTCGGTATTCTTCCTCGCCAAGTATAACAACGCGGGGGCGGTTCAGTGGGTCCAGGGGGGCGTTGCCGGCGCCTACGCCCAAGCTCTCGGCACCGGGCTCGCGGTGGACGGCTCTGGGAACTCTTATGCGGTTGGCTACGTCGACAACTACGGCGAGACGATCACCTTCGGGTCAACAAACCTGCTCAACCCGAACACCACCGGCTACAGCACGTTCCTCGTTAAGTATGATACCACCGGCACGGTCCGGTGGGCGCAGTTGCTGGGCGGCCCAGATGCAACCTACGCCACCAGTGTCGCGGTGGATGGCGCCGACAATGTGTATGTGCGCGGCGAGTTCAGTTCGACTATGACGATCGGAGGCAGCACGCTGGTCAGCGCAGGCTCAACAAAGAATATGTTCATCGCCAAGTTCGACAACTCCGGGACTTTGATTTGGGTGCGGCAGCCAACAGGAGGAAACGGTGGCACGGGCGGGGTGGCGGTTGACCAAGCCGAGAACGTGTACGTTACAGGTGCGTATGACACGTTATTAGACTTTGGCGGCAACATCAGATTGATGAACGGGGGATCGACCGATGCCTTTGTCGCCAAATACAGTAGCTCTGGTGCAATACAGTGGGCACAGGCCGCAGGAGGCGCAACCCCTGGTGCTTTCGGTTGGTACGAGGACGTTTGTCTGGACGGGCAGGGCAATGTCTATTCGGCGGGGACTTTCGGTACCGGCGGTTCCCCAGCCGCAACCATCGCGAAATACGACCCGGCCGGAACGCTCCAGTGGACATACTCTGCCAGCGGCCCGCCTGCGAATCCACTTAGTTCAATTGTGGAAGGATGTGCTGTTGATTCGGCTGGCATTACGTATCTGGCCGGACGCTATCAAGGAACGGTTACCTTCGGCGCAAACATTCTGCAACCGCAAGGTTATTGGAATTTCTTCCTCGCCGCCCTGTCCCTGACGGATACCGAAACGCCGACTCAAACACCAACCCTCACCCCCTTCCCCATCAGCACTCCCACCCCGACGCCGACGTTCACTCAGACTTGGACCAGCACCCCACTGTCTACCAGCACGCCGACATCCCTGCCAACCAGTGTCGTTACCGGAACGCCACTCCCTTGCACCGGTGATTGCAACGGCAGCGGCGACGTGACGGTCAGCGAGATCATCACGCTGGTGAACATGGCGTTGGGTACTCAGACGCAACTCTCAGCGTGCCCGGATGGCCTTCCTCCCAGCATCACTAACGTCAGCGAAGTCGATATCGCCCTGATCATTCAAGCGGTGAACAACGCACTGAACGGGTGCCCGGCGCCTGTGGCCACGCCTACCCCAACCCCCACCGTGACCTCGCCGTTCATTGGTGTGTTCACCGGAACCTTTGCTTTCATCGCCGGAAAGGACCAGGGCCTGACGGGACAGGCTACCATCGTCATCGGCGCCAACGGAGTGGCGGGTGCGGCGTTCGGCGGCGGGTTCCTCGATATGAGCGGCAGCGCCAATCTGGTGACCGGCGCAGTTCAGTTGAGCGGCGACGACTTCACGGCCTCCGTGCAATTGGAGGCCAGCGGCGCCGGCAGCGGCGCGTTTACCGGCAACGACGGCGACAGCGGCACCATCACCATCACGCCCCCGCGCGCGAACCTCACCTCCAACTACGTGGGCGTTTACCGGGGCACCATCAATATCACCGCCAGACCCGCCGGACCCGACGGCACCGACGGCAGCAACAATTGGCCCATTGAATTGTTCGTTGCTAACGACGGCAGCGCTGCGGGGGACACTTTCGATCCGTCAGGCGACGGCTTCCTATTCCAGGGCACTGTAAACTTCACCTCCGGAGTCTTCACGCTGGCCGTTATTAATAACGGAGGCCGCGATGGTCTCACCGGCATCACTGGAAACCTTACCGGGGCGACGTTGGCCAGCGGAACCTTTAACCTGTCCAACGGGGATACGGGTACCGTCTCGTTTGCCAAGGTCGCTCCGTAAACCCGAGACCACATGATTAAACCGGTGCCCCGAATTCCCGAGGGAGATACAAGAATGAACCGATCCGCAGCAAAACTGGGGAGTCACGCGTTGGCAGTCGGGATATCGACGGCGCTCCTGTCTGTCCTGCTCTTGGTCGCCAGCGCGCACACGGCGCGGGCGGGTGGTGTCGTCACGACGTGCGACGAAGCACATTTCGACGCGGCGCTCGCTGGGGGTGGGCTGGTAACGTTCAGCTGCGGCCCGAACCCGGTGACGATCACGCTCACCAGCACCAAGACCATCTCCACTGACACCACCATTGATGGCGGTGGTCTGATCACGATCAGCGGCGGGAACAGCGTGGGCGTGTTCCTCTCGACCAGTGGCGTCAACTTCACGGTCCAGAACCTGACCATCGCCAACGGCAATAGCAGCAGCGGCAACGGCGGCGGCATCGAGAACAACGGCACGCTGATGGTCACCAACAGCACCTTCTCCGGCAATAGCGCGGTGGTAGGCGGTGGCGTCCTCAACCTGGGCACGGTGACGGTCACCAACAGCATCTTCTCCCACAATAGTGCGGACGACGGCGCCGGCATCCTCAGCTTCGGCACGACGGTGACGGTCACCAACAGCACCTTCTCCGACAATAGCTCGCAAGGACCCGGCGGCGGCATCGAGAACGACAGCGGCCCGGTGACGGTCACCAACAGCACCTTCTCCGGCAATAGCGCGAACGGACCTGGCGGCGGCATCTACAGCGAAGGTCCGGTGACGGTCACTAACAGCACCTTCTCCGGCAATAGCGCGGACGATGACAACGGCGGCGGCGTCTACAGCGAAGGCCCGGTGACGGTCACCAACAGCACCTTCTTCGGCAATAGCGCGGACGACGGCGGCGGCATCCTCAGCTTCGGCCCGGTGACGGTCACCAACACTATCTTCGCCAATAGCACCTCGGGCGGCAATTGTGGCGGCAGCGTCACTGATGGCGGCCACAACATCGACGACGATGGGACGTGCGGTGTTGGGTCCGCGACCAACCCCCTCCTCGACCCGGCCGGGCTGAAGAGCAACGGCGGACCGACGCAAACCATCGCCCTCTGTACAGGCCCAGGTGCTCCCAGCGCTAGATGCACGGGGGCGAGCCCCGCAATCAACGCTGGGGACGAGGTGGTCTGCAAAGCACCGCCAGTGAACAACCTCGACCAGCGTGGCTACGTCCGGCCGGGTGCGGGCGCAACGAACTGTTCGATCGGCGCCTACGAGGCGAACACAACATCTTGCATCGACAACTGCCCCGATGGGACGAGTTGCACGAGCGCGTCACAATGCACCGGCGGCGCCTGCGACAGCAGCAGCCACTCGTGCTGTGCGCAGACCAATGACTGTTCCGATGGCACGACCTGCACCGCCAACTCCCAATGCCGCAGTGGAACGTGTGCCGGCGGGGGATGCGCCGAGCCAACGAGTATCCCGACCGCGACGCCGCTCGCGCTGCCAACACCGACACGCGCCCCGGTGTGCGTCGTGGGCACCGGCACGGGTGCGAGCTGCACCGAGTCCGCGCTGACTGCCTGTCTCCCCGGCGGCGGGAGTTTCGGCGGCACCGTGACCTTCAACTGCGGCGCCAGTCCGGTAACGATTACCGTCACCAGCGCCAAGATCATTAGCGCCGACACTACCATTGACGGCGGGAGTCTGATCACGATCAGCGGCGGGAACAGCGTGGGCGCGTTCCTCTCTGACCCCTGGCGTCAAGTTCACGGTCCAGAACCTGACCATCGCCAACGGCAATAGCGGCGGCGGCGGCGGCATCGAGAACAACGGCCCGCTGACGGTCACCAACAGCACCTTCTCTGGCAATAGCGCGGGCATCGGCGGCAGCATCCTCAGCTTCGGCCCGCTGACGGTCACTAACAGCACCTTCTCTGGCAATAGCGCGGGCGGCGGCGGTGCCATCACCAGCCTCGGCCCGCTGACGCTCACCAACAGCACCTTCTCTGGCAATAGCGCGAACGGCGCCCCAGGCGGTGCCATCATCAGCCTCGGCCCGCTGACGGTCACCAACAGCACCTTCTCCAGCAATAGCGCGAACGGCCGCACCTACGGCCACGTCGTCGGCGGTGCCATCAACAGCAGCGGCCTGTCGACGGTCACCAGCAGCACCTTCTTCGGCAATAGCGCGAACGGCGAGGAAGGCGGCGGTGCCATCGAAAACGACGGCGGCCCGCTGACGGTCACCAACACTATCTTCGCCAATAGCACCTCGGGCGGCAATTGTAGCGGCAGCGTCACTGATGGCGGCCACAACATCGACGACGATGGGACGTGCGGTGTTAGTCTGACAACTGCCCCGATGCTTGCTGCCGTTTTGGCGAACAACGGCGGGCCTACTCAAACCATCGCGCTCTTGGCGGGCAGCCCCGCAATCAATGCCGGGGACGAGTCGGTCTGTTCCGCACCGCCGGTCAACAACCTCGACCAGCGCGGCTACGTCCGGCCGGGTGCGCCCGCCACAAGCTGCTCCATCGGTGCGTACGAGTACAACGCGCAACCTCCGGTATCCACCACCACCGCAACGGCGACGCCCACGCCAACCTCACCGCCGTCAACCACGGTGACGCAGACGAACACGCCGACCGTGACACCGATGGTGACCCACACTCCGGCGGCCACAGTCACCCCGATTGCTTGCACCGGCGACTGCGACGGAAACGGCGACGTGACGGTCAGCGAAATCATCACGCTGGTGAACATGGCGTTGGGTACTCAGACGCAACTCTCAGCGTGCCCGGATGGCATTCCTCCCAGCATCACTAACGTCAGCGAAGTCGATATCGCCCTGATCATTCAGGCGGTGAACAACGCGTTGAATGGCTGTCCCGCTTCCTACTGAATCTCGCATAATACAGAGACGACATGCCGTCGGCCGCAAGCCACGCAGCGGTTGAAACCGCGCGCTACCAACTGCACCAAGCCTGCCTGCGCAGGCTCCCCGCCCCGCCGTCTGCTGCCCGTTTGCCGGGGCTGGGCGGGGAGTCGCCGGAGGGCGACTTGGCTGACGATACAGAGCGAGCGATTCCTTGCGTAGCGCTCAGTAATGAAATCAGAAGAACTGGGTATGCGCATGAGTCGCCATTGAACCTTGGGGGACCGAAGATGGCAAACGCAAGCCTAGAGTTTGGGTCAGTGGGAACATCGCGAGAGAGGTTGGGATTCCGATTGCGGATTTCTTTCCTGAGTCGAGCAAATCGTAAAGCCGCTGTTGTCCCTCTGATTATCGCTGGGGCACTCTGCTCCAGTGTGGCGGTGGCACAAGCGCAGTCACTGATAGTCAGCAACGTGTCCGCGGCTCCGGGCTCTCAGGTGGCGATTAGCGTCACGCTGAGTTCGGGCGGCGCTCAGGTGGCCGGCGCGCTATGCACCCTCACCTTCGATAACACCAAGGTCACGCTGAATCTGAGGTCGCACGGCGAGCCCGACTGCACCGTCAACCCGGCCATCGACAAAAACGCGACCGCTTTCGGGCTGCAGCCAGCGGGGTGCAGCGGCAGCGCCTGCACTGGTGTAAAGGCCCTGGTGCTCGCGCTCGACAACACCTACGTGATCCTTGATGGGTCGGTCCTCTTCACCTGCAACGTGAACGTGGCTGCGACCGCCGGTGGCACGTCGACGGTGATTATCAGTGGCGTAGGTTTCAGTGATCCGTACGGTAATGCCATATCTGGAGCGACCGGCGTGAACGGCACGATTACGATTACCGGCGGGCTGTCCCCGACGACGCGCCCGCCGACGCAAACGCCCACGAATACCCTGACACCGACCCGCAGCTCGACCAATACGCCCACGATCACCAACACACCGACCCGCACCCCGAGTGCTACACCAACCCACACCCTGACCCGGACCCCGACCAATACGCCCACGATCACCAACACACCCACCACAACCCCGACTGCCACACGAACCCGCACTTCGAGGCCGTGTATCGGCGACTGCAACGGCGACGGCGATGTTCAAATCAACGACATCATCACCTGCGTGAACATTGCCCTCGGGACTGCGGTGGTTTCCACGTGCAGCGCCTGCGACTCGAATCACGACGGGCAAGTTGAAATTAACGAGATCATCCAGGCGGTGAACAACGCGCTGAACGGCTGCTTCGCGACGCCGGCAGCAGGTTCCCCAACTAAGTCTACGAGCGCGTCAACACAGACCCAAACCCCCACGCCACCCAAAACGCCGACAATGACACCGACCTGGACCCCGACCGTACCTGCTACCGCTACCCCAGAGTTCACCGTAACCTGGACGCCAACGCTCACGGTCACCGCAACTCACACGGTGGTCCCCGACCCCACGCCAACCAACACGCCGACGAAGACGCCAACGCCACCACACACGAGCACGCCTGTCTTCATGGCCCTCACCCCCACGATGACGGCCCCTCGTGCTGGTCACACGGCGACCCTGCTCCCCAATGGTAAGATCCTCATTATCGGCGGGGATGATCGTTTCCCTAGCACCGGCACCACTAACAACACCGCGGAACTGTACGATCCCGTGGCCAATACCTTCACGGCCCTCCCCCGCGCTCCGCTCACTCCTCGCGAGGGTCACACGGCAACCCTGCTCCCCAATAACCAGGTCCTCTTAACCGGCGGGTTTAATGACAACTCCTCCACCCTCAACACCGCGGAGCTGTACGACCCTGTGGCCGAGACCTTCACGGCCCTCACCGCTACGATGACGTCTGCTCGTGCTTTCCACACGGCGACCCTGCTCCTCGACAATACGGTCCTCATCACCGGCGGGGCTAGCCCTGGCAATACCGCGGAGCTGTATGATCCTGGAACCCAGACGTTTAAGGCCCTCCCCGCAACGATGACGACTGCTCGTGCGGGTCACGCGGCGGTCCTGCTCCCCAATGGCCAGGTCCTCTTGACCGGCGGGTTTAATAGCTCCGGCAGCAATCTCAACACTGCGGAAGTGTACAACCCTGAAACCCAGACGTTTAAGGCCCTCCCCGCGACGATGACGACTGCTCGTACGGGTCACACGGCAACCCTGCTCCTCAACAACCAGGTCCTCTTGACCGGCGGCGGCAAGGGTCCTAAATCCATTAGCTCCTTTTCCGTTTCCATTCTCAACACCACGGAGATGTACGACCCTGTGGCCGAGAACTTTACGGCCTTCGCCCCCACGATGAAGTCTGCTCGTGCTTTCCACGCGGCGGCACTGCTCCCCAATGGGCCGGCACTCTTGACCGGCGGGGTTAGAGACAGCGGCGCCGCTCTCAACACCGCAGAGCTGTATGATCCGTAGGAAGGCGAATCAGTAGATCAAGATACCGCGGAAGTGTACGACCCAATGACCAGCAAGTTCACACCCGTCTCCGCAACAATGACGGCGGTACGTGAGGGGCACACGGCAACCCTCCTGCCCAACGGTCAGGTCCTGATAACTGGCGGATCTAATGAAACGGTTCTGAACACGGCGGAGGCGGATGATCCATGGGACCAGAGAGATTCTTTGCCGGAATTTCGGCCTCCGCCATGACATCTGTGCGACCATCGGGATCGGCAGAACAACGCTTTACTCGTAGCGTCTTCCGTTCGAGCACCGGTAGCGCGGGCCGTGGATGCAAGCGCATGAGCATTCTTCCACAGTGCGGCCGTGCCCGCGGAGGTCTGCGACCGCGCCGGCGGCGTATGCATCTCGTGCTCTGTGCCCTGCTGGTCGCCGCGCCGGCGTGGGCACAACACGGCGCCGACGCCGACCGCCTATACAGTGAAGCGGCGCAAGCGTTCGACGCGGGGCATTACGCCGATGCGGTCCGCTTGGCGCAACAAGCGCTGGACATCCGGGAGCAGACCCTCGGACCGGAGCATCCCGAGACGATACAATCGCTCATACAGCTGGCGACCGCGGACCGCGGCAGCGGTGACTACACGAAGGCGTCGGCACTGGCCGAGCAGGCGGTGGCGGCGTCCGAAAAGACGACCGGTCCCACCAGTCCGGAAACCGCGACCGCCCTCTACACGCTCGCGGAGATCGATCGGGCGTGCGGCGCCTACAGCACCGCCTTGCCGCTGGCGGAACGGGCGCTGGAGATTCGCGAGCAGCGCGTCGAGAGGAACGATGCCGCCACGGCGGCAGCGATGCATTGCCTCGCGGAAATCGACCGCAGCATGGGCGAATATGCAAAGGCATTGCCGCTCGCGCAGCGTGCCCTCGACGTGCGGGAACAGGTGTGCGGTCCCGAGGATCCCGATACCGCTGAGTCCCTGAACGATCTCGGGTTGCTCTACTTCGAGATGCAGGACGATGCGCAAGCGGAATCGCTGTACCAGCGCGCCCAGGCGATTCGCGAAAAACGCCTCGGCCCGGACCACCCGCTGACGGCGGAATCGCTCAACAACATGGCGGCGCTCTACTGGCGCCAGAAGGACTTCACGCGCGCCCTGGCGCTCTTCGAACGCACGCTGCACAGCAAGGAAACGACCGTCGGCCCCGAACACCCCGCCACCGCGACGGCCCTGAACAACATCGCCGAGGTCTACCGCAGCATGGGGGCACCCGCCAAGGCGTTGCCGCTAACGCAGCGCGCGGCTGCGATTTGCGAAAAGGCGCTCGGGCCCAACCATCCGCATACCGCCGCCGCCCTGAACAACGTCGCGGGGTTCTATTGGAGCCTGGGCGATTACCAGCGTGCCGAGCCGCTGATGCGCCGGGCGACGATGATTTGGGAACAGGCGCTCGGCGCAGCCCATCCCGACACCGCGCGCGCGTGGAACCTGCTGGCCGCATTGTATCGCAGCAAGGGAGACTATGCGCAGGCGCTGGCGTCGTATCAGCGCGGCCTCGCCGCGGAGGACCACGCCCTGGCGAACATCTTCGCGGTGACGTCCGAAGAGCAGAAGCTGCAATACCTCGACAAGACGCAGGGACATTATCTGGCCGCGCTCTCCCTCATCCAGCAGGAATTCATCAACGATCCGGCGGCGGTGCGCTTCGGATTGACCATCGTGCTCCGGCGTAAGGGCATCGTGCTCGACGCGCAAGCCCGCACCTACGACGCGATCGCCGGACATCTGCACGGCGAAATCCTGCGCGCCTGGCAGCGCCTCGGCCAATACCGCGCCGATCTCGCCAAACTGCTGCTGAGCGGCCCCACGGACCAAAGTCCGGACGCGTACCGCAGGACCATCGAGTCGCTCGAGGACAACATCGCCACCGAGGAGCGCTATCTCAGCGCTCACAGCGGCATCGCCGCGCAAGAACTCGCGCAGCGGCAAGTGACGGCGGACATGGTGGCCCAACACCTGCCTCCCGGCAGCGCGCTCGTCGAGTTCGTGCGCATCCGTGACTGGGACGAAAAACGTCTGCTGTGGACGGCGGTGTCGCGCTACCTGGCGTTCGTGCTCACCGCGGACAACCGCGTCACTCTCGTCGATCTCGGCGAGTCGAGCGGCACTGATGCTGCCGTCGAGAACGCGCTCGCCACGGTCAAGGACCGCACCCTTTTCAAAGATCTCGCCGGCTATACGCAGAAGACCGATGCGGCCCTCGCTCAGCTTTTCCGTGTGTTGCTGCAACCACTGCAGCCGGCCATCGGGAGCACCGGCCTATTGATCGTCAGCCCCGACGGTGAGCTCAACAACATTCCATTCGCGGCCCTGCGGTCGCCCGACGGGCAGTACGTGGTCGAGCAACGCCCGGTGGCGTACGTGACCAGCGGACGCGATCTGTTGCGCGGAAGAAACGGTGTGTCGCCGTCGATCAGCATGCTGCTGGCGGCCAATCCGGCTTTCGACGATCGCGGTGTGCTGCGCGCCAGTGTGTTCCGTTCGCGTCCGGCGGTGCGGGCGCCGGACTACGGCAAGGTCGAGTACCCGCAGCTCCCCGGAACGGCCCAAGAGGCGAAACTCATCCCCGCCCTCGTGAGCGGTCCGAAGCGGGTTCTCGTGGGCAAGGACGCGACCGAGGCGGCGGTGCGGAGCACCCGCTCGCCGAAAGTTCTCCACCTCGCCACGCACGGTTTCTTCTTGCCGGACAAGCCGGAGGACGACGCCCTTCCCGATCCGCTGGGCCGCGGCCGTCGCCCGCTGTTCCGCGGCGGTGCGGAAGGGCCGTTGGCCCGGTCCGGTCTGGCGTTGGCGGGCGCGAATCACGCCGCCGAGGTCACGTCGGGTGATGACGGCATCCTGACCGCGCTGGAGGTCACCACCATGGACCTCTACGGCACGGACCTGGCGGTGCTGTCCGCGTGCGAGACGGCCCTCGGTCGGATCCGGGACGGCGAAGGCGTGTTCGGCTTGCGCCGCGCCTTCGTGCTCGCCGGCACGCGCAACCTGGTCATCAGCCTTTGGCGGGTGAGTGACCGGATCACCCGAGACCTCATGCAGCGCTTCTACCGCTCGTACGAGCAGGGCACGCCGGTTGCCCAAGCTCTGCGGGACGCCGAGGTGCAGACGATTGCCTCTCTCCGCGACGCCAACAGCGCCGGCGCACAGCACCAACCGTACGCGCCGGTGAACTTGTGGGCGCCGTTCATCGTCCAGCAAACCGGTATCGACTGACCCGCGTCGGCCACGGCCCCTCCGTCGGCTCGGGGAGTCCGACGCAGTGCGTAGCGGAGCGGCCGTGCGTCAGGCGATCCGGAGTGGATGTTGCCGGCCGTGGCGAGCACGATGTCTTCGCGCAAGACGCGCAAGGGGCTTGACGCTCTTGGCGTGCACGTACGTTCGGTTTCGAATCGTGCAGGGAAAACCGGTCGCCGCGGTCCCACAGCGGTGTGCTCCAGGCAAGATGTTGAATCCGTAATTCTACGGATCTTTCGGAGGCAGCCGCATTTTGGGTTGACAATAGAGGGAACAGCGTGATAGCGACTCACGCCCTGAGTGTGCCTGATGGTGAACATTAAAACAGGCTTAATGCGGTGTTCGGCGTTGCTGCTGACAGTTGCAGCCTTCGTCGGCTGCACATCGCCTGACGGCGGTACACAGTCCATCGGTCAGCTGAGCATGAACGTGGTCTGGCAGCAAGCCGTCCTGCCGGACTCGGTCCTGCCGGACTCGGTCCAGATGGTTACCGTGTTCTTCGATTCCACCACATTGCGATGTTGCGTGAAGGTTGACCCGAGAAATGCGCTGATCATGCAATCCACGACCGATCACCTGGTCGTCCTCGATTACCTTCCCGCGGGGCCGGCGAACATCACGCTGTCGGGCTTCCCCAGCTCGATTGCCACCGCACCGAATGGAGTGTCCACGACCTGCGTGACGGATCCCGTGGATGTGGGGATGCCCTGTAACACCCAGGTCGCCCTCCCCAATTATCAGAGCGACGCGCAACCAATCGTCTTGTCGCCCGGTGAACTAGATACGACCATCGTAATGAAGCCAACATCGGCAATTATCGTTGGTAACGCTAGTGGGACTGCCGGCAGCCCTGTTACGATCCCGGTGACCCTCAGCACTAATCAGGTGATCGCAGGGACCCAGAATGACATTACGCTGGATCCAACCTTCGGGTCGTTCGCGCCGAGCGCCACCAATCCGGCGGCACCGGATTGCACTCTGAACCCCAACATCGGGAAGTCTGGCACCGGCGCGTCCCCCTCGTTCGATTTCCAACCCGCCGGCTGTAGTGGGGCCGGCTGCACGGGTATTCGCGCGCTCGTCTTCTCGATAACGAATTCAACCGCGATTCCAGATGGGTCTGTGCTCTACACGTGCACGGTCAACATCGCAGCCAGCGCCACCGGCTGTTCGACGCTGGACGCCATCAACGTGAAGCTGAGCGACCCCAACGGTGACAATATCGACGGCACCGGCGTCAATGGGCAGCTGTGCGTAAGTGGGGCGCCGGGGCTCACGGCGACCGCGACGTTCACCCCAACTCAAATGCCAACCGTGATACCCACCGACACGCCGGCGCCTGGCACAAGCGACACCCCGACTGCCACGCCAGGCCGGACACCGGCCCCTCCGTCCGCGGGCTGGGTTCGAAGAGGCTACGATCTCGGTAACACGTCGCGCTACCCGATAGCATCCGTCCCCAACTCCGGCGCCCTACGCCTCTTGTGGAAGGTCACGGACATGTCCAACCCCACGGTCTTGACCGCCGACCTCAATGGAGATGGGAACCTCGATGTCATTGCTTCGGATGGTTCGACTCTCCGCGCGTACGATGGCACGGGTAGCCTTCTTTGGTCGGTTCCTGCGACAGGGTTATTGAGCTACATCGGGGATCTCAACGGCGATTCTCGACCCGAGCTGTGTCTCGGGTACCGTGATAGCACCAATCAGCTGAAGGTCGATGTCTACCGAGCCGACGGCACCTTCGATCGCACGCTGAGTCGCGGCGCGAGCGGCTATGACAGCGGTATCACTGTGCTCACCAACTTCGGTGACTATGTGATCGTCGGATACGGGGCGGGATACAGCCTATCGCCTCGTGGTGTTGGCGTCCTTCGTTACAGTACGGGCACGGAAGATACCTACTACGCGACCGGTGGTGGCGGGATCTGGGGAACGTTTGCGATCGGAGATGCCAATGGCGCCGGTCACCCGGACATCGCACTTCCTTGGGGCACACCACACAACGGGGCCAATGCGAACGGCACCTCCGATTCTTATTTGTACGGCGTCGAGCTTGAGGCAACTCTCCAGCAGGGACCAGCGTCGCTGCAACCACTGTTCAGCCAGGCCGTTAGCTCGTGGAATAGTGACACCAATCCAGTTGGCGCCTTGTCTGCAATGATGATCGATTTGGCGTCATCAGGTCAGCTGCAAGCGCTCTTCATCGAGGGCCACGACAACACGTATTACCCCGGCTCTGCACACGCTTACCTCGTGTCGCCGAGCGGGACGGTCACCGCTTCTTGGGCGGGGCCGCCAGTTGACCAGGAATTCATGGTGGGAACGGTCGTTCAGGATCTGACCGGCGACGGTGTTGAAGAGCTTGTCATATCGAGCACTAACCCTAATGACACTCTCTCGGTCATCGACGGAGCCTCGTTTACCACGTTCACTCAGCAAGCAGGCGCTGGCAGTGTTATTGGCGCCGCGGATTTCGACGGGCGGGGTGGCGATGAGATCATCGTGTACAACGGCAATTCTGGAGCAATACGAGTCATGGGTCCGTCCACCTTGCAGGAGATCGGGAGCTTCACGGTAGGACCGTTGATCCTGACCAATGATGCAGGGCAGGATGGAGGGAGCCATTTCGCGATTTCCGACGTGACCGGTGATGGCAAGCTTGAACTGATAGTTGGTGGCGGAAACGGCCTGTACGTGCTTGAGTCCGTCCAAGGACCGACCCCAACTCAAACGCCAACCGTGATACGCACCTCCGCACCGACGGCCACGAATACTGCGACGCCGACGTTTACACCGGTCGCCACCGCGGCCGATACGCCGACGAGCACCCCGACACCGACGAGTACGCTGACGAATACGCCAACAGCCACCCCGACCACGACGCCACAGCCGGCGACTGCCACACCGATCGGGACCCCGGCTGCCCTGTTTGCGCCGGGCTTTTTCGTCGTCAATACCGGCTCCCCCTTCTCCGTCGCGGTGGCGGATGTCAACGGCGACGGGCGCCCCGACATTGTCACCGCAAACTATGGTTCCAGCAACGTGACGGTGCTGCTGGGGCAGGCGGGCGGTGGCTTTGCGCCGGCGGCCGGCTCGCCGTTCGCGGTTGGGACGAATCCGGAATCCGTGGTGGTGGCGGATGTCAACGGCGACGGGCGGCCCGACATTGTCACCGCGAACCAGAATTCCGACGACGTGACTGTGCTACTCGGGAACGGCGTCGGTAGCTTTGCGCCGGCGGCCGGCTCGCCGTTCGCCGCGGGAGCCGGTTCGCTAGTGGGCCCGGTGTCTGTCGCGGTGGCGGACGTCAATAGCGACGGGCACCCCGACATTGTCACCGCGAACCAGTCTTCCAACAACGTGACGGTGCTGCTGGGGCAGGTGGGTGGCGGCTTTGCGCCGGCGGCCGGCTCGCCGTTCGCTGTGGAAACGGACCCGGTGTCCGTGGCGGTGGCCGATGTCAACAGCGACGGGCGCCCCGACATTGTCACCGCAAACGGGGCTTCCAACAACGTGACGGTGCTGCTGGGACAGGCGGGCGGCGGCTTTGCGCCGGCAGCCGGCTCGCCGTTCGCGGTAGGAACGGAACCGCGGTCCGTGGCGGTGGCCGATGTCAACGGCGATGGGCGCCCCGACATTGTCACCGCGAACGAAACTTCCGACGACGTGACAGTGTTGCTCGGCAACGGCGACGGTAGCTTTGCGCCGGCGGCCAGCTCGCCGTTCGCGACCGATGCATCTTATGCCTATTCGGTGGCGGTGGCGGATGTCAACGGCGACGGGCGGCCCGACATTGTCACCGCGAACTCCGATCCCCCGTTCAACGTGACGGTGCTGCTCGGGAACGGCGACGGTAGCTTTGCGCCGGCGGCTGGTTCGCCGTTCGCGGTCGGGGCGTTCAATCCCGGTTCGGTGGCGGTGGCGGATGTCAACGGCGACGGACGGCCTGATATTGTGACCGCAAACGGGGGATCCGACAACGTGACGGTACTCCTCGGGAACGGCGCCGGTAGCTTTGCGCCGGCGGTCGGTTCGCCCTTCGCGGTGGGAACGGGAGGGGGGGCCGTTGCGGTGGCGGATGTCAATGGCGATGGGCGGCCCGACATTGTGACCGTGAACTCGGAATCCAGCAACGCAACGGTGCTGCTCGGGAGCGGCGCCGGTAGCTTTGCGCCGGCGACCGGTTCGCCGTTCGCGGTGGGAACGCGCCCTTTCTCCGTCGCGGTGGCGGATGTCAACGGCGACGGACGGCCCGACATTGTGACTGCGAACTACGACTTTTCCGGCGGCGTGACGGTGCTGCTTGGGAACGGCGACGGTAGCTTTGCGCCGGCGGCCGGCTCGCCGTTCGCGGCGCCCAACCCCGTGTCCGTCGCGGTGGCGGATGTCAACGGGGACGGGCGGCCGGACATTGTGACGGGAAATTTCAACACCGTGACGGTGCTGCTTGGACAGGTGGGCGGCGGCTTTGCGCCGGCGGCCAGCTCGCCATTCGCAGCGGGAATGGGATACGAATCCGTGGCGGTCGCGGATGTCAACGGGGACGGGCGGCCCGATATTGTGATCGCGAGCAACAATGCGACCGCGACCACTGGTCTTCTTGGCAGCGTGACGGTGCTGCTCGGGAACGGCGCCGGTAGCTTTGCGCCAGCGGCTGGCTCGCCGATCACCGTGGGAAGGTATCCGCAGTCCGTTGCGGTGGCGGATGTCAACGAGGACGGGCGGCCGGATATTCTGATCGCGGGATTCGATAACGATGTGACGGTGCTGCTCGGGAACGGCGGTGGTACCTTTGCGCCGGCGGCCGGTTCGCCGTTCGCCGTGGGAACAACCCCGGTGTCCATCGCGGTAGCGGATGTCAACGGGGACGGGCGGCCCGACATTGTCACCGCGAACTCCACTTCCAGCAACGTGACGGTGTTGTTGGGGCAAGCGGGCGGCGGCTTTACGTCGGCGGCGGGTTCACCGTTCGCGGTGGGAGCGTTTCCGGGTTCCGTTGCGGTGGCGGATGTCAACGGGGACGGGCGGCCGGATATTGTTGTGTCTGGCGGTGGCGCGACGCAGGTGCTCTTGCAGGTAACGCAATGACCGCGAAACAATCGGCCGGCGTTGCGTGCCGGGATCGTCGATGGCTGCGCGGGAGAGCTGTCATCGCCGCCTTGCTTGCACTCTCGTCCTTGGTATTCGTCCGCAGTGCCGCTGCTTCGGAGCAGTCCGAGCGCCTGTACGCGCGCGGGCTCGTCGAGTTCCACACCGCACACTACCCCGAGGCCCTCGCACTGTTCGATCAAGCGGTGCAGGCCGATCCGCAGGATGTCTACGCCCTGTACTACCGTGGCGTGACGCATGGCCGGATGGGCGACTACGCCGCTGCTGTGACCGATCTGCGGGCGGCGCTGGCGACGAAGCCGGACCTGGAGCAAGCGCCCCTCGAATTGGGCGTGGCCCTCGTGCAATCGGGCGCCTCGCGCGACGCGATCCCGTGGCTGGAGCAGGCGCAACGCGACCGGGACACGGACGCGCAAGCCTCGTTGTTCCTCGGCATCGCCCAGCTGCGTCTGGGCGAGACGCAACCGGCACGTGCAAACGTGATCCGTGCGGCCGCGGCGGATCCGTCGCTGGAGGTGTCCGCGCGCTACTATCAGGGCGTGGCCGACTACCGCGATGGCAAGTTGGCGTCGGCCGAAGCGCACTTCTCATACGTCGCCTCAACGAGCCCGTCATCGGACATGGGCCACGAAGCCACGGCATTTTTGACCCAGCTGCGCGCCGCGGGGCCGCGCCGCCGCTACTATCTCTACGGCATGGCCGGTTTCCAATACGACAGCAACGTCGTACTGGCGCCTTCGAACGAGGCAATCAACAACTCACTCGCTATCAGCCGGCAAGCCGATGGGCGCGCCGTCCTCGAAGCCGGCGGCACGTACGCGCCATGGCGTAGCGAGCATACCGAGCTGTCCATCGGCTACGAGTTCTACCAGAGCCTGCAATTTCACCTGACTCAGTTCAATCTGCAAGATCACCGCCCGAGCGTTCAGTTCGTGGTCACCTCTGGGCCATTCCAGTTCGGGATCCTCGGTCGCTACGATTACTACCTCCTGAGCACCAACAGTTTTCTGCAAGAGGCGACGGCGCTCCCCTGGATCACGCTCAGCGAGGGCCCGGCCGGGCGCACGGAGATCTTCTACCGCATGCGCCGGCGCGACTTCCTGGAGTCGCCCTACAGCGGCCAGCTGGACTCGTTCAATCACGCGCCGGGCATCCGCCAGTACTTCTACCTCGGCGCCCCGGAGCGCTACCTCGCGCTGGGATACCGATTCGATCTGGAGCAAGCGATCAATAAATCCGGCAACCAGTTCGCCTACGACGGACAGGAGATGAATGCCGGTTTCGGGTGGGTGTTCCCGGCCCGTGTGAGTGCGGAGGTTGAGTACGCCTATCGGTACGAGCGCTACGCACCTCCCAGTGCGCAACCCGCCGGGACCCAACAGCGCTGCGATAACGAGCACCAGGTGGTCGCCGCGGTGAACAAGGAGCTAAGCGACCACGTGCGCGTGACCGCCGCCTACCTGGCGACGGTCAACAATTCCAACAAGCTCGTCTACGACTACGACCGTCACGTCGGCTCGATCACACTGGAAGTGAGATACTAATGACAGGGCGCGCCGGTGAGTGGAAGATCATAGGGCCTGCGGCCCGCGTCTATTCGGCAGGTCCGCTCCCCGTTGGGTCGCTGCGCGCTGCCAAGTCCGACAGGCTGCTAGCAGACGGCGTTGGGTGGCGGTGCCGGCCGCGGCGCGCAAGGTTTGGCGTGCCGGTCGCCGTGTTGGCGTTGCTGCTGCTCGGCGTGCGGCTCGGCATGGCGCAAGAGATCGGGACCGTCGCCGAGTTGGAGGGCACGGCCGAGGTCGGCCGTGCGGGGGTGTGGACGCCGGCATCGATCGGGGCAGCGATCCAACCGGGCGACACACTGCGGACGGGCAGTCCGGGACGGCTGGCGGTGGTTTTTCAGGACGACAGCGTGGTGACCGTCGGCGACGACAGCGAACTGGTCGTCGACGAGCAGATCTTCGAGCGCGATGCCGGCATCGCCCGCTCGGTGATGCATCTGTTGCAGGGGCGCATCCGAGCGCTGGTGAGCGAGTATTACGAGCGGCGCGGCACCGAGTTTCGCGTCGAGACCGAGACGGCGGTGGTCGGGGTGCGCGGCACCGAGTTTGTCATCGTCTTCGATCCGGTCGCGGAAGTGACCGATGCAGTGGGGGTGAGCGGACGTGCCGAGGTGCACAGCGTGCTCGACCGGGTCAAACATGCCGTATTCATCACGGCGCAAGAGATCACCACGGTCACCCGGGGCAAGTACCCGACGCCGGCGCGGCGGCTCGACGACGACAGCTTCGGGCCATACGTGCAGGGGTTGGCGTTCGTGGGGCACGGCAAGCCGGAGAGTCTGGCGGCGGTCCAGCCGGTGCTCACTGGATCGATCGTGCCGCCTCCCGACCGGCTAGCGAACCTGCCGGCGCCGCCGATTCCGATCGGCCAGCCGGTAGCCGCGGGCGTGACCCCAACGTCACCAGCAGAAACGACCCTCGACAAGATCAATGGCAAGGATCCCGGGAAAGTTACGGGGCAACCGCCCGTGGTGATCGAAGGACGGGTGCGGGTCGGCATCCATTTCTGATCCCTACCACTATTTACGAAACTGAGTAAACTGAGTACTAGGGTTCGCGGCCGGGAGTAGCTCGGCGCACGCGCGCCGGCGTTTGCCGAAGAGAGGGCGCGGCACCCGCTGGCACACCTCTTAGCTCGTCGGAATTGCTTGGAGGCGCAGCTGCGTTTGGCAGCGAATGGCCCATCTCTCCCTGTGGGTTCGGCTGCGTCGTGTCTCTAGGTCCGCCCTTCCTGTTTGGATCGATCTGCCTCTCGTCTGGCCCGCCTCTTAGCTCGTCTAATCGCTCGTCGGAATTGCTTGGAGGTGAAGCTGCGTTTGGAAGCGAATGGCCTACCTCTCCCTGTGGGTTCGGCTGCGTCGTGTTTCTAGGTCCACCCTGCCTGTATGGATCGATCTGCCCCTGGGCTTGGGCCAGTTGGTTCACGGAAACTTGCGAGGACGCAGGGCCAGTTGGAAACCTCGGAGGCGCCAAATCGATCGGCGATGATCCGACTCCAAGGCAACTGCAAAAAAGCCACACCGAAAACTGATAGCCAAGCATAGTCACACCTCCCGTGGTTGATCCACTGTTGCTGCCAAAGATCGCCAATCGCGCACCTGCTCCCAGATCGCGTGCCCGACGATTACTATCAGCGGGACAAAGACATCGAAGAACCGGCCAAGGTTTTGCAGAAGAAAGTAGCTGGCTAGCAGCAAGATTGCGCACGTTACGATGACCGCAACCGCCCGCTTGTATGGCCCGACTTCGAGAGCGAAGAAGATCGCTATCAGTATGACCAGCGTGATCTCAAGGGCGGTCACCGTCTCGCCCGACAGCGATGGGTAGGTCCTGAGGTCTAAGAACGCCTCGACATAGTTTGCGTGGATGAACACTCCGTCAATCTCGCCCACAGGCGTGAAGTACGTGTCGATGCCCGGGCCACGGTTGTATCCGAACTGATGCCAAACACCTCCCACGAGCACGATCTTGTGCGCCAGCTTTGCCGCACAGTCTGGACTGTCCTCTAGAACCTCACGGGCGGTACACGTGGGAAATGCGGTCTCACGAAGGTAGCTGCCATACGGCAGCGAGTCGGCCGGCCCCATCTCCACATGATTGAGAGCCTCCGGAGAATAGGCCCTCACAATCGCCTCCGAAAACGAGTCCAACGGTGCTCCGGCTGCCAAAGGGAGATGGAGAGGTACGAGCCGAAGATCACGCGGCAGCGCGATGTAGCCGGTGTGAATCCGCGTATGCTTGTCTTCGCTCCCGAACTTCGCGCCGATCGTATCGATGCCATCATAAATGTCGGCTTCCGTCACGTAGTCGCCCTTGTCGTTTTGGTTGATGGTCTTCGGCAACACAATCTGACGCCTGTTCGCGATTTCTCTGATTGCATCCAGCAACTCTCGGCGCTCCGATTGGTAGTCGGGATGCTCCGGCGGACTGCCGTCGGGTGTCGGTGAGCGCAGGCTGAAGTCGAGGGCAATCACCGCCGGATTCATCTGGTCGAGCTTGCGGAGTAGCCGCGCCAGATAATCTCGCTTGATCGGTGCCCGTCCAGCAAGATCACCCTTCCAGTACTCGTCGTCCGGGATGAGGACCACCGCGGTGTTGCGAGCGTAAGCGCAGCGGCTTCTCGTGTCTTGGGTAGCTTGATAAATCGTGTACCGCGTTCGGATCCAGATCTGTTCTCTGCCGACCCATTGGCCAACAATTACTCCGGCAGTCGTCAAGACCGCAACTACAAACCAATAGCGCATTCCCTTGGCCCGAAGCTGCCGCCACGCTTCCCTAGGTGTCACAGCCGACTCACAACCGATCAAGCTGGCCAACTCATCGCGCAATTAGACCCAAATCGTCATGCAGCCACTGAGTACGACGTCTGGCGTCATCGTTGTGGCGATGAATTGCACTGTCTTCTGGCGTCGATCTTCATCGTCCTCAGTTCCTTTTCTGCGTCCGCTGTTAGTTATCCCATTCTTGCCCCGATGAGAAGGGGCGATGGCCCGTCCGGGAAGCGTGATCGAGCAGCCGTGCGTACGTGGGTAACCCGACCGCCGTCGGCGTGCGTACGCCGAACGCCCGGTGCTCGCGGAGAAACGCGCGCGCTTCCTCCCGCCAGGCGAGTTGTTCGGGGGTGAAATCGTAGCGCACGTCAGTCCAGACTTCCCGCATCCGCCGCATGCTTCCCTGACATGGTCGTGAATTCACACTCCGCGCCCGCCCCGGCATTCGCGTCCGCAGAACACTGGCGGGCGAGCAAAAACTTGTTGCTCAACCCTCCAACTCGACGCCGCCCTGGCTATGCAGCCCCATGCGCGCTTCCAACCAGCGCCACTTGTCGGTTGAGAACCGCGATTGCAGATTGATGATCTCCCACGGACCGAACTGCAGCCGGAGCTTTCCTTGGCGCAGCCGGCGCAGGCGGTTGCGCACGACCTGCTCGAGGAAGTTGACGGTGCGCGTGTGACTCGCCGCGCCCAGCTCAATCACCGCCGTCTGCGGGCGCGCCGAGGCGTTGTAGCAGCGCACGATGAATGTGCCGGTGTGCCGGCCCGCCGTAATCGCGCTCACGATGATGGCCGGGTTGTCACACCGAACCAACGCCGCATCGGCCGGCAGCGGCCCCGCATGTGCATCACTCATCGTCGCCAGCGGCGGATAGGCGAACTGGTGCGCTTGGGTCACGACGCCCGCCGTCTCCCAATCCCCCGCAAACGTCGTGAGCGCGTACTCGAAGCGCTGCACTCCCAGTGACTGTGCGTCAGGCGTTTCCAGCCCTGGCCCGGCGTATCCATGCCGCCACCGCAGATCACCGCGCGACAGCCACCCGACGGCACGGATGAGCGTGAGCACCATCTCACTGCCGGATTCATTGCGCCGTACCTCGACCTCCGGGATGCCACGGTTGAAGAGCGCCACACCCTGCCCAGCGTGCTGGATGCAGGCAAACGCCTTCTGCGGCACGGTGCCGATCGGCCGCTCGACACCGCCCCCCGGTTCGGCGTCGAAACCGCGCTCGACCACACCAAAGGCCTGCTCCATGAACGCCGAGCCGACAGGCAGTGGTGTCTGGAAATGGACTCGCAGCCGATGATCACAGGCCCGATTATCGACCACCGTCTCGAAGTCGATGCGCTTCACCCCGGCGTACAACCGCACCGTCGTCGTGATCGGAACCAGCACGCGCTCCGCGACTCGGCTCTCGCGATCCGCATGCAACTGGCGCGGGACAGCATAGGCTTGCGAGATTCTCAGCGTCGCCACCGTGGCGTTGCCCGCTTCGAGGTGCACCTCCGGAGCAACCGCCGGCTGCATCACCGCTGGGTCGCCGACCACAGGGTCGAAGTTGTATTCGTCGCCACGGTCGCCCTCATCCACGAACCAGTTGCAGCGCGGCAGACACACGCCGCTCTGCCGATCAGTCACACCTAATGATCCGTCATCGTTTACCGACACGTCGAAATACTCGTTCTGCACGTGGCGCTGCCCGGCCACGAACTCTGCCACCGCCTGGCGGGGGCGGCGGCGTAACGCGAAGACGTTGAAGCCGTGCCCCGTGAGCTGCGGCGCTACCCAGGTCAGGCGCGTCGGCACCCCTGTTTGCGCCCGCACCGCCACCGTCCGCAGCGTCGGATCATCCACCTCCTGCAGTCCGCGTGCCCGCCCCGCCTCCAGATCGAACCGCCCGCGGGCGACGCGATCCATCATCAACAATACCGTCAGGCGGTCGCCGCTGCGCTGCACGGCGATGTCGTTGATGACGTGACCGAGGAACTCGCGTTGCTGAATCGCCGCGATCTGCGACCGCGCCTCTGCCGGCGAGACCTCTGCCGCAAAAAGCACTTCGCTTTCGCCAGCCTCGACGTCCACCGGCAGCTCCCGGCCGTCTGCGTCTTCCACGCAGAGGTCCGCTCCCCCGTCTAGGTAAAGCTCGGCGCGCACCACGTTCATACCCGGCCCGTTCGGGTTGTACACGATGAGTGCGCGGTCCGGCGCGACCTGAGATGTATCGAGCGCGCCGGCCAGTGCCCCGAGCGCCTGCTGCACGATCTGCTTGCCGGACAGCTCGACCCGATCGAAGCGGGACTCCATATCGCGATGGACCTGATCCACGGAGCACCCGCAGATACTGTCATGCGCGTGGTTTCGCATCTCGATCTTCCACGCCCAGTCGATGAACTGCGTCAGTTGCTGGGCGCGCCCGTGGGCCAGCAAGTCCGCCCACAGGGCCAGCGGCTCGGCGTAGCGTTCGAGACGGCTCACGTTTTCGAAATCGCGCTGCTTCTGCCGCACGCGCACCGACGTGACGCCCGGGAGGAGGTGCGCCCGGAGCGGACTCCGCAACTCGCCGCGATGCACTTGCAGCGCCTTGCTCTCCGCCCGGCTGCGCTCGATGAACACGCGTAGTGGGGCGATCTCGTAGGTCAGGCCGTCGATTCCCTGTGCCGCGGCTGGCAGCGCCGTCGGCAAGATCCTCTGCGGCTCCTGATGGTCCGTTCCGTTCATCACCAACAGTGAATGAATTGTGCGATAGGGCGCCTGTTCGGCGATGATCGCCATGAGGCGCCGGCGGAGCGCCTCGGCACCCTCCGGCAGACTGCGGCCGTTCGAGTACCCGCTGTCCGCGAGGTACACCGTGAACAGGTTGCTGCCGTCGGGTCCCTGCCAAGTGAACGCGGTCCGCGTCACGTCGGCACCGACACCGCGCCAGACCACCGCACAGTCGATATCAAAGCCGGCCAAGATCTGCGGCATCTGCGCAATGTGACCGAACTGGTCCGGCAGGTATCCAATCTTCAGCACCCCGCCGAACTCCGCCGCGAGGCGATGCCCGATCTGCAGATTGCGAATGAGCGACTCCCCGCTGACCAAGAACTCATCTGGTGAAACGTACCACGGCCCGACCGCAATCCGCCCGGCGCGAATCAGTCGCCGCAGGTGTCCTCGATACTGCGGCCGGATGTCCAAATAATCCTCCAGCACGATCGCCTGTCCGTCGAGGTGGAAGTGCGTGAAGGCAGGGTCGTCGTCCAAAATCTCCAGCAGCCGATCTATGCAGCGCACCAGGCGAACACGCATTTCCTGGAATGGTTGATACCACTCGCGGTCCCAGTGCGTATGCGGGACCACCACGAGGTGCACTGGTTGCACGATCACTTCCGGCTGTAGCTCCGTCTGCATAATTGATCCTCGCCCCACGGCCAGTGGGAATTATACTCAGAGTGCGGGCATATGGAACCGAACTCACCTGTTGCATGGCGCTCCGTGCAACCCCGACAAGCGATACCCCATAGGCGCTGGCCGGCACCGCCTTGACTCACTGGCGCAATTCCGGTCACGTGGCGGCACGCAATGGAGGGGGAACCGACATCAACGGTCTGGGCCGGCGACGCGCTGGCGGTGCAGCAACGGGCCGCTCTGCTGCGCACCATCTGGGCACTCGCGTGGCCGGTGATCATCACCTTCTTGCTCGAATCGCTGGTCGGCCTGATCGACACGCTCATGGTGGGGCGCCTGGGCGCCGCCGCGGTCGCCGGAGTTGGAGTCGGCACGCAGATCCTTTCCGCGGTGAGTGTGACGATGACCGCCGTGGGGACGGGCACACTGGCGCTGGTTGCGCGCCACGTAGGCGCCCGGCAGTCACGCCAGGCCGAGCAGGTGCTCGGGCAAGCCATCGTGGCTGCCGGCGTTCTTTCCACCGCTGTGGTAGTTCCGGTCGTCATCTACGCTCGCCAGCTCGTCAGTCTGTTTGGTGTGGAACCCGCCGTGGTGGCCATGGGCGCCACGTTCGTGCGCCTGGCGATGCTGTCGATTCCGCAATCTGCGGTGCTCTTTGTCCTCGGCTCCGCCCTGCGCGGCGCGGGCGATACACGCACCCCGCTGGTCATCGGGCTGATTGTCAACGTGCTCAACGTCGCCGGGAATTACGTTCTCATCTTCGGCAAGCTCGGCTTCCCGGCGTTGGGCGTAGCGGGATCCGCCTTGGCAACAACGACTGCGTTCACGGTCGGTACGATCCTCGGCGTTCTCTTGTTGCAGCACGGGAACCTGGTTCTCAGCCTCAGAGGCCACGACCTGCGCCCCAACGTGGACGTCATCCGCCGCGTCCTCGTCATCGGGTACCCGACCGCCGGCGAGCAATTCCTCATGCAGATCGGCTTCTTCTTCTACCTGGCCTTCGCCGCGCACTACGGCACGAGCGCCGTGGCCGCCTACTTCATCGGGGTGCGCATCCTGGCGCTGTCGTTCCTTCCCGGATTCGGATTCGCGGCCGCCGCCGCCGCGCTGGTCGGGCAGAATCTCGGTGCCGGTGCCCCTGAGGTAGCGGAGCGCAGCGGCTGGGAATCCAATCGCTTGTCGATCTATCTGATGTCCGCCTGCGGCGTCGTCGTCTTCTTCGCGGCCGAGCCGATCGCGGCGCTCTTTGTCGACGATGCGCATGTCGTGCGCGACGCGGTGTTGTTCCTGCGCACCTTTGCGGTGGCGCAGCCATTCATGGCCATCGACTTCACCATTGGCGGGGCGTTGCGTGGCGCTGGTGACACGCGTTTTCCGCTGCTGGCCGTCGTCGTAGGATTCTACGGTTGCCGGCTCGGGTTCGCGTATGCCGCGATCCTCTTACAGCTCAGCCTGGTATGGGTGTGGCTGGCACTGCTCGGCGACTACCTCGCCCGGGCCGTGCTGAAGACCTGGCGCTTTCACTCTGGAACCTGGAAGCACATTCGCGTGTGAGCCGGCGCACAGCAGACTGAGAGTAGTTATGCCGCCCCGAAGTGTTCCTGGTTCCAGCGGCGCCCCTCGTCGAGCATCGCCAGGTAGTTTCCCTTGGGAATGTAATTGGCGGCCGTGTTGCCGGTGCCCAGGGCGTAGCCGGTGCCTTTGGCGGCGCACACTTCGAGGATCTGGCGCGTGCGGGCGCGCACCTGCTCCTCCGTACCCCGGCCCAGCACATCCATGTCTACGCCTCCCAGGATCGCGACCCGATTCCCCCAGCGCCGATAGGCCTCCTCCACCGGCACGATCTTGTCCTCGAAGGAGTGCTTTGCGTCGATCCCCACGTCATCGAGGAGCTCGTCCATCAACTTGTACATGTTGCCGCAGGAGTGGAACACGAGCAGTTTCCCGGCCGCGTGCACGGCCGCTGCGATCTTCTTGTAGTGCGGGAGAATGTGCCTGCGAATCACTGCGGGTGACACCAGGGTGCCGCTGTAGAAGCCGAGATCGTCGGAGAGGAATATCATCTCAACGTTGTCGATGCCCGCGGCTTGCACCGCGCTGGCGGTAGCCAGCTCACCCACCCGCCGGCAAATGGCCTCTACCAGGTCGGGTTGGTCGTGCAACGCGAACGAGAACGACTGCAGGCCCATGAGCCAGGTCGAATGTTCGAAGATGCCACCGTACATGAAGGCCGCCACCTTCATTCCCTCCGGCACGGTGCCACCGACGTATTCCAAACCGGCGTGGTTCAGCTCCTCGGCCTTGGGCCACGGATAGGCCTCGAAGTCCGCCCAGCTCTGAATGGGGCCCGTAGCCTCGTCCTGCCAGTAACGCTGTCCGCCCGGCCAATTCCGCGTCCCGGCCGTATCCGCGGCAGCGTTGAACGTCCGCTGCAGGCTGAAGCCGGTCATCATGAACACATAATCGTAGCCGACCTCGCGGCAGAAGCGGACGTACATGTCGAGGGATTTCATCAAGCCGGGCAGCTCGTCCCCGGATAGCGTCAGCGTGGGATCCTCGACGTAGTGATGCAGGTTGACTGGGAACTTCTCGTCCAAGACCACCTCGACCATGCCTGGGTCCGCGAACAGTTCGAAGAAGGGTACCGGGCCGGCGGGTACCTGACGAAGGATGGTGCGGCGAAGGTTCTCAAAGTTCGGCTCGTGGTGCATGCGAAACCTCCATTGCGGAATACGCCGTTGCGGCACGTCAAGTCAGTGCCGCGTGATTATTGCTGCCAATCGGAGACGGCGCAATGTCCCCGTTTCGTCTCTGCACCAGCACCACACCGGCCGAGGGTACCGGGGGAATTTGAAAGGTATTGGGTGAATTTGAAATGAAAGCGGCTTTGAGGGATACAGACAGGCATGAGGTTGGCGCCAGAGATTTCGGGGTTGTCGCTCCGGTAGTCACTCGGGTTCGAGGGGGGTTGATGATTCGAGTCAATGGATTTCCCGTTTACCAGCTGGGGACCAACATCGGGCTTCTGAAGACGTTTCTTTACGCACCGGACGATTGCACCATTGCGACCATGGACTTTGCCTTAGTCCAGGCTTTTGGGTCGTTGGATTTCCTTGCCAATCAGTCCATCTTGCTTGAGCCGAGCAAGGCCGCAGCTCGTGGGCTGATAGAACGGCTCCGGCAACTCTTCAACGAACCAGACAAATCGCGCGTCGTTCTTATGCAGGAACGCGCCCAGCTGCTCTTTGAAATCATCCAGTTTGAAACGACACTGGCCAACGACTTAAACCAGTTGGATCTCTATTGGGTTGAACCAAAGCTCGGGTACTCCACCAGCGTCTTGCTCACGGAGGGGGATAAGGTGTTCCCTGACTCCATTCGTGATGCCATCCCGCAAAAGGTTAGGGGCGATATGGTCGAAGCCGCACGCTGTTTGGCATTTGACCTACCAACCGCGGTTGGTTTTCATGTTCTCCGTGCGGTCGAACTGGTAGTATTAGATTATTTTACCATTCCCGGTTGGGATCGAGGAGATGCCAAAAAGTGGACGGATTATTCCCGTCAACTCAGGCGCCATGTCCACCGGAAGATTCGCAATATGATCGACCGGCTCGCCGAACTGCACCGCAACGAATTGATGCACGCTGAAGCCGTTCTTTCGAAAGAGGAAGCGGCCGTCTTGTTCGCGTTGGCGCAAGAAGTCATTCCCCTCATGGTCGCCGATGTCGCCAAACGCAAAGGAACGCCAATCGTCAACTTTCCGATTCTGAACGATCCCCGCTGGCAATAGGGTAAACTAGGATAATCGGCCGACCTGCTCTACTGCCCGCATTCCCAGCGAGCGCAACCACACCGACACGTCCAGGCCATCACGGGCAGCGCGTTCAATCAGGCGTTGCTTTTGGTCAGCCGTGACACGGACACGGATGGATTGCTCTTTACGTTGGGCCTTTGGCTTTCGTCTGATCATGCGACACACTGTAGCACCTTTAGTTTCCTCTTGCAAGCCTATTGACACGATGCACTAAGGGTGCTACGGTAGTTCCACAATGGTGGAATGCAGACAGAGCCCCGCTAGAGGTTGGCGCCTTTCGCGGGGCTGTAACCTCACGCAACTTGCGTCGCATGTGGCTATCAGTAACGCAGAGCGTAGCACGTTCGTGGGCGGATTGGGAGAGCCTCATGAACGTGTTGTCGTTTGAAAAGCAGTGCCGGGTGATTGCGGCGATCACGGAAGGCTGTTCGCTCCGGGCCACGGGCCGGCTGGTGGACGTGGACAAGTACACGGTCGGGTCGTTGCAACTTCGGGTAGGCGAAGCGTGCGCCCGGCTCCACGATGCCAAGATGCGCAACCTGAACGTCAGTTTGTTGGAGCTGGACGAAGCATGGAGCTTCATCGCCAAGAAGCAGAAGCGCGTGAAGCTGCATGACCCGAGCGAGTACGGCGATGCCTACGTGTGGACCGCCTTGGACGCCACAAACAAGGCCGTCATCTCCTACGTCGTCGGCAAACGCACGGCAGAGAACGCCCAGGAGCTGGCGGCCGACCTCCGGGCGCGTATCCTCAACCGACCGCAGATCACTACAGACGGACTCTCGGCGTACGTTGACGCGATTGACCGAGCTTTCGGCATCGATGTTGACTACGCCATGCTTCAAAAAGAGTACGCCGCTGTCGCCGGCAACGACGCCGCGCACCGGTACTCACCGGGAGCAATCATCGGCGTTGAGAAGCAGGTTATTACGGGAAACCCTGATCCGCGGTACATTTGCACCAGCTACGTTGAGAGACAGAACCTCACACTTCGGATGGGCATTCGCCGCATGACCCGCCTGACCAACGCCTACAGCAAGAAGTTCCGGAACCATGCGGCGGCAATCAGCCTGCACCTCGCTCAGTACAACTTCTGCCGCGTGCACGAAACACTCAGGATCACGCCCGCGATGGCGCTCGGCGTTACCACGCACATCTGGACCATTGGCGAGCTGATTCAGACCGCGCTGGCAACGCCGGAAGAGCCGACACCGATGGCACCAATCACCCCACCGAGGTTGCCCCGTGATCCAAAGACCGGGCTGCTTGTGGGTCGTCAGCCCTTCAAGTTGCGGGTGATTCGGGGCGGGAAGTTGTGCTAGGTCGGCATGGCCGGCGTGTTGATAGAAGGGTGCGCTCTTGCTTGGTTCCAGTCGACTCTACAGTCGGTCCAAGCGAGAGCGCCATCGCTAAGCACGACCGTTACACGAACGACGTGGCGATTGAGGATGGTTATCGTTTCTTGATGATGCTTAAGGGAGGCGCGAATCCGAAAAAAAGAATCTGCGTGTGGAATAGGCAAAGAGTACGGATGAAGGCTATCGAAGCCGTGCCCGTCCGCAGTCGAACCCTCTATTGTAGTGATGTCAATACTAGGGATGGCGGTGCTGCGCTTTCCGGCGTGAGTATAGATGTCCACCAGAAAATCCTGGATGGCTAGTCGTTCCGAGGTGGGATTGTGGCATCGAATGCGGGCGCTGAGGCTTATGCGTTCCCAAGGCATTGGGGCTGGTATCTTTGTTACTTGGGCAACCATCTCTGAGAATCCCTCAGTCAGCGATATAGCCGCTTCAACGAAATGTAGGGTCAAAGGCGTGGCAGGTGGATGTGTTTGTTGCCGCCGTTCTAGCATGAAAGGAACGAACGCGCCTACGAGGATCACTATACATCCGACAACGACGACAATTGCGGCGGTGTAGATAGTGAAAAAGTGCCAAACCGCCAGCGCGCCAGCAACGAATATTGGGCTGACCATTAGCAGGTGAGTGGTGTCGAGAAACCAATCGCCAATGCGGTCGATGATTCTCTCACCCAGAAATTTGGCTGCTCGGCGAAAGGTTCCCATGGCGCCAACCTCTCGCGCCATGGTGCCACTGTCGCTGGGGTGCGGTCAAATGCCGCAGCGTCAAACTCACCCAACCCGCTCATTGGGTGAATTCCCCCAGCACCCGGCCGAGAATCTCCTTGACCACGTTGTCGGGCTCCTTTACCCTGCCCCTGGATTGTGTGGAGATACGGATGACGCGAAAAGCGCTAGTGGGAATCGGCATCCTCACCTTCCTGAGTGCTGCAGCAGTGAGCCAGGCCACCGCCGACGCGCGGCGGGAGCGCACCGCGCGGCGGCCGGATGTCGTGGAGATTGGCGACCCGTACCCGATCTCCCTCAGGATAGTGGACCGTGAGGCCGCCCACATTACGGAAATGCGGACCTACGTCGCCGCCTACGGGCCTCCGGATTACGCCGAGATCCAGGAGGTCACCCCGCAGTGGCCGTGGGAATCGTACGAGGTGCGGTTGTACTACATGCGACGCAACCTCGAAACGGACTTCGGGCATGCGTTCGTGTCGCCCGCGCTCCCGAACTTCGGCGTCCTCAAGTACCAGAGCGAGATTCCGCCTGACAAGCGACACCAGATCGAGATCATTCTCCAAGCCCGCCAGGAGCCATCCGCAGCGCCGCAACCGGTGGCTCGCCCTGCCGTGCAACCGGAAACCGAAGACGCTCGGATGGAGGCGCTGGTGGCGCGCATCGAGGCGGCCGCCGCACGTGCGGAGCAAGCGGCCAACAAGGCAGCCGAAGACAGCGAAGCCGCCGTCCGTGCAGCGGACCGGACGAGCACGATCATCGAGAAGCTCAGCGAGAGCCCGCCGCCCAGCCCGCCGCCGCGCCGCGCACGCCAGCGCAAAGGAAGCGTGAAACGTGATCCGTGATTCGTGATACGTGAAGCCCAAGCCATCGGATTCACGTTTCACGCTTCACGATCACTCATCACCGCCCTTGCGGGCACGCCCTTGTGCAGGCTACTAAGATCCGCTCATGGACTTGCTCACGGGCTACGGTGTCTTCCACTGGGTCGCGACGTGGGCGAATCCGGTTTGTGACGTCTTTTTCCGCGCCGTCACTGATCTCGGCTACCACACATTCTATTACCTCGCGATCGCCAGCTTGTTCTGGGTCGTCGACCGCCGGCACGCCGGCATCCTGTTCCTCCTCGTCATTACGTCGGGATACGTGAACACCTTCGCGAAACTGTGGGTGCACACGCCGCGCCCCGACCCGCTGCTAGCCAGAGTCCTCGACTTGCGCCCCTACCAGTCGGGCAGCAATGCCTTCCCCAGTGGTCACGCGCAGAACGCCGTGGTCTTCTGGGGCTATCTGGCATTGTGGGTTGGCCGGCGCTGGTTTTCGGTGCTCGCAGGCGTGTTCATACTCCTCATTTCCTTGTCGCGCTTGTACCTGGCCGTGCATTTCCCGATCGACATTCTGGGCGGGCTGGTGCTCGGCGCGCTGGTGCTGCTGTTCGTCCGTCCGCCGATTGAGCGCTGGGCCGCACGCGACCTCCGGCTCAGCCCGGCAGCGATGATCGTGGTCGTCATCGCTTCGCTGGCGCTCACGTTCATCAGTGCGGATCAGACCCTCGCATTGATCTCCGGGAGCCTGATAGGTTTCTTCGTCGCCGCCGTGTGGCTGCCGCAGGTGCCGGTGGTATTCGGCAGCGTGCCCCGCTCGGTGGCCAGCGTCAGCATCGGCGTGCCGCTGTTACTCGGGTTGAGCATCACGTTCGATACATTGCCGCACTTGCCGCTGATCTTGTACGTCCAGGTGCTCGTCATGTGGGTCATCGCGATATGGCTCTACCCGCGCACCTTGCTGCGGCTCCTGGCACGCGCATCCGCTGCCCCATGAATCGCTCGGCCGAGGTCACGCCCGAGGCTGTTCACGACGGCTTGGAGCGCGCACGCTACCTGACGACACCGCGTGTCGAGACCGTGCTCTATCTCGCGCTGAAGCTCGAGAAGCCGCTGCTCATCGAGGGTCCGGCCGGGGCCGGGAAGACGGAGATCGGGAAGGTCCTCGCCGAAATACTGCACACCGAGCTGGTCCGCTTGCAATGTTACGAGGGGCTGGACGAAGCCAAGGCGCTGTACGAGTGGAACTATCAGAAACAGCTCCTGCGCATCCAAGCCGATCGCGCCCAGGACCTGGTGTGGAGCGAGGTGACGCAGCACATCTTCTCGCCGGAGTATTTGTTGGAGCGTCCGCTGCTCCGGGCCATCAGCACGCCGCGGAAAGTGGTGCTGTTGATCGATGAGATCGACAAGTCGGACGAGGAATTCGAGGCCTTCTTGCTCGAAGTGCTGAGTGATTTCCAGGTCAGCATTCCCGAGCTGGGGACGATCAGCGCGCGGCACAGGCCGGCGGTGGTGCTGACCTCCAATCGTGCACGCGAGCTGTCGGAAGCCCTCAAGCGGCGGTGTCTGTACCTGTATCTGGATTTCCCGGGGGTCGATATTGAACGAGAGATCGTGAGCCGTAAAGTCCCCGAGCTCGACGCGCGCCTACACGATCAGGTCGCACGCTTCGTCAACGGGCTGCGCAAGCTGGACCTGCGCAAAGCCCCGAGCATTGCTGAGACCCTCGATTGGGCGCGCGCCCTCCGTGCGCTCGGCATCAAGGAGCTGAGAGCGTGTGAGGAAATTGGCATCAACACCGCTGCGCGGGATGGAGAGATCCGGTAGAATGAGTTCGGCGTGGAGGGGATGAGGATGGGGACGGCAGCGTTATTCACGGATCTCCCAGCAGCTGAGGAACGGGACGCGGGGCCAGCCGCTACACCGCGGCAAGCGGCGCGGGTGGTAGAACCGGTGCGCAACCAAGTCGAGATGGTGTGGCGAGATCTCGAATCGTTGGTGGCGGAGGACCATCCGGTGCGTGCGATCTGGGGATTGCTGGAGCGCCTCGACCTCAGCGGGTTTTATGCACAGGTTCGAGCCGTGCAGGGGCGGGCGGGGCGGCCGGCCACTGATCCGCGGGTCCTGTTGGGGTTGTGGGTATACGCGACGGTGGAAGATATCGGCAGCGCGCGCCGGCTGGCGGAGTTGACGGAACGGGATGACGTGTATCGGTGGCTGCGCGGGGACGTGCCGCTGAACTACCATTTGCTGGCGGACTTTCGGACGGCGCACCAAGCGGCCCTGAACGAGTTACTGACGGACATCATCACGACGCTGCTGGCGGAGGAGTTAGTGAGTCTCAAGCGCGTGGCGCAGGACGGGATGCGCGTGCGGGCGAGCGCGGGGGCGGCCTCGTTTCGGCGGGAGCCGACGCTGGAGCGCTTGCGACAGGAGGCGCACGAGCAAGTGGAGCGCTTAGCCGCCGAGGTGAGCGAGCCGGGCGGGCAAGCGAGCAAGCGGGAGCGCGCGGCGCGCGCGCGGGCCGCCCAGGAGCGGGCGGAGCAAGTCGAGCGGGCGCTGGCGCACCTGCCGGCGGTACGGGCGCTCAAGGAGCCGACGGCGAAGGGGCAGGCCAAGGCGCGCGTGTCGACAACCGATCCGGATGCGCGGGTGATGAAGATGGCCGACGGAGGGTTTCGGCCGGCGTACAATGTGGAGTTCGCCACTGACACCGCCACGCAAGTGGTGGTGGGAGTCAGCGTGACCAATGCGGGGACGGACACCGAAGAGGCGGTGCCGATGGCCGCGCAGGTGGAAGCGCGCAGCGGGCGGCGGCCCGCGGAGTATCTCGTGGATGGCGGCTTCGCCCCGAAACAGACGGTGCCGGCCTTGGCGGCGCAGGCCATCACCGTGTACACGCCGGTGCAGAAGCCCAAGGATCCGACCCGCAATCCGTACGAACCGCTCAAGGGCGATGTCCCGGCCGTAGCAGCTTGGCGGCAGCGCATGGGGACCGTCGAAGCCAAGGCGATCTACAAGGAACGGGCGGCGACGGCCGAGTGTGTGAATGCCCAGTGTCGCAACCGCTACGGTCTGCAGCAGTTTACCGTGCGCGGCGTGAACAAAGTGGCGTGCGTGGCGCTGCTGACGGTGATCACGCACAACTTGTTGCGATGGCTCGCCTTGATGGCGTGAGGAAGCGGAACGGAGAAGCCAACAAGAGATGCGAAGGCTTCAGAAGGTTGCATACGCCGCTGCCGCCACCGCTGGAAGCAGCGCGATATCAGGTCCACGGCGGTGGCGCCGTACCTCCCGATCGGTCATCGGTATTCTGGTCCGGCCGTCGCACCGATTTAATCACAAACTCTGAGCACTGCCACGGTCCGGCAAACTCTCAACTTCGTTCTCAAGCACGAAGAGGACCTGCGCAAGGCGGACACCAAGATCAGCTCGCTGTTAAGGAATAGTTGTTAGTTGTTCGTTGTTGGTCCTCACAACTAACAACCAGCGACTAACTTCCTGTGTTCATGAAGACCCACCTCCTGCAATTCATCGACTCTCTTCGTAGTGCCGGGCTGTCCGTCACCGCCGCCGAGACGATGGATGCCGTCCGTGCAGCGAGCATCACCGGCATCGAGCGCGCGCAGCTGCGCGAGGGCTTGGCCGCCGCGCTGGTGAAGGACGAAGCGGATCGGCCAGCTTTCATCGATCTCTTCGATCGCTATTTCGCCGTGCCGGGCCGGCAACGCGGAAAGGGCGAGCGCCCACAACCGACCGGTGAGAGTGAGGGCCATGGAACCGGAAAGTCCGGGCTCCTGCCGCGCCCCGACGAGCAACGCCCCGAGGGGGGACAACATGAGTCGCCGCACCAACGCCTCGCGGAAGAGCACCGCAAGGACGGAAAACAGGAGCATAAGAAGCAAGAACGTGGCGATCAGCTGGCACGGAAGCGGGCGCTGCTGCAGATCGCTTTTCGCGAAATGTCCGCGCCTGAAATCGACGAGTGCGACCTACTCGTCACGGAGCTGGCGCGCCGCTTCCGAGCCCATCTCTGCCGCCGTCAGCGCGCAACGCGGCATGGCCGCCTTGATATCCGCCGCACCATCCGGCGGTCCATGAGCACCGGAGGCATTCCCCTCGAACCGGCCTTTCGCGAGCGGCAACCCGGCCGGCCCGATCTGGTGGCGTTGTGCGACCACTCGCACTCCGTCGCCACCGCCAGCCGTTTCCTGCTGGCCCTCCTGGCGCCGGCTCACAGCTTTTTCCGCCGGGTTCGGCTGTTCGCATTCGTCGATCAGCCCGTCGAGATCTCGTTCGAAGCAGACACCCTCATCCCGCACGATCGGCTCGACCTCTATGCCCGGTCTGATTTCGGGAAAGTCCTCGTGGCCTTCTGGGATCAGTACCAGCATTTGTTGAACCGCAACACGATCCTACTGATCCTCGGTGACGCACGGAACAACCGCCGGCCGCCGCGTGGCGATGTCCTGGCACGCATGCACACTGTCGTGCGGCAGATCGTCTGGCTCAACCCTGAAGCGCTGGCACGGTGGAACACCGGCGACAGTGTCGTCGCAACCTATCAACGGCACTGCGATGCGCTGCTCGCGGCGTCGACTCTCCGGCACCTTTACGCAGCATTGCGACAGCTCTTTCGGGCACACCGCGGCACGGTGTGACCCGCCAAAAAACAGAACGGGAGGAGCCCGCAGCTCCTCCCGTCTGTCTTCCATTCTAGCGAAAGCTAAGGCTAGTCTACATACCCAGCCGCGCCGCACGTCGCAGCATGAAGATCAGACCAAGGCCAAGGCCACCGATCAGCAGCAAGCCAGCTGGCGAGGTCGGCGACGAGACAAGCGGCACCGGGGGCGGCGTATTGGTAAACGTCGGAGTCGGGGTCTGGGTTGGCGTCACGGTCGGCGTCTTAGTCGGCGTGTTTGTCGGCGTGTTTGTCGGCGTGTTTGTCGGCGTGTTTGTCGGCGTGTTTGTCGGCGTCGGAGTATTCGTCGGCGTCGGTACGATCACGGAGAGCTGCTTCGGGAGAGCAGGTTGAGGCACACCGGTAGAACTTGGCAGCTGGCACAACAGATACCCACTCTCGACCGTGGCTTGGGCGAGCGCGCTGAGGACCCCAGGATTCACACTTATAACGCACTGCAGGCCCGTAACGGTCTTGTTGTTGCCGCCGGCGGCGGGGAAATCGATACCCAGCGTAGATGCTTCCGCAGTCGGCGTACAGCTAACTCCATCGTTGACGTTACAGGGGGCTGTTGTCACCGGAATCCTCGTACAGCCTACTGACCCCAGCGGTAAAGGGTTGCCGTTGGCACCCGGACAGCAAAATTGCACGAATGCCCCTTCGACGTCACAACCGACCAGGCTCCCAGTACCCACCGTGTTACCAACATCAACCTCATACGTTACCGTAGTTCCGTTTGGGGCCACCAGCGGCGCCGCCTGAATGTTGACGAACATATCGTTGGCATTACAACCGGGGGGGCTCTGGGTCGTACACTGATCCGCAGCGATCACTCGACCCGCTGCGAACAGCATAAACGCGCTCAGCAGCAAACCACCCCCAACCACGATTCCACTCTTTCGGCTCTGCATAACTACACCCCTTTCGGTCTGCTGGCCTCACAACGAGGCACGTCAGCTACGCACCGGCATTCCGATTATCCGGTTCCCCGCCTATTATCCGGTTTCCCGGAAGTTGTCAAGCCTCAAAGGGCCTCAGCCTCAAAAGCCTCATAAGGAGGACACCCTCGTGAAAACATTCGTAGCACGTTATCGCCCCGCCGTCACCGCCGTTTTGTCTGGCACGCCGTTTTGTCTGGATTCGACCGAGATCTCGTTTGTTGTTGCATTCGCGTGGGACCTTCGGTAATGTGCATTGACCTTAGCGCTCGCTGCGGAGGAGGGGTTGATGAGGGCTTGGCCACAAGCCACAGGCGGGAAGTGGTGGGCGAGATGCAACTGTTCCGCCGCTCGGTTGGGTGAAGTCCACAGCAGAAAGCGCCGGAGGCAGTTCCAGGGTTCGGTGGCACGCTTTCCTGTCAAGGGTACAGCAGCGGCCTCTCTGTGTTCTGAGTTACCGTGAACGGCCCAACGAATCTCGGCTGCATCGTCGAAAAACCACCGCTCCTTCAGCGGAGAGTTTCCTTCCTCAGAGCCGAAACTGCTCATAATGCCAACATGGCATGGTTCCTGCGCCTGCGATCCGTGATGCGGCGTCGTTTCGCCACGCTTACCGCTGCTCGGTCGTTCGCTCTCGTAGCGCTGTTCATAAGCTTAGCGCATCCTGCAGGGGCACAGAATTTTCTCTGGGCTCGCGCCTTCGGCAACGTGGGCGCTTCGAACACGGCCTCTGGGAACGCGATCGCAAGCGACGGTTTGGGCAACGTCGTGCTGGGCGGAGTTTTCACTGGAGCTATAGATTTTGGCGGCGGCATCGTGGGCGCCAGCAGTACCGACGGATTCATTAGTAAGTACTCAGGCAGCGATGGACGGTTTCAATGGTCGTTGGACATCGGCAGCCCCGGCGGCACAGCCGGCATCACTTCCGTCGCACTGGACACTGCTGGCGATGTCTACGCAACCGGCTCCTTCACGGGCAGCATCACGTTCCCCGGAGGGTCCTCGCTGACCAGTGCGGGTGGGAGCGACGTTCTTTTAGCCAAATTCTCGGGGGCCAACGGTTCCCTCATTTGGTCTCTTGCCCTAGGCGGTGCGGGCCAAGACACTGGCTGCGCCGTGGCCGTCGACGGCAGCGGCGATGTTATCGTCACGGGCTTCTTCATGGGCACCGCCGCCTTTGGCGGGGCGCCGTTGATCAGCGCGGGGGCAAGCGACATCTTTCTTGCCAAATACTCGGCAGTCGACGGCCGGTACGGCTGGTCCGAGAGCTTCGGCGGCACCGGCCCGGACACCGGCACCGGGCTGGCGGTGGGGGCTGGCAACGCTATCGCGGTGACGGGAAGCTTCAGCAACGTCGTTGACTTTGGAGGCGGGCCCTTGACCAGCGCCGGTGGCACGGATGTCTTTGTGGCAATGTACGACAGCGGCGGAGTCCACCTGTGGTCACGAGCCTTCGGGGCCAGCTACGATGATAGCGGCACCGCTGTCACGACGGATCGGAGCGGCAACGCCGTTCTCACCGGGTACTTCTACAACTCAGTCGACTTCGGCGGGGGGATACTGCACGGCTCCGCCGCACCAGCGATATTCTTGGCGAAGTATGTGGCCGGCAATGGCGGATACCTGTGGTCGGAAGCGTTCCAAGCGCCGAGTCCTTCCTTTGGCGGATTTGCCAAGTCGGTAGCAGTGGACGGTGCCGGCAACATTGCCCTGACGGGGTCAATTGCCGATCCGGTCGATTTCGGCGGTGGCCCGCTCGTCGCCCCTGTTGATTTCGACATCTTCGTCGCGGCGTTTTCTTCGTCGGGCACCTACCAGTGGGCTAAGCGCTTCCCGTCGCCGTTTCTTGACCAGGGGGAAAGCACAACCTTTGACGGAACTGGCAACGTCTTCATCGCCGGCTCGTTTCATTACGGTGTCGATTTCGGCGGCGGCTCATTAACCCCAGGCACAGGTGATGCCTTCATCGCCAAGTACGCATCCACGACGACCACAACGCCGACGCCGACGGCCACACCGACCAAAACCCCGACGTCGGCGCCCACGGTGACGAACACGCCAACGCGGACCCCCACGCAGTCGCCGACGAATTCCGCGACGTGGACGCCCACGAGAACTCCGACCCAGACACCCACCAGAACGGGGACCGCCACGCCGACCAGTACTCCTACCGCCACGCTGACCAGTACTCCTACCGACACGCCGACCAGTACTCAAACCAACACGCGGACCAGTACTCCCACCAACACGCCGAGCACGACCCCAACAAATACCCCGGCGGCAACCGCGACGCCCCCGGATACCCCGACGGCTAGCGCCACTCCGACGCAAACGCCGACGCCGGACGTGCCGGTAATCGATCAAGTGACCTCGGCAGGGGCATTCGGGCACGGTTCCCCGGATAGCGGTGTCGACATCTGCACCATTGATGCGAGTGGCAACTGGCAGTTGCCGCCACTCGCTAGCGGGACCATCAATTCAGGCTCCAACTTCTTCGTTCCCTTTGCTCCGACCCCTGGCACAATTCTGCTCGCCATGCCGGGCGACGCAGAACTCACCGCCTACGCCAGCGTCTGGGCCACCGGTGGGCAGCCGGTAGCACTCATTCCGTCCACGCTTGACATCGACAACGATGGCAATGTGGAAGTCGCCACCGACGTTGTCTACATCGCCCGCACGCTCATGGGATTGCCTGCGGCGCCGGCAAGTTTTGGGGAACTAGCTTCAATCCTCCCGGACGCCATCCTTTCGGCGCGCGTTTACGCCTGTGGTGATCCGGCCACGCCATTGTGCAAGTGCGGCCAAGCACTCGATGTGGACGGTGATCTCACAGTCAACGTGGCAACGGACATCGTGTACATCGCCCGTTATCTGCTGAGTCTGACGCCCGTACCCGCAAGCTTCCGCGCCTCGGATCCCTCTATCCCTCTAGACTCTGTGATCGCCAGCAACATCGACGCCCTCATGAGGGGTGATCCGTCAAACGTCAGATGTTTAGCTCCGGCCGCGCCGTTGGTGTCGCAGGCATCGGGAAGCACGGCGGTAGGCGACCATCTGGCTGGGCGGCGGGTCGCAACCACCCTGATGTCCGGGCGCCGTCGCTAAGTCCGACTCACACCCCAACCTCGACTTGGACGTCGACACCCACGCGGACATCCGTCTTCACGCCGACAGCGGTTCCAACCCAGACCGCGACTCCGACGGGAACTGGACCCCGAGCGTCGCCACCGACGTGGTTTTCATCGCCTGCCGCCTCCTGGGTCTCCCGCCGGTGCCACCGAGCTTTCGCCTCACCGACCCGACGCTTCCGCCCGATTCCGCAGTGAGCGCCTGGGTCGACGCCTTCGGCATGAAGTTGGACGTTGATCTGAACGGCGTGATCGACGTGGGGACCGATATCATCTACATCGCGCGGTACGAACTCGGCCTGCTGCCCGTGCCACCAAGTTTCCGCGCTCAAGATCCAACGATCCCGGCCGACGAAATCATCGCCGCAAACGTCGCAGCGCTCTGACCCGCTGACGCGTGATTCGTGTTCGTGAAAAACCGAAAACCACGAGCACGAGTCACGATCTCCCGATCACTTCTTCACGATCTCGAGCAACTCGACCTCGAAGATCAGCGTGGCCCCGGGCTTGATCTTCGGCGGCTGGCCATGGTCGCCGTAAGCGATGTCCGAAGGGCAAATGAGTTTGCTCTTGCCGCCGACTTTCATCATTTGTATGCCCTCGGTCCAGCACTTGATAACACCGTTCAGAGGAAACGTGGCCGGCTGGCCCCGCTGCACGGAGCTGTCGAAGACCGTGCCGTCGATCAACGTGCCGTGGTACTGGACCTTTACCGTGTCCGTCGCCTTCGGTTGGTCGCCCGTCCCTGGCGTGATCTCTGAGTAGATCAAGCCCGAAGCAGTTTTCGTCGCGCCTTTTTCCGCCGCTGCCTTTGCGAGGAAGGCTTCCGATGCCTTCTTTTCCTTTCCGGCTGCCACCGCGGCACGCGCCTGCGCTAGCTGCTGGATCTTCGGGCCATAGGTGTCGAGGTCCGCCTTCGGCTTTCTATTGAGAACAGCGTCGGTAAAGCCCGCCTTTACCAGCTCCAATTCCGCCGCACTCAAACCGAAGGGCGCCACACTACGACTGAGCGCCAAACCCAGAGCGTACAGCGTCTTCTCATCATCCGTCTTCAGTTCCGGCTCTCCAGCTCGCGCGGCGTGGGCAAGCAAAAGCACGGTGAGCAATCCAATCATCGGCACTCTGCGCATGGATCGATTCCTTTCACCAAGAGTGCTGCAGTAGTACCCGTGCTGCCCGACGGACGCAAGCCCCAGCGACCTGCGACCTCTCCCCCGAGCGCCTCTCCGACGCGGAGAGGGGAGTGCCTGCTCTCCCCCTTCCCGTGTCGGGAAGGGGGGCCGGAGGTTAGGTTCCGCCGCTGCCTTGAATCCCCAGGGCACTTCGATAGGGTGGCGGCAATGATCATCGAGGTGCAGTCCGTCTCGAAGCGCTTCGGAAACCGCGTTGCCGTGGACGGCATCAGTCTCGCCATTCCGCCGGGCCTCTGCTTCGGTTTGCTCGGCCCGAACGGTGCCGGCAAGACGACGACGCTGCGGATGATCTACGGCGTCACCCGCCCGGACACCGGGAGCATCCACGTTTTCGGTATCGATATCGCCCACCACCCACGGCTGGTACGGGAACGCCTGGGCGTCACGTTACAACAGAACGCGCTGATGGAAGCCCTCTCACCCGCAGAGAACCTGCGGGTGTTCGGCCGGTACCACCTGTTGCGCGGGCCGGAACTCTCACGCCGCGCCGAGCAACTCATCGACTTCCTCGAGCTCCGCTCGCACGCGCACGTGCCCGTCCGCGAGCTCTCCGGCGGCTTCCAACGGCGCCTGGCGATCGCGCTGTCGTTGATCAATGGTCCGGAGCTGCTGATTCTCGACGAGCCGACGACCGGGCTCGACCCCGCTGTGCGCCATGCGCTGTGGTCACGCGTGCGCGACCTGCGCGCGGCGGGTATGACGGTGCTGCTCACGACCCACTATATGGATGAAGCACAGCGCCTGTGCGACCAAGTGGCGATCGTTGCCGCCGGGAAGATCATCGCTGAGGGAGCCCCGCTGGAGCTGATCACGAAGCACCTCGCTCCCGAGACGGTCGAATTCGACTGCGCGCCGCCAGAGGAGGCGGCATTGGTCAACGGCTTGGGCGTCGCCGCCCGCCGTCTCCGCGTTGGCCGTCGCCTGATGGTGTTTCTCCAGGACGGTACGGCGCTCGCCGAGCACATCCGCAAACACGATCGCGGTGATCGCCGCACCTTGGTGATGCGTCCTGCAAACCTGGAAGACGTCTTCCTGTTTCTCACGGGCACCAGCTTGGAGAGCGCATGAGCCTCTCGGTCCCGCACGCCTTGGCGGTGTGGCGGCGCGACGCCACGATGTACTCGCGCACCTGGATGTGGAACATCCTGCCGAATTTCTTCGAACCGGTGCTCTATCTCATGGCGATCGGTCTCGGGGTCGGCGCTTACATCAGCCAGATGGGCGGCACATCGTACGCCGCCTTCCTGGCGCCGGGTTTGGTGTGTGTCGCGGCGATGAACGGGGCGAGCTTCGAGGTGACCTACAACATTTACGTCCGGCTCACGTTCGAGAAGACGTACGATGCGATGCTGACCACGGCCATCGAACCGGCCGATGTGCTGGCGGGTGAGGTGTTGTGGGCAGTGACGCGGGCATCGATTTACGGCGGGTGCTTCTTCATCGTCCTGGCGCTCTGGGGCTTGGCGCCACTGCCCGCGGCACTTTGGGTGCTGCCGTTGATCCCGCTCGCCGGCCTGCTCTTCGCCGCCCTCGGCATCACCTTTTCGTTGAAGATCGCGGCGATCGACCTGTTCAGTTTCTATTTCACCCTGTTCATGACGCCGCTGTTTCTGTTTTCCGACGTTTTCTTTCCGCTCCAGGAGCGCTTGTCGGGCCGCTGGTTGTGGGTCGCGGAGCTTCTGCCGCTGCTTCACCCCGTGCGCATCGCCCGCGCGGCCTTCCGCGGGCAAGCGCCGGGGATTCTCTGCTGGGACGTGTTCTACATGCTGGCCGTCTCCGCGTTGCTGCTGGCGTGGGCCCACCGCCTCATCCGCCGGCGGCTGACGAATTGAGGGTGCCGACTGCAGCGCGCCTTTTGCTCACTGACGACCGCGGTATGCTCAGGGGGTGTAGCGCACCTTGCGTGCCGCGTGGGCTGCCACGTCGGCGTGGCTGATGCGGTACTCGAAGGGCTGGCCGTTGATCCATCCGGGGATGAGGTCACCGTAGTGAATGGCGGGGTTGATCCGGTTGAAGTTCGTGGAGGCCGTCCCACCCGGGTTGCCATTGTTCCCACCCGGAAGAGCGTTCACGGCACGAACACCCGCCGGATCCAGCACGGCGACGAAACGTTCTGAGGGTCCGTCCGAGAACTCAAAGTCGCTCGTGTTCAAGCTGTAATCGCCCGGGTTCACCGTGTAACGCGCCCCGGGTGCCGCGAACGGTCCCAGATCGAATACTGGTATACCGGCTTCACCGATGAAGTGTTCAAATCGCACCTGATGAATCTTGCCCCACAGCCAATCCTCCGGTTGCGACGAAGTGAACGTCGTTTGCAGGAAGCTCAAGCCATCCCGCAGCGCCCCGAGGAGAATCTCGTCGCGCGTTTCCACCGCCGGTGTTGTCTTGTTGTCCCACAACGTGCTCTCGCCGTTCGCACCCTTGGTATACACGCGAAATCCTGGATCGGTGCGGTCGATGTCTTCCAGGATGTGGAGCAACGCTTTCGTGGCGTCCTCGTCCACCGGGCTGCTCACGCCCGTTCCCGCAAAGTCATCGGCAAAGACCGCCGGTCCCAACTGTTTCTCCCACGCCGCAAAAATGGAGGTGGCAGTCGCATCGGTGCGCTCTTCATCGGTCACCGGTGTGGTGCGCGGCGCGACGTCGGTGCGCACGTTGGGCGGGCAGCAGTCATGGGCATCAATGCCCGAAGCCGTGTCATACGGCGGCGCATCGGGTTTCGCGGCGCCCCACGTCTGGAGACGCACCAGCGCGGCGGCCATCTCCGCGGTCACCAGATCCGGCCGCGCGGCGGCCGCGGCGAACAGGAACGGCAGCAGCCGTGCCGCCTCTTTGCTGGAATGGTCGTACTGGTAGGAAGACATATCACTTAGAGTGATCTTCACACCGGGCGGCCGCACATTCGCCGAGTTCGACAGGAGCTCCTGGATCCGTTGTTCCCGAAACCCGAGATCGTAGGCGAATGCCAGATAGATCGCGTCGTTCAACGGGTCATTGTCGAGCGTGTTTCCGATCTGGTCGTTGTTCGCGGTCGCCAGGAATCCCTGCGGCGGGTTGGTCGCCTGCGGGATGCGGTCCTCCGGCAACCACAGCGTGTTGCCCTGCGCATCCGTGAGCCATTCAGCCCCCCCGGTCCCCGGCATGGGCAGGAACGGCACGGTGCCGGGGGGCCGTTGCGGAATCAAGGCCCGCGGGAAGTACGCGATATCGCCGTTCACGTCCGCCCAGACCCAGTTCTGCGCACCCACCGCGAAATTGCTCAGTGCCGCCCGGAACTCGGCGACGTTGTGGGCCTGGTCCAAATCCAGCAGGAAGCGCGCGTCGTTGGTGATTTCGTGGCCCGTCCACCGGAAGCTCATACCCGTAGCCGCCAGCCCGACGATGTTGTCACGCAGATTCGGATCGGGCACCATCGGCCCGTGATGCGGGACGACCTCGATCACTTCCGTCTTCGGGCTCGCGTTGTGGATCTGGAACGTTTCAATGTCCCGTAGCACCGGCACCTGCCGCCCGTTGAACAGCACCGTGCGCGGCGAGTTTGGGTAGTCCGGCGGCGTGGTCACCGTCTCCTCATAGACGTCGGTCACATCGAAGTTGGCAACCGTCCCGCCCCACGCGCCGAAGTCATTGTGCCCGAGGATGATTCCCGGCAACCCTGGGAAGATCACGCCGTTTGCTCGCATTCGCTCACCGCTCGGTGTCCCCGCATCGAGCTGCACCATGAACCAGATGGGCGGATTCGACAGCGCCAGATGCGGATCGTTGGCGAGCATCGCGTGCCCGTTCGCCGACAGCGCCGCGGACACGATCCAGTTATTGCTGCCCACGCCCTCGCCCGCTGCTCCAAACGGATAACTCCGTCGCAGCTCTTTCAGTGCCGCCGCTGTTTCCGTGAGCGCCGCCAGCGCCACGGGTGGCTTCGCCACGGGTGGCAGCGCCGTTCGCAACCCCCGGGCTCGGCTCCGGACCTCTGCGGACAGGGAGATCGCGGTGGCCGGCAGCACCGTTGCCGGAGTGGCCGGCGCGGAGCGGAATACATCCTTGAACACCGCGTCGGGCAGCGCCGCCATCTGCTGCGCCCGGCCGATTTCCTCCTCCAAAGTTTCAGAGAGCTGCCACGCTTGCAGCCGCGCGATGGCCAGCGTGTCTTGCGGGCGCCACGGCGCCAGCTCATCCGCGGTGAAGCCGAGCACAATGCTGACACCGTACTCAGGCGGTAGCTGGGCGCCATTGCGGCCGGCCCGCAGGTCGGCCAGCCAGGCATTGACCCCGGCAGCATACGCGTTGAGCACGCCCGCAAGTTCGGCATCCACCTCCTGGACGTGCTGCCACAGCGCTTCCTCCAGGCGCCGCCCGTCACGGGTGGTGAACACCGTGCGCATCCCGACATCCGTGCTGTAAGAGGCCTTGCCGAATAGCTCGCTCAACCTGCCCTCGGCGAAATGCCGGAATATATCCATCTCGAAGAAGCGCGAGGCAGCCACGAGATACCCTTGCACAAAAAAAGCGGACTCCATGTCGGGCGCAAATACATGGGGCACGCCGAGGTCATCGACCACCACATCGGTCGCGCCACCGAGACCGGCGAGCTGTACCGTCTCATCGGTCGGCAGTTGCCCGATGGGATCCCGGGGTTGCCGTGGCCGTCGGACCGGGCACGCGGGTGCCAGACAGTGGCGAAAAGGCGTCATCCTCACCACAGCCGCTCAGAGCGCCTACGCCAAGCGCGAGCGTTGCACACAGGCACACAACCCCCCGAACGTGCCACGTCATTTTCATCGGACTCCTCCCCGAGCAAATAGGATAGACGGCGCGTGTAGTGGCGGGACCCCCTGCCCTTCCTAACGAATCACGGGCAACCGAGATTCGTCTGCTGCGGCACCTTCAGCGCAAATTCGTGGACCAGCATCCTCGCCTTCTCCCGCGAGGCATCGTCGAGCATCTCATCGAACTGCCAGCGCCCGAGGATCGCCATTGCCTCCTTGCAACGTGCAAGCTCCTCACCCAAGCGCAGCACGCACTCCAGTTTCTCCACCTCGCGGCTCACGTCGATCTTCCACATACCCTCACATCCTTCCCTGGCGACGCGCCCGCCCCCAGAGTCGCAAACCGGGCTCGGAAACAACATCGCCACCGCAACTCCCCCCACTCGCCACCCTGGCGATTCAGGCAGCTGACTGAAGGAGTTTGCTTTATACCATAATCGGCAGCCCAGGGTAACTGCACCGGAAAGCTCCGTGCTGTCCTCGGACAGTACCGAAAGCTCCCCCGAGCCGATGGTACGTTGGTTGCCCTCTGCCTTCCATGTCGGCGTCCTGCGTCCAATCCATCCCGGGGCGTGCCGCTTTCGAACTCACTCGTCCAACAGCTCCGCAGCCACCTGTGCGGCTCCGAGTCGAGACGCTTTGGGGTTCAGGATGATGCGCACCGGGATCTCCCGCATCAGATCGGTGAACGGCTCCTTGGCCGTAAACCCCTCCATGAAACCACCCGCCGTCATCTTCGGCAGCATTTTCGTGACGATCCCGCCACCGATAAACACGCCACCCACTGCCATCAGGGTCAGAGCCAAGTTCCCTGCCTGAGCACCGTAGACACTCACAAACATGTTCACGGCCTCTTCACACGTCGCGCAAGTACCCGACACACCGGCCTCTCCGACCACCGCGCTGGGATCTTGCGTCTTCAGGCGGTCCCGTACGCCTGGATCGACCGGCCGCTGCAGCCCCTCGTCGAAGAAGCGAAAGATGTTGTACAGCCCCGGTCCGGACAGCACGTGTTCGTAGGACACCCGTGGATACTGCTGCCGCAGGAAGTCGAAGAATGCCGCCTGCAGGTCGCCGCGCGGCGCGAAGTCCGCATGTCCACCTTCGCTGGCTGCTGGGCGGTGCCGCTTGCCGTCCCAAAACAGCAACGCCTGCCCCAATCCGGTCCCCGCAGCGATGACCGCGCAGTGGCCGCGACGCGGGGTGCCGTGATGCAGCGTGTGAATGTCACCAGGTGGGAGAAACAGCGCACCGTATGCCGTGGTCTCGAGGTCGTTCATGAGCCGCACACGGTCGCAGCCGATCACGCCTGCGAGCTGGTTCGCCTCGACCTTCCACGGCAAATTGGTAGTGACGACCACGCCCTCAAACACGGGGCCGGCGATGCCGAATGCGGCGGCCGCCGGGCGCTCCGAGCGCCCCGCTAGAAACTCGCGCACCACCGCATCGAGCCCGCCGTACTGGTGGCTCGAATACGAACGCTCGCGCAGCGGCGAGAGCGCGTGCTGTGGTCCCACGGCGTAGAGCCCCAGGTTCGTCTTCGTACCGCCGATGTCCCCCGCCAACACACAACGCAACATGCATACCTCGCAATGTTCCAGCGCGCCGGGTGGCGTCCTCACGCCCGGCCTGCCGCGACCGCGTCCAACCACCAGATGAGCTCGCCGTCTGCCGGGTGTACACCCAGCACCGGCCACTGTTTCTCGCGGCCCGCCTCCGAACGGGCCGCCAGGCACTGTCCCACGATCTCACGTTTGCCGCCGCCAGAGATCAAAATCCAGACCCGGCGCGCCGCGTTGATCACCGGGTAGGTGAGCGTCATGCGCCGCGTGCCCAGCTGCGGCACGTCGTTCATCACCACCCAGCGCGCGCTTTCGTGCAACGCCGCGGTGCCCGGGAAGAGCGACGCCGTGTGACCGTCCTGTCCCATGCCGAGCAGGATCAGATCGAACACCGGAAAACCGTCGTGGCGGGCAGCAATCCGGCTCCGTAACAGTTCCTCGTAGGCCGCGGCGGCGCCCGCCTCCGCTTGCATCCGATGCGCCGTGGCCGGCACCTGCGACAGCAGCGCCCGCCAGGCCATGCCGTAGTTTGAATCGGGATGATCGGGAGGCACCGCCCGCTCGTCACCGAAAAAAAACTCCAGCCGTTCCCAGCGTATCTGCGCGCGCACCGCCGGCTCTGCCAGTGTTTCGTACAGCCGCCGCGGTGTGCTTCCACCGGCGAGGGCAATGGCGAGCGGCGCCTCACCCGGGCTCTGCGAGAGGCTCCGAATGCGTGCGGCCATCTGCCGTGCCATCTCGGCGGCGTCCTTCACAACCAAAGTTTCGATCCGTGTACTCATGTCGCCCGCCTATGTCAAACGTTTCTGTCGTTGAGTCTATCCGATCGTCCACGTCTTGCGTCCCGGTGCAAGGTGGGTTGCACGGAGGCAAGGCGGGCGAAGATTCCCCTGGAAACCCTCACCGCAGCCGACGACGCCACGGAAGCAGCGACCGCAGGGGCCTGGCGTTAGGGCTTTCCCCTAATTGACAGCCGGGCTCGATCTGCGATAGCGAGTGATCTCACGGGTAGAGATCGCGGAAGGGGTGGCGGCGGTCAGCGATACGCGAGGGCCCCCTATGACAGCGCACGTGATGTTCGGCAACGGCGGGCTCGTCCTGCCCAATCGCACGCCGTACGAACGGCAGATCCTTCAAGACTACGTAGTGGACCAAGCACATCACACCGACAAGCTGCGGATCAGAATCGGTCGGATGCTGTGGGTGGCCGAGCGACCGAGGGACGACCGCCCAATGGTGTGCGTGCATTGCCGGCGGCCGCTCAAAGTCGCCGCCCTGCACGCGTCCGGCAGCGAAGCCACCTATTGCGCCGCCTGCGCGCTGCACTGATAGGGACTGACAGGATGTTTGTGGTTGTGATCTCTTTCCCGCGCATAAAGGCGGGCAAAGACGCTGAGTTTCAAGAGTGGTTTGCCTGGTCAAACGAGCAGTTTTCCACCTGTAATACCCCCCATTTGGAAGGGAGAAATGCAATTGACGAACAACTCTTTACTTCCCCAGAATCAGGAACGGCTGAACTCGCAGTGGCTCCCGGAGGAAGCCCCAGCGAAGCTTGACGCCGCCGAACGGAAACGACTGCAGGACAAGGCGCGCGAGCTACGCGCGAAGATCGTCGAGGTCACGTACAACTGCGGCGGCTCCCACATCGGCGGCTCGCTCAGCCAGCACGACATCCTCGTGGCGCTGTACTACAGGTACCTGAATATTGACCCGTCCCGCCCCGATTGGGATCAACGCGACCGGTTCGTGTTGAGCAAGGGCCACGGTGGCATCGGCCACGCCGTCATCCTTGCCGATAAGGGCTACTTCAGTGAGGAACTCCTGGCGGGCTTCAACAAGACCGGCTCACCTTTCGGTATGCACTTGGACCGCCTGAAGGTGCCGGGCGTGGACTGCTCGACCGGCTCACTGGGCCACGGCTTCCCACTCGCCCTTGGGATCGCGCTGGGTGCTCGGGCGCAGGGCCACAAGTACCGGACGTACTGTATGCTTGGTGACGGTGAGTGTAACGAAGGCGCGGTGTGGGAGGCGGCGATGGCTGGCGGGCACTACAAGCCGACAAACCTGACCGTGTTCGTGGACCGCAATAAATTCTGCCTGGATGGGCCTACGGAGAAGGTCATGGCGCTGGAGCCGCTCGACAGAAAGTTCGAAAGCTTCGGCTGGCGCGTCCTGAAGATCGACGGCCACGACTTTGACCAGATCTGCGACGCAATCGACACCGCGCACGCGGAGACGGAGCGGCCGGTGATGATCATCGCCAACACTGTCAGAGGCAAGGGCGTGGACTTCATGGAGAACACGACAGCCTGGCACTACGGCGGCCTGGACGCGGAGACCCGGGTGAAGGCTCTGGAATCGATTCAGCGGTCGTAGCAGTCGGGACTCGCAAGTGAGCGGACCTCTCAGACTGTGCCAGGTGCTCTCAGGCACAGTTATCGCCCCATTACTTCGAACCGACCACTCGAGCCCCCTTCTCTTCCCTTCCCGGCCGGCGTCTTTGGCGCGTTGCGGAACGCTCCGCGGCCTTTTTCTTGAACACCGGGACAATCAGCATAGTATAGAGGGTACACACACCAAAGAATCCGGCCATAACCACTGCCAGCCAGTAATTGGCGAACAGGACCCTGCCGGCGTAGTCCTTGGTGACGTCCATGAATATGCCGACCATGAGTCCAAAGAACACCACTGCCGTAATGACCGGTATCACAGGCCCGAACGGTACCTTGAAGTCACGAGGCTTATCAGGATACTTCTTTCTCAGCCTAAGTACGCATATCGCCATGACCACATAGATGAAACATTCAAGAGCCGCAGCCATCAATATGATGAACAGATACTGGCCGGTGATGAATATGATGACGCTCAGTGCCAATGCAAATATCGTGAGTCCAAGGATCGCCGCCCACGGCGTCGCATAATCAGGATGGAGATTGCTGAACATCTTGGGCAGGACGTTATCGCGGGCCATGGCATAGGTGAAACGCGACGTGTTCAAGACCCCTGCATTGAAGGAGGTGACCGATGCCAGTGCACTCATGAACATGAGGAGGACTACGCCCGGCATACCGAAAAGGTTTCTGCCTAAGACGATATGCGGGATCGCCGTGCCGCTGAGGCGCTGCTCAGGAGTAAGGCCGATCCACAAGGCGACCGTGAACAGTGAGTAGAGGATGGACAGGATGCCCACTGTAATAAGCATGCCCTTGCCGATGAGCCGGTAATCCGTCGTCTCCTCGGCGAGCGGGGTGACCCACTCGAAGCCCACGAAAAGGAATACGCCCACCCCTGCGGCCTGGATGATTTTCGGGAGCGTGAAGTTCGGGCTTGCCAGGGCGGGGGTGAAATCGATCCCTATTGTGGATATGGCGTAGATGGAAACACAGGCGAGGAGGATGATCTTGCTGAAGGTCATAATATCTTCGGCGAGCCCTGTAATCTTCACACCACGGTAGTTGAGAAACGCCACAAACAGGATGAAGATGCTCAGCCAGATGACCCGATCGACCATCGAGCTTATAAAGATATGGGCGCTGATCATCACGCTGGAAAGGATATAGCTTTCCGCGCCCACCATGGAGATACCGAGCACGACATAGAACATGCCGATGATAATGGCGATGCGCTCGTTGAAGGCGTTCTGGATATAGAGCTTGATACCGGCGGCACTCGGGTAGAGTGATGTGAGCTCCGACAAACACATGGCAGAGAGAAGGCAGAAGAACCCTGCAACCAATATGGAAATCCAGGCAAGCTCTCCCACGACCATGGTGGCCACCTGAAGGCCTGCAATGTAACAGGAAGTCGCAAGCGCCATTCCAACCGATGTGGAGATTACTGTCCTGAGCTTAAGGACTTTTTTGAGCGTAGTCATGGACCCACCTTGCCGTTATCACAAGCCCCACGCGGTGTTGGCACAGCCCACCGAATCCGAATGACCGGTTATACATCGGGCCAGATGATCATGGTGATGGCATCCAGTCTCATGATATCCTCCTGCGTCGCCTTCACCTTGATCTCGCCGGCCAGATACTTCTGCGACGGGTTGAGATCGCCCCAGAACATGTTGCACAGGTTCTCGCTCAGTGTTGTGACAAGGATGTCCGGGGTCCCCTTCGCACCTGCTTCGTATGACACGATCTCTCCTTTCACCACATCCATAGTGAAATAATCCCCCGTGTCTTCCGCAAGGAAGTGGATCAGTTTTGACCAGTCTCTCTGCATCCTCCTCAGGCGTTTATTATCGTTGCATTGGACCTGATAGTCAGCCAGAGCTTCTAGAATATCCTCCTTTGTCGCCATACATCTCCTCCGTCAATCGTTCTTGCCGATGCCGCTCTCCTTGGAAAGCTCCCTCATGGAATCTTCCAAGGCATTAAGTACAAAATCTACCTCCTCAGGTGTTATCACCAGCGGGGGCATGAACCGGCATATGGCCGGGTCATTCCCCGTATAGACCGCAATCACACCCCGGTCTGCGAGCTTCTTGGTAAGCCTGGGGCCTATCGAGGAATTGGTGTACTGGAGCCCTATCATGAGACCCTTTTGTCTTACTTCGAGCAAAAGGTCAGGATAATCTTTCAGAAAACGGTCGAACCCGGCCCTGAAGCGATCCCCCATGCGGGCCGCATGCTCTGCCAGGTGATGCTTCTCTATGTAGTCGATGACGGCAAGGCCCACAATGCACCCGAGGTCAGAACCCCCGAAGGTGGAGAGGTGGATGAAGGGGTGGGGGACGAAGAAATCCATGAGCTCTTCTTTAAAGATGGTTGCCGAGATGGGATAGATGCCTCCCCCCAATGATTTTGCCACGGTCATGATATCCGGCACCACACCCCAGTGCTCACATGCGAACATCTTTCCGGTCCTGGCAAAGCCGGTCTGGATCTCATCAAGGATGAGCAGTGCTTCCTGCTCGTCGCAGATCTTCCGTACTTCCTGGAGGTACCCCTCCGGGGGAAGATTGATGCCCCCCTCACCCTGAATGGGCTCCAGGATCACTGCTGCAGTATCTTTGGTGAAGACATCCCTGACTGCCTGGGCAGTGCCGAACGGCACCATCTTGAACCCGGGGATGAGCGGCTCGAAAGGCTCCTTGTAGGCATCGCGGCCTATTGCGGAAAGGGCAAATCCGGTATGGCCGTGGTAGGCCTTCTGCGCGTAGATAATCTCCTTCTTCATCGTATAGCCGCGCGCAAGCTTTATGGCGGCATCGTTGGCCTCTCCACCGCCGGTCCCGAAGATCGTACACTTGAGGTCGCCCGGTGTAATCTCTGCGAGCTTCTTCGCCAGGTCCGCCTTCTGCTTGGAGCACAGGAGGAAGACCCCAATGTCATAGGTGTCCAGGGCATCCTTGAGCGCCTGAGCGATTTCCCGGTTGTGGCGGCCCACGTTCATGATGCCGGAGCCGGTCTGGCAATCTATGTATTTCTTCCCCGTTAGATCCCAGACCGATGCCCCTTCGCGCCTGTCTTCGATGATGTCCAGCCCTGCGCTCTTCATGGTGCGGGCTTTCATCGGGCCTACATACTCAGCAAAATCGGCAAGGGCCTGCTTCTTGATCTTCTCAGAGTCTATTGCCATAAGACCTCCTTATGAGATGCTGACCATTGGGTTTTTCTCTGTAACCTGTCTCGAGTATTCACAGGTATCCTATCCGCCTGTATATCAACCGACGGACGGACAGCAAAGGCAAAGTGAGCGTCAGAGCATCTCCTCAATCGGCCGGTGCTCGATGCCGAAGGCTTCGGCAACACCGGCGTGCGTGACGTGGCCGGTCAGCGTGTTGACCCCGCGCTGCAGGGCGGGGTTCTCGCGCAGCGCGCGCTGTAGGCCCTTCTCGGCCAACTCCACTGCGTAGGACAGCGTGGCGTTGGTCAGGGCGAACGTCGAGGTGCGCGGCACGATCGCGGGCATGTTGGTCACGCAATAGTGCACCACATCGTCGGCGACGTAAATCGGATCATCGAGCGTCGTCGGACGCGACGTCTCAAAGCACCCACCCTGATCGATCGAAATATCGACGATTGCGGAACCCGGTCGCATGGCCCGCAGCATCTTGCGTGTGACCAGGTGCGGCGCCTTGGCGCCGGCAATCAACACAGCGCCGATGATCAGGTCCGCCGCACCCACCTCCTCCTCGATGTTGGCGCGGTTGGACATCACCGTGGTGATCTGGCCGCCGAGGATATCGTGCAGGTAGCGCAACCTCGCCGGGTTGCAGTCGATGACGCTGACGTGGGCGCCGACGCCGGTGGCGATCTGGCAGGCGTTCGCCCCGGAAATGCCGGCGCCGAGAACCACCACGTTTGCCGGGCGCACCCCCGAGGCTCCACCCAGGAGAATTCCAGACCCACCGTTCTGCTTCTGCAGGCACCAGCTGCCGACCTGGATCGAGAGGCGGCCGGCAACTTCACTCATCGGCGCCAACAGCGGCAGCGAGCCATCGTCGAGCTGGATGGTTTCGTATCCGATTGCATCGACCTTCTTGGTACGCAGCACTTCGGTGAGCTCGGCACTCGCGGCCAGATGCAAGTACGTGAACACGATCAGCCCCTCACGCAGATACCGATACTCCGAGGGCAGCGGCTCTTTGACCTTGAGCACCATCTCGGCATCGTGCCAGACCTGGCACGCCGTCAAGATGCGCCCTCCGGCCGCCCGATACTGCGCGTCGGTGAGCCCGCTCCCATTGCCCGCGCCGCGTTCGACGAGGACGCGATGGCCGTGCGCCACCAACGCGCTCACGCCCGCCGGCGTGAGCGCCACCCGATTCTCTTCCGCCTTGATTTCTTTGGGTACACCGATGATCATGAAGGGTGCTTTTACTCCCTTTTTGCTGGACTGTCAATCACGAAGTAGGTAGAATTCGCGCCATGGCTTCTGCCCGCACGGCTTCCTTTCCGCGGGCGCGCCTCGGCGCGCATTTAGCGCGGCGTCGGGAACCGGTTCAAGAACGAGCCCAGAAAACGGTCGAGCTGATCCTGGACACGGCCGCCGCGCTGATCGAGGAGGCCGGCATCGAAGCCTTCAACACCAACGTGCTTGCCGAGCGCGCCGGGGTACGGGTGCGCACGGTCTACCGCTACTTCCCGAACAAGCTGGCGGTCATCACGGCGGTGGCTGAGCGTCTAGCCGACGAGTGGGACGGCTGGTTCGAGGGCTTTCGGGCGCTTTCCGATCCGCGCTCCAGCTTGCGCACGCTTTGGGTTGCGTATATCGGCACGTGGGTCGACAGCATCCGCCGCGTTCCCGGCGGCCTAGCCATTCGCCGCGCGATGCGGGCGCTTCCCGAATTGCAGGCTATCGATCGCCAGGACAACGAACGTCTGGCCCGCCAACTCGCCGCTGCCATCGAGCAGCGTGGTGTGGCTGTGCCGCGGGGTAGGCTCACCACCATGGCGCGGATAATCATCGAGACCGGCGTGACCGTGCTAGACCTTGCACTCCTCGAGCCGCAGGCCCAGGCAAGTGCACTTATCGACGAGCTCAAGCACCTGCACCTTGCCTATATGGAGGCATACATCGAAGGTCGCACCAACCGCCGTCGATGATATCTAGTACGGATGTACGTAATGACGCGCAGCACGCCCCCCGCCATCCACGGGTACGGGGTTCGCCACCGACCGGCGCGCGGCCAGTGAGGAGAAACATCGATGCAAGCCTCGTTACTTCCGAAGGAGCAACTGCTCAGCATGTACCGCATGATGGTCACCATCCGGCGCTTCGAGGAAACCCTGCGCGACCTCTTCTTTCAGGGGCAAGTTCCGGGGTTCGTCCACGTATCGATCGGTGAGGAGGCGGTCCCGACCGGAGTGTGCGCTGCCTTGTGCGACAAGGATTACATCACGACGACCCACCGCGGCCACGGCCACATGCTCGCCAAGGGCGGCAAGCCCAAGCAGATGATGGCCGAGCTGTTCGGCAAGAAAACAGGCTACTGCAAAGGCAAAGGTGGCTCGATGCACATCGTCAGCTACGATCTCGGCATCCTTGGCGCCAACGGCATCGTCGGCGGCGGCATACCCATCGCCACTGGCGCAGCGCTGGCCTCCAGCTTCCGTGGCAACGATGCGGTGGCGGTGTCGTTCTTCGGCGACGGCGCCTCCAATGAGGGAACGTTCCACGAATCGCTCAACCTCGCCGGCCTGTGGAAACTGCCGGTGATCTATGTCTGCCAGAACAACTGCTATGCCGAGTTCACGCCGACCTCAGAGTCCACCTCGGTGCAGGACATCGCCGTGCGCGCGCCGGGCTACAACATGCCGGGCGTGATCGTGGACGGGAACGACGTACTCGCCGTGTACGAAGTCATCAAGACGGCGGTGGTGCGCGCCAAACGCGGCGAAGGACCCACACTAGTCGAGGCCAAGACCTACCGCTGGGAAGGTCACGTCGTCGGCGAGCAGGCCTTCGTCGGCGAGTACCGCCCTGCGGAGGAGGTCGAGGCAGCCAAGCAGCGCTGCCCGATCGTCCTGTTTTCGCAGCAGGTGGTTGCCACCGGCTTCGTCGATGAAGCCGAACTCGACCGCATCGCGGGCGAAGTGCAGCGTGAGATCGACGAGGCGGTGGCGTTCGCGCAGTCGAGCCCGCTTCCCGAACCGCAGGAGGCCCTCAACGACCTCTTTTCCCAGTAAGCTCTCTCTATCAACTATCAACTGCACCAAATAGCGACCGTCGACCGCAGCAAGGAGTTTCTGATGCCCGCCATCGGTTTTGTCGATGCAATCAGACAGGCGCTAGGCGAAGAGATGGAACGTGACCAGGTGACCTGAAATCAGTATGGTTTTCGCGTGCACGGGGGCGGCTCGCAAGAGCCGTCCCTACCGCGACGGCCTTCCCTCCTTAAACGGCCGATTCGACATAAGGAACAGATTCCGGAAGCCTCTTGGAACATCACTTGTAGTTCACGGGGGTCAGATATTTCGGATCGTCATGGGCCTTCCAGAAGGCTTCGCGCAGCTTAGTTGTGATCGGGCCGGGCTTGCCGCCGCTGATAGGAACGCCGTCGAGCGATTTCACAGGCATGATCCCGCCCGCCGTGGTGCACATGAATATTTCATCGGCCGCGCGCAATGTTTCCAGCGGAACCTTACACGCTTTGGCCTCGATCCTCATTTCCTTCGCAAGGTCGAACACGGTGAGGCGAGTGATACCCAAGAGAACATTAGAGTCCGGTGTGAAAAGCTTGCCGTCTTTGATCACAAATACGTTGAATCCCGGACCTTCGGAGAGATTTCCTTCGACGTCAAGGAGAAATGCCGTTCGGGCGCCCTTCTTGTGCGCTTCCAGGTCAGCCCGGGTCAAGTCGCCCCAATGCTGGTTCTTTATGGTCGGGTCCACCGATGCCTTTGCGATCCGTGGAACCGAACTCACGATGACGTCGCTGCCGATTTTCTGCTCCTCCGGATCGATGATCCAAATGAAGGGGACGGCAAACGCATAGAACATCTGTGTGTATCTCTCATAATCGCGCGGGTCTTCGAGATCCGGCAGTCCGCGTGTGGCGCACATGTAGACATAGGCATCCCGGAGTTGGGCGCGGGCGACCATATCCAGCAGTATCTGCCGCATTTCTTCCTTGGTGTAAGGCATTGAAAAGCCGAGCCCACGGTAACTCTTTTCGAAACGGTCCATGTGTTCCTTGAGCCGGAAGAAGCTGCCCTTCCAGACGCTCACCACGTCGTAGCAGACGTCACTATGGAGGAATCCCATGTCGACGAGAGGAATGCGCGCTTCCAATATGGGAACGATTTCGGTTCCATTGAAAGCGGCTCCCAATGAATAGAGTTCCGCGTCCTGGCTCTCTTTGATATTCGTTTGCTTGGTGCTCATAGTATTTCTCCTCCTTCTTGATCGAGTAGGGGTCATTGACCTGGGCCACGCGGCGCACATGGTTGCCGGCGAACCCCACCGCCGCAATGAGCCAAACGTATTCAATCATCGAGCTTTCGGACTTCGGGCATGGGCCCCTCCTTTTGTTGAGGGTATTGCGAGGGCTTGCGTTGCGAGGGCCTGCAGGACGCGTTGCACGCGGGCGCGGAAGTCGTCGAGGTCGCACTGCTTGCGCCCGAGGTTGGCGAGCTGAAATCCACGGAGGAGGTCGACGAGGGTCTGCGCGGCAGCGAGCGGGCCAGGCACCTGGAGCCGCTCGAGCGTGCGCGCCAGCTCGGCCACCGTCGTGCGGTCCCAGGCGGCGAGCGCCTCGGCGATGACCGGGTCGCGCGAGGCGTAGACAATGAGCTCGTACTCCGCGAGGTAGCGGCGGCGCGGGTCGGCGAAGTCGGCGCGCAGCGCCTCGGTGAGAAAGTCGGCGACCTCACCGATCTGGTCGATCGCGAAGCGCGAGCGGAGCGCCACCAAGCTCGCCGTGTTCTGCTCGAGGAAGGACGCGAACGCCGCGCGGATAAGGTCCTCGCGGACCGGGTAGTGGTACGACACCGTCCCGAGCGGAGCGCCCGACTCCTGGGCAACGTCGCGGTAGCGGACCGCGTCGACGCCGCCCCGGGCGATCAACCGGAGGGTCGCCTCGAGGATGGCGGGGGGCGTTCGCCGCTTCATTCCGTACATCTGTGCCATATATTCGTACACTTGTACAGTGAGAAGCGCGCGGAGGTGCTCAAGGGGACCAAGCAGATTCATGTAATTCTGCACGCTACGGCCCAGTGTGCCCGAACCTGACCATCCGCACGCCGCACTCGGTGTGGCTGCGCATCGCGCCCGACGAACGGACTTTTTGTCGCTGTCGGAGGCCCTTTCATTGACACAAAATTTCTTTTTCTGTTACCTGGTTTGTTGATCCGCTGACCGGAGGAGACGCCATGAAGTCGAGGCCTGTTGAGATTGCTCTGCTGGGCGCGGGCGCCCGGGGAGAGCTGAACCTGGCCACGCTGGCCCAAAGACATCCCCAGGAGCTCCGATTCGTTGCCGTGGCTGAGCCCCGTGAGGAGCGCAGGGAGCAGTTTGCAAAGAAGTTCAAACTGCCTCGCCAAAATGCCTTCGGCGACTGGAAGGACTTGTTGGCTCGGCCAAGGCTGGCCGACGCTGTCCTGAATGCCCTGCCCTGCCGGATGCACTATGATTCAACCCTGGCCAGCTTGGAAGCGGGCTATTCCACCTTTCTCGAAAAACCCATGGCGCTTTCCCCCGGCCAGAGCGTTCATCTCGTGAACACCGCCGGCCGTCTTGGAAAGGTCCTCTTGGTCTCCCTGCAGTGCCGTTACAACGAGATCTACTCCCAGGCCAGGAGGTGGCTCGATCGCGGGGAGATCGGCCGCCTGACGAACATCGACTGTGCGGAAAACATCGGCTACTGGCATTTCATCATGTCCTATGTCCGCGGCATCCATCATCGTTCCTCGGACTCCCACTCTTTTGTGCTGGCCAAGGGAATCCACGACCTCGATCTCGTCACCTGGTTCGCAGGCTCGCGGGCTGCCCGCGTCTCCTCCTTTGGCAGCCTGGGGTTCTTCCGTGAGGAAAACGCGCCGCCGGGGGCGCCTGAGCGTTGCCTGGACGGCTGCCCGGTCTTTGACGCTTGTGAATTCAATGCCTACAAGCAGTTCGTCGATCCCGGCCGGCCCGAAATTCCACTTTCCCTTTTGAGAGGGATGTCCCTGCGAGCGCTAACCGACTACGTCACGAACCCGCGCTTTCGCACCCTGGCGTCCGTGATCGTGCGTGACCTCAGCCGCGAGAGCCGGTTGCGGGCGCTGGCAGAAACGATGAGCGGCAGGTGCGTTTTTCACTGTGACAACGACGTGGTAGACCGGCAGACCGTGAGCGTGGAATATGAAAATGGGGTGGTGGCTTCTTTTTCTTTGTCCGGGTTCAGCCTTTTGTGGGAGCGAACCCTGAACCTGCATGGTACCCGTGGTGAAATTCGGTCTAGCGACTTCTCGGGCAAACTGGAACAGCGCACCTACAATCCCGCCCGTGTGCGACGCCGGCGCATTCCCTATCACGGCATCATCCACGGAGGGAGTGATGAGGTCATCCTGCTCAGGTTTGCGGATGCCGTCAGGAAGGGGAACCCGGATGAGCTCCTCGTAAGCGCAGAGAACTGCCTGGAGAGCCACCTCATTTGCTTTGCCGCCGAGCAGGCGCGCCGGTCGAACCGGGCGATCGACATGGAGGCCTTCCGGCACCGGGCGAAATCGGACGCGAAGGAATTGGACAGCCAACGCAGCCGTTCCTGATCACCTCCCGCCAGCACCTGGTGTTTCCTCGTTCGAGTCTTTCCGCCCGAATTTCCCCGCCATCAACTCTCGATTGCTCCTCCCATGGACGAACCCCTCTACACGCGCCGATTTTGGCTGGCGTGCAGCGTCCATTTCTGCGGCGCGATGGCCATATCGCTGTACATTCTGTTTCCGTTGTTCATCCGCGCGCTCGGCGGCAGCGAGTTCGTCATCGGGCTGTACGCCGGGGCGACCGGTGCGGCGGCGGTGGTGGCGCGTGTGCCGGTAGGCCGCTTGCTCGATACGCACGGCCGGCGCCGCGTGCTGCTCGCTGCCGGGTGCTTGCATGTCGCGGCGTGGCTCAGCTTCTTCTCGATCCGCACCCTCGGGGCGCACTCGATGCTGCTGGTGATTGCCTACGGTCTGGCGAGTGGCTCGTTGTTCGCGACCTTCTTCACGTACGCGAGCGACATCACGCCGGCGACGCGCCGCTCCGAGGGCATCGCCATGTTCGGCATCTGGGGGATGCTGCCAAACGGCTTGGGGCCGCTGCTCGGCGAGTTCCTGATCCACCACGCCGGCTTCCCGATCTACTTCGGCGTCGGTGCGGCGTTCGCCTTGGCGTCGTTGTGCCTCAGTTCCCGCTTGCCGGAAACGGCCGGCCCGCCACGCAGAGAGCTTGCTCAGCCAATCCGCGGCGCGTTTCCGACACGGCCGTTTCTCGTGCTCCTGGGCACCACCTTTCTCTTCGGCGCGGCGGTCAATGCCCTGTTCACCTTTCTGGCGCCGTACGTCTACGCGCACGGAAGGGGCAGCGTCGGACCCTTTTTCCTCACGTACTCGTTGAGTGCGGTAGCGGTGCGCGTGCTCAGCGGCCGGCTGCCGGACCGGCTCGGCCTGCGTCGCGTCTTGGTCCCCGCTTTGTTGGCATACGCCGCCGGGGTCATGCTGGTACCGCACGTCCCGGCCGGCGCCGTCTTTCTCGCAGTCGGCGCGCTGTGCGGAGCGGGCCACGGATATGCCTTTCCGATCCTCAACGTCTTGGCCTTCGAGCAGGTGTCGCCCGCCCACCGTGGCCGCGCCGTCAGCTGGTCCACCGCAATGTTCGATTTGGGCAACACGCTCGCCAACCCCCTCCTTGGCGCCGTGGCAGAGTGGGTCGGCTACACCGCGATGTTCAGCGTCAGCGGAGGCGGCGTGTTCATCGCGGCAGTGCTGGCGCCGAGGCGCAGCGATGAGGGCTGAGGTGCGCCCGACCCTTTCTTTATCCTCGCGCCCGGTCTACTCAAGCGCTTACAGGGGAAGTAGGGCGGGACGGTAAAGAAATGGAAAACCGGAAACTGGAAACCGGAAACTGGAAACTGATTAATTGGCCGGTTTTCCATTTCCGGTTTTCGGTTTCCTGTTTTTCATTTCCTTTCTGTCTGGTTCCAGCTGTGCCGGGTTAGGATGGCCTTCATGTCGGGAGCGCTTCCGTCAATGACGGTGCCGCAGGCGACGCCACAGTTCCCCGACACGCTGGCCTTAGAGCGGCGTTATCCCGCACTGCGCGGCCGGTTGCCACGGGTGCAGCTCACGACCCTGCCGACCCGCGTGCACCGCCTGGCGCGGCTTGGTGCGGAACTCGGGGTGGAGGAGCTTTGGATAAAGCGTGACGACGAGAGCGGCGCGCTCTACGGCGGCAACAAACCGCGCAAGCTCGAGTTTTTGTTAGGCGCGGCGCTGCAGCGCGGCCGGCGCACGGTGCTGACCTTCGGCGGCATCGGCACGAATCACGGCCTGGCCACCGCCCTGTGTGCGCGCGCCCTCGGTTTGCGCACCATTCTGGTTTTGCTGCGCCAACCGGTCACCGAGCACGTGCGCCACTGCCTGCTGCTCGACGCCGCCGCCGGCGCCGAGCTGCACTACGCGCCGACCTTGGCGGGCATGGTGGCGCGCGCCGCACGCGCGTGTGGGCGCGAGCTGTGGCACGGCACCCGGCCCGAGATCATTCCGACCGGCGGGACCTCGGCGCTCGGCACGCTCGGCTACGTCAACGCCGCCCTCGAGCTGCAGGAACAGATCACGGCTGGTGCGCTGCCGGAGCCGGCCTGGATATTCGTGCCGCTCGGCAGCGGCGGCACGGTGGCCGGCTTGGTGTTGGGCGCTAAGCTCGCCGGCCTGCGCGCCCGTGTTGCGGCGGTTCTGGTCACCGACATTCTGCCGCCCTCAGCCACCCGACTGGCGCGGCTCGCCCGGCGGACCCTCGGGGTGCTCCGGCACGCCGCATCCGAGGTTCCGCAGGTGCAGATCACTGCAAGTGACTTCACTATCGTCCGGGGCTATGTCGGCGCCGCCTATGGCGCGCCCACCGAGGTGGGCACACGGGCGTGTGACCTGGCCGCACGCTACGAGGGCATCACCCTTGAGACCACGTACACGGCCAAATGCCTCGCCGCCCTCATTGACGGCGCCCGCACGGCGCCGTACCGGACCGGGCCGCTGCTCTTCTGGAACACCTACAACAGCGTCGACGCCGCCGCCCGGCTGGGCCCTTTACCCGACTACCGCCAGCTGCCGCGCGCCTTCCACCAGTTCTTCGAGAGCTAGTGCTTGTCGCAGGAGGCTACGCGCGCTGTGCCGCCGAGGATCGGAGCGAGCTTGTCGACGGTGTCCTTCTCGTCCGGCTCGACGATCCAGGCGCCGCCGTCGACATAGGGAAAGCCGGCGAAGCCCACCAACTTCATGTCCGCCGCGTGGCGGCAGAGCATCGCCTGCTTGGTGGCGATGAACTCTTGCGCCCGCTTCGCATCTTCGAATACTTCGAACGTGACGTCTTCCTCGCCGTCGCTCTCGCACGACGTGATCGCCGCTGCCAGTGGCACGCGCTGCTGGTAGCTGGCGTCGTACAGGGCGATCTCGTGCGGCCCGTAATCCGTGCACGCCACGCCGGCAGCGCGCAGCTTGGCCGCCAACTGGTCCGCCACCTGCAAGGCGGCTACGTTCCACGCCGTCGGTCCCGCGGCCGTTGGCGCTGCCGTCGGTGGCTCGGTCGGCGCAATGGCTGCGGCCTTCGCCCCCGCATCTTCCGTCTGCGCCGCGCCGTCCGTCGCCTTCTCGCCGCGGTCGCACGCGGCGATACCGGCGAGAGCCACGAGCCCCAAAAAAACGGACACGGGGCTCATGAACCTCGGATTCACCGTCTGTCCCACAAACGTTCCCCTCTTAAATAAACAGACGCCGGGGCGACCCGCCCGCAGGCGGATCGTCCCGGCGTCGAAACCACGCGGACTGCTACGAGATCAACTCGATCAGCAGTTGCCGGTGCCGGCGCCCGTGCAACACGTGTACGGAGCCATCACGTCCGTGCACTCTGAGGTTAACGGATAGCCGATCACCGCCACGTTGCCTGTCACGGTTACGATGTCGAGAACCGTTGCCGGCGCCGCGAGTTCTGGCGGGCAGGCACCGCCGAGGTTGCACGCGAGAAGCTCGCTGTTGACCGGATCGCCAGTGTCGATGCCGATCGTGACGTAGATTTCAGCGTTCAGGCCAAAGCCCTTCGTGACGATACCCGACATCCCGGCATTCGTTCCCGCACCCACCACGTGTGCCACGAATGCTCCGCCGCCATTTTTCACCTTTTTCCCGGCAGTGTTCAAGAGCGCAAACGAGCCCGCGCCAGACGCGCCGGTGTCGTCCGGGCTCCCGGAGAAGTTGCAAGTGCCGAACGCAATGGCCTTGAGACTAATTGTCAGCCCGGTGGCGGTTGCAGCATCTGCTGCCGCGATCTTGCTGCCGAACTTGCCAGTTGCCCAAATACCCCACGGCGCGCTTGCGTTCGCCGTGCAATTGTCCATAAGTGCCCCTTTTATTGTCAGCGTGTTCAGCGTCTCCTCGCACGTAAACCCTTTCTTTATAGCCACAGCAGTCTTATGACCTGGCGAGGGGTTGCAGACAACGAGGTTGCCGTTGAAGGCGCTGGCCCGCGACGGCGCGAGGACAAACAGGGCGGCGCTCACGCCGGCAATTGCGAGAACTCCGATACTCCTCTTCTTCATACCTATACCTCTTTCCTTTCTTTTGGTGCGTCGGTTTTTTTGTTGTCACTTGCTCGTTTTGTGTTTCCGGCTGCATCGCCGGACCCTCCTCGCGATTGCTCGCGCCCTGGGTCTTACCCCGGGGGCCCACGGTTCCCGTTTCTCATATGCCCTCCCTGTGCCTGCTAGGTTTAGGATACTCTTACTCTTCACCGAGTCGGGCTGCTACACCGCGTCGGACTGCTTCTCTTATCGCCCCACGCCCGGACGTTTGTCAAGAAATTTTCGACCCGCCTCTGAAATGGCCAGCCATGGCTCCCAGCACCACCTGGATGTCGCCTGCGTCACCTGAGGCCCCAGAGATCCGGGAATGCTTGCATCCGCGCTGTCGCTAGCGGCGGCGCCTCAGGATCTTTATGCCGAAGCCATCACCCCGAAACGGCTCCGCGCCAAAACGGATCGCCGGCTCGTAATGTTGATTCACCCAGTCCATGGTCTGTAGACCGAAGCGTCTGTCGATTCCGAATGGGCCAACGCCGAACTCAGAGGTGTCCCGGTGCACCAGCACGACATAGTCGGGCGGCCGGTTTTTGAAGCCGGCCAGCAGTGCCTCCTCGCCAAAGATGATCATTTCCGCCATCATGAAATTGATCTGAGGCAAGGTGGTCGTCCGTCGGGAGAGGTAATTCAGCATGATCCCCTCTGGAAGAGCGGCAAAGGTCGCTCCCGCAGGCATCTTCTCGTCGATCCACTGAAGGGCCGCGGCCGTGATCACTCCCGGAGGCCAAACCTCGGGGGCGTAGGTAAGGAGCGTGTCGTCGCCGCGTCCGATGGCAAAATTCTTCACGCTGTACATCTCCTGCGACCACCTGAGATGGTACACGACTCCAGCACAAAGAACGCCGAGTGCGAGCGATCGGAACACAAGCCCGCAACCAACCGTCGATTTCAGTCCCCTGGGAATCCAGTAGGTTAGACAAGCAACCAGTGCCAGCGCGGCGGGCATGGCCAGATAGAAGCCGTAATGGTAGATGTGAACGTTCAGCGCTATCTTGCCGAGCAAGACCAGACTGAGCGTAGTCCACAACAGCATCGGAAGGACCGCGGACCGGATTTCTCCGCGATCTCGGTATTTCAGAAAAAGCCTGGCGAAGACGGCGAAGGCCAACAACGTCGTAAGGGGAAGCGCCCGTGGAATCTCACGCCACGGAAACCAATCAGGCTCGAGGATCAGGCCCAAGCAGAGCGCGGCGCCGAGAGGCACACCCAGGAACAATGGACGCTGCGACAGTCGGCTTGACGCAATGTCTACGGCGCCGGCGGGAAGAATACACACGACTATCGACCAGAACATCCACAGCATTTGCCGTATGTTCCCTCCAACATCGTTCGTCCCTAGCACGCGACGGTAAAAAGGGTTTGTCGCCACTGCGTTCGTAGAAACTAGGGACCTGCCACCTATCGCCGTCAACGCTTCCCCGGCAGGCAAATACGATAGGAAATACAAAAAAAATCCCAGGGCCGGTGCTGCGGCGGTCGCGCCGAAGAGTAACGCGTCCACTCTCTTGCGCGAGACATCCGGAGCTTTCACAAGGAAGCCCGCCGCAAGGCCCACCCCGGCAACAATCGTGGCTGCAACCGCAACGTCGGCCTTGGTCAGCAGCGCGAAACCGAGGCACAACCCAGCACCCGCGCAAGCGGCACGCCCGCCGCCGGCCAAGTAATGACTCAGTAAAAGGACCATCCCAGCGGTCAGAGCGATCCCATGTGTCGCCTCGTGAGTGTACGGACAAACATAGTTGTAGTTCCCGATCCCCACATACTGCGAAAAGCCAAACACGCACACCAGAATGAGGCAGGCACTCGTAGCCGTCAAACGATCAGCAGATGATCGAATGATCCTATAGATCACCGCGATCACACCCGCCAGAATGCAAAGGTTGACAAACACAAGAACAGTGAGCGAAGGGCCGAAGACGCGGAACCAGAAGGCATTAAAGTACTGGGAGAACGGACCGTGTATGAAGGCAATATCTTCATAGAGGTGCTTTCCGCTGGCAAGCTGCCACGGGATGTAAAGCTGCTGGCCGAAATCAACCAGAAGCTCGGCCCATTTCCGCCAGCTCCAAGCTGTGAGACCGACAAACGCAACGACAATTAGACCAGGCCCTAGCCACCTCTTGACCCACGGCCATTCACGCGGCGTGCTTTCTTGCTTGGCGCGTTCGGGAGATGAAACTCTTCTGCGCCTTTTCGCGATCATGTTGCGCAGCTACTCCATCATATCTCCGAAACGGCAGCAATCGTTGCGTGCTGATTCCTCCCGATTCCGCCTCTCGTGTCGACCGTAGGGTGGTCTGCGGCCTTGCGTCGACGAGGGACGCCTCATTGCCGACGCAGCACTGAAACCCTGCGGCGCCGGTTTTCGCTTGGGC
>CAVSQF010000026.1:0-25595 GCA_963729835.1 uncultured delta proteobacterium | reverse complement strand
CACTCCCACGTTGTTTCCCGACGGTACCGGTTGGGCGATTGGTGCGGCCGGTGAGGTCGTGCGCCTGGCTACCCCGGGCGGTGCCTGGGAGCGTGCCAAGCTGGGGATGGAAGTGGTCACGTGGTTGCGGGGCATGAGCTGGCTGGACGAAAACGACGGTGGGATCGTCGGGGCTTCGGCATGATTCTGCACACCAAGGACGGAGGTAAAACGTGGATCCTGTTGCTCGGCTAATGGCACTCGTGCCCGTGGCACTCGTGCCCGTGGCACTTGTGCCCGTGGCACTTGTGCGCGGGGCATTGGTGTGGGTGGAAAGGTAAGGGAGGAGTCCATGGCGTCAACTACGAGGTCCCCCAGGACAAACGCCTGCTGTACTGGCTGGGCGACAAGCTCATCGAGTATCGCCATCCTGTTTCCGTCTTCGTCATTCTGGTCACGGCGCTCTTTGCCTATTGGGGCTCCCAGCTCCAGCTCGTGACCAGCTTCGGCGATCTGCTGCCGCAGGACCACTCCTACATCAAGATCCACAATAAGTACTCGGGCACCTTCGGCGGCGCTAACAACATCAATATCATGCTTGAGGTGAAAGACGGCTCGATCTTTACCCCCGAGCGCTGAACAAGATTTGGGACATGACCGAGGGCTCGGACAAGGTCTACGCCGTCAACCACAACCAGATCGATTCGATCGCCCACCGCACCGTCCGCTACTTGAAGGTTGCGGAGGCCGCACGATGCGCGCCCAACCGGTCATGCTGCAGCCGCTGAAGACCCCGGATGAGGTGGAGGCGATCCGGCGCGTCGTCCATAACGCCGAGAACATCTACGGCCTACTCGTGTCCTTGGATGACAAGGCGGCTCCATCCGTGCCAACTTCATCGAAGGGCGCCTCGACTACAAACGCATCTTTACGGAAGTCAACGAGAATGTGGTGGAACCCTTCCAGGACGCCAACACGGTGATCTCGGTGGCCGGCGAGCCGCGCCTCTACGGCTGGGTCTATCACTATGCCGGCGACGTGTTCTTCATCCTGGTGATCACCTTCTGCGTCGAGTGGGTGCTGGGCTGGATGTACTTTCACGACTGGCGCGGCTGGTTGCGGCCCACCATCAGCGGCATCATCGCGGCCTTCTGGGGCCTGGGCTTCATCCATCTCATCGGGCTGGCACTCGACCCGCTCATGCTGGTGATGCCGTTCTGATCACGGCGCGCGCGGTCAGCCACGCGTCCAGATGAACGACCGCTACTACGAGGAGTTCCAAAGAGCGGTTGGAACAAACGGCGCGCCATCGTCGCGGCGTTAGCCGAGCTGTTCGTGCCGATGCTGTCCGGGATCACCACCGATGCCTTCGGGGTGCTGGTGATCTTGCTGGTGCCGGTGGTCATGCTGCAGAAGCTGGCCATCACGGCGTCGTGGTGGATCTTGGCGATCACCATCTCGGAGACTCCTGCTGAACCCGATCATCTACTACTACCTCAAAGCCCCCGAACCCGAGCTGGTGATCCTGCGCGGCGGGGCTGTTCTGGGTACATCAACCGCTTCGTCGGCGTGTTGCGCGCCACCGGGCGTGCGGTGACTGTGGCGGCGTGGATCGGGGTGACGGCGGTCGCCCTGTATTTCGTTCGCGGACTCACCATTGGTGATCCGAGCTCCGCTTCGCCGCTGCTGTGGACCGACGCGCCCTACAACCTCTCGCACAAGCACATTCAGGACAAGTTCGGCGGCGTAGAGCCGCTCATCGTGGTGGCCGAAGGCTACGACAAGGACGCCATGAAGGACCCGGGCGCACTGCGGAACATGGAACGTTTTCAGCGCTACCTCGAGCGCGACGAGTCTCTCGGTCGGGTACAGCTTCTCACTGGCCGACATCATTCGCGCCGTGAACATGGTCTTCCACGAGCTGGAACCCAAGTGGGGGGTGATCCCCGATGACTGGGTGAGCGTCGGCGGCCTGTTCTTCATCTATTTCTCCGGCTCGCCGCCGACGGAAACGGCGAAGTACGTCGACCCGAGCTACACGACGGCGCACGTGACCTTCTACTGCAAGGACCACAAGGGCAAAACATCCGGCGCATCATCAAGGAGTGCAAGGACTTCATCGGCGGCACGGAGATCGACGATCTCGGCATCAGCCTCGAGTCGCGCGACGAGCATGTCGTGGTCAAGGAAGTCGCGCCGACCGGTCTGGGAAAAGGCCGGGCCGTCGTGGGTCGTGGGCAGCGTGGCCACGAGCGAGGCGCCCTTCGAAGTTGACGACCGCATCGTCGCGGTCGGCAAGCAGCCGGTCAAGAATGAGGCGGAGTTCCGCACCGCGCTCATGAGGCAGGCGGGCAACTCGACGCTCATCGATTTCACCCTGGAACGCAACGGGCAGAACGTGCCCACGACGGTCAGTGCGCCGTGGAAGGCTGTGTTCAAGCTTGCCGGCGGCCTGATCGGCACCCTGGCTGCTGCCAACGAGGAACTGGTGAAGAACGACGCCCTGATGAACTTCCTCGGTTTCTTCACCATGTACATGATCATGCTGTTCACGTATCGCTCCTTCGCCGCCGGGCTGTACCTGCTGGCGCCCTTGGCGCTCTCCAATATCATGGTGAACGCCTACATGGCCGCGAACAACATCGGTGTAAACATCCATACGCTGCCGCTGGTGACCGTCGGCTTGGGATTCGGCATCGACTACGGACTGTATATCGTCAGTCGCACGATTGAGGAGATTCGCGTGCGCGGCGACCTCCAAGACTCGGTGCGTGAGGCGCTGCAGACCTCGGGGAAGGCGGTGACCTTCACCGCCGTCACCATGGTCCTCGGTACCGTGTTCTGGACCTCGTCGAACATCCGCTTCAACGCCGAGATGGGGTTGTTGCTGGCGATCTGGATGGCCATCAGCTACATCGGTTCGCAGACCTTGACTCCGGTGCTCATCGTGATGTTCAAACCGCGGTTCATTATGAGGGAAGCAAATCGGATGCCGGCCCTGACCAGAATGGGCGCGCAGCGCGCGACGAGGTGACTATGACACTGACCCTGTGGAACTCGATTGCGATCTGCATTGGCTTCAGCTTCCTGGTCGTGTTTCTCGACGAGTACGTCGCGAGGCCGTGGCGCCACAGAAAATGGGAGCGCAAGGCGGCCTCCGGCGACAAGCAGGCGGAGGAGCTACTGAAGATGGCGCGCTCGGCAAAGGTGGTCGAGGAATAGCGGCGCGCGTGCTCGTGGCGCGCGCCCGTCAAGCAAGCGCAGCGAGCGGACCAGCGACCCACGAGCACGAACACGACGTACGATGATCCTGCGTATTGTGCGTGCCGCCGTCGTCGCGATCGTCGTGCCGGTTCTCTTCGCCGCTTCGCAGCGGGCGACGCTCGCCCGCGGGGGCGAGCCGGTGCCCGGGATCTCAGTGACACTTGGCGTGCTGTCGGTTATTTTCCTTGGGAGTGCCGTGATGAGCGAACGGCTGCGCGGGCCGGAGGCCAATCTGCAGAAAGATGTGCTATGGGGCCTCGGCGTGGGCTGCATTCTCACCATATTGTCGCGTTGGTGAAGATCGTGCGGGTGCTCGCCAGAAACCGAGCGCGCGCACGATGCACGGTTCTCGACGGCACCCTTGCACCGGCGGTGGCGTGCCTTACAATGCTTCCATGGCGCGCGCGCGCCCAAAGGCTTGCACCGGTATTTTGGTGGCGCTGCTGGCGTTGTCGGCCGCAAGCTGCAGGAAACCGGCAGCCGAGCAGCCGCAAGGGGAGTTTTTCCCGCTGCATACCGACGACACTTGGGTCTACGAGGTGACGCGGCCGCTGCGCAACCAACGCACACGGATGACCGTACGTGTGCGCGGCGAGCGCTATGTCAGCGGCCTGCACCGACGCTGTCGTCTGGTCGAGGAGAGCTACGCTGCGGGGAGTGATGAGGGGCTGAGCGCCAACAGCAACGACGTGGCAGCGCCGCGGGCGCCGCCCGCGGGGGAGGTCTACCCGATTGCCTACTACTGGGAAACCGGCTTTCTGTATCGCTCACTGTCGCTGGAGTATGCCGGTGGTGAGCTGCGGGACGTCGGCATCGGATCACACGAGGAGCGTTTCCTGCCGGAGCGCTTCGGCAGCGGCACGGCGTGGGATAGCCTGACGATCGCGTACGATCTCGGACGCGACAACGGGTACGCCGTGAGGCAAACACACAGCGCCACGATCGAGCCGGGAGTGATTGAGGTGCCCGCGGGCCGCTTCGCCGACTGCATGCGGGTCGACACCGTGGCCGTGCACAGTGGCCAGCGCGACGGCCGCTACGAGGATGCGACGATCGTGTTGTATTATTCGGATTGGTACGCACCGCATGTCGGCCTCGTCCGCACCGTTCAGACAGACCGCCCCGACGGCGGCCCGCCGCTGACCCAGATCGAGCTGCTCGCGTACGACGTGGAAGGCGCGAAGCGGTGAGGAGAGCGGTTGATAGTCGACAGTTGATGGTCGATAGTGTCCGTGCCTCGCGGCCCCTGCCCGTTGACTATCAACCATGAACTATAGACTATCAACTCTGGACGCCTCTAGCATGATCGCGATCGAACACCTCACGAAAAATTTCGGATCGACGCGCGCTGTCGACGACGTGTCATTCCGCGTCGCGCGTGGGGAGATCATCGGGCTGCTCGGCCCGAACGGTTCGGGGAAGACGACGATCATGCGCATCCTCACAGGCTTTTTCCCGCCCACCAGCGGCCACGCACGTGTGGCGGGATACGACGCCAGTGGGGACTCGCTCGAACTGCGCCGGCGCATCGGCTACCTGCCGGAAAGCGTCGTGCTTTATCCGGACATGCGGGTGCGGCGCTTTCTCCAGTTCTGCGCCGAAGTGCGCGGCATCGCCGGCGCGCGGCGAGAACAACGCCTGGACGCCGTGATGCACGACTGCGGATTGCGCGAGGTGGCGCACCAGCTGATCGGCACCCTCTCCAGAGGCTATCGCCAACGGGTGGGCTTGGCGCAAGCGCTGCTGCATGAGCCCGACGTGCTGATCCTCGACGAACCCACGGTGGGATTGGATCCGCGGCAGATCATCGAAATCCGCGGCCTCGTCTGCGGCCTGCGCGGCCGCACCACCGTCCTGCTGAGCACGCACATCCTGCCGGAAGTCAGTATGACGTGCGAGCGCGTGATCATCATTGACCGCGGCCGGATCGTTGCCGAGGACACCGCCGAGGGCCTGACGCGCCAGGTGCAAGGCGCCGACCGAACCGTGGTGCGTGTCGAGGGCCCGCCCGACCAAGTGCGAGCGGTGCTGGGTGCCATCGAAGGTGTACAGCGCGTTGAGTTCTCCGGCGTCGCTGGCGGCGGCGTCGACGCCGCCTGCGAGTTCGTCGCGCACTGCAGCGCCGGCGAGCCGGTACGCAAGGCCATCGCCGCCGCCGTGGTCGGCCGCGGCTGGGGCCTGACCGAAGTCCGTCCGTTGGCGCTCAGCCTGGAGGATCTGTTCGTGAGGCTGGTGACGCGGGAGGAGGGGGAAGGGAATGAAGAATGACAAATGGAAAATGGCAAATGGAAAATGACACAGGCCGGCTTCCCGTTCTCCATTTTCCATCTTCCATTCTCTTTTCTTCCGGAGGAGGGATCGTGAGGGGCAAGCACCGGTGACTTTTCTCGCCCTCTTCCGCAAGGAGTTGCTCTCCTATTTCGTCTCTCCGCTCTTCTACGTCGTGGCGGCGGTGTTCCTGTGCCTGTCGGGATATTATTTTTACACCGACCTCATCTTCTTCGTTACCTTCGGCTTCGGCATGAATATTTTGGAGAACTTCTGGCAGCTGCTCCTGGTCGACCTGCGACTGGTGATGCTGCTGTCGATCCCGTTGCTCACCATGCGCCTGTTTGCCGAGGAGAAGAAACTCGGCACCATCGAGTTGCTGCTGACCTACCCGCTGCGCGACGGCGAGCTGTTTTTGGCCAAGTTCAGCGCCTGCGCGGTGGTCTTCAGCATCATGCTGGGCTGCACCTTGCTGTATCCAATCTACGTGCACGTCTTGCAGCCCTTTGCATGGGTGCCGCTGATCGCCGGCTATATGGGCTTGTTCCTGCTCGGGCTGAGCTTTATCGCCTGCGGCATCTTCGTGTCGTCATTGACGGAGAACCAGGTTGTGGCGGGCATGGCGACGATCGGCATCCTTTTGCTCTTCTGGATTCTGAGCTGGAATGAGGCGGCGACCAGCCCGGAGTTGCTCGGCCTGCTGATCCGGTTCTCCATGTTCGACCATTTCGAGACCTTTGCTCGCGGTGTCCTCGATGCCAAGGACATCGGCTATTTCCTATTCTTTGTGACGTTCTTCAGCTTCCTAACCCTGCGGGCGCTGGAATCGCGCAAGTGGCGAGGGCGGCGGTGAGCACGAGCGGGCGCCACGCCGTGCTGCTCCTCGTCGGGACGCTCGGCCTCGCGGCCACGCTGTTCATGGCCGAGGTCATCTTGGCGCACCACAACTGGCGCATCGACCTGACCCCGGAGAAGCGTTTCACACTCTCCGCGCACGCCCGCCAAGTGCTCAAGAGCCTCGACCGCGACGTGGAGATCATCGCCTTCGTGCGTTCGGAGGATCCGCGCAACGTCGAGATTGACGACCTGCTGGCACGGGTCGGGAACGCGTCGCGCCATGTGCGCTACACTATCATCGACGTGAACCGCAACCCGGCCGTGGCGCGCCAGTACGGGGTCGAGAGCTATGGCAGTTTGTTGGTCGAGAGTGACGGACGGCGCAAAGAGTTTGCGAATCCGCGCGAGGAGCTGCTGATGGAAGCCCTGCTGCAAGTCACCCGTCCAGCGCGCAAGGTGGTCTATTTTCTCACCGGTCACGGTGAGCGGGACATCGACGACACTGACCGTCACGACGGCTATTCGGGCGCGCGCAACGCCTTGCGCAGCGAGTTCTACGAGGTTCGTCGGCTCAGTCTGTTGGGTGAAGCCGGCGTGCCGGCCGACGCCAGTGCCGTGGTCATCGCCGGTCCTCGCAAAGACTTGCTGACAACGGAGCTGGAGAAGCTGGCGGCATACATGGACCGCGGCGGCGCTCTGCTGATCATGCTGGAGCCGCAGGCGGCGCCGAGCTTGGCGGCGTTCTTGGGGCGTTACGGCGTCAAAGTCGGCGACGCGGTGGTGGTCGATCCACAGAACCGCCTGTTTGCGGGCGACTATCTCACGATGGCCGTGCCGGGGCTGTCGGCGCAGCACCCGGTTACCGCCAGCCTCAGAGCGCCGCCGCTGTTCTCGCAGGCGCGCGTCGTGTCCTTCGTCGGCGTCAACGATCCGGCCATCACAGGAAGTGACATCTTGCAGACCAGCTCGCAGAGCTGGAGCACGCCGGATTTGGAGGTGCTGCGCACAGGCGTGGGGACATTCGTTGCCGGACGCGACCAGCCGGGTCCGGTGCCGGTCGGGGTCAGTTTGCTGGTGCAGAGCGAGGCGGCGGCGCAGCGCCAGGCGCGGCTCGTGGTTTTCGGTGATTGCGACTTCGCCAACAACTTCTTCATCGAATACCTGGGAGACAAGGACCTGTTGGTGAACGCGATCAATTGGCTCGTCGGTGAGGAGGAGTTGAGCGCGCAGCGACCGCAACTGCAGCGACCGGGTATCAACCAGTTCTTCGTCAGTGCCCGCCAGGGCCGCCTGGCCTTCATTCTCGGCACGATCATCGAGCCGGCTCTGTTTCTGCTGGCCGGTACGGTGATCTTTTTCAGACGGCGGTGGGGACGGTGAGAAAGGAACAGGAAACAATGCAGAATCAGGAACCGGGGACCGAGAATGACGAACCGGTGCAGGGACGGCCGGCATCGCCCCGTTCTCCGTTCTTGATTCCCTGTTCCCGGTTCTCCAGTATCTTTACTCTGTCAACTGTCAACTGTCGACTGCTCCCATGACCTGGCGCCGCGCGGCCGTCTACTGGCTCTGCTTTCTTGCCTTAGGTGTCTACTACGTTGTGGTCGAACGCCAGCCGGCGGGGCAGGCGATGGCGCATTTGACCCGTGCCCCGTTCCTCGAGGTGCCTCCGGAGGAGATTCGGGGCGTCGACATCCGCCGGGGGAACATGGTGGTCCGCTGCCGGCGTGCGAAGGACCGCTGGCAGGTCGTCGAGCCGGCCGCTGCGCAGGTGCCGGTCGACCTGATCGCGGCGTTGGTCAATAACCTGGTGCAGCTGCCCGACGTGGAGGTGATCGCGGAGAGCGCCCCGGACCTCAGCCAGTTCGGCCTGGATGTGCCCGTCTCGCAGATCACCCTGACGCGTGCAAATGGCCCGCCGATCGTCGTGCGTGTCGGTGTGCGTAATCCCTCCGGCACTGCCGTGTACGCGCAGCGCAGCGACAGCTCGCGCGTCTACCTCGTCGGGCTGAACGTGCGCTATTACGAGGATCTGGTTTTCGAGGCCGTGGGGAAGGGCTGACATGCTTGTGGCAGCGTTCTGCGGATCGGTTCTCTGATCATGGAGGGGCGATTCGGGAATCGCCCCACGCCACAATGCCGGCCCGACGCGCCGTTTCGGGCGGTTCGCGGACCGCCCCTACATCGCACCTAATCCTTGACAAACCGCGTCGTACCGGGTCTAACCCAGCCCGAGGCCACGAGTTGCGGCGGAAGGATGAACGAATGAAGTGCATCGGGTTCCTGGGTGCCCTCAGCCTGGCAGCAATCTTGACGGCCTGCCAGCCGACGCAGCCCGGCTCGCCCGCGCCGGCGCCCCTGAGTGACGCGGAGCGCACGCAGATCGATCAACGCGTCCAGGAGTACTTTAAGAAGACCGCCAACCTGCCCTCCAATATCGCTCTCAAAGTGATTGACATCGCTCCCGCACAGGTGGCAGGCTTGCTCACGGCAAGCCTCGAAGTCTCCAACGGCAGCAACACGCAGAAGGTGCCGCTCGTGCTCTCACGCGACGGGCGGTTTTTCGTTCAGGGGCAGCTCACCGATCTGACCGCCGACCCGTTCAAGGTCGTCGTCGACAAGATCGCGCTCAAAGACAAACCGCTGCGTGGTAACCCCAGCGCCAGCGTGACCATCGTCGAGTATTCCGACTTCCAATGCCCCTTCTGCGCTCGCGCCTATAAAATGGTGGAGGAGCAGGCCCTCAAGGACTATGGCGACAAGGTACGGCTCGTCTTCAAGAACTACCCCCTCGCCATGCATCCGTGGGCGGAGAGCGGCGCCGTCGCCAGCGAATGCGCGCGGCGGCAAGGGGCAGAGACGTTCTGGAAGACGTATGACTTCCTGTTCCAGAACCAGCATGACATCACGCCGCAAAATCTCAAAGAGAAGGTTGAAGGCGTGGTGCGGGATGCCGGCAAGGATGTGGCTGCCTTTGATGCATGCTTCGACAACAAGGCGGCGTTGGATGTCGTTAAGGCCGACCAGCAGGAAGGCACCGATCTTGGCGTGCGCTCAACCCCGACCTTTTTCGTCAACGGCCGCAAGGTCGAAGGCGCGGTGCCGTACGAGACCCTCAAGAGCGCGATCGATCAGGCGCTGGGCGGGAAGTCGGGCGCAGCGGGGACCGCGCCGAAGGCACAGGCGGGGTGAGAAAAGGGTCCGCAATTTTCGGTTGACGAAGAGCATACGAGGGTGGTAGCGAAGATGTTGGAATTTCAACGTGTGCCGAAGAGGATACACATGGGGCGACGGCTGGCGAGAATTGGCAATCCACTTATTCCAGTAATGCTGGGCTTGGCCGTGATGGCTGGCTGCGGCGGCGATTCGAGCGTAAGCGTCAAGCAGCCGAACCCTCCACCACCCGCAGGTCCGATGGTCAACGGCACGGTGAGGATGCCCAACGGTCAGGTGGCTCTGCAACCGGCGTGGCTCGATCGGTTTGCGGCGCTGGCGGTCAAGCAAGTCCTCGCCGTGACGGGCAACACGCAGCCTGTCGGCCAGGGAGTCATCGTCACCCTCGTGCGCTTGGACAACCAAGGCAACCAAATTGTCGCAGCAGGCAATAATACGGCGCCAACATACCCGACCGGCCAGTATCACTTGAGCCTCCCAGGCGGGTATACCGAGGAGACCGCCGGCGGGCGCTTCCAGCTGTCCGTGGGGGACGACAACAGCAATACCCTGACCCGCGCGCTGGTGTTCTCGACCTATGATGCGGTAGACGTCGATTTTGCCAGCGAGACGGCCGTCAAGCTGATTCTGGCCAAGGCGCGGAGTCTGCGCCTGCCGCTCGATCGCTTCACGATGGATGGGATCAGAAACCTGGTCCAGGCGGTCCGTGACCTGCCTGGCACCGGATACGGGAACAATGTCGAGCAGATGAACAACGACGCGGTTACCATCGCCGCGGCCGATCCGACTATCCAGGACTTGGTCAACATAGCCGCAAACATTGAACCGACGGAGACTCCAACGCTGCTTCCGCGCGTGACGTCGACGCCGACGAACACCATACTGATGTTCACCCCGACGATTACGCCAACCTCGCCCCCGACATCCACACCGCCGGCGTTGGCGACACCAACGAATACACCTACACCCGTCACGCCCGCAGCGACTGCCACTCCGACAAATACAGTTGCCCCGGCAACTGTGACTGCGACGAACACGAGTATGCCGGCAACGGCGACGCCGACGAACACGAGCGCTCCCGCAACCGCGACGCCAACAAACACCAGCGCGCCGGTGACGGCGACGCCGACCAATACAGGCATCGCGGCAACTGCAACGCCAACAGACACGGGCATCCCGGTCACCGCGACGCCGACGAACACCGGCGTCTCGGCAACCGCGACACCGACGAACACGGGCGTCTCGGCAACCGCGACACCGACGAACACGGGCGTCCCGGCAAGTGCGACACCGACGAACACCGGCGTCCCGGCAACCGCGACGCCGACCAATACGGGCATCGCGGCAACCGCGACGCCAACGGATACGGGCATCCCGGCGACTGCGACGCCGACCAACACGAGTGTTCCGCCGACCGCTACGCCGAGCGCAACGCCTCGGCAGGCTACAGCGACACCCTCGGGGACACCGACGCCCACCGGCCCGCCCGCAAGCATCAAGGTAGTGATCGCTCCGGGCGGCGGATCGAAAGGCTCCTGTCGCGGCACGTGCAGCGGCGGGCCGGATGCCGGCAACCCGTGCGGCCAGAACGTAGATTGCGGAACGGTGTCGGCCGGAACCCCAACCCCCAGTTGCGCAGGGACGAAGGCGTGCGTCGGTGGCCCATACAACGGGCTGGCGTGCACGTCGTCTGTGAACTGCAACGGCTGCGATCCGGACCGGATCTGCACCGCTGCCGGCACCCCGCTGGCCTGCTGCACGGGCGCCGCGGCGGGGAGCTGCCCGGCGGTGGGCAGCTGTGCGTTGGTGGTGGGGAGCGTACCGGTTAAGCTGCCGCTCAACGGTGTGTGCTTGCCGCGCAGCTACCCGCCCGGCGATGTCGATTGCAGCACCAACGTCGAATGCCACACGTGTGTCGGCGGCGCCAACGACGGCAAAACGTGCGGCAAGACAGCGAATGACTGCCCCAGCGGCAGCTGTAGCGGCAACGGCACCTGCCAGCTGGCGGGGCTGAGCTTCGTGCCGGGGACGGAGAATGCCAACAACGAGATCCCGCTGACGATCCCGCAGAGTTCGCTGATCCTGAACCCAGCGGTGGTCAGCGGCATCGGCGCGGTGTGCGTGGCAGCCGGCGGCGACGGCACTGGCTTGATCGATTGTGTCGGCGGTGAGGTCAACCTCAACGCCACGAGCATCCACGACCACAACACCACCCCGAAGGTCTGCCTGACCGGCACCAAGACGGGGAGCACGTGCACGAAGAACAGCGACTGCCCATCTGGGACCTGTAACAATACCTGCGTGAATGGCACCAAAGCAGGGAGCAACTGCACGTCGAGCGCCGACTGCTCCGGTGGTGGCACCTGCATGGGCAACAGCATGCATGGTCCCTATACAGCTGCCGCTCCCACGCCCGGGATGCCGGACGATCCGACGTGCACCAGCAAGGTGAAGCAGCCGGATGGTTCGATGAGCTACGCCTGTTTGGAACAAGACAAGCAGTGTTCGGGCGGGACCAACGCGGGAGCCGTGTGTACGGCGGACACCGACTGTCCGGGGAGCAGCTGCGCCCTCTGCAACATCGGGGCGACGCAAACGTGCTCCGGCGGCACCAACGCCGGTAAGTCGTGCAGCACGGCCAGCGACTGTCCGAGCGGCACCTGCGTCATCACCGCGAAACATCCGGGCGTGTGCAACAGCCCGTCACAAGTGGTGCAGAGCGGCACCTATGCCGCGGGCGACATGGCGATAGCGCTGCCGCTGGGCCTCACCATCCTGTCGTCCCCGCAGGCGAACGGGGCACCGCCGACGGACGGCTCATGGGGACCAGACGGCTTGCCCTGCACGGGTGATGAGCCGGGGGCCGCGAGTCCGCCGGTGACGGTGTTGCTGAGCACGGGCACCAATATCGTCTACGTGTACGATGCCAACAATATTGCCGGGACGGTAGTCACCGCACAGGTCAATGGGCACGGGGTGAGTTGCCCCAACCTGATTGGCGGCACGGTGACCGGCATGACGCTAGGGGGCGGCTTCGGGGCCGTCGACAGCACGGCTGGCGATATCGCCACCATCTTTCAGTTTCTTGGGCAGTGAAGAAGGAGACGGGAGCCAGGAGTCAGGAGCCAGGAGGATATGCCTTCTGGCTCCTGGATTCTGACTTCTGAATTCTGTGTTCTGACTCCCGACTGCCCGTTCCACATCGACCCGGCCCCTCCAGCTGGCCTGACTATTCTGCGCGCACTTTCCGTCTTGACACATGCCCAGAGGGGAGCGCACACTAACTCTTGACGACGATGCAACCCTGCGCATATTTTCCCGCATTGCCAGACGAACGGAGTGCGCGCCATGGTCCGAACAGTCCGGTGTGTTTTTAGTCACAAGGTTAATGTTGTAACTGTGTTGCTAGCGGCTGCGGCCGTTCTGCAGCCCGCACGACTGGCAGATGCCGCCAACTGTGCCTCACCAGCGCAGTATTGGCAGCCGATTACCGTGACGCCGGCAAATCCGACGATCGGTGGCTTGAGCGACTACACCATCAGCACGGTGGTGCCTGATGTGCAGGGCTGCGACACGGTGCGTGACGACGGTCTACACCATCATCTTTCAGGCCGACACCGGCGTGCAGACGATTACCGGTGGGACGCTCAACGGGTCCCCTGTGCAGCTGAAATCGAAAGTTGGGGAGAAGGTGCAGTTCATTGCCTCGGTTGGCGTTCCATACAATCAGCCCGTGGTGGTCGTGCTGAACGGCGTGACGAATCCGACGACCGGGGGAAGCAAAACCTTGACGTTCTCGGCGAAGTATACGGACACCGGATATATCTCGGCGACCACGTCCAACCCATACAACGTCATTGCGCCGACGGCGACGCCCACGAACACGCTGACGCCGACGGTCACGCCGACCAGCACAGAGACTCTCACGCCGACGCAAACTAATACGGGGACCGTGACCACCACACCGACACCGACCCCGGCCGGCCTGTGCACGACGTTGTCGCTGGCCAACCCCTGCGTGCCCGGCGGCCCGGCCTCGGCCACGGGCTGTTATCTGGAGTGGGCGCTGACACCGGTGCCGACGCGTGCGGGTAACTCGATCCCGAAAAACAAACTGTCGTGCGCCGAGGGCGATCCGGCGTGCGACTTCGACCCGGACACGAGCAACCATAGCTGCACCTTCCATGTGCGGCTGTGCCTGAACAACGCCGATCCACGGTTGACTAGGTGCCACCCGGCGGACCTTGCAAAGTTCGAGGTGCGGGCGCCCAACCCCGCGCGACTGGTCGGTGCGGCGGACACCGCAAACCTGGCGACGTTGGAGAACCAAGCGGGCGCCGGCGGGTTCGGGGTCACCATAATGCGCGGCCGCACGCCGCAGTACATCGGCGTGCCGGATGCCTTGGCGAATGATTGCAGCCCGCCGCTAGACATCCAGGTGCCGTTGCGTGTGGTCGCGAAGCGGGTGCTGCTGGGCCGCAAAATTTTGCGCTTGCGAACCACGTCGTCCGCCGGCAAGGTGGGCTTCGACTGGGTTACCCTCGAATGTCGGCCCAATCCATGCCTCACTGGGTCGTGTACCCCCACGGCGACCTTGCCGCCGACAAACACCCCGACACTGGGTGTGCCAACGAACACACCGACGGTGTCACCGACGGGCACGGCGACTGCGCCCCCGAGCGACACCCCAACAGTAACAAACACCCCCACGGTGACGGGAACGGCCACGGTTACAGATACGGCTACGGCGACTGCTTCGGCGAGCCCGACGGGGACCCCTGGCAGCCCAATTCTGGTAGTGATCGCCCCCGGGGGCGGATCGAGCGGCTCGTGCCGCGGCACGTGCAGCGGCGGCCCGGACGCCGGCCAGCCCTGCGGCTTGAACACAGATTGCGGAACGGTGCCCGCCGGAACCCCAACCCCCAGCTGCGGCGGGACGAAGGCGTGCGTCGGCGGCCCATACAACGGGATGACGTGCACGTCGGCTTCGCAGTGCAACGGCTGCGATCCGGACCGGATCTGCACCGCTGCCGGCACCCCGCTGGCCTGCTGCACGGGCGCCGCGGCGGGGAGCTGCCCGGCGGTGGGCAGCTGTGCGTTGGTGGTGGGGAGCGTACCGGTTAAGCTGCCGCTCAACGGTGTGTGCTTGCCGCGTAGCTACCCGCCCGGCGATGTCGATTGCAGCACCAACATCGAATGCTACACGTGTGTCGGCGGCGCCAACGACGGCAAAACGTGCGGCAAGACAGCGAATGACTGCCCCAGCGGCAGCTGTAGCGGCAACGGCACCTGCCAGCTGGCGGGGCTGAGCTTCGTGCCGGGGACGGAGAATGCCAACAACGAGATCCCGCTGACGATCCCGCAGAGTTCGCTGATCCTGAACCCAGCGGTGGTCAGCGGCATCGGCGCGGTGTGCGTGGCAGCCGGCGGCGACGGCACTGGCTTGATCGATTGTGTCGGCGGTGAGGTCAACCTCAACGCCACGAGCATCCACGACCACAACACCACCCCGAAGGTCTGCCTGACCGGCACCAAGACGGGGAGCACGTGCACGAAGAACAGCGACTGCCCATCTGGGACCTGTAACAATACCTGCGTGAATGGCACCAAAGCAGGGAGCAACTGCACGTCGAGCGCCGACTGCTCCGGTGGTGGCACCTGCATGGGCAACAGCATGCATGGTCCCTATACAGCTGCCGCTCCCACGCCCGGGATGCCGGACGATCCGACGTGCACCAGCAAGGTGAAGCAGCCGGATGGTTCGATGAGCTACGCCTGTTTGGAACAAGACAAGCAGTGTTCGGGCGGGACCAACGCGGGAGCCGTGTGTACGGCGGACACCGACTGTCCGGGGAGCAGCTGCGCCCTCTGCAACATCGGGGCGACGCAAACGTGCTCCGGCGGCACCAACGCCGGTAAGTCGTGCAGCACGGCCAGCGACTGTCCGAGCGGCACCTGCGTCATCACCGCGAAACATCCGGGCGTGTGCAACAGCCCGTCACAAGTGGTGCAGAGTGGTACCTATGCCGCGGGCGACATGGCGATAGCGCTGCCGCTGGGCCTCACCATCCTGTCGTCCCCGCAGGCGAACGGGGCACCGCCGACGGACGGCTCATGGGGACCAGACGGCTTGCCCTGCACGGGTGATGAGCCGGGGGCCGCGAGTCCGCCGGTGACGGTGTTGCTGAGCACGGGCACGAATATCGTCTACGTGTACGATGCCAACAATATTGCCGGGACGGTAGTCACCGCACAGGTCAATGGGCACGGGGTGAGTTGCCCCAACCTGATTGGCGGCACGGTGACCGGCATGACGCTAGGGGGCGGCTTCGGGGCCGTCGACAGCACGGCTGGTGATATCGCCACCATCTTCCAGTTCGTGGCGCAGTGAGTGGGGAAGGAGGTCTTGCGGCCTTCTGCCCGGGCCTCCACCCTGGCCCTCCTCCGTGCCTGAGGTGATGGCACAGAGGGAACCCGGGCGCAGACTGTGATGTGAGATCACATCGGAGCGGATTCAATCGTGCTGTGTTGAACGGGCGCCCGTCAGTCCGGCGGGCACAGGTCGAGTGCGAGGATGAACAGATCGGATGCACCCGGTCGGCGCTCGGCGATGATGGTCACGCGTTGCGTGGCGCGGGCGGCGGTAAGGCGACTCAATATGTTAGGCGCGGCTTGCAGCACGTAACGATCGCGTTCCACCGGAGTAGGTGCATGGGGTGGCTCTTCCATACCGAAGGTTTGCCATTCAGTGATGGTGAACTTGCTCTCGGTTCCTGCCGCTAGGATCGTCACCTCACGGGCGCCAGGCGTCTGGCCCGGCGGCGCGCCGTGAAAACCCTGGATGCGCACAATCTCGCGGTTCAAGCTGGGGCGTACCTCGTGGGCACGTGCGGGCGCCCACGGGACCGCCGCAGACACGGCAAGGCAGAGGACGAACAAACGGGCCGAGGTGTGCATGTCAGTGGTGCAACTTGAGGCCATGTTCGATCAAATCCTGCATGTCCGGGTTTGGATGCTGCTCTTTGATCTGCTCGACCAGTGGATCGTCAGGGCCGACCATCATCAGGAGGGCCGTGACGGCCAAGCGCTGGTTTTGCGGCGGCGCGTCGAAGGCGAGCTTGGCGAGCGCTTCCGCGGCTGGGCGTCCGCCGATGTCGTCGATCGCGCGCACCGCGGCCTGATAGATTTCCGCGGAGGTGTCGCGAAACGCCTGCTGTAAGGGCGGCAGCGCCTCGGAGCTTTTCGTGTCGCCGAGCGCTTCGATGGCTGCGACCCGTACCGACGTGTCCCGGTCATGCAGCGCCACGCTGCCGACGCGTGGGATGCCTTCCGCGCCCGCCGCCTGCAAATACTGGCGAGCGGCGGCGGCACGCAGGCGGGCGTCGCGGCTCGACAGCTGCTGCTCCCACTCGTCTTTGCTCAGCGCTGCTCCCAATTGCGTCAACGCAGCCCACACGGCTGCCTGGACCTCGGTGGGGAGGTTGTGCAGCCCGCGCAAGGCGGGAATCATCACCTTCAATTTCGCGGCGCCGATCGCCTTGACTAGCGCAACCCGTACGGGGGGTGGGAGGTCGTCACGGCCGAGGGCCGTTTCCAGGCGCTGCTGCTCGTCGGCGCGCAGCGTGGCCGCCAAATCGGGAACCTCAGCGAGACCCGCCGCTCCGTCCTGCACCAAGGTCGCGTCGCGTGCGGCGAGCAAATCAAACGTGAGGGTACGCTCGCTCTCGGCTCTGCGCTTCGGGTCCGTTTCGGGCTTGTGCTGCAGTTGCGCGACGCGCTCGACGAGCGTGCGTATCTCGGCGGCTTCACCCGGGCTCTTCGCGGACAAGCAGGCAGAGTGCTGGGAGATGAGCTGGTAGTAGTTGCCGGCGGGCAAGTGCTGGCGCAAATAGCTGTTTGTCGCTGCCGGCTGCAGAAACGCGACGACCGCCGCGCCCGCGTGGAACACCGGCGCGGGATTTGGACGATCGCGCATCTCGACCACCAGTACGCTGTCTCCGGGTAGCTGGCCTTTGAGGGTCTTGGTGACGTGCAGCGTTGCCACGGCCACGCGGCCGTCATCGTACGGTGTGACAGTTGCTACGTCCCCCACCACCACGAGGCGGGCGCGGCGCAACAACCCCTGCACCTGCGGTGCCACGCTGGCCTGCGCCACAAGCGGCGCGGCCACAAGTGGCACCGCCACAAGCGGCGCGCATGCGAGCCAAACGATCAAACACCGCAGCAGCAGAGGCCGGGCGCCTCTGCCGCTGTGCGACTCTTCATGCATGGGAAGGAGTTTAACTGCAGGCTCCGGCCGTGCAAGTGGTGCTGCAGCAGTCCGAATTCGCCGTGCAGGTTTGTCCGGTGTTCTGACAGCAGGTCCCCGACGTGCACGTCCCGCAGCACGGCGAGCTCAGTGTGCAGGTCTGGCCCGGTCCGTCGCAGAAATTTACCCCGGGAGGGCTCCAGCCGCCGCCGTCGACGTCGATAAACAGTGGATTAGCGAAGCCCAGCGCATTCATGCCGTATTCACCAAGGTTGCCGTCGGTCAAGTCGGCCAGGGTCGTGTTGGTGCTCTGCTCGAGGTTGTTCGGAACCACGGGGAACAACGGCTTGGACACGCCGTCGGTGCCGCGCACGATGACCGCGACCCAGGTATCCTGGGTAAGACCTGCCAGATGCAACGTGTACGATGCCTCCAAGTGCTGAGCGCCGGGAATGGACGGGTAATCGTTGACGGTGGTCACCGTGAAATTATCGGGTCCCGCGCCCGCGGTCTTGACGTAGGTCGGGATAACGCCGTAGTGGTTCACGTCGATCAGGCCGGCACCGGTCTGTTCGTTCTTGATGGTGAATCTCTCGGTGGTTGCGTTCACGTAGAACTCCATCCTGTCGAACTCAGCCCACACCGGACTCTGCACGTCGACGGTGATATCGACACTGAAGTCGGATGTGCTGATGAGCGTGGGCAGCAGGGTGCAGGTGCCCGACGTGCACGGGAACGTATCCGAGCACGGCGCGCAACTGGCCGTCCCGGTGCACGGACTCGCGCCTACGCACCGCCGTTCGAGGGCACCGCTGTCGCCGGTGGACGAGGCGTACGCGGTCACGCGAACGATGGGCGCGTTGCCTCCGAGGGCACGGCCTTCGTCGACCGCTGTCGACAACGCGTCGGCCTCGGCCTGTAGGCCGATGGACGCCTGGCAGGGTTGGTCCGTGTCTGCAACCACCAAGGTGCGCGGGCTCCCGGCTTGCGTGAGGCTTTGGCGATGCGTGTCGGAATCGGAGACGGCGGTACGCACGATGCCCTGGTTGACCAAGTTGAACCAATCGCCCAGCGTGCCGCCGCGAACCTTGCTGACCGGGTACGCCGGATCTTGGACGTCGTACATGTTATTGTAGATTTGGCTGCGGTCATCGCCGATCCACACCTCCAATGCGTCGAAGCCGCTGTTGAAGTAGTTGGGAACAGACGGATCGAGCCGCTTGGCCGGGCCCAGTTTTGCGGGGTCAGCCGAGTGGGGCGGGTTGAGCCCCGTGTCAATGGCAAGGCCGTTGCCCATCTCCAGGCCAAAGTGGCTGTACATGTGGTTGATCTGGACGGTGCTCTGACCGTCGACGGAGTCGGCATGCGCCGTGGCGAAAATGTCCCCCGGGTTCATGTTGAAGTTGCCGTACGACGGATAATCTTGGCCGGCGGGGACCGGGACGCCGCCTCGATCACGGCCCAAGCCCCAATCGACGCTGCCGCCGTTCACTTTGCTGGTATCGATGCTCATCGGCCAGGCGTTGTAATGGCCATAGTCGAAAGTCGTAATCTCGGCGCTGGTCGCCGTGCAGATCTTGTCGCTCAGGCCGAGCGTGGCGATCGTCGGCTGAAAATTCGAGCGGAAGTCGTGATCGGACGGCGTGAAGAAATCCAAGCCTTCGGCGCGCATCGTCTGCACCCGTTGGATCATACTGACCTTCGAGTCGGGGCTCTCGATGCAGTGCACGTGGAAGTCGGAGGCCACGAGGCCGGCGGAGTTGAGGACGTGCGCAATCTGCGCACTCACCGTGGTTGGGCTGCCGGCCGTCACGGTGATGTCCTGCGTCGCGATCGAGTACTCGGGGCCGTGTGAAACCACGACTTGGTAGTTGCCCGGTTCGAGCACCACCGTGCCGGAGTCACCGGTTTCATCAAGGAAGAGCACCTTGGCGATTCCGAACGGCAGGCCGTCGATCGGGAAGTCGGGCGAGCCGCCGATGCGTTCACCGAACACCCCCGTCCTGGTCGTGATCAAGCCGCCAAGAACTGACATGATGTTCGCTGGATCTGGACTCGGGTCAAAACCCACCACCGAGACTTTCCCGGAGATCGGATTGCCGGTTTCGTCGGTGAGCAGGACACGCAACGCGCCGGTGGCCGGCAAGGCGATGTTCTGAGTCGTTGTGGTGTACAGCGCGATGGTTACCGGATGCTGCGTTGGTGTGGCTCCGCCGCCTTCGAACGGATAGCCGGTCAGGTTGGCGGCAACGTTGAAGGAGCCCGGCGGTAAGGTGAGCGAATAATTGCCGGCCGAGTCCGTCTGCGTGTGGGTCACCACGTTCTCGCCGATAGTCACGATGCCGCTCGGGATTTCGGTGGCCGACGTTGGTCCGAGGATAGTGACATCGACCCCGGCCATCGGTACGCCGCCGGCTGTGACTGTCCCGCTCAACGTCCCGGTTGCGATGCACTCGATTTCATTGCGGGCATCCGTGATGGAGGAAACCGTACCGTTGCCGACCACGAAGTAGCGGGTGAACGTCAGGCTGTCGCCTGCCGAGCCTGCCGCAGCGATCTTGAACGGCGGCCCGGTCGTGCCGAGCAAAGCGTACAGGATGCCGACGCCCAGCTGTGGGACACTCACCCCGGCCGAGGTGAAAGTACTGGAGCCGGGGATCAACTCAACGTACCCGTACGACACTCCCGCCGCGGCGTCGCGCCCGGCATAGGCGACGAAATCGCATTTGTTCGTCGCCGTGGTCGGGCAAGCGAAAGTCGCCAGCGGTTCGCCGAAGCCAAGCACCGGTTGGAAGAGCTGCAGCTGCCCCGAACCGTTGATGAACTCACCGAAGAAGATTGACAGGGGCGTGCTGCGGGTATTGGTCACGGTCGTCTCAACGCGCACGGAGTTTTTGCCGGGCTCGAGGATGTAGTCGGTAACAACGTCGACAAACAGCTGGGTATCGTGGATGCCAGCGGGCATCTCGTATCCAAGGCCGGCGACGGTCGAGCTCACGTTGATGAACTCGAGCAGGTCATCGACACCGGTGGCGCGGATCACTGCCGGGTTGCCGTCTGTGCCGTCGTTGAGCACCGTCAGGGAGGTGTAGTGGGCGGTGTTCTCGAGGTTCAGTGAGGTCGACCATTCCTCGAAGTTGTCACGGTCTGGATCACCCGGCGTGCGGACAAGATCGGCATCGATGATCTGGCCGCCGAATTGCCCGATGCCGAACAGGTTGCGCTGGACATTCTGGATGACGACACGGATACGGTCGTTCTTCAAAATGTAGTCTCCCGTGTGAGGATCATCGTTGCTGGCGCGGCAGCGGCTGAGCGGTCCAGCGACGCAGTCCGTGGGGTCGGTGATCGGCCCGGCTACGGCGTTGGCCGCCGGCCCGCTGCCGGTCGGTCCTGAGCCGTACTCGATCAGCACCAGTTTATCGACGGCGTTGGTATAAGCGCAGAAGGCGCAGGCCCCGGCGCTGGCGCCGTCACCCACGCCGCCGCAAGGACTTCCTAGCGGGACGCCCTTGACGGCAGAACTCGGGCAACTCGCCCCGACGTTCGCGGCATTCTTCGCAGTAGCTCGAGTCAGTTTGACGACGGCACTAGTCGAGAGGCAATTTGTTCCGGGGTCCAGGCTTCCTTGGGCGACCATATTCTTGCACGTCTGCAGATTTTTGAGCCGCGCCATCGCCAACGTCATAGCCTTGAGGGAGAGGGTCCTCTGGCACCTCCGTTGCTGCGCGTTCAGTAATACCGGAGCGTGGTACGGCACGTCGGTCAACTCGATCGCTGCCGCTTCGTGACTCTCCTTGAGGCAGGTAGTGAGCCCGGCAACTGTCGTGACGCCGGCGCAGTCACCGGCAAGACTGCCGCTGGCCGCCAGGTTGGCAACGACGGAATCCGTGCAGGCCTTGCCTAGCTTGCTGGCCAGGGCGGTTTCGGCCCTGGCAATCCTGGTGGTAGCGTTCGTTCCGGTTGTGCAGTCGGTTGCGGGCAAGAGCGCACCTCTGCTGATCGCATCCTCGCAGACCTTCAACGCCATTAGCGTGGTGTTGAAGAACCAGTAGCTCGCATTGGCGGCTGCCTGCTGACAGCTGAGCTCCGGGGAAATGGTTCCCCACGCAGTCCCGGAAGCGGTAAGCATTGCCACGGCAACGATGAGGACACCACGACCCGAGAATTTCGTCATAACCGTTTACCTCCAACGGCAGTTTCTGTTGCGCCCAGACACATACATCGGCGGGTACTCTGCGAAGACGACCCCCTAGCGAGACACTACCGCGAAATGAAACTTTAATGCAAGTGTCATTCAGTCGAAATACGCGCGTCATGTGCCGGAAACATGAGGAAGCCTGCGGTGGTGCAGGGGGGCGGTTCGCGAACCCCCTCGAAACCGCAGATGCTGCGGTTCGCCGAGGCCTCAACGGGGCCGACTGTGTCGTGGTCGTGGAGTCGTGCAGGCCCGACAAATTCTGCCCGACAAATTCTGCCTTGACAAAACCGCACATGCGATGGTACGGAGGGTACCACTCTGGCCAAGGAGGATCATGTCCAGCGAAAGAACGACAAATATCCCTACCACGCACCCCCCGGCCGTAAAGGGCGCTGTCGTTACTAGTTAGTTAGCTCTCACAACTGCAGGCAACAAGTAGAATACCTCAGAATATATAAGGAAGGTACAGTTATGTTCAAGAAGGGAATCACAGTTCTTGCCGTCGCCGGCGTGGCGGGCCTGACACCGTCGCTGGCCCACGCCTTCGCAGGCAAGCTCATCGAATGCACTCCGGCTGCCGGCAAGTCCGTGAACGTGACTATCAGCCCGGGCCTGACCTGCAATAACGTCGGACAAAAGATCGCCATAGTTTTTGGCCCGAAGACGGGAAACGCCTTCGACAGCTGTGTTGCCTATCCTTCTGCGGCGCTCTGGGACAGTTGGGCGGCTGCTAAGATCGGCAGCAAGATCTCGAGTACCGCTGCGGCCACCATCTCCCAGGCCGGGTTCTCCTTGAAAGGCACGATGGACAGCTCCTGCAACTTCATAGGTGTCTCAAGCAGCTACACCCCGTCCGGCTTCGTCGACATCACGTTTTTCGATGCTGCGGGCAAGAAAGTCAAAGGGGGGAAGCTCACAGCCTACTTGAGAATGGGCGTTGATCCGATAGCACAGGTCGGCCTGCTCATCGGTGTCGTCACGAAGGGCCTCGGTGTCGGCGCTGACGTGACGGTCAAGCTCGGCGTTGACTTGACAGCGCTGATCTCTAGCCAACCAGCGCTGGCCCTTTGCAATATGGGCGAGTATTGCAAGAACTGCCAAGGTGAGGCAAACCATTACAATTCGTGCACCTCGGACGCGGACTGTACGGACGGTGACACCTGCTATGATGCCGGCGATCCATTCCTCCCGAAAGGCAACACGAGCTGTGAGGGCTCGAACGACCCCTCGCCCTGTTGTGCCGGCGCAGGCACCGGCTCGTGTTACCCCCCAGTCGTGTTGCTGCCGCTCACAACGAACATATCCACCCAACTGTTGGTTGCGTTTCCAACCAACGACGATTGCATTGCCGCCGACAATCCTTACTTGTGCTGCACGGCCGCAACCGCCGGGACGTGCCACTGATCCTGCGCGAAGCGCTCCCTGTGCTCGATGAAAGGCAGAGTGTTCCTGATTGCTGCTACGGGCGCGGTGGCGCTTCTCACCGGATGCCGGGGGTGCGGGCAGCAGACGCCACCACCCCCATCGCCGCCGACGGCCACGGTTGTGAGTGCCGCGGCGGTGCCGACTATTTCGTCTCCCCACGATCGTGTGATCATGGTCTTGGGGGAGGGCGAGCCCGATGTTGGGCCGGCACCGCTCACCGTCCAGTTCTCGGTCAGCGATCCGCGCATGACACTCGAAGAGCCGCAATACAATTGGGACTTCGGCGACGGCAGCCCGCCGTCGAACAAGCGAAGCCCGCAGCACGTCTACGAGCGTCCCGGGAAATACACGGCCCACCTAACGGTGACCGACGGCGGGGCAGTCGACGACGATACGGTGGACATCGTCGTTGAAGAGCCCGAGGGCGGGCCCCCGCCTGCGGGAGCAGCCGCGCCGCAGGAGTGAGGGGGGCCGGCCTCACCGACGACACATGAGTCCGGGTAGAGAGGTTGGGAACGTCGACGGATTGAAGAGCGGCAAGGCGCGAGCGAAGGCTCTACGTGCCGCGAGGCGCGAGGCGGGGAACCGCCCACCGGCGGGCCCCGCTGCGGATCGCGCCGCCCACCTAACGCCAGTCTCCACCTGTTGGGCCGAGCATTCGAAGCTGCTGGGTATCGCTTGCATCACCCTTTTCGCGGGGTGCGTGCACTACCGCTTGCTTCCCATGGTTTCCGATGGCGACAGCTTCTACCACCTCCGACACGCCTGGGTGTACCGGACGCAGGGGATCTTCGATTCCTCCTTCCCGTGGGCCCAGTATTCAGCCGTGAGAACCTACGCCGCGGATCTGTGGTATGGTTTTCACATACTGACCATTCCGTTGACTTTCGCAGAGCCGCTGCTCGCCGGGATGTATCTGGGGGCATTCCTCATCACCATCACATCTTTGTGGCTTGCCTTCCTGGCCTTCCGCAGGTTGCGGGTCAGATGGCCACTGTTCTGGGTGTTCTTTCTTGCCCTGATCACCTCCGATGTACTCTATCGGCTCACGATGCTGCGCCCGCATCCGCTGTCGCTCAGCGTGCTCCTGCTCCTGTTTGCTTATCTGGTCACCGAAAAATCGCGCGGCTCGCAAGCGACCATCTTCCTGCTCGCCGCAGTCTTTTCCTGGAACCACATCGCCCTGATCTGGCTCCCGGTCCTCGTCGTTGGCGTCGTCACGTTGGTGCGGTTGCTGCATCGGCAACTGCCTGAGTGGGGGAAGCTCGCCGCATTCTTCCCCGGACTGGCCCTCGGAATCCTGCTCCGGCCGCATCCGGGTGGAGCCCTCCATCTCGCCTACATCCAAGTCGTCAAGCTCATGGTGGAGAAACAGGGCGAGTTACCGCTGCGCTTCGGCATCGAGCTCTTGCCGTTCTACCTGGATCAACTTCGTCGATCAGTTCATTCCGCTGTCGATCTTGTTGCTCCTGGCGGGCGGTATCCTCGTTGTTCTCTTGCACAACAAACGCTTCGCTGCGATTGACCGCAGTTCCCGCATCGCCATTTGGGCGAGTCTGGCCATGGCGGCGATCTTCTGCGTTTTGACGTTTACCGTAGCGCGCCGTTCGCACGAAGTGTTCGTCGGCTTTTCGGCGATCTTCTTTTCGTTGCTCCTCCCCCATTGGCTGCCGATGGCGAACCGCTCTCCGGGTGCCAGGTTGGTCATCCTCACTGCCATCCTCACCCTGATGTACGCGCCGATCAGGAGCATCTACCGCTTCGACCAGATCATCACGGGGGCGTTCCACCCCCGGAAGTTCCAGGTGGTCGGCCAATGGCTGGAGCAGAACGCCCAGCCCGGAGAGATCGTCTTCCACCCGCAGTGGGACCGTTTCGGCGAGCTGTTCTTCTGGAACCCCAAGAACTACTACATCAACGGCATGGACCCGATCTTCGAGTATGCCTATGCCCCGGCGTTCTATTGGAAGACGCACTACTACCACAACGACTCCTCCGCCGAGTACACGTGCAGCGGTCACCCCTGCCTCGACGACCAGGTGACGGGAACGTACGAAACCCTGAAGAACGATTTCCACGCCTCCTACGTCGTTCTCGAAATAACCGCAACCCGAAGTTGAACCGCTTCCTGTCCACCGCGCCGCAGTTCACCAAGGTCCTCGAAACGGATACCCAGGTGGTGCTGTACAAGATCTACTG
>CAVSQF010000025.1:0-30732 GCA_963729835.1 uncultured delta proteobacterium | reverse complement strand
TCGAACGGCCTACGGATAATCCGCTCGCGTTCGGCCACCGAGACGTCGTGCTGATCGCGCTCGTTGCGGATGATGTGTGGTGTCAGGAAGATCAAGAGATTGAGCTTGCGATGCTCTACCGAACTGTAACGGAAAAAGTGCCCGATTACGGGGATGTCACTGATGAATGGCACCTTTGTCTCGGTCTTGTTTACATTATCCGACATCAGCCCGCCAATAACCACCGTCTGGCCGTCCTTCGCAACAACGGTCGTGGTCGCCGAACGGATCGAGGTGGTCGGGCCGAGTTGCGCATTGTTCGAGACCACGTCCGAGACCTGTTGGGCAATGTCGAGCCGCACAGTGCCGCCCTCGGAGATCTGCGGGGTAATGTCCAAGGTAATGCCAACGTTTTCGCGATCGATCGTATTGAAAGTGTTCCCCAGGTTGACCGCAGTCGTGGCCACGCTCGAAATGAACGGGACATTTTCACCCGAGACGATTTCCGCCGGCTGATTATCGGTCGTCAGGAGGGTCGGTGCGGACAACACGTTGGCGTCATTGTCATTCTGCAGGGCAACCAGGAGAGCTTGCTGCGCCGGGACGGTACCGACACCGGGAATAGTCACGGTTTGGCTGCTGGCGGCGGCCAGGATGAGCCCCTGGATGCTCGTCGGATTGCTCAGGAAATTGGTGAGGTTGCCGCTGAGGTTTGTCCGGCCTATGCCAACCCCATTGGCCAACGCCGAGGCCCCCTGCAACTCGATGCCGAGTGAGCGAGTCTTGTCGAATGAGACCTCGGCGATGATCGCTTCGACGTAGACTTGGCGTCGCCGTACGTCGAGCTTTTCAATGACGTCTTTCAGCGTCTCGAAATCCTGTGGCAAGGCACTGATGATCAGCGCGTTGGTGGCCGGATCCGCAGTGAGTCGCACCATCCCTATAAATTCGCTTCCCGGTTGTCCTGGCATACCGCCCATACCGCCTCCGCCCGGGATACCCCCGAGACCATAGCCGCCACGCCCGGCGAGGCCGCCTGCCCCACCGAACCCAGTCTGGCCAAAGCCGCCACCGTATCCCCCCATGCCACCGCCGTATCCCCCCATGCCACCGCCGTACCCCCCCATGCCACCGCCGTACCCCCCCATGCTGCCGCCGTACCCCCCTATGCCGCCTCCATACCCTCCCATGCCGCCACCATAGCCACCTAGCCCTTGGCTTCCGCCGAAACCACTCCGCCCCCCGATACCGCCGCGGCCCCCAATCCCACCCCGAATTCCGCCAAGACCTCCTAAGCCTAAGCCACCGCCGCCACCAACTAGCGAACCTAAGACCGGAGCCACCTCAAGCGCGCTGGCGTATTTGAGGTAATAGACATGGATGCGGCCGTTGCCGAGCGGTAGGGGCACGTCGAGCCGCGTGATTAGATCCTTGATGCGCCGCATTTCTAGCGGCCCGGCCAGGAGAATCAACGCATTGGTCCGCTCATCGGGAATGATCTTGAAGGCCCGCTCCGGGGTAGTGCCGCCGCTGATCGTCCCGGGCGCGCCACCGCCCCCTACCGGGCGTGGCGCTGTACCCCGGCGCAGGCGCGCATCCGGCGCCTGGCCCGGCTGTGTTGCCGGACCACCAGCCCCCCCACCACCGCTACCTGGTTCTTCCAGGACCTGCTGTAAGAGGGCCGCGATGTCGGACGCGAAGGCGTATTGGAGCCGCACTACCTCGATCCCCTGTTCGAACCCCTTGATGTCGAGTTGGCTGAGGATCTGCGTCAAACGATCCGTCTGGGCTGCCGTATCGATCACGATCAGGGTGTTGCTGAGGGAGTAGGCAGCCAGCAGCCCATCAGGCGATACCAAGGGTTGCAGGATGGTCACCATGTTGTTGGCATCAACATGCTTCAGCGGGATCAAACGAGTGATGTACTCGTCGGTCGGGGCCGGCTTCCTGCTGGGCAAGACCGTATCGATCGTCGAGCTCTTGGCTTCCTTCGAGGCAACGATCTTGATGATCGAGCCTGCAGGCACCGTGGTGAATCCCTTGACCTGCAGGACTGATTGGAAGACGAGGTACGCCTCATCGACGGAAATCTTGGACGGGGAAATGATGGTCACCTTGCCCCGCACCTTTTCATCAATGATGAAGTTCTTCCCGGTAATCTCGCTCACGAACTTCACGAGGATGCCGAGGTCGACATCCTGGAAATCCATTGTGATGAGCCGCTGATTCCCTTGGGCATCCGCCGCCGGTCGTGCTGCAGGCGCTGCCCCCGCAGGCGGTGCCCCCGCAGGCGGTGCCCCCGCGGGCGGTGCGACCGCGGGCGGTGCGACCGCAGGCGGTGCGACCGCAGGCGGTGCGACCGCAGGCGGTGCGACCGCGGGCGGCGCTACCGCAGGCGGTGCCACGGCGGGCGCCGCCACTGCGGGCGGCGCCTGTCGGGGCGCGACTTGCGCCAGAGCGAGGCCCTGCGCGCCACACCAGGAACCCAGAACTCCCCAGCCCAGGGCAAGAAGGCGTACCACCGATTGCCGCATACCACCCCTCAGTCGCGAGACCTACCGGATCCGGTAACTCACGGTCATGTCCGTTTTGTTGCGCAGCACTTGAACGTTCAGCTGATTTTGATCGCGGAGCTGACTCAGCATGCCCAGGGCATTGCTGGGGTCGCTCAGCGCCGTCCCATTGATACTTTCAATAATGTCGCCGTTGCGCAGCCCAATTTGATCGAAGATGCTGTTCTGCCTGATGGCGAAGAGACGGAACCCTGTGGACTGACCGCCCTCGAAGTGCGGCACGGCGCGGATTTGCGTGAAGAGCTGGTTCATGTTGTCCAACGCCTGGTCTACCTCACTGCGATCGATGTTGTATTCCGTTTCGCTCACCTGCTGAATATGCGGATTCGCCGCTGGCTGGTTGCTCAGCGCGGCGGCCGGAGCCATCCCCGGCCCTGATTTCGCCGGGCCGCCTTGTTCGACGAGTTCCAGGACTTCCTCTTGGCTGTCATGATCGAGAATCACCCGGTCCCACTCGATCTGCTTGACCGTCCCGCAGCTCACGGTCTTGTCATTGATCCCGTACAGCTCTTGCTTATGCGTCGACGGCTCTTCAATGACGCAATACGACGAGCCGTCGCCGTGGACCGCAACGCCCCACAGCTTGGATTTGCATTCAATCACTATCTTGGGGGCCTCGGGCGGTTTTTCGACCTCCTGTTTGACGGAATTAAACACGTCACGCTGCGAGATGGACGCATAATATGCTTGCGGGTGTCGCGCTTCACGCATCAGAGGCGGCGGGGGCTGGCTCAAATGTAGCTCCGGCGACGTCGTCAGTCTGGCCGCGATGGCCGCGCTCACCGTCGACGCGCCCCAGTAGGCAGCTAAGGCCAACAATGCAAGATTGACCCATATGAGGTCGCGCGGCGAAATCTTCATCCGAGCCTCCGTCTCTATACTCGAAAGACCCAGACCAATTCAAGCAAAACGCTGCTCACTTGACACATGCGAACCGCCCCAGTACCCTATTTTGACGAACAATATCTCGAAACCTTCAAGCCTCACGGGGGCGAGGGAAGAGGAATACCGGATTTCATGAGTCGGCAGGAAGCCACGGACGGGGTCACCCAAGCACTCCGGCCAACGGGGATCCCGCAGTGAAGTTGACTGAAACTGCGGTGGAAATGGTGAAAGCCGCGCTCGGCCAGAGGTCCTGAACCATAGACCAGACACCATTTGTGGTGCTAGCATCCCGCACATGAAATACTACCCGATGTTCCTGCGGGTCGCGGATCGGCCGTGTCTCGTGATCGGCGGGGGCAACGTGGCGGCGCAAAAGCTCGATGCGCTCCTGGCGGCGGGTGCGCGGGCCACGGTGATCAGCCCGGAGCTGTGCCGGCCGATCGCGGCGCTGGCGGCAGCGGGGAAACTGACGCATCTGGCACGGCCGTATGCGCCCGGGGATTTACGCGGCTTCTTCCTCGTCTTTGCCGCCACCGATGACGAGGAAGTGCAGAGCCAGGTGGTGCGCGAAGCCCACGAGCTGGGCGTCTTGTTGAACGTGGTCGATCGCCCGAACCTGTGCGATTTCATCGCACCCGCTGTGCTTGAGCGGGGAGACCTCATGATTGCCGTTTCCACCAGCGGTGCCAGCCCGGCGCTGGCAAGGCAGGTGCGCCGCCAGCTCGCGGCGCTGTTCGGCCCCGAATACGCTTTGGCGCTGCAGCTGCTGCGTCGCCTGAGGGCGCGGCTGGCTGCGCCGTCGCAGACCGCCGCCGACCGCCAGCGGATTTTCACTGCCTTGGTCGAATCGCCGCTGCTCGACTACCTGCGGGAGCATCGGATTGCCGACATCGATCGTCTGCTCGCCCAAACCGTTGGCAACGGCGTTTGCGTGGCGGAGCTGGGTGTGGAGCTGACCTGAAACATGGGCGGCATCTTGCTAGCGCTGGCCTTGGCGTTTTACCTCTTGGCCACAGCGACCTTCAGCGGCCACGTCGTCACCGGACGTGATGCGTTCCGCCGCGCCGCGCTCGCTCTGTTGGCGTGCGCCTTCGGCCTGCATGCGTCCTTTCTGGCCCTGCGGGCCGTGGTGCATGGCTACGATGCCATCGCCACGTTCCAAGACGAATTGTCGTTCGTCGCCTGTTTGATGGTGGGCCTGTATTTGCTCATTGCGTTGCAAACGGATCTGACGATCGTCGGGGCGCTGGTCACGCCGCTGGCGTTTCTGTTCACGCTCTCGTCGTACGCCTTGCATGCCCGCAGCGCCGAGCTGCCGCCGAGCCTGCAGAACATCTGGCTGCCGGCGCACGTGGCGCCGGCGTTTCTCGGCTATGCGGTCTTCGCCATCGCGTTCTGCCTGAGCCTGATCTACCTGCTGCAAGAGAAACAGCTCAAGGCAAAACGCAAGGGCGACTTGTTCCGTCGCTTGCCGTCGTTGGAAACGCTGGATAACCTCAACCATCGGTTTGTGACCTGGGGATTCGTGCTGTTCACGCTGGGTGTCCTTACCGGCTCGTTGCTGGCGAAACAGAAGTGGGGTGCGCTGTGGTCTTGGGAGCCGGTGGAGGTGTGCTCGGCCGTCACCTGGTTGCTGTATGCCGTGCTGTTGCACGCCCGCAGCGTCGGCTGGCGCGGCCGCAAGGCGGCCGCACTGACCATCGTCGGTTTTGGCGTCCTCGTGGCCTCGTTCCTCAGCGTGAATCTCGTCTTCCCCGGAAAGCACGGCGGTACCTTCGGTTGATGCAACGCGAAATCCTCATCGTCGGCGTCAACCACCGCAGTGCCCCGGTTGAAGTCCGCGAGCAACTCACTTTCAGTGACAGCCTCTTCGATCAAACTCTGCAGCAGTTGCCGACGCTGCCGGCGATCGATGAAGGCGTGATCGTGTCGACCTGCAACCGGGTCGAGCTGGTCGCCGCAACGCTGGAAGGCGACTGCGCGGTGGAGACGTTGACGGGTTTGCTGGCGGCGCGCGGCGCGCTGGCGCTCGAGAAGTTGAGCGAGCACTTGTCGGTGTACCGTGGCCGCGAAGCGGTGCGGCATCTGTTCCGCATCGCCGCCAGCCTCGACTCCATGGTCGTCGGCGAGCCGCAGATTCTGGGGCAATTGAAGGACTGCTACGCCCGCGCCGCCGCCTTGGGCAGCGCCGGAACCGTGCTGCACCGCTGCTTTCACAAGTCCTTCAGCGTCGCCAAGCGCGTGCGCACCGAGACCGGCGTGGCGACGCGCGCGGTTTCAGTGAGCTCCGCCGCTGTCGAGCTGGCCTGCAAGATCTTCGACCACTTGGGAGACAAGACGGCGATGCTCATCGGCGCCGGAACGATGAGCGAACTTGCGGCCCGCCACCTGCTGGCCCAAGGCATTCACGGCATCATCGTCACCAACCGGACATTCGACCGCGCCGTCGAGCTCGCCCGCGAGTTTCACGGCACGCCGGTGCCGTTCGAGGACTTCCCCCGCTACCTGCAAATCGCCGACGTGATCATTGGGTCCACCGCCGCCGAGGCGTACGTGCTCACGCCAGTTATGATCCATCACGTGCTGCGCGAGCGCAAGTACCGGCCGCTGTTTCTCATCGATATGAGCGTCCCCCGCAACTTCGATCCGCGCATCAACGACATCGACAACGTCTATCTGTACGATATCGACGACCTCGGAGGCGTCGCCGAAGTGAACCGCGAAGAGCGCAGCCGCGAAGCACAAAAGGCCGAAGCGATCGTCGAAGACGAGGTCGATGCATTCTGGAAATGGCTCATCTCGCTCGACGCCGTACCCACCATCGTCGCCTTGCGGGACAAGGTGGAAAGCATCCGCAAGGCGGAGCTGGAAAAGACGCTGGCAAGCCTGCGTGACCTCCCGCCCGAAGCCCGCACGGCGCTCGACGCCATGACGGCAGCGATCGCCAACAAAATCTTGCACGCACCGCTCACACACCTCAAACAACACGACCGGCAACGGGAAGCCTTCTACCTGGCGGCGGCGCGCCAGCTCTTCGACATCGAAGACGAGGAGCCGGACGAGCAGTGAGTCTGCGCATTCGCATCGGTACGCGCGGCAGCCAGCTGGCGCTCACGCAGTCGCGTTGGGTACAGGCCCGCCTGCAGGAAACGCGACCGGATATCGAAGCCGAATTGGTGACGATCACCACGAGCGGCGACCGCTTTCTCGATCGACCGCTCAGTGCGATCGGCGGCAAAGGCCTGTTTGTGAAGGAGATCGAAGAGGCGCTCAGCGCCGGGGCGATCGACTGCGCGGTCCATTCGCTGAAGGACGTGCCCGATGAATTGGCGCCGGGCCTGGTGATCGCCGCGGTGCCGGCGCGCCAGGATCCACGCGACCTGCTGATTGCCCGCGGCGGCCACAGCCTGTCCGGGCTTCCCAACGGCGCGCGCGTGGGAACCAGCAGCTTGCGTCGGATGGCCCTCTGCCGCGCCGCCCGGCGGGATCTCGAGGTCGTCCCGTTGCGCGGCAACGTCGAGACGCGGCTCCGCAAGCTTGATGCGGGGGAAGTGGATGCCGTTGTGCTGGCGGCGGCCGGCTTGCAGCGCCTCGGCATTGACCGTGCGGATGCGGCGTTCTTCGATCCGGAGGACTTCGTCCCGGCGATCGGCCAAGGGGCGCTCGCCGTCGAGACGCGCAGCGACGCCAGCGCCGCGATTCTGGCCGCGCTCGACGACGCGAATACGCACGTCGCGGTCACCGCTGAACGCGCGTTCTTGCATCGCGTCGGCGGCTCGTGCCGCACGCCGTTGGCGGCGCATGCGAAGCTGCACGAAGGCTCGATGACGCTGCGCGCACTCATCGCCAGCCCCGACGGCAGCCGCGTTGTCCGTGGCGAACGCACCGGAAGCCCCGCACAGGGGACAGCAATGGGCGTGGATCTCGCAGATGAGCTGCTCGCCCGCGGCGGCGCGGCAATCTTGCAAGCACTGGGGGTGGTGTGATGCCCTGTAGCCGCAGGCTTCAGCCTGCGCGGCCGGCCGATTATTTCACACGAGCCGCCCGCCAAACGGGGGCGAACCCCCGAACCCCTTCGCAGCCTGAAGGCTGCGGCTACAGATGGCGGCGCAGCACGCGCTGGAACCAACGAGGAAAAAATGGAGAACCGGGAACCGAGAACAGGGAATTCAGAACAGGCGAATGGAAAGCCAACCCCGTTGGCCGGTTCTCCATTCCCGGTTCCCTGTTCCCGGTTTTCCATTGCCTTAGCGGACGACGCTCTTCGCCAAGTCGTTTCCGAGCCACTGAAGTGACCCACCATGCCCGGTAAGGTCTATCTGGTCGGCGCCGGCCCCGGCGATCCCGGACTGCTAACCTTGAAAGGCAAGCGCTGTCTCGAGCAAGCCGACGTGGTCATCTACGACTACCTTGCCAACCCGCGCCTGCTGGACCACGCGCCGCCCCAGGCACTACGGCTGCTGGTCGGAAAGCACGGTGGTGGCGGCTCGCGGGTCGACCAATCCACGATCAATCGGCTCATCCTCGAACATGCACGTGAGCGGAGCGTCGTCGTCCGCCTCAAAGGCGGCGACCCGTTCATCTTCGGCCGCGGAGGTGAGGAGGCCGAGGTGCTGCAGGACGCCGGGATCGATTTCGAAATCGTGCCCGGCGTGTCCTCCGCTATCGCGGTGCCGGCGTACGCCGGTATTCCGTTGACCCACCGCGACTTCGCCTCGAACGTGATCTTCACAACGGGTTACGAATACACGGACAAGAGCGAGCCTGCCGTCCACTGGGACGCGCTGGCGCGCAGCGGCAGCACCCTCGTGATCCTCATGACCACCCAGCAACTCGGCGTGAACATGGAGAAACTCATGGCGGGCGGCCTGGCGCCGAACACGCCCGTTGCGCTCATCCGCTGGGGAACCCGCGCCGAGCAAGAGACGCTCGTCGGTACTGTGGCAACGATTGCCGCACTCGCCAGGGACCGTCACCTTCCGCCGCCGGCCATCGCGATCGTCGGCGAGGTGGTCAGGTTGCGGGAGAAACTGAACTGGTTCGAGCGCAAGCCGTTGTTCGGCAAGCGCATCGTCATCACCCGCCCGCGCCAGCAAGTGAGCGAGTTTGCCGAGCTGCTCGAGGCGTGGGGCGCCGAGGTCATTCCCTTCCCGACCATCGAGACCATTCCGCCTCCGTCTTTGGCAGCGCTCGACGATGCCATTCGGCGCGCCAGCTGACTTCGATTGGGTCATCTTCACCAGCGCCAACGGCGTGCGCGTCTTCTTCGAGCGGCTGCAAACGCTCGGCAGCGACATCCGCGCACTGGCACCGTGCGCGTTTTGCAGCCATCGGCCCGCAAACCGCGAAGGCGGTAGAGGCATTTTCTGTGCGTGTCGACGCGCTGCCCGATGACTATCGCGCTGAAGGCGTGGCGGCGGCAATGGCCGAAGTCGGCATCACCGGAAAGCGCATCTTGCTGCCGCGAGCCGGCGGGGCGCGGGAGGTGTTGCCGCTCCAGCTGCAAGGGCTCGGCGCGCTGGTTGAAGAGGTCGTGACCTACATCACGGTCCCCGCACGTTCGAATCCGCAGGAACTGCGCGACTTGTTGTTGCGCGGCCAAGCCGACCTCATCACGTTCACCAGTTCGAGCACCGTGCACAACTTCGCGAAGATCTTCGAGGGACAACTCAGCGACGTGCTCCGACACGCCGCGATCGGCTGCATCGGTCCGATCACGGCGGAGACCGCGCGCAGCTACGGAATGCGCGTCACCGTCCAGCCGCGGGTGTATACCGTGCCGGCCTTGGTCGATGCGATCGTGCGGTACTACGCGCAGTCGGGCCGCACGTCGGAATGAGCCCGACAGGAGGAGGAGACCCATGGAGTTCCCCGAGTATCGACCGCGCCGGTTGCGCAAGAACGAGAACTTCCGCCGCATGATCCGTGAGACGCGGCTGAGCGTCGACAACTTGATCATGCCGCTGTTCGTCGTCCCGGGCACGCGGATCAGTAAGCCCGTCGCCAGCATGCCGGGCATCGTACAGCTCTCGGTGGACCGTGCGATCGAAGAATGCAAGGGCATCTACGACCTCGGGATTCCCGCCGTGATCCTGTTCGGTATTCCCGAGAAGAAAGACAGTGTGGGCTCTGGCGCTTACAGTGACACCGGGATCATCCCGCAAGCGGTGCGTGCCATCAAGAAAAGCGTGCCCGATCTGCTGCTCATTACTGACGTCTGCCTGTGCGAGTACACCGACCACGGCCATTGCGGCGTCGTCGTCGACGGCGATGTGGACAACGATTCCACGTTGGACCTCCTCGCGAAACAAGCACTGGCGCACGCGCGGGCTGGTGCCGACATGGTCGCGCCGTCGGACATGATGGACGGACGCGATCGGCACGATCCGCGAGAGCCTCGACGAGGAAGGTTTCGATCTCCTTCCCATCATGGCGTACGCGGCCAAGTTCGCCTCCGGATTCTACGGGCCGTTTCGCGAGGCGGCGGAATCCACGCCGCAGTTCGGCGACCGCCGCTCCTATCAAATGGATCCGCCCAACGGCAACGAAGCGTTGCGCGAAGTAGAGCTGGACATCGACGAGGGCGCGGACATCGTCATGGTGAAGCCGGCGCTTGCCTACCTCGACCTGATCTGGCGCGTGAAGGAGGCCTTTGGCTATCCGGTGGCCGCGTACAACGTCAGCGGCGAATACGCGATGATCAAGGCGGCGGCGCAAAACGGCTGGCTGGATGAAGAGCGCGTGATGATGGAAACGCTCATTGCCATCCGCCGCGCCGGGGCGGACATGATCCTCACCTATTTTGCGAAGGACGCCGCCCGGCAGCTAGGAATCACCCGGGCAGGGCGTGATTGAAGAATAGAACCGGGGCTTCGATCGGCTTCGGGGAGACTGGCCGGCGATGTGCCACGCCCCACGACTTTACAGATGGTGCGAACCCGTCCAATCATGTTTGCGCAAGCATCCCACCTGGTGAGCACGCGGTTATCGCAGTGATTTCCCGCCCCGCAGCTGTTGTGGCGGGACCTTGCAGCCTTCCAGAGGGCCATGTTGCGCCTGTAATGGCATCTGGCAGCGTTCCGGACGGCCATGTTGCGCCTGTAATGGCACCCGGAACCGTTCCAGACGACGTTGCGGGGCCTGTAAGGGCACCTTACCGCCTCACAACACGCAGCCCCACACCTGTCAGGCCTCGTTGTACGTTTAAGGACGGCCTATCCACAATTGCAATGACACATCTACAGGTTAATGATATCAAGTAGGTGAACTTTGTATTTGGTGCGGGGGCGGAGCGGGGGTACCTGAAGGGGGTCCAATGCTTCACGCAAGCACGAGGGCAGCGTTTCCAAAGTCGCTTCCGGCGAGGCGGTTTGGAGGAGAGTGACGGCTTAAAGACCCCAAGCGACGCTGGGTTGTGGTCGCATCGGAGGCAGACCCAGATGAATGGACCTTTCGAAGAACACAGCTCCATGTTCCGGCCCCACGTGGAAGTGATGCGACGCAGCGCATTCCTGTTGGCAGGGGCACTGCTTCTTTGGGTGTCGCTCGCTCAAGCGCGCATAGTTCCACTCGGCCCCGCGTTTCAGGTGAACACCGCGACTCAGGGAGAGGCGCAGTGCCCGCAGGTGGTCGCCCTACCCGACGGAGGATTCGTCGTTGTGTGGGATGGCCCCGGAGGGGACTTTTTCCGACATCCTGGCTTCGGCCGGCATTTCGACCCCACGGGCACGGCCGTTGGACCAGATTTCGAATTGCAAGGTGTGCTCGGGCCACGGGCAATTGTTGCCGGAAGCGATGGCATTGTCTTGAGCTGGTGGGGAGAGACGGATCTCTCTGTTGGTGCGTTCACCGCTGATGGCACCGCCGGGATTGCGCAGATCATTGAGCCAGCACTGAACATCTTTAACGGGCCTTCGCTCACTAAATCACCCGATCACGAGTTTACTCTGGTTTGGTCAGAGTACGCGAACGATGAACGTACCATTGTCGGCCAACGCCTCAACGCAGGCTTACATCCGGATGCCCCCAGCTTCGTGGTCACGTCGCCTGGTCCGGGTAACGAGGTCCCGGACGCGTCCAGTATCGCCTCCGCCGCCGACGGAAGTTTCGAGGTCGTGTGGGTGAACCTCGGCGACGTAGACGGATTGTGGGGCCAGCGGTTCGATCCCCGCACCCTTCCCGTGGGGCAGCCGTTTGCCGTAGTCGCCCCCGGGTTTCTAGACGCCGGGAGGGGCCCAGCGATCTGCAACAATGAAACCGGCGGTTTCGTTGTCGCCTGGGGTGACACGTATCACTCGACCCAATTTCGTCGCTACAACGCGCAAGCGCAGGCCCTGACAGGGCCCCTGGACACCTCGGTGGACAGCTCCGTGTCCCTGGAGTGCGTACCGGAAAGCGCATTGCTCGTGGCGGGGGCTATCGCGAGGCCGGTCGATGGTCAGACGGTCATCGACATAGCGGGTCGGGCGTTCGATCAAGACAATCGCCCCATCGGGCAGTTTCTCATTCCGGTTCCCGATTTTGTCTGCGGTCCCCAGGTGGCGACCCTGCCTGGCAACACCTTTGTGGCCGCATGGGACCAGTGCGCTGGGGGTAACGGGAAAGGTTGCGATATTTTCGCGCAGCGGTTTGCGCTCGCCCCCGGTGAGGAGTGTACCGGCGATTGCAACGGCGACGGCGTTGTTACGATCGACGAGTTGATCACTGCCGTTAACATTGCGCTAACCGCCGAGCCGGGTATTTGCTCGACAACAATTTGCCCGGCCATTGACACGAACCTCGATTGCCAAGTGTCAATCACAGAGATCGAGGCCGCGGTGAATCGGGCGCTGGGAGGCTGCGAATGAGCACGGTGACCCCTTCGGTGACACCGACTGAGACGGCCGGTCCAACCCCATGAAGTGCCTTCCGTGACTGAGCTGAGGTGAGATAGGAAGCAACGGTACTCGACGACCGAACGGGGCTTCACACTCACAGCCATCGGCCAGCCAAGGCTGCCCAGGGTACCGCGCCAACATCCGCGGCGGTACCGTGATGCAGCCACCTCTGCCCCCGTCCCGCGGCGGCAGCGCACAACGGCTGGTTGGACGAGGAGCGCGTGGTGATGGAGACGCTCATCGCCATCCGCCGCGCCGGGGCGGATATGATCCTCACCTATTTCGCCAAGGCCACCGCCCAGCGGCTAGGAGTAACACGGCCGCGTGTTTGAAGGCTGGAATCCGCGCCACAGCCCACACACCTGAGCGCGGTTAGCACAGTCGTTTGACCAACGCTTTGGATTCCTGCTGGAAGAAGCTGCGGACGTCGGCCCAACGCAGCGGTCGCCGGAGCTTCGGCTCTGCCTCTGCTTCGGCATCTTCGAAATAGCTGAGACCGCGCGCCAGCCAGTATACCGAGTCGTCACGCAGCCCAAACTTGCGCTGTGTCTGCAGCCAGAGTTCCCAGAGGTCCACGTGCAAGGCGGCGAGCAAAGAGTATAGGTCGATGAAATCACGGCGCAGCCCGCGCTGGCCCACCGCCACGAGCTTCATGCACGCCACATCGCGGGCCGATGCCACCGCCAGCCCGGCGAACGACTGGACCACCTCGATCAATGGGTAGGGGTAGTGGAAGAAACTGACCTTCACGCCGTCTGCGATACCGAGGAGCGTGTTACGCTCATAGTGATCCCAGCGGCAGGTTGCAGCATCTGCCACAGCGAGGCCGACGGTATCGGCTTCGAACGCGCCATTACGAAAGAAGTCCAGGTCCACTGACTCGCGGTGTCCGAGGTGCAGCGCCGCGGCGGTGCCCCCTGCCAGGTAGAAGCTGCGCACGACTGAGAGCGCTGCCAGCTTCAGGCAAAGCTGCTGTTGGGCAGCGGGGATGGCGTCTTCAAACACTCGATCTCCTCGATGGGAATGTCGAGATAGTTTGCCCAGCAGTAAGCCGTTGTGCGCCGCAGGCCGCGGTGCGTGCACACCACACGTCTCAGCAACTCCCGCGGAACGTTGCGCAGTACCCAACTAGCGCTGGCGTCCCCGCCGTGTTCCAGAAGCCGTGCGACCACATATGTCGGGTGCGTTTGCGACAGCTCGGGCTGGAAGGCGACCTCCCAAAACAGCGGCCGGAACATTTCCGGCAGGAGCGGCAGGGCGGTGGGGCTCGATCTCACTACTGTACATTATCCGGTGAAGGAGGACACGGCAACAGCCACGGGGGCTTTGCCCAAAAAGGCGGGCTGAGGGCAGCCCGGCTCCAGAAAGAACATGAATTCTGGCGCCGGCGTGCCCTCACGCCGCGCCGTGGCAGCTTTGTCGCCAATCTGCTATACGCTCCGCCGGCACTGCCGAGTACGGACGCCACAGGAAGACGAACAAGAACGGAGGTTGTGTGTGAGTCGTGAAGACTTGATCCAGATTGAAGGCACCGTCAAGGAAGTGATGGCCGGCGGGCAGTTCCGCGTCGAGTCCGACAAAGGCCAGCAGTTTCTCGCCAAGATCAGTGGCCGGATGCGCCGTTTCCACATCAAGGTCATCCCCGGCGATCGCGTCACCGTTGCCGTATCCCCGTACGATCCGAGCCACGGACTGATCGTCTATCGAAGCACATGATGATTGTATGATTGATGATTGAATGATTGATGGATTGGGTTGTATTATGCTCAGTCTTTCGATCAATCTCTCAATCAATAAATCTTACAATCTATCAATCTAGTTTGTTCGCTCCGCTGCGCGCCACGAGAATGCTGGCGCGGTGCAGGGACTCGAAGGTGCCCGCATCGCTCCACCAGCCCCGCAGGATCTCATAGGTGAGCTGGCCGCGTGCCAGGTAGACGTTGTTGACGTCGGTGATCTCGAGCTCGCCGCGCCCTGAAGGCTTCAGGGCGCGGATGATGTCGAACACCTGGGCGTCGTACATGTAGATCCCGGTCACCGCGTATGAGCTTTTCGGTCGCTTAGGTTTCTCTTCAATGCGAACCACACGGCGCTGGCGCAGCACCGGCACGCCGAATCGGTTCGGATCCGGTACCCGCTTGAGCAGAATCTTGGCGCCCTCCGCTTGCCGGTCGAATTTGCAGACCGCCGTGCCGATGGACCGCTCGATGATGTTGTCGCCGAGCATCACGCAGATCTTGCCGCCGTCGGCGAAGTGCTCGGCGAGCGCCAGCGCGTGCGCGATGCCGCCCTCGCCTTCCTGGTAGGTGTAGTTCAGGTGTTGCAGCCCAAACTCCTTGCCGTTCCCGAGGAGCTTGAGAAAGTCGCCGGCATAGTTGCCTCCGGTGACCAACAGAATGTCCCGGATGCCGGCGTTGATCAGCGCCTGGATCGGATAGAAAATCATCGGCCGATCGAACACCGGCAACAAATGCTTGTTGGTGACGCGGGTCAGCGGGTAGAGTCGTTTGCCGAGCCCCCCGGCCAGAATGACGCCCTTCACGCGAATCCTCAGGTCCCCTGCCGCGAGGCCTTACATCCTCTCCCGCCTGGGCGCCGCGAGCCGCACGCGGAACGCGCCGCGGTTCTTGGAGAGGCCGAGACGATCGGCAACCCACAGCAGCGGGCGGACGTACCAATACTTCTGCACGAGTAACTCGTCGACATGCTCCCACTCGCCGCCCTTGTGGACGCGCTGCACCTCGCCCTCGAACGTCTCGTCGTTCACCCGCAAGAGGACGTGCCGCTTCACCTGCACGTTACGCGTCCACTGCCGCTGGACGTTGGCGGTCACCAAGTACACGGTATCTCCATCGACGAGAAACCAGATGGTGACTTCGTACGGCTTGCCGGTCTTCCGGCCGTAGTGCGTCAAGCGCAGTGTTGACCTGCTTGCCACGGCCGCCAGCCGTGCCGCCAGGGAGACGTTCATCGTCTTGTTCGCCTCTTCGTGGGTCGCCCGGCGCCGCCTCGCCATGGACGCGAGCATAGCACAGCCGCCGGGCTAACGGCATAGCCCGCGCCGGCACGGAACCCAGCGCGGGACATGTTGGCAATACTCTACGTACGCGACGCCGAACTGCGTCCGCAGACGGCGTTCCTCGTACCACAGGACTCGCAGATGAAAAAGCAGCCACAACGTGACGCCATACACGATGAGCGTGAGGGAATCGAAGACCAATCCTTCCCCAAAAAGAATGAGCACGACCCCGACGTACATCGGATTTCTGACACAGTTGTACAACCCGCGCGAGACGAGTCGTTTTGGGGGGTCGGCGGGATTCGGAGTGCCCTGCCCCGCCACGACGAAATCCGCAGCACACCACAAGTAGATGCCGACACCCGTGACAACAAGCACCGCTCCCAAGGTTCCGAGCGCATGCGGAACGGACAACGAGTACTGGAAATCCGACGACAGCAGGAAGTACGGGACCCCCACCGTCGCCATGCCGGGAACGAGGATCGTGAAGATCAGCGTCTTGAAGATGAGTGACACGGCCGCACTACGTAATCGGCCCGACGCGTATGCGGCCGTCCACCACGATGGCGCCCTTGCCCGGAGCCAGCACCTTGACCGGGTTGAGGTCCAGCTCACGCAGCTCGGGAACGATTTCGACGAGCGCCGAGATGCGCATGATGACCGAGGCCAACGCCTCGCGGTCGCCGGGCGGACCGCCACGGTAGCCGTCGAGCAGTTTTGCCGAGCGCAGCTTGCTGATCATCTCCGCCGCGTCGATATCCGTGACGGGCGTCAGGCGGAACGACACGTCGCGCAGCAATTCGACCAGCACGCCGCCCAAGCCGCAGACCACCAGCGGCCCAAACGTCGGATCGGTCGTCACACCCACCAGCGCCTCGATGCCACCGGGAATCTGGCGTTGCAGGAGAACACCGTCGAGGTCCACTCCCATCGCCCGCATCCGTTCGGCCAACGTCTGCGCCGCGGCCGCCACGGCAGCCGCCGACTCCAGGTCCATGATCACGCCCCCCACGTCGCTCTTGTGCAGCACGCCCGGCGCGATCGCCTTCGCCACCAGCGGATAGCCCATGCGTTCCGCGGTTGCCGCAGCGTCGGCCACGGCGCTCACCTCGGCGGCTGCAAACTCGATCTCGGCAGCGCGCAGCAGGCTGGCGCAATCTCGCGGCTGCAGCCATTGTGGCCGGTTGTCGGCAGCCAGCACCCGGTCGACCACGGCGCGGATCATCTCGCGTGCGAAGCGGCTCAAGGTGAGCGGCGTGCCCGGGGGACGGGTACGCCAGCGGCCGTACCGTTCGGCCGCCGCCAGCGCCTGCGCCGCGTTCTCGGGAAAACTATAGGAGGGGAGATTGCCGCGCGGGCCGGTGCCGAGAATCGGCGGCGCGCCTTTCGAGGAAAAGAAGACGGCCAGCACCGGCTTGTGTGCGGGGACCTTCCCGGCACCGGCGGCAATCGCTAGCGCCAACTCCTCCGCCGCGCCGCCGATCGGCGGAATGTAAATCACAATGAGTGAGTCGACGTTCGGATCGGCGCCGACGGCCTGCATGGCGAGGGTGTATTGATCGGGGGTTCCCGTGCCGATCATGTCGATGGGGTTGGAGAGCCCGGCTTCCGCCGGCAGGAACACGTGCAGCGCCGCCAGCGTCTCCGGCGCCAACTCGGGCAGCTTGAGGCCGCGCGCCTCACAGGCGTCGGCCAGCAATATCCCCGGCCCGCCGGCGTTCGTCACCACGCCGACACGCGGCCCGGCGGGCACCGGCTGTGTGGATAGGAGCGCCGCCACATCGAACAGCTCCTCGAGGGTGTTGGTACGAATCACGCCGGCCTGCTCAAAGAGCGCGTCCACCGCCACGTCGAGACTGGCCAGCGCGGCGGAGTGACTCGACGCGGCGCGCGTCCCAGCAGCCGAGCGCCCCGACTTGACGGCAATGATCGGTTTGTGGCGCGCAATCTCCGGAGCGATGCGGGCGAACTTGCGCGGATTACCGAAGCTCTCCAGATACAGCACGATGACTTGCGTGCGGGGGTCCTCTCCCCAGTAGGACAAGAGGTCGTTGCCGGACACGTCCGCTTTGTTGCCGACGGAAATGAAGGTCGAAATCCCGATGTTGTAGGTGCGCACGTACTCCAGGATCGCCATCCCGAGCGCACCGCTCTGCGACAGCATGCCGATATTGCCCGCCGGGGCCCAGCTCGGCGCGAACGTGGCGTTGAGCGACACGGCGGGATCGGTATTCAGCAGCCCCATGCAGTTGGGTCCCACCAGGCGCATTCCCGAGGCGCGCACCAATTCCTTGAGGCGGTTCTGGGCGGCACGCCCGGCATCGGAGAGCTCCGCGAAGCCGCCCGAGATCACCACGACGCCGCGCACGCCGGCGTGCGCGCACTCCGCCACCACTGCTTCCACCGCCGCCGCCGGCACCGCAATGATGGCGAGATCGACACGCGCCGGTACCGCAGCGATGCTCGGGTATGAACGCGTGCCTTGAATCTCTGCTTCGTGCGGATTGACCGGGTAGACCGCACCGGTGAAACCGCAGCTCTTTACGTTGCGCATCAAGGCCGCCCCGATCCTCCCGGAATGATCAGAGGCGCCGACAATGGCCACGGAGGTGGGATTGAGAAAGGGGCGAATGCTCTGCGCCGCCGCGATGCGGTCGCGCGTGAGGCTGGCCTCGAGGAACTCCTCCGTCTCTTCGGTTGGGAGGGTCACATGGAAGACGCCCTCCTCGATCGACCGCCGCACAACGAAACCGCTGCGCGCAAACATGTCCAGCATGCGGTTGTTTTCACCCAGCACGTCGGCTTCGAACTCCGTGATGCCATTGCCGCGCGCGATCGGCGCCAAGTGCTCCAGCAGCATGGTGCCAATCCCCCGGCCATGGTAATCGTCGGCGACGGCGAAGGCGACCTCCGCCCGGCTTGGGGACACGCCGGGAAGCAGGGCGTAACGCCCCACACCTATGATCCGCTCCTCGTCGCCTTGCCCCAACGTGGCCACCAGACCGACGTTCCGAACGAAATCGACCTCCGTGAACTGCACGAGCTCTTGTTCGGTTAGTCGCTTCTTGGAACGAAAGAAGCGGAAGTACACAGACTGTGCGCTCAACCGGCTGAAGTGATCGGCGAGCCGCTGCTTATCATCCGGCCGGATCGCCCGGATGTGGATCGAGCGGCCGTCCCGCAGGATCCCTTCGGCGCTGTACTGCTGTCTGCTGGTGCTCCCTCGGTCTCCCATTCGCTACCCGAATTTCTACCTGTCCCAGCATGCTGTCAATTAGCGAAGCGCGCCTCCGTAAAATGCCTGCGCGACTATTCGTGGACCGTCGTGAGGAACGTCCCCACGTACTCGACGAACGGACAGTCCTGGATGCTGAACGGCGCGGTGTCTGGGTCGATGGTGAGCGTCTGGCCGCTGCCGGTGAGCGCAATGGTGCCCGATGCGCTCTGGAAATCCGAGAGGTCGGACTGCGTTCCCCAGCCCAGCAGCATTGCGGTTGTCGACGAGCTCACTTGCGCCGCGAAGTAAAAGGTGCTCGTGCCATCAGAGACTGCCGCCGCAAGGATCTGTCCGTTGCCGACGAACGTGCCGATGAGCTGATCGGTGCCGCACTGCGTGTTCCACCGCCCGAGAAACCCGCATCCCAGTTGTGTCGCAACGCTATCGTCCGCGAAGCTCACGGGGCACGCCGGCGGTAGCGTTGTCGGCGTTAGTGTCACCGTCGGACTCGACGTCGGCGTTGCCGTCGGCGGCGAGGTCAGTGTCGGGGTCTGAGTCGGCGTCGGCATCGAGGTTGCCGTCGGGGTCTGGGTTGGCGTCGGCATTGAGGTCGCCGTCGGGGTCTGGGTTGGCGTCGCCAGCGCGCAGCCGTTCAGGGCGTTATTGACGGCCTGGATGATCTCGCTGATTGTCACCTCGCCATCGCCATTGCAATCACAGCAGCAGGCGCCAAGCGGTGCACACCCAAGCAGTGCGAAGTCAACACAACGGATGATTTCATCGATGCCTACCTGGCCGCTGCCGTCGCAGTCGCCGCAGCACTGTGCCGCGGCGTGTCTTGTCTGGGTCGTCAGGAGCGTCACCGCGAGCACGACAGGCAGGCCGAGCTTGGTCAATGTCCGTTGCCCCTTACGCATCTCGCGAGGACTTCCCCCAGAAAGGCTCATAGCTGTTTACGAGGCGGGGGGAAAGGCGGCAAAGCCGCCTTGGATTTGCGCAGGGTGATGCTGTAGCCAATCAGCTTTGCGACGATTGCCTCAACTGCAGAGCGATGCCGTCGCCGCTTTCGGGCGCCTGTGGTAATAGGCTTGGCGATGCGAATGGCTTTGTGTGCGGCAGTGGTGGTGTGTCTGCTGCTGGCCGCGTGTGCCAACAGTATTCTGCGCAATGCGGCCGAGGCTGGGTTCGAAACGCTGTATGACGGTCAGCAGCCCACGCCGACTGCGGCTGTTCAGAAACCGGATTCATAGCCGATTCCGCGTTGGAGAGCATCGTGGCACTCGGCCGGCGTTCCGATGCTCGCAAATAGCAGCGATGCTCAAAGCCGATGGCTTTGGTTTTCCATTCGCCGGTTGTAAATTCCCTGTTCTCGGTTCCGCTTCCGGCTCTGGTTCCGGCGGGAATGGCTCGGTATTCAGCGGAGCGGCGCGATGGCGAGGTAGATCGCCGCGGCAATAGTCGCCGTGCAGGGTACGGTGAGGATCCACGCCCAGACGACCTTGCGCGCCACGCCCCAACGCACCGCAGAGGCGCGGCGGGTGGCACCGACGCCGACGATGGCGCCCGTGATCGTGTGCGTCGTGCTGACGGGAATACCCGCCAAGGCCGCGCCGATGATGGTGATCGCGCCCGCGGTCTCGGCGCAGAAGCCACCGATCGGCTGCAGCTTGGTGATGCGCATGCCCATCGTCCTCACGATGCGCCAACCGCCGAAGGTTGTGCCCAAAGCGATCGCCGCGTGGCAGAGCAGGATCACCCAAATGGGCACGTAGAACGTCGCGCCGAGGTAGCCGCTCGTGAAGAGCACCACCGTTATGATGCCCATCGTCTTTTGTGCGTCGTTGGTGCCGTGTCCGAGGCTGTAGAACGCTGCCGAGACCAACTGCAGACGCCGAAACAGGCTGTCGACCCGGGCCGGGGTACTGTGGCGCACGAGAAACACCGCCACCCCCATAAAGATGAGACCGAGGACCAGCCCCAGCACCGGAGAAATGAAAATGAACGTGAACACCTTTGTCAGGCCACCGAGTATGACGGCATGGGGACCGGCCGCCGCCAGCCCCGCACCCGCGAAGCCAGCAATGAGGGCGTGCGAGGAGCTGGTGGGCAAACCATAGAGCCACGTCAAGATGTCCCACGCAATCGCCGCGGCGAGCCCGGAGAAGACGACGCTGTTGCTCACGACGCTCGGATCGATGATCCCTTTGCCGACCGTGGTGGCCACTTGCACGCCGAAGCCGAACGCCGCAACGAAGTTGAAAAACGCCGCCCACAGCACCGCCTGACGAGGCGTCAGCACCCGTGTCGATACGACCGTGGCCACCGAGTTCGCGGCGTCATGAAAGCCATTCATGAAGTCAAAACCCAACGCCACAATGATGAGGAATCCCACCACCAACATGCTCCGCCTCTCCTCCCGGTTCGTCGTGCGTGCGGCTATTTTGAGGAAACGCTGTGCGCTTAGGTGTACTCGAGGGCGACGCCTTCGACGACGTTGGCGACGTCTTCACAGCGATCGATCGCGTTCTCGAGAATCTCGTAGATGTCCTTCCACTTGATCACCCGCAACGGATCCTTGCTGTCCTGGAAGAGCCGCGCCACGGCACGGCGGAGCAAGGTGTCACCTTCGTTTTCGTAGCGGTTGATTTCCATGCAGGCTCGCAAAATCGCCTGCCGATTCTTCAGGTCCCGCAGGCCAACCATCGCCCGGCTCATCTCCCCGACCGCGCTCACCAGGACGTCCGCCAGATCCGCTGCCTCACGATCGACACTATCGATCCCATACAACCAGATCCGTTCGGAGCTCGCCTCGATGAGATCGAGCACATCGTCGAGCCGCGAAATCAGCCGATGGATGTCGCCCCGATCGATCGGCGTCACGAAGGTCTTGTGCAACGTTGCAACCACCCGATGCGTGATGGCGTCCCCGTCGTGTTCCAGTTGCTTGATGCGGCGTGCTTGATCGGCGAGGTCGACGGGGTTGTTCAGCATCGCCCGCAGCAGTCGAGCCGCCTCGACGGTCGTTTCCGCGTGGCGTTCAAACAACTCGAAGAAAACCTTGCCCTCGATGGGAAACAGTCGCGCAAACATGGGGCGGACTATACCCGCTCGCTTGACCTGCTGCAAAGTGGGAGCGTGGGCGTACGAGCGCCACGGACAATCTACTCCCGCAGCGCCGCCAGCTTCTTCGCGTCGACCTTCTTCCACCACTCCTGCATCGTTGCGCTGTCGAGCCCGTGCACACTGATCTCAACCAGATCATGGTCGGCGATGAGGACACTCAGGGAGCCCGCCTTGGTCGCCGTGGTGTATTGTTCGATCGCCGGGTAGCCGTCCAAGGTGAAGCCCTTTTGATAGCCCGCAGGGCTTTCGTTGCTGAACTGCTTGGCGTCGGCATAGGCCGCCGTGAAGAACGGGTTGCCGGCGCCGTCGGTGATCTTCAGCGTCACGGTCTCCGGCCCGCGTGCGCTGCCCAGGTGGTACACGCGCCACACCTCGGTGAGCTTCAATCCCATCACCGCGGTGGCAGACTTTTGGGGCTTGTCGGCCGTGAAGCCGGCAACCTTCTCGGGCAGAAATGGCAGCAGCTTGGAGTAATGGACCGGCTCTGCCGCCTGTTGAGCGAGGACACGCGCCGCAACCAGAATCATCACCAGTAGCGCACCGTTGATTGCGCATCGCCTCATTGGCTTCCTCCTCATTCAAGGCCACGCTCAGTTGGTCTCGCGTTTCCGGACCTCCACCGGCTCGGCCAGCAGGGCCTCGGCAATGTACCAATCCAGATCGAAGAAGTCCCGGTACTCCGGGATAGTACTTGAACTGTCGATCAATCATCATGTGGCAGCCATCCGTATCCACTTCGAGCACGTATGGGCCGCCGCTGCCGGTGCGGATCATATCCACCGCGCAGATGCGGGTGCCCAGCACCTCGGCGCTGCGCAGGGCGATCTTCTTCGCTTCTTCACTGGCGTCGTGCAGGAAGCGGTATTTCGCGCCGCGTTGCACGCTCACGATCCAGTCCCCTGGACGAGTGTAGTGGTCCCGGTAGCGCTCCGTCCAAAAAACGATCTGGTTGTCGACGACGTAGGCGCGCAACACCTGCCCTGGTGTGACTGCCCGCGGGCCCATGTCGACCACCAAACGTTGGACATAGAAAGGCCCGGGATAGATGAGCCGATCCCCCCGCAGCTGCCGGTCGCCCTCGGTGACCAGTTCCATTGTGCACCGATGACTACCACTGTCACCGACCAACTCCCCGTCCTCGAACCAGATCACCACGTGCCCCTGGCCGGCGCAAGAAAAGCGCGCCTTGAGTATTGCAAAGCCGTGGCGGTGCACAAAAGCCCGCACGTCAGACGGCTCGGCGCTCATCAGCGTTTCCGGCACCGGCACACCGCGGCCGAGCAAGCGCTCCTGGGTGGCGATCTTGTCCCAGCATACGTCCTGCACCGCGAAGCTGGTGACGATCTCGGCGTGCGGGAACAGCTTGCGGATCAGCACGGCCGGCGTTTCCGGCAAGCCACGGCCCGGCGGACAGTCGAAGGGCAACACGTACAGACGATGCACGCCGGCACCGGCGCCACGATCGGCAACGGCCGTTTCGATGCTCAGCGGCACGATCTCGCCCCCCATCCGCGCTGCCGCTGCGGTCAGGTCTTGGACCACCGGCTCGACGAAGGGCGCGAACGGTCGTCCGTAGAGGCACGCGATCATGGTGAGCTCTTGAAGCGCCGGTCAGGCGAAGAACTCCTCGGCGTTTGTCGAGGCAACGGCTATCTGTTTGATCTCGTTGTTGCGGAAAATCCGGAAGTTGATCAACTCGCCCGGGCGATGCGCCCAGAGGGACGTGTACAGCTGGTGACGGTCATTCACCGGCTGCCCGTTGACCGTGAGAACGACGTCGCCCGGCTTCAACCCCGCCTGTTCCGCCGGCGCGCCGGGCAGCACGCCGGCGATGACCACGTGTTGCCGGAACGTATAGCAGTACAGGCCGACCCAGGCGCGCGCCGGCTGGGTCGTGCGGCGCCCGTGTCGCAGCAACTCTTCACGATGTTCAATGTAGTAATCGACGGGTATGGCGAGCGTGAAGCGACCGACCTCACCGAGATCCAGTGAGACGACGCCGGCGACACGCCCCCGCATGTCGAGTAGCGGTGCGCCCCCGAGCCCCGGATTCATCGCACTCGTAGTGATGGCCTGTTCGAGCGCATACTCCCAATACGCATCAAAGCGAGCCAGGGAGGTGACGGCGCCGTTGCTGGCCCGTCGTTTGTTCTCCCCCGTCGCCGCCGCAATGAAAATCTCTTGCCCGAGGGTGAGATCCGCAACCGGACAGAGGGACAACGCCGCCGGGACATTGCCGCCGATGTCGATGACGGCGATGCCGCTGTTGAAATCCTGGGCCGCAATCTTGGCGGGGACGGTGGTGTCGTCGAGCAAGCTCACCTCGACGGCGTGTGCCCCAAGCACGATGTAATTCACCGTCAATACGAGGCCACCTGAATCAATGATCACCCCACTACCCAGCCGCTGCGTACCGAGGATCTGCGCTGACGGATGCGCTTCCGGCACATCTGCCTTCACGGCGACGGTTGCGGGCAATACCAGCTGGATGAGGTTGATCGACGCGTTCATGCTGACAAGATATCTGAGAAGCCCGGATTCTGCGATCGGTTGCAGGGCCGGACCGTGCCTCGTTAACCGAGCTTTCCCTCCAAAGCAAGCAACCGCATGGCGGCGAACCGCACGGCGACGCAATGACTCAGCCCAGAATCTCACGTGCCCGAGTGGGGATCGCCCTGCTGGGGATTGCCCCGGTGGGACTCGCCCCGATGGGGCTCGCCCCGGTGGGGCTCACCCAGCCGGGCCTCGGGCGCTACAGGGCAGGACGGCCCGCGCCCCCGGCGTTTGCAGCGGCCCCACCGCCAAATCGTTGACCAAGCGCTCCGGCGGGCATCGCAGAAATTGACACTTTGGCGCGCTGTGGCCCGCGGCGTGGCATTCACGGCGGTCGCCGCCAACGTGCCGACCATTGGCAAACGAATTGCTGCCTGTCCATACGCCTATGTGAGGTGCGGCAATGGAGCAGCGAGAATTTGGCGACTCGGCGTTACAGGATCTGTTTGCGGGCAACACCGTATTTCCGGAGCAGTACTGGCATCCGCAGGGGCGAACGGTCAATTTCACCGGAGAACGGGCGTTGATGTGGGCCGTGTTGACCGATGGCATCGAGTGTTATCGCCGCAACGCCCGCAGCAACTCGGGCCGCCAGCGCATCGAGTTTGCAGAGGCGGAGCGGTGGGTGTTCAGCACGAATTGGGAGTGGCCATTCTCGTTTGTGAACCTTTGCGAGGCATTCGGCTTTAACCCGGCTGGTGTGCGGCGTGCGTTGCGGTGCTGCCGAGCGAATGGGCGTGCGGTTCTGCAGCGCCAGCGTTTCCGCCCCGTGACCTTGCGCGCGGCGTAGTCGCCGAGAATCTCCTCTCGTCGCGCGGCTTCCAGCCGGCAAGTTACGGGCGCGACCAAGTCGTACCCACTTTGCTTTTCTTCCCCCCGTTTCTGTAGTATGCGGGCATCCGATAGAATGGACGCGCGAGAGGGGAGAGGTGATGCAAGCGAACACTGGTACTGAGCGACAACAACTGCAGGAAAAACTCTGGCTTTTCGCCCAACGCGGCGTGGTGCTAGCGGTTGCCATGGGGGCCGGCTTGTTCATCGGGTACATCCGGTGGGGTGAGGCGGCTTCTCTGCGAGAGCAGGTGGCACAGTTAGAGGAGAGGGTCAACATCCGCGAAAAGGAACGGGATACTCTGAAGAGCCAGATGGCAATCATTGACCGGGACAAGAAGGAAGTCGAGAAGGAGCTTCAAGATCTGCAGGCGCGGTGCGCCGCCAAGATCGAAGCGCCTGCCCCGGAGGCTGCCGCACCAGGGACCCCGTAGGGCTCCCGGACGGCGCAGCCCGGGGGCCTCCTGGGTGCCCCCGGTGCCCCCGGGGCCCCGGGCCCCCGCGGTTGACAACACGCGCCCGTTTCTATACGGTCAAAACCTCCCGAATGGCGAAGGGGCTGTGGCGACAGCCCGCGTGCAAACATGTTTGATACCCTCAGCGAGCAGCTCGATCGGACCATCCGCCACTTACGCGGGCTCGGAAAAATCACCGAGCGCAACATCGACGACGCGGTGCGTGAAGTGCGTTTGGCCTTGCTCGAGGCAGATGTCCATTTCCAGGTGGTGAAGGATTTCACCGAGCGCGTGCGTGCCGCCGCAGTGGGACAAGCGGTCCTGGCGAGCCTGACGCCAGAGCAGCAATTCATCAAGATCGTGCGCGCCGAGCTGTCCAATCTCATGGGAAAACAGGCGGTGCCCTTCAGCCTCGCAGCACCCCCGCCGGTGGCCGTGATGCTGGTCGGTTTGCACGGCTCGGGCAAGACCACCACGGTCGGCAAGCTGGCACGCCATCTCAAAACCGAGCATAAGCGTCAGCCCTATCTGGTACCGGCGGACGTCTACCGTCCTGCGGCGATTGAGCAGTTGACCACGCTCGGGCGCCAGATCGATTGTCCCGTGCACCCGTCGAGCGCAGAAGCCGACCCGGTTGCCGTCAGCCGGGAGGCCCTCGGTTTCGCCAAGAACCACGGGTACGACGTGCTGTTGATCGATACCGCCGGCCGCCTGCACATCGATGACGCGCTCATGCAGGAGCTCGAGCGGCTCAAGGCGGCGATCCAGCCGCATCACATCGTGCTCGTGGTCGATGCCATGACGGGTCAGGATGCGGTGAACGTCGCACGTGGTTTTCACGGCCGCTTGGGGCTGAGCGGGGTCATTCTCACCAAGCTCGACGGTGATGCGCGCGGCGGGGCGGCGCTGTCGGTGCGCGCCGTCACCGGCGCCCCGATCCTGTTTGCGGGGACGGGGAAAAGCTCGACGCGTTGGAGATCTTCCATCCCGACCGCATGGCGACGCGGATCTTGGGCATGGGCGACATGCTGACGCTGATCGAGAAGGCCGAGCAGGCGTACGATGACCAGCAGGCGCTGGTGCTGCAAAAGAAGCTGCGCCGTAACGAATTCACGCTGGACGATTTTCGCGATCAGCTGCGGGTGGTGCGGAAAATGGGCTCGGTGGGTGATCTGCTGGCCATGATCCCGGGGATGAAGAAGCTCACCCGCGGGGTCGACATGGGGTCCGCCGAGTCGGAGCTGAAGCGGGTCGAGGCGATCATCAGCTCGATGACCAAGGAAGAGCGCCGTAACCACCTCATCCTGAACGGCAGCCGGCGCCGCCGCATCGCCGCCGGCAGTGGGACCAGCGTCGCCGAAGTGAATCGGTTTCTCAAGCAGTTCACGCAGACGAAAAAAGTCATGAAGCAGATGAGTAAACTCGCCGGCCGCGGCTTGCCGCAAGGCCTCCCGATGTGATTGCCGGCTTTTCTTGGCAGGAGTACATTCCGAATTATGGGTACCACGATCCGTCTCGCCCGCCATGGCGCGAAGAAGCATCCGATCTACCGCATCATCGTCACTGACAGTCGCGCGCCGCGTGACGGGCGCCGGTTGGATCAAATTGGCACGTATGACCCCTCGCACAAGCCGTCGCGCGTGCAGTTCGAGCAGGGAAAGCTGGCGCAGTGGCTCCGCCGCGGCGCCCGACCGTCGCTCACCGTTGCTCAGCTGATGAAGCGTAGCGGCATCACCCCGAACGGAGTGGGAAGCAGCGAGGTTGCGGCGGCCGCGTCTGACACTGTGCCGACACCCGATTCGGGGGAGGCGAAGACATGAAGGAACTGGTTCAACTCCTGGCCCGCTCACTGGTGAATCACCCCGACGATGTCGAGGTGAAAGAGACCCAGAGCGACACCGCCTCGATTCTCGAGCTTAAGGTGGCCCGTGAAGATCTGGGCCGCATCATCGGAAAACAGGGCCGCACCGCCAAGTCGATCCGCACCATCCTCAACGCCGCGGCTTCCCGGACCAACCGGAAAGTCGTGCTTGAGATTGTCGAGGACAAGTAGCCGCGGCGCCCCTCCCGGTGATCCCCGGGGGTGGCCCTGGGCTACCGCATCTGGCCTCTTTGGGACAGCGAGGCCTTACCGAATCCCAGAGAGTGAGAAGGTCCACTCAGGACTTCCCTTGGCGCCTGACACGTTGATCGCATTGGGATATATTGCCGGCTCCCACGCCATGCACGGGGAAGTGCGGGTTCGCCTGTACAACCCGACATCGACAGTGCTAGCGAGTGTGGGGATGGTGGTGCTGCGCCGGGGATCAGAGTTGCAGGCGCGGGAGGTGCGCGCGGTTCGACAACACAGAGGCTTTACGTTGGTTACCTTCGCCGACTGCGAGTCGATGCCTGCGGCCCGGGAGCTGGCGGGCTGGGAGGTCTGCGTGCGCGCCGAGCAGTTGCCGGCGCCCGCTCCGAACGAAGTCTACCATTTCGAATTGATCGGTATGGCGGTCGTCACCACCGCCGGCGCCGAGATCGGCGTGGTCAGCGACGTGCTCACCACCCAGGCCAATGACATCTGCGTCGTGCACGCTGGTGCGCAGGAGCATCTCATTCCGCTGACTGCCAACGTCGTGAAGCACGTCGATCGCCAGCGCCGCCGGTTGGTGATCGAGCCGTTGCCGGGTCTCATCGAGCTGTGATGCGCTTCCACATCCTCACCTTATTTCCGGAGCTCTTCGCCTCGCCACTCTCCAGTACCATGCTCCAGAAAGGACAGGAGCGCGGGGCGTTGCAGTTCATGCTCCACGACATCCGCGCTTTCGCCACCGATAAGCATCGCGTCACCGACGATTACCCGTACGGTGGCGGGTACGGCATGGTGCTGAAGCCCGAGCCGGTGGTGGCCGCGCTGGAATCGCTCGGGACCGAGGCCCCGCGGCCGCGGCGGGTGCTTTTGTCGCCCCAGGGCCAGCTGTTGACGCCAGCCCGCGTAGCGGCGCTGGCGGCACAGCCGGAGATCGCGCTGGTTTGCGGTCGCTACGAGGGCGTTGACGAGCGCATCCGCAGCTTCGTCGACGAGGAACTGTCGATCGGCGACTACATCCTATCTGGAGGTGAGATTGCCGCTCTAGTTGTGATTGACGCGGTGAGCCGCCTCGTCCCGGGCGTTCTCGGGTGTGAGGCGTCTGCGGCCGTCGAGTCCTTCAGCAACGGCTTGCTCGAATACCCGCAGTATACCCGGCCGCCGGAGTTTCACGGCCTGGTAATCCCGGATGTCCTGCGTTCGGGTGACCATCGAGCCATAGCTATCTGGCGGCGCCGCCAGGCGCTGCTGCGTACCTACGAGCGCCGTCCCGACCTGCTCGCAGGCGCCGAGCTGAGTGACGACGATCGCGCCTTTCTGGCGACGTTGCCGGCGGGCACCAATGGCTGACCTGTATCTCGTGCTGTTGCATTACCCGGTGCTCGACAAGAACGGGCTGGTGGTGACCACGGCGGTCACCAACATGGACATCCACGATATCGCCCGCTCGGCACGGACGTACGGCGTGCGCCGGTTCTACGTCGCGACGTCGGTGAAGGCGCTGCGCGTGCTGGCGGAGAAAATCATCCAGCATTGGGAAACCGGCTACGGCAGCACGTACAACAGCACGCGCAAGGACGCCCTCAGCCTGGTCAGCCTGGAACAGGATTTAGACAGCACGCTGCTCACCGTCGAGCGCGAAACCGGCGTGCGGCCACGGATCGTGGTCACGTCGGCACGCGACGGGACAGAGCGCACCAGCTTTGCGGCGCTGCGGGCGCAGCTGCACAATCGCACCGAGCCGCATCTCATCGTGCTGGGAACGGGCTGGGGGCTGGTGCCCGAGATCATCGCCCGCGCCGACGTGATCCTCGAACCGGTGCGCGGGCCGACCGCATACAACCACCTCTCCGTGCGCTCGGCCGCCGCGGTGATCCTTGACCGCCTGCGCGGTGCACGGTATGAAGGACATTCCTCACGACACTGCTCCTACGAGGTGGCATCATGAACGTGGTCGATACAATTGAACGTGAACAGCTCAAGGCCGGCGTCCCCGACTTCAAACCTGGCGACACCGTACGCGTGCACGTGAAGGTGATCGAGGGCGAGAAGGAACGCATCCAAGTCTTCGAGGGCGCCGTGCTGCGCAAGAGCCATGGCGCCAACCGGGCGACGTTCACCGTGCGCAAGACTTCCTACGGCATCGGCGTCGAGCGCACTTTCCCAGTGCATTCGCCGCGCATCGATAAGATCGAGGTGATGACCCGCGGCCAGGTGCGCCGCGCCAAACTGTACTATCTGCGCAAGCTTTCCGGGAAAGCCGCCAGGATCGAAGAAGAGGTTAGCCGGTAATGTGATTGAGTGATTGGGGGATCTGGGTGATTGAGCGATTGGGGGCAATCATCGAATCACTCAATTCTCAGAACTGGTACGTCAGCTTGATCCCCGTCTCGTCGCGGCGATCGAAGCGGCCAGCGGCATACCAGGGATCGTTGCTCGGCTGGTTGCTGCCGTAGGTCGTGAAAAATTTCTGCTGTAAGCTGATGATGAAGTTGTTCGTATAGTAGTAGTCCAGATTCCACAGGATCTCGTTGCTGTCGTCTACCGGATCCCAGGCGTCGGCGACAAACGGCACCAGCGCACCGCCGCGGTAGAAGGACGATGCGCCGAACGTGATCAGGTGCTCCCACTGGCGGATGTTGTCACCGTTGCCCGCGGCAGCGAACCTGCCAACAATCTGCTGTCGCTCAATCCGTCCCGCGAACGGCCCAGTAACCCATCGGCCGACCGTGCCGAAGTAGGGATAATCGCCTGCGCCGGAGTTCCCACGCAGTTCATCGATGTGACCGCCGGTCGTGTAGTTCCAAAAGAACTGCCCCGTCAGGAACCACGTGGCTTTGGGGTTCAAGAAACGGATCCACGTCGGCCGATCAAAGCCGACCATGCCCGCCCAGATGTCACGCCTGGTATATCCGAGAGGCGAATACCCGTGGCCCGCTACCCCGCGGGGGGCACCTGGACACTTCCCTTGGATCTCGACACAGGCCAAGGTGCTCGGATCCGTTGTCTGGAAGGGTTCGCCCATTGCATAGGCTGTCTCGAAACGGAGCACGGCGGCGGTGTAGTCACTTTCGAAGTAGTTGCCGGTGAGGCCGAAGATGTGCATGTATGGATGCATGACCTTCGCGTCTACGTAGATGGGTAACACTG
>CAVSQF010000024.1:0-26316 GCA_963729835.1 uncultured delta proteobacterium | reverse complement strand
CTGAACTACTATCTCCGAAAGTCTTGCCGTGGCGCGCAGAAGTTGGCGGCAATCATGCGGCCTGGCGGAGCAGCTGCTTGATGCTGGCATCGCGGGTGGCGCGCAGGGCGGCGGTGAGGAGGCGGCCGCGGTGGGTAAGCTGATAGCGGTGCGTCTTGTGGATTTTGCGGATGATGCCGTGGGCGCGCAGGAGCCGGAGCAGGCGGCTAACCCGGCCCGAGAGACGCCGGGCGTCGAGCACGGTCGGCGGCGGCGGATAGAGTAAGGAGCGCAAGTCGCGGTTGCGGAAGCCGGCGGTGACGAATTCCCCGCGAGCGATGACCTCCAGCAGCGCGAGATCGGCCGGGTCGCCCACGCGCACGGCGCGGAAACGCCGGCCGTCGTCGACCACCGGTCGGCAGACCGCGTCAAAGATGCGCGCGCACGGCGTCGGGTCATCGACCACCGCGAGCACGTCGAGGTACCGCTCGTTGGAGCGTTGCGAGATCTCGGCGCGCCGGTGGAGGTCGGCGACGCTTTTGCGCAGGTTGCGCCAGACGAGCTTGGCGCCCTCTCGGCACTGTGCCGTTCGCCGCCTTCATCTTCCCGGCGCGGGCGCAGGACGGCGAAGTCCTTCGGGTTGCCGATGGTCGTCTCGACGCGCAGGAGGTTGGCGGCCTTGTCGTCATTTTCACCGAGTTCCCGTTGAGCCAGTGCTTCACGCGCACGCCCTCGGGGAGCTCCTTGACGCTGTGCGATGTCCGCCGTCCAATGCTGGCGCCCGTCGCCCGAGGAAGCGCAGCACGTCGGGGCTCTTGAAGTGGTCGCGCGCGTGCCGGACCCACGCCGGGTAGAGGCTGGCGAGCGCCGCCGCGTCTGTGAACGCCACGTCGGTGGCCCATTCGGTCTGATAGGCCACCCAATAGTAGGTCAGCGGCCAGGCGCGGAAGATCTCCTCGTGCAGTGGATTGAGCGTGGCCAGAAACGCGTCCAGGGTTGCTGGCCATGCGGTACGCAGCTGCTCGTCCATCAGCTCCTGTGCCAGCTGCGGGTCCTGCAGCGAGGGGAAGCAGTTGTCCGCGCGGTGACTCCGCCCCCTGCCGCGCGCCGCTGCGCCAACCATTCGCGGCCGTTGAGACACACTTGCCGCCGACGGGAAGTAGGTCTGCAGGCGTGTCTGCATGAAGCCGAAGCGCGGGTGCTGGTAGTACTTGTAGAGGTGCAGGCACTTGCTCGGCCGCAGCTTCAGCCCGCGTTGCGTGGGGTCTTGCGAGCGGTGGTACTCGAAGCGCATGCAGGGCTCCAAGGGTGAGCGCGCAAATGAGTCCGGGCTCGGCCAGCGGGTGTTTCGCGAGCAACTCGCGAGCGAGTTCCTCGGGCCGGGCTTTCGACGACTCCAGATAGACTACCGGCCGTTGTGCCCGCTCGGCCTCGGCCAGCGAACTCTCCTTCACTCGCTCGGTCGTGTCCCGTGCGAAGTTTCCGAAGTCCAGCAGTCGTATGCCCGCACGATCCAGGAAGGTGCGGATCCCGCGATGCCGCAACGAGCGCAGCGCCCCCCGGATACCAGGCGGTCGAATCCCGAGAGCACGCTGGTGATGAGCGCTGCGTGCCGAGCTATAAACTCTTTCATGGCGTCCTCCTTGGGTAGGGCGGGTGGTTTTAGGCACCCCCGTCATACCCGAGGAGACGCCAATTCGTGAAGCTTGGGTTGCGGGCATCGCCCCGCGCTAGGGCTCTCGAAGGGTGCTCTCCGCCTTTTTCAACAGCCGCCTAGGCCTTGCCCCGGCCAAATGGCGGTCAGTTGAGCCCGACGTTCTGGCTGTACTCAGCTCGGAGTGGTGGGAATGACCAGGCGTTGCCCCGGGCGCAGATGCGAGACGCGGCGGAGCTTGTTGCTGCGTTTGATTGCAGCAACGGTAATCATTAATGTTTCGCGATCGCCACCAGCGTCTGACCGCGCGCCACCCGGTGAGACAAAGGCCACGCGCTGGGCGTGGTGTTTCGCTCCCTTCGAGAGATGGGCATACCGGACTGTGGAGGGTTTGCACGTCTTCGCAACGCGGATCTTACCTTTCACGACCTCGCGCGCCACCGCTGGGTTAATCTGCACCGAATCCGCAGCACTCGCCCGCGCCACCTTCCCGGTGCCAGTGTCATCGGAGGCCGCAGCACTCTCCCCGCGATTGGCTGAGGAGCTGGTAGCTCACCAGAATAATCCGCGAATGGCGTTCCACTCCGCACGCCGCCAAGAACTCCGCGTAGAAATTGCGCGAGGCGAACCTGAACGTGGCCCATGGTCGTGCTGGATGATGTCATGATGTCCGTCGATTCCCCCGTCTCCACCGCACGGACCATGCCCGCGCGCCCGTGGTTGTGAGCGGTGATCGCCAAGGGCCACGTGCCGAGCACTTCATAGTTGGCCTGAGCAGCTCCGCTGCAGCCCTCGTAGAGACGATCGGATCACGGCGCTGATCCACCCGCGGAGTGACACGCATGTACCGTCGTACGGTCGCCGGCATGAACTGCCAGATACCAGCCGCCCCGGCTTTCGAGTACGCACGGACGTTGAAGCACGATTCCACCAGTGGCAGGCGGGTCAGTTCCAGCGGCAAGCCGGCACGCCGAAAGATCGCTTCCATCCTCGGTACAGATCGCCGCGAGACCTCGACGCCCGCAGCAAACCGCTCACGCAACCCGGTTTGCGGTCGGATGCGATCTTCGGCGGCTGCGTCGAAGAATTTCGAGGGTTCCTTGACTTCAGCAAACAGGCTCCATATCCTGCGCTCCTCCGGGCGAGAGCTCCGACGGGTCAAATCCCCCGCGATGCAAACGCATGAGAGTCGCACGCACACGTTCTATTTCGCTCTCGACCTTCTCGCTCTTGTATGCGGCGATCTCGGCGTCGCTGAAGCCGTTCTCGGCAAGCGGGCTGAAATCCAGAACCTCGTAAATGCGATCCAGGTACAACGTGTCTCGTGGATGACCACTTGGCGGGTTGAATAGGTGGCGAAGATGTCCTTCCAGAAGTCAATCTGTGTTCTGAGTCCGGCTGGCGCGGGAAGTAACGGCCCACCGTGAGGAGACTCCGCCAGCTCCTTGTCGGGAGCCGCATGTGTCCGGAGCGCAGGAGCGCTCAACGCCACGCTGAGAATCACCACCCACCAGAGCCGTACCGCCTTCATTTCCTTCCGCCACTCCCCTCAGGTTGCGCACCCTCTGCCGCTGAGGCATGCATCGGCGTTGATTCGTCCACAACAGAGACTACCAGAGGCAATGGAAAACTGTCAAGGCGGCATCGCCGCGAGCGGCATTGCGGGCCGCGTCGCCGCGGAATGCTTTTTGTGGCGCTGCTGTGCCTCGGCGCTGCCTGTACGCGGAGCCGCTCGGTGCCCCCTGGCTACGTTGTGGTCGGCTTGGACAACGGCCCGATCACGCTTGACCCGCGGTTCGCCACCGATGCCACGGCCAACCAAATTGGCGACCTGCTGTTTGATGGCCTGACACGGCTCGATGATCAGTCGCGCCGGGTGTCACAGCTGGCGCGCTCCTGGGACAATCCAGATGCCCAGACATATGTCTTCCATCTCCAGGAAGGCTTCCAGTTCGCGGACGGGCAGCCCGTCACCGCCAGCGACGTCAAGGCAACCTACGATTCGGTGCTCGATCCGCGGACGCACTCGCCGAAGCGTCAGGCCCTTGAAGCCATCGATCAGATTGAGGTGCTGTTGCCTACGATTCGCTTCCGGTTGCGCTATCCGCTCGCTCCATTTTTGACCAGACTGGGCTGGGAACCCTTCCAGCCGGACAAGTCTCGACGGCGCCGACCAGCGCCTTGGTCCTACCCCAGGCTCCGGCCCGTTTCGATTGCAGGAATTCACCCCGGATGAACGTGTCGTTGCGGTGCGCAACGGGACCTATCCGCTCGGGGCGCCGCAGATTGCCGGGGTGATCTTCAAGGTCGTTCCCGACGCCGTCAGGCGGCTGCTGGAGCTCAAACGGGGTACGCTCGATTTGGTGCAAAACGCAATTGAGCCGGATTCGCTCGCCTGGCTGGGCAAGCAGCCGGGGATTGTGGTCGTCACTGCGGCTGGAACGACCTTTCAGTATCTCGGGATCAACCTGCGTGATCCGCAGCTGGCGGATGTGCGCGTGCGTCGCGCCATCGCGCACGCCATTGATCGAGAGGCCATCGTCAAGACGATCTTGAAAGGCTTGGCGACGGTCGCCACCGGCTTGCTCCCGCCCACGCATTGGGCATACAGCGCCGATGTACCGATCTACGATTATAACCCGAAGCGTGCCAAACAGCTGTTGGACGAAGCCGGCTATCCCGATCCCGATGGCGATGGGCCGCTGCCGCGCTTCCGGCTATCGTACAAGACCACTACCGTGGAGCTGCGGCGGCGCATTGCGGAGGTCGTGCAAGAACAATTGGCGCAGGTCGGGATCGCGCTGGATGTGCGCAGTTACGAGTGGGCGACGTTCTACAACGATGTGCGGCGCGGCGACTTTCAGCTCTACTCGTTGGCCTGGGTCGGCATTGAAGATCCGGACATCTACTACCTCACGTGTCATTCTTCCCAGGTTCCTCCGGCGGGCAGCAACCGCGGCTACTTTCAGGAAGAGACGATCGATTCGCTGACCGTTGCGGCGCGCCGCACGTTGGATATGGACGAGCGCGGCCGTTTGTACGCCGAGGTACAGAAGCGGGTGGCCCAGCTCCTGCCGGTGATCCCGCTGTGGTGGGTCACCAACGTCGCCGCGACGAACCAGCGCCTCAAAGGATTTGAGTTGCGCCCCAATGGGAGTTACGCATCGCTCAAGGATGCGTGGATCGAGGAGAGGTGAGAGTGGGCTGTGGACGAGGATCGGTGGGCTGATGCGCTGGTACGTGCTGCGACGTCTGTTGTTGGCTGTGCCGACGGTGCTCGGTGTCATCACGCTGGTATTTCTCCTGATCCACCTGATTCCTGGAGATCCGGTCGATGTGATGCTGGGCGAAACCGCGCGGGCTGCGGACAGGGCGCGTTTGCGTCACCAGCTGGGGCTCGATCGCCCGTTGCCGATTCAGTATGCACGCTATCTTCGGCAGCTGGTGCGGGCGGATCTCGGACGGTCGTTGCACAGTGATCGGCCGGTGCGGCGCCTCATCGTGGCGCGTTATCCGGCGACCGTTGAGCTGGCGGGCGCCGCGCTGGCCGTCGCGCTGCTGATCGCCGTGCCACTCGGGGTCATCGCGGCGGCGCGCCCGCATTCGGCCCTCGACACGGCCTGCCGCGGACTGGCGGTCCTCGGTGCATCAATGCCGAACTTTTGGTTGGGGCCGCTGCTGATCCTGGTCTTCGCGATCCAGCTGGAGTGGTTCCCGGTATCTGGCCGCGGCGGCTGGACGCACGTGGCGCTGCCGGCGCTCACGCTGGGAATGGGCATGGCGGCCATCCTCACCCGCATGCTACGTTCGACGCTGCTCGAGCACTTGAGCGACGATTACATCCGCACCGCCCGTTCCAAGGGAGCCGGCGAACCGCGGGTCCTTCTCGTGCACGCCTTGCGCAACGCCGCCTTACCGCTGATCACCATCCTTGGGCTGCAAACCGGCGCGCTGCTTGCCGGGACGATCATCACGGAGACGATCTTCGCCTGGCCGGGCGTGGGGCGCTTGACGCTCCTGGCGATCCAGACACGCGACTATCCTCTGGTGCAAGGGTGCATTCTGGTGATCGCTCTCAGCTACGTTGCAACGAATCTGGTTACCGACCTGTTGTACGGCCTGGTGGACCCGCGAATGCGTGCGTGAGGGCCGGCCGGATGCGATCACGCGCAGTGTCCACAAATGCCGCGGCCACGCTAGGCCTGGTCCTTCTTTTGATGCTGGTGCTGGTGGCACTGATGGCCCCGACCCTGGCGCCCGACTCGCCCGCCACACAGAACCTGCGTGAAGATCTCCGCCCGCCGAGCCGCGCGCATCTGTTCGGGCAGGACAAGCTCGGACGCGACGTGCTGAGCCGAGTGATCTATGGCGCGCGCGTCTCACTGGTTGTCGGCGTCGTGGTCGTGGGCATTTCCGCCATCGTGGGTCTGGGAATCGGCGGCCTCGCGGGGTACGCCGGTGGGCACATCGATGAGCTGGTGATGCGGCTCACCGACGTCCTCCTGGCCTTCCCCGGCATACTGCTCGCTATTGGTGTGTCGGCCGTGCTCGGACCGTCGTTGCGGAATGTGTTGCTCGCCTTGTGCGCCATCGGCTGGACAGGCTACGCGCGGTTGGTACGCGGGGAGGTCTTGGCGTGGCGCGAGCGCGAGTTCGTCAGCGCCGCGATCGCGCTCGGGGCGCCGCCGGGACGGGTCGTGCTCCGCCACATCATCCCGCAGCTGCTGGCGCCGCTGCTGGTGCAAGCAACGTTCGGCATGGCGGGCGCCATCATCGGGGAAGCGAGCTTGAGCTTCCTCGGCCTCGGCGTCCAGCCGCCGACGCCGTCGTGGGGCGCGATGGTGAATGAAGGCCGCTCGTTTCTGTTGATCGCTCCGCACGTCGCACTCTTCCCCGGCCTGGCGATCACGCTCACGGTGCTCGGGCTCAATTTTCTTGGGGACGGGTTGCGTGATCTGCTGGACGTGCGGAGCAGTGAGATGTGATCGGCTGCTGCGAGCGATCGTCGCGGAGGCCGCCCTTGACCGGCTGGTCACGCTGCGTCAGGAACCGGACGCCGCTTGCCGCACCGGCAGCACGATCGTGAAGGTCGCACCCGCACCGGGAGCGGACTCGACGCGCAGGCTGCCGCCGTGGCTCTGGACAATCGCGTACGAGATGCTCAGGCCCAAGCCGGTGCCTTGACCGACATCCTTGGTGGTGAAGAATGGCTCGAAGATACGGCTGCGGACGTCTGCCGCCATCCCCGGACCGTCATCGCGAATCTCGATAATGACCGCAGGCTCCGGGCTCTGCAAAGTCCCTTCACGTCCTGACACCTTGGTGGAGATCCAGATATTGCCGGGACGCTTACCGATGGCGTCGGCAGCGTTGGCAAGCAAGTTCATGAACACCTGATTGAGCTGACCGGCTAGACACTCGACCTCCGGAAGATCACCAAAGTCACGGTGCACCGTGATGCGCTCCTGGAGGCGATGGTTGAGCAGCGCCAACGTGCTCTCGATCCCAGCATGCAGATCGGCGGCGCGCCAGGTCTCACGTCGCTCGCTGCGCGAGAACGTTCGTAGATCATTGACGATGCGCTTCGTGCGGCGTGCGCCCTCCTCACAATCGGCCAGCAAGCTGGGCAGGTCGGCACGCACCTGATCGATGCGCAGCTCGCGGCGCATGGCTTCAAGGCCCGCGCGTGCCTCCGCCGGCCAGGGCACGTTGGCATACGCATCGAGTGCCTGCTCCAGCCGCTCGGCGTAGTCGCGCAAGTGCTCGACGTTGGCCGAGACGAAGCTGATCGGGTTGTTCAGCTCATGCGCGACGCCGGCAACCAGTTGGCCGAGGCTGCGCATCTTCTCCGACTGGACGAGGTGCGCTTCGGTCTGTCGTAGCCGATCGTATGCGGCGCTGACCTCGTCGTGCGCCGCCTGCAACGAGGCCAGCGCCTCCTCTAGGCGGCGGTTCTTCTCTGCGAGATCATGCTCACTCGAGCGCAAACGGTCCGAGATGTACCCGCCGAGATAGACGAGCAGGGCAAGGCAGTACAACAGGAAGGCAGCCCATGTCGCCTGGTACATTGCCGAGGACGGCGCACCGGCGAGCAACGCCGGGACCGTGAAATAGTGCGCCGCAAGCATACTGATTCCGGCGGCCCACAGCAGAATCGCCAAAACAGCACTCGCGGCGGCGATGAGCGTGTCCACCAGCATCGCCGTCGCCAAGACCTGCACGACGTACATCATCACGAACGGACTTTGCACGCCCCCGGTGTTCACCACCACGTAGGTAGTCAAGATGTGGTCGAACGGGATCGCCACGGCGGTGACCGGGAGCACGTAACGCCGGCGGCGCACACCCCAGTGATTCCAGCCGTTGACGATGCTCCCAACGACCGCGGCTTGCAGGCACGGCGTGAGCGAACCGAACAAACCGAATGCATGCGCCGCCAGCGCCAGCGACAGAAAGCCGGCAATGACCAACCACCGCACCCGCACCGCCCAGAGCAAACGGTCGGGCGTGGACGCGAAGGCATGAACGCGGTCCGCGAGCGCTGGCATAGGGAGAGTGATGTTACGCCCGATTCAGTGTCGGACACAAGCTTCGGCTACCGCGCGCCACGCCCGGTGGCGACGATGATGCTTCGGAGGAGCTCTAGGCGTTCGCGAATTGCCGGAACGCGCTCGAGCTCCGCCGGCGGCATCGGCAGGCGATATGTCCAGTTGCGGCGGTTGACCGTGGCCGGCAGGTTGATGCGCTCCCGCCAGCCGAACAGATCCTGAAACGGCAGGATCGTGAGCGCCGACCGTGCTTCGTAGAGACGGCGCAGCAACGCTGGCAGAATCACCGCTGCGTCCCGGTCTCCGACTCCTGATGGATGGTCATCGAGACACTGGACCACGGCTGCCTGCTGCGCCGCTGTCAGCCCCTCCCCACCATTCGGCGAGCGTATCAGTGTCGTGAGTTCCAGTCGTCGCGATCGACAGCTCCGGGTACCCGCGTGGATCGAGGTACCTGCCGTCGCGGGCCTCCCAACGGAACACTTTGTAGCCGGGGATCCCGAGTCGTGTCAGTGACTCTCGGACCCAAGGGGGTACTGTCCCGAGGTCTTCGGCGACCACCCACGCGGCGCCACCGGCTTCTTCCAAGATTGCCCGCATGAGATCATTGCCTTGTTGGCGCTGCGCGGGTTCGTCGCCGGGAACGAATCCTGACGTGCCGCCATCGCAGAGCGGCATCGCGTAGGTTCGATACAGGCCGACGAGGTGATCAACGCGAAAAATGTCGTACAAGCCGCGCGCGTGGCGGACCCGTTGGCGCCACCACTCGTAGCCGGTCCGGCGCATGGCGGCCCAGTCGTACAGTGGCAAGCCCCACGCTTGGCCGGAGGCACTGAAGTCGTCGGGTGGCGCCCCCGCCGAGCTGCTCGGATCGAAGAGGTCTTGGTGCGCCCAGACGTCGGCGCTGTCGCGGCCGCAGACGAACGCCAGGTCTCCTTTCAACAGCACCCCGCACTCGCGCGCCCGCGCCCGCACGGTGTGCCACTGCTCCGCAGCCACCCACTGCACGTAACGGAAGAACCGGATGCACGATTGCAGCGTGTCGGCGGCGGCGCGCAACGCGGCGGCGTCGCGCTGCCGTAGCTCATCGGGCCAGGTGTCCCAGCTGCGCCACTCGAACTGTTCCTTGAGGGCGCGAAACAGCGCGTAGTCATCCAACCACCATGCTTGCGCCGCGCAGAAATCGTCGAACTGCCGCATGCGCTCAGGGTTGGCCTGCCTCTGGAACTGCGCGAAGCCGAAATCCAGCAACTGGCGGTTGAGCGCGTGCACCGCTCGGCGGTGCCGGCGGCGCGACACGCCCGCGTGGCGGAGGCGCCGTTGCACGGCTGGCGAGGCCAAGCACTTTTGCGCGCCATCACTCATAGTGACATCCGTGAGCCGCGTGGCCGAGATGTACTCGGGGTCGATGGCGAACACGCTCAGCGTGTTGTACGGGCTGGTCTCGGCCGGCGCCGTCTCGTTGATCGGGAGGAGCTGCACGACCCGCTGTTCCCACCGGCCCAGCCATTCGATGAACGGAATGAGGTCGAGGATGGTGCCCGTTCCCACATCCTCCGCGCCGCGCAACGAAAACAGTGGAAGGACGACCCCCGCCGTGCGCGGGAACTGCTGCGCCGCATGATCACCAGACATACTCGTCGATGCTGTCGGAGCGCCGCCAGGTTTGCAAGTTACCTCCTTCACGGCTGTGGCGCAGGCGCCCGAGGAGGGGGTGGCGTACCAGGAGCCTGCGCAGCGTTGCAGCGATCGCGCGAGTGGTATCTAAGGAGGCCATGGCCAGTCGCGCTATTCGTCCGAGCACGACCAAAAGCGTCGTGGCGCTGTGCGTCAAGTCGGTGCTCAACGCGGTGCTCTTCTTCGCCATCTTCATGGCGGCTCTGCCCGCCGTTGCACACTGGCTGATGCCGGGCCGCGTTCCGATCCCGTCGTGGCTCGGGGCCGGCGTCGCTGGCCTGCTCTGCGCCGGGGGCGGCGCCGTGTGGATGTACTGCCTCGATATTTTCAGTCGGCGTGGGCGCGGTACTCCCTTCCCGCTGGACGCACCGCGCAACCTGGTTACGACTGGACCCTACGGTGTGGTCCGCAATCCGATCATGGCCGGCGAGCTGGCGGTCATCTGGGGCGAAGCCTTCTTCTTTTCGGCGCTCGGCGTGTTCATCTACGCGCTGCTTGTCACGCTGGCCGGCCACCTCGGCGTCGTCTACATCGAGGAACCGGAGCTCTGTGAGCGCTTCGGCGAGGAGTACGAGACTTACTGCCGCCGCGTTCCGCGATGGGTGCCGCGGATGCCGGGGCGGAGGGCATGATGCTGAGCACGGGGCTGCCCAGCCTGGACAAAGTGATCCAGACAGTGATACCAGGTGACAACATTGTCTGGCAGGTGGACGCGATCGAGGACTACGCGGCGTTCGTCGTGCCATTGTACACCGCCGCACTCCGGGCCGGGCGGAAGGTGGTGTGGCCCTGGCGAGTGTTTGCTCTTTGAATTTTGGGTTTGCTTCGGATTTCGCGCTTCGCGTTTCGGATTTGATTGTGCCCACTGGTCCCACTGGGGTTGCTGACGGCAGGCACATCTGAAATCGCGCCCATGGCGCGGCGGAGCATGCGCTGCCGCCCCACGGGTCACCGGGTGGCCGGACCTCACCCTTCCATCGGCACTTGACAGGCCGGTTACGTGCACCGTATATAGCATCCTTCGGAATTCTCTCGGTACACCCGCGATGATGGGAACGTCTGACATCAGCGCCTATGACGATTGCGCCGTTAATGGTGACTATCCGCTCTGTTCTTGCCGACCAAACCAGACCTTGGCATGCGCCTTGCTCTCAAATTCCGAGCTGGCGGAGCTGATGAACAGGATGTGGACCGACAAACGCAACGATGGATCGCGCGCGCGCGCTCCACAGGTCAGTGCAGCGAGGGCGAAGGGAAGACGATGCCAGAGCCCGTGACGTCGAATGCAGTCGTGCACGTGTGCCGCAATTGCATTCCCGCGGCTGGGCACTTGCCGCACCAGTGGCAACAGGGCGGCCTTCACGTGTTGGTGCGCGAGATCCCTTGTAGCGGCAAGATCGACGCGCAGTATCTGCTGCATGCCCTGGAAGGTGTGACGCACGGTTTTTGCGTCGTTGCCTGTCCCACGGAGGATTGCCACTTGGGCGAGGGGGCCTGCCGCGCCGAGGTTCGGATCCGCACGATCCGGCGATTCCTTGCGGAGATGGGGCTCGAGCCGGAACGCGCTGAGCTCCTGCACTGCTCGCCGGAGGAGCCGTTCAGCAAGCTCGAACAATCGGTTCGCAAGGCGGTGCAGCGGTTGTCCGCGCTCGGACGGATTCCTGTCGGCGCTGAAACGGTGACGACGGGCGACGACGAACCAGGGGTTCCTTCGACCGAATGGGGAGTTCCAGCCGGCGCTGGGATTAAGGAGGTGGCCAGCGCGGCATGAGATGCGCCGCGGGGAAGCGTAACCATCACCATCACAAAAGGTCCAAATCGCGAACGATTGCGACCCGGCCGTGAGCCACCGTGCACTGTGGTCTCATGGCAGTAAGGCCCTATAACAGAAGCAAGTCGAAAACGGATTACACCCACTGAGCTGATCCGGGGGAGCGCCGAGCGGACGAGCGATCTAGTGACCGGCCGGGAAATCCGCGTGCACGTGGCGGGATGGCCGGGAGGGTGGCTATACCACGATGCACCGAGGGGAGAGTGCGCCGGAGTGGGTTTAGAGTATGCTAACAGAGAAGTCTGTCCTCAATAAGCGAATCGAATCCGGGAAGCCTCTCCTGGTTGCGGAGATCTCACCTCCCAAGAGTGGGGATCCCGAGCTCGTGCGCGCCGTAGCAAGACGGTACGTAGGAAAGGTTCACGCCCTCGGTGTCAGTGACAACCGGGAGGGAGTGTACATGTCGGCCCTGGCCGCAGCATCGCTGCTCGTCCAGGAGGGTATCGAGCCGATCCTGCACATGGCCACGCGCGACCGAAACCGCATCGCGCTGGTTTCCGATTATCTCGGGGCACAGGCGCTCGGCATCCGGAATGTCCTGTGCACGACCGGAACTCACCAGACTCTCGGCCCGGCCCGGGCTGCCAAGAACGTGTTCGACATCGACTCGATTCAACTCATCCGTACCTTTGCCAATCTCACCAACGACGGGGCAATCGTCGGAGAGGCTTCTCTCAACGGAGCCCCTCCCGTGTGCCTGGGCGCGGTGGCCAACCCCTATGCCGATCCAGTGGAGATGCAAGTGCTGCGGCTAGCCAAGAAGGTGAGCGCCGGGGCGCAGTTCCTGATCAGTCAACCGATATTCGACCTGGAGCGCTTCAGGGCTTTCTGGGACAAGGTTGCGCAACGCGGCATTGCCGAGAAGGCCGCCGTTCTGCTTGGCATTCGCGTCCTCACGGATGCTGCGAGCGCGAGAAACTACGCCGCCAGGCATCCCTCCCCGATGATTTCTGATGCACTGCTGGCGCGCCTGTCGTCGAAAACCGACACGAGTGCCCAGCGAGCGGTCGGGATCGACATCGCGACCGCGACCATCCAGCAGCTGTCCAACCTGAAGGGCGTGCGCGGTTTCGAGATCCGCGCCGATGGCGATGACGAGGCCGCCCTGGAAGTAATGCAGAGATCCGGACTGGGAGTCGACTGAGCGTGCCGCTGAAGTACCATATCCACACGAAGCCGGCCCACCCGCGGGTGCGTCCCGTGGGCAAGCTCGGTATCGTCGATTGGCGAGAAGACTGCTCGACCTGTCACAACTGCGTCAAGCGCGCCTGTGTGTATGGCTTGTATCGGGACGAGTCGGAACGGCTGCGCAACGAGAACGGCTATCTCGACTATCTCTACCAATGTAAGGGCTGCCTCACCTGCATCCAGAACTGTACCAAGAACCTCCTCTCCAGGGTGGTCAATCCGGAGTACCAACGCCTTGGCGACGATTACTTCACGCCTGACGTCATTCTGACAACCTGGTACCAATCGGAGACCGGCTCGATCCCCGTTTCCGGCTCCGGCTACGGGGGACCCTTCAGCGGCAATGGCTTCGACTCGATGTGGACCGACATGTCGGAGATCGTCCGGCCGACGCGGGACGGCATTCACGGACGCGAGTATATCAACACCAGCGTGGATATCGGCCGCAAGCTGAGCCATCTTTCGTTTCGGAACGGCTCTCTTCACGCCTCGCCGCCGCCCTTGCTCACCAGCCCGTTGCCAATCATCTTCGATGCCCTTCCCCGGCGCTGGCACCGTGGTTCGGTGATGACGTCCGTCTTTCGAGCGGCGAAGACGCTGGGCGTCTTCGCCTTGGTCGACGATGAAGCCCTTGAAGCCGTGACCGAAGCGGATAAAGACAGCGTCCTCCCGCTGCTGGATGGTGCTCGCAGCCGCGCCAAGCATCGGTTTGCTGCGGCACCAATGGTGGTAGTTGAGGACGGCGACGACATCGCTGACTTTCAGGCTTCGATCAAGGCCCGGAATTCCGATCAGATCGTCGCCGTTCGTGTCGCGACGACAGCCGGGGCAACGCAGCGGGTTCTGGACCTTGTGCGACAAGGAGTAGAGGTGATCAACCTGCTCTTCGACTCGCACGGATGGGAGCAGGTCCGATTCAATCCTCGCCACATGCGCGATGTGATCCGCGAGGTCCACGGCGCACTCGTGAAGGATGGAACCCGTGATCAGGTCACGCTGCTCTCCTCGGGCGGGATCGCCATGGCCGAGCATGTTGCAAAGGCCATGATCTGCGGCGTGGATCTGGTCGCCATCGATCTTCCTCTGGTGGTGGCGCTGGAGTGCAGGCTGTGCGGGCAGTGTGAGCACGATGCAGCCTGCCCGATTGCGCTCGAAAAAGCCGATCCGGCGTACGCCACGCAACGCATCGTCAACCTGATGGGGGCCTGGCACAGCCAGTTGATCGAGATGCTGGGTGCCATGGGCATTCGTGAAGTACGCCGCCTGCGCGGAGAGACCGGCCGCTGCATGTTCTTCGAGGATCTGGAGCGCAACACCTTCGGCCGACTGTTCGGCAAGCGGAAGGATCAGCCCGGAGCGAGCTGAGAATGGAAGTTGCAACACTCGATCATCGGGCGCGGAAGCCCCAACCACGCGAGCAGTTCATCGCCCATCCGGACTACGCTCAGGTGACGCGGCAGGTACGTCCGGCGCCGCCGCGCTATCGAAACGAGATCGGCAAGTATCGCATTCATCGCGGTCCCAACTGCGCAGCCTGCGGCCGCTGCGTGGAGGTGTGCCCGCACGGCGTCCACAGACGCCCACGCGGCTACAACCGGGTCATCCGCCCCCTCGACTATCGGTGCGTCGGCTTCGAGTGCGCAAAGACCGATCACTACTGCGTGGACACCTGTCCACAGCACGCGCTCTCACTTGCTGTGAACCCGACCTTTGAAACCCTCGGCGATTACCGCTGGACCCCTGACCTGATCGTTGCCACGTGGGAGATGTCCGAGACAGGACATGCTCCTCGGTCTCATCTGGAGAGCGAGACCGGTGCATCAGGTGGCGGCTTCGACCGGCTGCGACTCCGGTTCCCTTCCTCGCCCCCAACCGATCTCCGAACGGAGGATATCTCCACCAAGCTGCTCCTCAACCGCCGCGGTGACTACAGGCCGAAGATCGAGATCGATATCCCCTGGTACGGCGGAGGCATGTCCTTCGGCTCGACCAACATTCGCACCCTTCTCGGCAAAGCGCGGGCTGCGACGGCGTGGAACAGCTTCAGTTGTACCGGAGAAGGGGGGTATCCGGATCGATTCATCCCGTATGCAGACCACATGATCACCCAGGTGGCGACGGGACTCTTCGGCGTGCGTGAGGAGACGATTCAGCGCGCGCGCGTTGTCGAGTTCAAGTACGCCCAGGGGGCCAAGCCCGGACTCGGCGGCCACCTGCTGGGCGACAAGAACACCCCGGCCGTCGCGGCCATGCGCGAAGCGGTGCAAGGATTCTCCTTGTTCTCACCCTTCCCGTTTCACAGTGTTTATTCCGTCGAGGATCACAAGAAGCATCTCGACTGGATCGCCCACACGAATCCGCAGGCGCTGCTTTCCGCCAAGGTCTCGACGCCGACCGATGTGGACATGGTGGCGGTCGGCGCGTACTACGCCGGTGCGCACATCATACATCTCGACGGAAGCTATGGCGGTACGGGCGCGGCTCCAAATGTAGCGAAGAAGAACATCGCCATGCCGATCGAGTATGCGGTCAACCAGGTGCATCAATTCCTGGTCGACGAAGGTATCCGCGAGAAGATCACGGTGATCGCCAGCGGCGGCATCCGCACGCCGATGGATATGGCCAAGGCCATTGCCCTCGGTGCCGACGGGGTCGTGATCGGCACCGCCGAGTTGGTGGCCGTCGGCTGCATTCGCTGCGGGGCGTGCGAAAGCGGACGCGGTTGCGCTCGCGGCATCGCCACCACGGACGCGGAGCTGCTGCAAATCGTGACCACGGAGTGGTGCACCCAGCGGCTCGTCAACCTCTACAACGCCTGGCGCGAGATGCTGGTCTCGATCCTGTATCGCCTGGGGCTCGACTCGGTGGCTGCATTGCGCGGTCGAACGGATCTCCTGACCCACCTGGACTATGAAGGTGGGAACGGAGTGGCTTCATGAGAACAAATCAAGTCGGCCTCCGGCCTTCAGCTCTCGACCGCGCCGAGATGCTCACACGCGCGCGCGCGGAGTTCCGGCCCGCGCCGGAAGCTTGGTTCCCGCGGTCGACCGAGGCCGAGGGCGGTTGTGGCGTGACTGGCTTCGCCTGTACGATCCCGGTCGGGGGCAAGCACATCTACGAACCGTCGATCCAGATGCGCAACCGAGGCAACGGCAAGGGTGGGGGAATCGCTGCCTGCGGACTGATTCCGGAAGACATGGGGGTGTCCCGTAAGACCCTCGAGGAGGACTACATTCTGCAGGTCGCCATGCTCGATCCCAACGTTCGTGGTGACCTGGAGAAGACTTGCATCGACCCCTGCTTCGACGTGGATCAGGGAGGCACGATTTCCACCGTGGACGATTACCGCGACGTGCCCCTCCTGGAAGTCCGTCCGCCCGACGTGGCGCGCTATTTCGTTCGCGTGAAGCCGGCGGTGCTTGAACGTTTCGCCGCGGAGAAGCACCTGACCGACCTACCGGAGCGCGAGGTCGAAGACGAGTTCATTTATCAGAACTCGATTCGGTTGAACGACACGTTCTACGCATCGCTCGGCGAGAAGCGTGCCTTTGTCTTGTCCCACTCCCGCAACCTGCTCATCGTCAAGATCGTGGGGTATGCCGAGGCGGCCGTGCAGTACTACTGCATGCCGGACACGCGCGCACATGTCTGGATCGCGCACCAACGCTACCCCACCAAGGGACGCGTCTGGCACCCGGCCGGCGCGCACCCGTTCGTGGGCCTCAACGAAGCCCTGGTCCACAACGGCGATTTCGCCAACTACCACTCGGTGTGCGAATACCTGGCCCAGCGCAATATCTTCCCCAGGTTCCTCACCGACACGGAAGTCTCGGTTCTGCTCTTCGATCTGATGAACCGCGGCTACAAGTACCCCACCGAGTACATCATCGAAGCGCTGGCGCCGACCACGGAGTTGGACTTCGACCGCCTGCCGGCCGAGAAGCGCGAGATCTACCGTCAGATCCAGGCCGTGCACTTGCACGCCGCTCCGGACGGTCCCTGGTTCTTCATCATTGCTCGCAGCCTGGCCGAGACGAAGGAGTTCCAGCTTCTTGGTATCACCGACACGGCGATGCTGCGCCCGCAGGTGTTTGCCCTGCAAGAAGGAGAAGTCTCCATCGGACTGATCTGCTCCGAGAAGCAGGCGATCGATGCCACCCTGGCAAGTCTGGCCAGCGAGGACCGTCGCTTCACGCCCGTTGCCGACCAGTACTGGAACGCCCGCGGTGGGAGCCACACGGATGGTGGCGCCTTCCTCCTGACGGTGTCGCCCGACAACGCGGGCCCGGGAGAGGATCTGCGCTACACAATGCGCGTCACCAACAAGTTCGGCGGTCCGGTTGTGACTCCGCCGGGACAGGTGCACTGCGATTTCTCGTCTCCGCCTTCCGTGGAAGCGAGAAACGACCACGACGTCGCGGCCATCGAAAAGGCAATCAGTCGTGGCAACGCTGACGCGCTGTTCGGTTACCTGCGCGCTTCGTTGGCAGCGATGGACTACGATCGACTGCGCTGGCTCGTGGACGAGATCGCCTCGCGGACTGCCGAGAGTGCCCCATCACTGGGAATCGAGGCGCTGACCCTTGCCATCGACCGTCGTTATCCGACCGGAAACAAGAAGCGCAGCTCGGTACTCACCATTCTTCGCGCCGGGCTGGAACAGATCTTCGAGCGCCAACCTCTCTGCGATCAGGCGAAAAACAGCTCATATCGCCGCATCACCTGGCAATCCCGCGACCAGCTCCGCGGTCCGAAGGGAGAAGAGAGGACCCTGCTCATCGATGCACGCGGCTTTGCCCCTGAAGGACACGACTGCGACGCCACGCTTGCGGTCAGGGCCTACAGTTTAGGCTGGCGCCATTTGATCCACTACAACAGTCGCGGCACACGGTTTCATGCCGCGGGTTTCGGCCCCGCCACGGATGGCCTGCGCGTTGACTGCTACGACAATCCGGGGGACTACCTCGGCTCCGGCATCGATGGGCTCGAGGCGTACGTGCACGGGAACGCGCAAGACCAGCTTTGCCAGATCGCCAAGAGGGGGAAGTTGGTCATCTACGGCGACGTTGGCCAGACGTTCCTCTACGGCGCGAAGGGCGGAGAAATCTACGTGCTTGGCAATGCCGCGGGGCGACCGATGATCAACGCGGTGGGGCGGCCAAGGGTTGTCATCAATGGTAGCGCTCTGGACTTCCTTGCCGAATCGTTCATGGCCGGGAATCCGTTGAAGGGCGGCGGGTTCGCCATCGTCAACGGACTCCGTTTCGACGAAGACGGAAACGTGGTCCCGCTGGAACTTCCCTATCCGGGCAGTAACCTCCTTTCCCTGGCATCCGGCGGGGCCATCTATGTTCGTGATCCGCAACGGACCTTGGTGAACGAGCAACTCAACGCCGGGGCGTTTTACTCGCTCTCCACTGCCGACTGGAAGCTCATTCTTCCATACCTACAGGAAAACGAGCGGCTGTTCGGAATCAGGATCGACGAGGATCTTCTCACCGTGGACGGCGTCCTGCGGAAACCTGCCGAGGTCTATCGCAAGGTCGCACCCCGCGTGGGGGAGGAAGTTGAAGCGGAGCTGGAGGCGCTCGGAGGTTAGTCATGTCAACCGCCCTCGAATGGAACGGCCCCGGGTTTCTGCGTGAGGTCGAACGACGCAGCGGAACCAAGGTCAGCGCCTGCTTTCAGTGCCACAAGTGCTCGACGGGCTGTCCCGTCGGACACGATATGGATGTTCTCTCCAGCCAGATCATGCGTCTGATTCACTTGGGCGCCGAGACTGCAACCCTGACATCCCGCGCCATCTGGCTGTGCGCTTCCTGCGAGGCCTGTACCACACGCTGCCCGATGGAGATCGACATTGCTTCGGTCATGGATACCCTGCGCATGATGGCCGTCGAGCGCGGCGTGGATCTCACGAATGCTCGCGGCAAGCAGTTCAACCAAGCCTTTCTCGACAGTGTGCGCCGTCACGGCCGCGCCTTCGAGTTGGAGACTCTGTTGTTCTACAAGCTCAAGAGCCGGACCATCTTCGCCGACATGGACAAGGCACCGCAGATGCTCGCCAAAGGCAAGCTCGCCCTGCTGCCGAAGAGAAGCCGTAGCGTCGCGCGGGTGCGACAAGTCTTCAAAACCGCCGCCCGGGAGGAAGAGAAACGGTGAAGTACGCGTTCTTCCCCGGTTGCAGTCTGGAATCCACCGCGTGGGACTTCAACCGCTCCACACGCGCCGTGTGCGGCGCACTTGACATCGAGTTGGAAGACATACCGGACTGGGTATGCTGCGGGTCGACCCCGGCCCATGCGAGCAACGCTTCGCTGGCGGTCGCACTCCCGGTGATCAACCTGCAGAAAGCCCAGTTGATGGGCGCCCCGGTCATGACCGCGTGCGCGTCCTGCTATTCCCGGCTGCGCACGGCGAATCACAAGGTTCGCCACCAGCCTGCCGAGCGGGAACGGGCCGAGAGGGTTACGGGCCGGCCGTACGACGGCGGCGTCGAGGTCGTCCATCTGCTGGATGTTCTAGTCAATCGTGTCGGGCTCGACGCGATCCGGAAGCGTGTGCGGCGGCCGCTCCGCGGTCTACGGGTCGCGAGTTACTACGGCTGTCTATTGCTGCGGCCGCCGCAGATCGTGGCGTTCGACGTCGCGGAGCATCCGACGTGCATGGAGTCCATCCTCGCCGCAGCGGGAGCGAGCCCGGTGGACTGGCCGTACAAAACGGAGTGCTGTGGGGCCGGCCTTTCCATCACAAATGCCGACGTGGTCTGCCGCCTGGGTCACAGACTGTTATCCATGGCGCGCCAGGCGGGGGCCAATTGTCTGGCTGTTGCCTGTCCCATGTGCCAGGTCAATCTCGACCTCCGGCAGGCAGATATTCACAAGTTATACGGTGATATTCCTGACACCCCAGTGTTGTATGTGACTCAACTTCTCGGTCTGGCCCTGGGGCTTGCACCGGACGCGTTGGGTCTCGATGCGCTGAGCGTCAGTCCCACATTGTTGCTTCGGCGAGGCGAAGCCGCGCCCGGCGTGGGCGGGGGAGCAACGCCATGACCCCGAACACTCAACGTCTCGTCACCCCCTCGGGCGCAAACGGCAAGGAGCCGTGCGGCGCGGTGCTGGTCTGCGGTGCGGGCATCGCCGGCATCCAGGCCTCGCTCGACCTGGCCGAATCCGGTTTCAAGGTCTACCTCCTTGAGCCGTCGCTGGCCATCGGCGGCAAGATGGCCATGCTCGACAAGACCTTCCCGACGGGCGACTGCGCGATGTGTATCATCTCGCCCAAGCTGGTCGCGGTCGGGCGCAACGAGAATATCGAGATCATTACCCTAGCCGAAGTCGAGAAGATCAGCGGCGAGGCTGGCAACTTCGAGGTCGTGATCCGGCAGCGCCCGCGCTACGTGGATTCCAGCCGCTGCAATGCCTGCGGCGATTGTGCCGAGGCGTGCCCCGTGACGCTGCCGAGCGAGTTCAACCGCGGGCTGAGCGGGCGGAAAGCGATCTTCCGGCCCTATCCTCAGGCGATCCCCAACGTCTTCGGCATCGTCAAGTCCGAAGGGCGCACGCCGTGCAAGGCCGCCTGCCCCGCTGGGGTGAACGTGCAGGGCTACGTCGCGCTCCTCGCCAAGGGGAAGATCAAGGAAGCCTACGATGTCATTCGCGAGCGGTGCCCGCTGCCCGCGGTCTGCGGCCGCATATGCCAGCATCCCTGTGAGACCAGATGCAACCGCAAAGATCTCGACGAGCCGGTCTCGGCGCGCGACCTGAAGCGGTTCGCGGCCGACTACGTTTACGCCCATAGGGAAGAGATTCAGGACGTCCCGCCCCAGCCGGCCGCGCCGCAGAAGGAAAAAGTGGCTGTAATCGGCGGCGGCCCCGCCGGCCTGACCGCCGCGGCCGACCTGCGGATGCTGGGCTACGCGGTGACGGTTTTCGACGCCAACCCGCTCTTGGGCGGCATGCTCCGCTACGGTATCCCGCGCTATCGGCTGCCGGCGGACGTGCTGGACCACGAAATCCAGTACCTCCTCGATATGGGCATCGAGGCGAAGACGAGCACCCGCCTGACAGACCCGGCGAAGCTGCTGAAATCCAGTGCGGCGGCCGACGGCAACGGGTCCGAACACGGCGAATTTAACGCCGTCTTCGCGGCCGTCGGCGCCTGGCTCAGCGGCAAACTTGGTATCCCCGGTGAGGACGCGAAGGACGTGTGGCTGGGGCTGAAGTTCCTGCATGAGGTCAACACAGGCGCTCGTCCCACGATCGGTCCGAACGTGCTGGTTATCGGCGGCGGGGACGTGGCGATGGACGCCGCCCGGTGCGCGCGGCGGCTGCCCGGCGTCAAGAGCGTCCACTTGGCGTGCCTGGAGCGACGCGAGGAGATGCCCGCCCATTCGTGGGAAGCCACCGAGGCTCTCGAAGAAGGCGTGATCTTCCACACCAGCATCGGGCCCACGAAGATCCTTACGGAGAATGAGCAGGTCACCGGCGTGGCCTTCCGCGCCTGCACGCGCGTCTTCGACGAGGCGGGAAAGTTTGCGCCGCGGTTTGACGACGCCCAGGTCAGCGCCCTGGCCGCCGACACGGTGATTGTGACAATCGGCCAGGGCGTGGACGCTGCCGCGCTGGCCCCCGTAGCCACCGGGCCTGGGGGCCGCATCCTGGCCGACCGCGAGACCCTGGCAACGAATGTTTCCGGCGTCTTCGCCGGCGGCGACGGAGTGCTCGGGCCTGCTTCCCTTGTGGACGCGATGGCACACGGCCACCGCGCGGCCCAAGCGATTCATCGCTATCTTCGAGGTGAAACTCAGCCCGTGAACGCGCCCGCCACTTCCACTTTCGACGAGAAGCTGGCGCCCAATCCCCAGCCCGACGCCAAGCCCGAGCCGTGCCGCCCCATGCCCCAGGCGGCGGTGGGCGAGCGGCTGGCCGACTTCCGCGAGATTGACCTGGGCTATTCCCAGGAGGAAGCCATCGCCGAGGCCCGCCGCTGTCTGAGCTGCGGCCTGTGCTCCGAATGCCGGCTCTGCGAGAAGGCCTGCAAGCCGGGGGCGATCTGCCACGATATGGCAGAGAAGACGCGCACGCTCCAAGTCGGCGCGGTGCTGCTCACCCCCGGCTTCGAGGAGTTCGACGCAACCAAGCGCGGCGAGTTCGGCTATGGCTTTGCGCCCAACGTGGTCACCAACGTCCAGTTCGAGCGCATTCTGTCGGCATCGGGGCCGACGGCCGGACACGTCATGCGGCCGTCTGACGGGAAGACCCCGAAACGTCTCGCCTTCATCCAGTGTGTTGGGTCCCGCGACACGGGTTGTGACAACGACTACTGTTCTTCCGTGTGCTGCATGGCAGCCACCAAGGAAGCGATTCTGGCCAAAGAACACGAGCCCGATCTCGACATCACCATTTTCTTTCTCGACCTGCGTGCTTTTGGAAAGGACTTCGATCGTTACTGCGAGCGCGCCAAAAACCAGCTCGGCGTGCGCTATATCCGCTCATTCATTTCCCGCACGTATGAAATGCCGGGGACGAAGAACCTCCGGGTCGTCTATGCGAACGACTCTGTGCAGCAGGTCGAGGAAGAGTTCGACATGGTTGTTCTGTCCCTCGGGCTCGAACCGAGCGCGAGTGTGCAGGAACAGGCCGAACGCCTCGGCGTCGTCCTCAACCGCTGGGGATTCAGCGAGACGAGCGAGCTGCGCCCGCTGGACACCTCCCGCCCGGGCATCTTCGTCGGGGGCGCGTTCCAGGAACCGAAGGACATCCCCGACACGGTGATGCAGGCCAGCGCCGCAGCGGCCCGGGCGATGACTCTGCTCGCGCCGGCACGGGGCACGTGCGTGCGGACGAAGACCTATCCGCCCGAGCGCGACGTGACGGACGAGCCGCCCCGGGTCGGCGTGTTCGTCTGCCACTGCGGCAGCAACATTGCCTTCGTGGTGGACGTCGGAGCGGTTGTCGAGCGCACCCGCGAGTTGCCCTACGTCGCGTTCGCCGATCACAACATGTACACCTGCGCTGACGATACGCAGAACCTGATCAAGGACACGATCGCCGCGTACCGCCTCAACCGAGTCATCGTCGCATCGTGCACGCCGCGCACCCACGAGCCGATCTTCCGCGACACCCTGCGCGATGCCGGCTTGAATCCCTATCTCCTGGAAATGGCCAACATCCGGGACCAGTGCTCGTGGGTGCACTCGCAAAACCTGCAGGAGGCGACCGCGAAAGCGATCGATCTGGTGCGCATGGCAGTGAGCCGCGTGGCGAGATCCGTGCCGCTTGCGGACGAGACCGCTCCGGTACGCGGTGGCGCACTCGTCGTCGGCGGCGGCGTGGCGGGAATGACTGCGGCGTTGGCGATGGCGGACCAAGGCTTCCCTGTTCATCTGGTGGAGAAGCAGAAAACGCTCGGCGGCACTGCACGTCAGATCCACGTAACGCTCGACGGGCAGGACGTCGGAGCCTTTCTCGACCAGACCATTGCCCGTGTAACCGACAATCCGCTGATCACCGTCCACCTCGAATCACGCGTTGCCAAGGTAGACGGCCACGTTGGCAGCTTCACTTCGAAGCTGGTCGGCGACTGCGTCGGCGACGGCGCGGGCACTGACATCAAGCACGGCGTCATCGTGGTGGCCACCGGTGCCACCGAGCAGAAGCCGCAGACGTATGGTTATGGATCTGACGCGCGGGTCCTGACGCAGCTCGAGCTTTCCGATCGTATCGGGCGGAACGATCTCGATCTCCCCACCAACGCCACCGTGGTGATGATCCAGTGCGTCGAGCAGCGTAATCAGGAGCGGCCGTACTGCAGCCGGGTGTGCTGCACCACGGCGGTGAAGAACGCGCTGCTGTTGCGCAAGCGCTTTCCGGCAGCACGGATCATGGTGCTCTATCGTGACATGCGGACCTACGGGTTTCGCGAGGCGGCCTACCGCAAAGCCCGCGAGGAAGGCGTCCTGTTCATTCGTTACGAGTCCGAGCGACCGCCGCAACTCGACTTGGACGGCGACTTGCGTCTACGCGTTTTCGAGCCGGCTCTGGGGCGCGACGTACTCGTGAGACCGGATCTCCTGGTTCTCGCTGCCCCGGTTGTTCCGCGTGCCGATCGCGGCGAGCTGAGCGAGCTGCTGCGTGTCCCGCTCAACGCTGATGGCTTCTTCCTGGAAGCGCACATGAAGCTGCGCCCGGTGGATTTCGCTAGCGAGGGGTTGTTCCTGTGCGGCACTGCGCACGCGCCGAAATTCCTCAGCGAAACCATTTCTCAGGCCAACGCGGTAGCGGGGCGAGCGGCGTCGATCCTCTCCCGCGAGGAGATGCCGGTCAGCAGCCAGATTGCCTGGGTCGATCCGGACAAGTGCATTGCCTGCATGACCTGCGTCCACGTCTGCCCCTACATGGCACCGCACGTTGGTCTCAACAACAAGGCCGAGGTGCAGGGAACGGTTTGCATGGGCTGCGGGAGTTGCACCTCCGACTGCCCGGCCCAGGCGATCACGCTCCGCAACTACGCAAGTACCCAGATCGTTGCAGCCATAGACGGCTTGCTAGCAGAGCGAGCGGAAGAGCCGGATGTGGAACCGGTCTTCCCCGAGCAGGTCGGGGTCGCACAACCAAGGTGGCACGTCAGCCGATGAAAAGAGAACCCATCATACTCGCATTCTGCTGCCACTATTGCGCTTACGCGGCCGCGGATCTCGCCGGGTCCATGCGGCTGCAGTACCCCAGCAACGTCCGGGTATTGCGCTTCCCGTGCACGGGGAAGATCGAGCCGAACTACATCCTCACAGCCTTCGAGCGCGGCGTCGACGGCGTGATGGTCGCGGGCTGTCTTAAAGGAGGTTGCCACTTCCTCGAAGGGAATCTCCGGGCCCGCCGGAGAATCGAGCGCGTCAGGCAACTGCTCGACGAGATCGGCATCGAGCCGGAGCGTCTGGAGATGTTCAATCTCTCCTCGGCCGAAGGCCCGCGTTTCGCGGCGATCGCGACCGAGATGAGCCAGCGCATCGCGCGCTTGGGGCCGAGCCCGTTGCGGGTGGACCGCGAGAAAGTGGAAGCCGGCATTGGAGAGATGCGGCAACAGGGGGAGGCCGCACTCCGAGGAGAAGTAAGATGATCGTTGCCGATCGAAAGAAAGTGCCCGAGATACGGGACATGATAAGAGGCTACGACCGGGTGCTGCTGTTGGGCTGCGGCACCTGTGTCACGGTTTGTCTCGCCGGCGGGGAGCGCGAGGTGGGCATCCTCGGCTCTGCCCTGCGCATGGCGCTGAAGCTCATCGGACGGGGCAACGTCGTGGTCGACGAATGCACCATCGAGCGCCAATGCGAGGACGCCTTCATCGATATCGTGGCGCCGCGCATCGGTGCGTACGACGCGGTCTGCTCTCTCGGCTGCGGCGCCGGCGTGCAGAACCTCGCGGAACGCTTTCCGAACACACCCGTCTACCCCGGACTGAACACGCAATTCATCGGTGTCCTGGAGTCACAGGGAGTGTGGACCGAGAAGTGTGCCGCGTGCGGCAACTGCCGCCTCGGCGAGTTCGCGGGGATCTGCCCCTTCTCCCGTTGCGCCAAGCGCCTCCTCAACGGCCCGTGCGGCGGCTCGCAGGAAGGCAGATGCGAGGTCCGGCCGGAGCTCGAGTGCGGGTGGCAACTGATCTACGACCGCGCCAGCGCTCTCGGTACCCTTGGCAAGTTGGAGGCCATCGCCGAGCCGCACGACTGGTCGACCGCCCTCGACGGAGGGCCGCGCAAGGTGGTGCGGGAGGACCAGTACATCGGCGACGTCGCACAGAAAGGCTGACACTACAGACAGGACTCGCCGAGCCTTACGCCACCTTGCCAGGCAGCGCTGAGATGACAGATCGCAGCAATGAATTGACGGATTCCGACGATCTGAACACAGACGCAACATCGGGGTCCAAACCACCGCTACCGTGCCGGCCTGCATGCGGTCGGCGAACCGGTTTGGCCGAGCCTTCCGGTAATCAAATCGGTATTCAGGGCGCTTGTCGCCCGCCCGAGACGGGTTCCTACGACCGGACGTTCTCTTCATAGTCGCTACGCTCCCTCTTGGTCGCCTTCCATGCGGCGAAGATCCGCACCGCATCCTCCTCCCGCTCGGTGAAGCAGACGAGCAAGAGGCGCCCTTGGATCGAGTGCCCGACAATGATCTCCCGCTTATCCCGTTCGGAAGAATGCTCTTCGTCGTCGAAGATCCGCGCGAGCGGGTCTCCGAAAACGGTCAGGGCTTCGGTGAACGGGACACCGTGCTTGGCGAGGTTTCTTGCGGCCTTGCGTGGATCCCATTCGAACTTCACAGTGGGACCCTAGCACATCTGGCCTCGCAGAGAGAGCAGCCGGACATCGATTCGTCTCACTCGCCCCTACGTCGCCGTACATCCCCCTGCGCATATACGGCAGCGGGGTGTGT
>CAVSQF010000023.1:0-288844 GCA_963729835.1 uncultured delta proteobacterium | reverse complement strand
TCTCACTGGTTCCGTTACTTCCTAGTATAGAAGAGGCGTCGCCTCTTCAGTCCGAAGAGGATTTGAAACGTCGATATATTTCGACCAGCTCTGCAATCCACCATGCCGTTGTAGACATGCCCCTCTCGCGGTATGCCGAGGCCATTCGTTCGATCAAGCTTGCGATCGACCTCAGTCCAGACAATACATCCGCACCGATCATTGGCATCACGTCAGCTATGCCTAATGAGGGCAAGACCACGATCTCACCAGCCTCGCCCAACTCATTGCCCACTGCGGAAAGAAGGTCATCGTCATCGACTGCGATCTGAGAAAGCCGATGCTCACCAAAAATCTTGCGCCAAAGGCCGCATTTGGCATCGCGGAAATCGTCAGCCAGGAACGATCGATAGAGGAAGCGCTCTGGAGAGACCCGAAGACCAATCTCGTCTTCCTCCCGGCCGCAGGGCCTGCACCTGTGATCCATACTACCGATATTCTTCCGCCGAAGCGACGCGCGAGCTGTTCGAGCAACTGCGGGCGGGCTATGACTACATAATTGTCGATCTCCCGCCGCTTGCCCCTGTGGTCGACGTTCGCGCAACTTCAATGCTCATCGATCGTTTCGTTCTGGTCGTCCAATGGGGGCAGTCTAAAATTGACACCGTTCAGCATGCCCTACACGTCGCTCCGCATATGCTCGAGCGCATGATGGGCGTGGTCCTCAACAAAACCGACATCAAGGAGATGGCGCGCTGGGGGATCCATACACGAGCGACTATTATAGCGACAAGCACTACGCTCTTTACGGCTTATCGGATGCCAGCTAGCGCATGATAGATTTATTCAGGTAAGTATCCGCCGGCAGAGGCGGGGCTTTAGAATTGGGGCCGCTCTCGCAAGGCGGACGCAAAGTGTTGCCGCCTAAAGGCTGCGTCATCGCCAAAGGTTGAGTGATCGAGCCCTTGATCCTCTTTTTCCTGGTTTCGGATGGGCTCGGTTCGTTTCCTCATCGTAGCCCATGGTGCTCATAAGAAACCTCGCGCCCAGGAATGCTAGCCCACAAAATTGCATTTGTGTTTTTCGTGGACCCGCGCGTCTAACGGATTGCACTTTTCCCCTTGATGAACCCGATAACCTGCGACACCGAATACTTCGGCGGGATCGCATTCATCATGCGCATGCGATCGGCATCAAATGCTTCTCCTCGATCTTCGCTTCCTTCTGTGCGGTTTATCGAAGACCTTTTTCTATGTGGCGGTGAAGTTCGCGGTACAGCGTTTTGGTCCGCATTTCGATATTTGCGGTCCCAAGCAGGGTGCCTCAGGCCCTCATACTTGTTCACCGGGGGCGCGGCCGCTCAGGTGAGAAACTTATAAATAGACCGCAGACCACGTCAAACTGCTACTTCCTTCCCGGCAACCCGCGAGTTCTCCCCAAGATGTTGGAAATAAACAGTCTACCTTAGGTAGTTTTGTTGCGAAGTAGCAACAAGAGACATTCTCATTCGAGTGACGTGCACTATCCGCTGGAGGGAATCACACAGGACTGCCAACTTCAGCACCAACCACGTTGGGGTGATTTAGGGGTCTCGTGCCTGCCTTGCAAAATTGGGGAAAGGTTGCAGTTAGCTTGCTGGCACTCGCCTGTGCCGGTTGCGCTATCATGCCGGCGAGCGGTCCCCAGGCCACGGACATCCAGGGGCAGGCGGTCGCCGACCCAGCCTGCCTTCCCTATGCCCTGGTAAAGGTGACGCCTGAGGTGGCTCGCGTTCTCGGCAACCATGCGCCGAGATTGTCCTCTGCATTCCCCGATCGAGGCCCTCCGAAGGCGTTTCGTTTCGGAATCGGCGACATTGTTAGCGTGTCCATCTTCGAGGCGGCGGCGGGCGGCCTTTTTACCTCGATCCGGTGTTCGCGCAGGTAACTTCGTTAATATTCCGACCCAGGCAGTCGATGAGAAGGGCAACATCACGATCCCATACGCCGGCAGCATCCGGGCGAAAGGCCGTCTCCCCTCGGAGATTTAGGATGAGATCGTGGAACGGCTCAAGGGCCGCGCGCTTGAGCCTCAAGTCGTCGTGGCTCTGGCCGAGCAGCACGCTTCTTTGATCAGCATTCTGGGCGATGTACGTAGCGCTGGCCGTTATCCCGCGAGCCCTTCTGGAGAGCACATCCTCGACGCTATCGCGCGCGCCGGCGGCCCGAGTCGCGAGGGATTCGATACCTGGGTGTTGTTCGAGCGCAATGGGCGACGGGCGAGCGTTCCGTTCGGGACGCTGCTGTATGAGGACACGTATGTGGTGCCGAACGATGTCATTTATCTCTACAGCGAACCTCAAACTTTTGTCGCCTTGGGTGCCGTTGGCGGCGGCACCACCGGCGGCCAGGGGCAATACAAGTTCGACGCCTGGCGCATCTCGCTCGCGGAGGCAGTCGCAAAACAGGGCGGTTTGCTCGACGCCCAGGCCGATCCGGCTGCGGTGTTTCTCTATCGCGGTGAGCCCAAGGAGGTCGCCGGGAGCTCGGCGTTGAAGTTGATCAATTTCCGGGGCCAATCGTTCCTGTGATCTACCAGGTCAATTTCCGCGATCCGCAAGGCTACTTCCTTGCACAAAGCTTCGAAATGCGGAACAAGGATGTTATTTACACGTCCAATGCGCAAGCTGTTGAAATAACCAAAGTCCTCACCTTCCTGCGAACGGTTATGGCCACGGCGAATGACCCGATCATCTATGCGGCCAATTATTATTACCTGGCAGCCGCTGCCAGGGGTACAGGGGCAACTCCCGCTATAGTCACAACGGCGACGCCGATCACGGGGCAGCCGGCCCGGTAGTCCTTGCACCTTATTTTAGGACTGCGGAGATCTATTCGCATTTTGGAGGAGAGTGGCGGCGTTCTGACCCGGGTCCGGCAACGCCGCCCCGAACTGAGGTTCCAGTTGGTCAGCTTCGGAAATTGCGCAGCACGGCGTCCAAGAGCCCTGGGAACCGCGCATCGAGGTCCGCCTTGCGGAGAGTGGAGATGAAGCACACCCCCTCTTTGCGCTGCGCGATGATGCCGGCCTCTCGCAAGATGCGGTAATGGTGCGATTGGGTCGATTTTGCGATGTCGAGGCCCGCCACGGCGGCGTGGCATGCAAGCTCGCCGCGCTTCGCCAACACATGCACGATATGTAGCCTCACTGGATCGCTGAGCGCGTATAAAACCGCTTCGAGCTTCAGGGCCACGTCTTCTGGAGCGCATCATCTCCCATGGCAAAAAGATGGCACGCCGAACCGTGAGTTCAACAGTTCGGCGGCATCGAACTGCTCAGAAAAAAGGAACGGTTACCGCAAGGAGAGTCACCCCAGCGTCACCCCTATCGACGGTGAGCGCGAGCCGGGTAGATCCTTCCGAAGCCATTGTCGTGCGATGCTTGCGCGTTCCCGGCCTTCCCGGCTCGATTGCGTTCATGGTTCGACCTCTGCGGGATTCCAGAGGCAACCCCCAAAAACCAGTTGTGGATTGTCAAGCTTTCTCCTGCCCACCATGCGCCCATATACCGCAAGCTTTCGCCAGTGATTTGATCAAAGGGGGCGACATGGGGAAGGCGAACGGCAAGGCGAAGGAGCGCTCATTCACGGTCGATATGTGGTGGACGGATCTCCACGATGTCGAGATCGGGTTCTTCATCCATTCCCGGCACCGCGCGAAATCCCGGGAATTCACGCAGGATTTCGGACGTGATCGGGGAGGTTCTTGAAGGCGGCGAGCGGACCGGCCTCCTCACCTACCGCCAGGGGCTTTGGAAATCGGAAAATCCCGGCGAAAAGCGTCTTGTGCTCAAGCTTTTCACGCCATCCATGAACTGGCGCGCCAGCATGGATATGCTTGTGGGACGTAGCGTCCAGCTTTCGGCGGGCGCGCGCGGTTTTCCGGTGACGGCCTATTCCATTCATGTCGATGGACTTGATCAAGTCATCCTGCTTGAACGCTCCGCGCGCAAATGGCCGGTTATGCCGGAGCAGTTCTCGTTTTTCCTGATGGAGGGTGGCGAGGCTAGGCTCTACACATTGCGGCATGATTGGATCGACATCAGCGGCAGTTACACGCTTTTCGATCAAACGGGCGCGAAAATCGCCCGGCTGACAGGCCACCTCTTCGATTTGGGAGGGCGCTGGGACGTCGATATGACCGAACAGCGGTCCCCGTATCTCTCGACCATCCTGCAGCTTGTGAGCGGGATGCTGAAGTTCAACGCAGCAGCCCGCCGCCACGTAGACCGGCTGACCCATGAGGTGACGAGCGGCGCCATAAAGCTCGGCATCGAGAAGCACGAGGCCGATCTTTACACGAATCCGCGGCGCAACGCGCACTGATCGCGGGGGGTCTTGCCTGCGCCGATGGCTGTGCCCGGCTTGAGCGTCGCCAGGAGCCGGAGCAGGTGCTCGCGCTTCATGGCGATGCACCCTTCTGTCGGCGCAAGCGATGCGCGGGCGAGATGGAGGAAGATCGCGCTTCCCCGGCCTGGGAACGCGGCATCAGGTTGTAGTCGAGCACGGCGATCACGTCGTAGAGATGATCGTCGCGCCAGAGCGCCTCGGTACTCGCCGCATAAGGCACAGTGACTTTCCGATTGTAATTCCGGTCTTCTGGCGCGTCGCACCACCCGAAGTCCCGCCGTATCGGCTCAGCGTGGAGCGCGGTTCGCGGCCGGCTTACTCTGTCGGGACGATAGTAAACCTTCACGCACGGCCAGGCGCCCAATGGAGTTGCTCCGTCGCCCTCCTTTTTTTGGGCTCGCACTCCACCCTTTCCAAGAGCTACGGAAAAATGGAAATTTCTATAGACCAAGACGCCGGTGGTGACCGTGTCCGACCTCATGATCAGCACGGGCAAGGCTTCGTTTTTGCGTTTTTTCTTTTCGATTTTGGGGTAGATTTCTGATTGTGCACGAGGTCACCCGTTGCGTTCACAAACCTGCGTCCTAAATCAGAAGCGTAGGCTTTTGACGGGAGTCAATTATGAGCAACACGCGCAATATCCTGGTTGTCGACGATGATCAAGACCTTGCGCTTTCGCTTGCGGAGCAACTCGCTCTCCATGAAGAGTTTGAGACCCATGTTGCTCACAGCGCCGCTCAGGCTTTCGCCGCTGTGAAGGGCAAGCACACCGATCTTGTCCTTCTCGATGTCGGGCTTCCCGACATGGATGGGCGCGAAGCCTGCCGCCTTTTGCGCAAAAATGGGTTCAAGCATCCCATCATCATGCTGACTGGCCAGGACAGCGACTCCGATACCATCCTCGGGCTGGAATTCTGGCGCGAACGATTATATCACGAAGCCATTCCGCTTTGCAGTCCTGCTGGCTCGCATTCGCGCTCAGCTGCGCCAGCACGAGCACAGCGAAGAGGCCGTCTTCACGATCGGGGAATATTCGTTCCGGCCCGCTGCGAAGATGCTGCTCGATAAGAAGGGTGGCAAGGTTCGCCTGACTGAGAAAGAGACGTCGATCCTCAAATATCTCTACAGGGCGGGGAAAAGGTTATTTCGCGCGACGTCCTGCTGCATGAGGTCTGGGGATACAATGCGGGTGTCACGACCCATACGCTGGAAACCCACATCTATCGTTTGCGTCAGAAAATCGAGCGCGACCCATCCCGAGCCGAGCTCCTGATCACCGAGGCTGGCGGTTATAAGCTGATCCCCTGAAGCTTTCGCGCTCAAGTGTGGCTGACTCCGAGTTGCTAAATCGCTCGAATCAACCAAATCTATGCTCGTTCTTGTGAGGAGTTAAAAATGCGCTAACAAACTGGGCAGGTGACCACGATGCTCGACCGAAAAATCGAGCTTTTGCAGCAGGTTCCTTTGTTTGCCGGATTGTCGGAGGAACTGCTGAGTGCAGTTGCCGACTCGGGCAAAAAGACCTTCTTTGAAGCCGGTGACAAGTTGATCACCGATGGAGAGGCCGAGAGCGCCGCCTACCTCGTCATGACCGGCAAGGCCGGATGCCGGAGAATAGAAGGGGGCGAGGCCCTCATTGAGGATCTTTGGCCTGGCACGCTCGTCGGAGAACTTGGAATGCTCATCGAGACAGTCAATAACGTGACTGTCACCGCGCAGGAGAGGCTTCGCGCGCTAGCCTTTCATCGCGATGCATTTCGCACTGTCATGGAAGCGTACCCGGAGCTGGCTCAGCATATTTCCGAAAAACTTCTCGTCCGCCTCCATGGGCTCGCTGCTGAAATTCGCAGAGTCGACGAGAAGCTGGCAGAGCTGGAAAAGGCCGCGTAGGACGCTCGTGGTCCACGGTGCGGCTATGCGGTGAAGTCAGCCTTTACCGGCTTGATCCCAAAACGCTTTGATTTGCCTGAGAAAATTAGCGCTCTCGGGATGCGTTGCGTCAGTGGAGGCCTTCTCGAACTCTTTGAGAAGTTCTTTCTGCCTGCGCGTCAGGTTCTGCGGCGTCTCGACCTCCACTTGCACGTAAAGATCGCCTGTCAACTTCGACCGAAGCACTGGCATCCCTTTGCCGCGCATACGGAACTGTTTACTCGTCTCGGTGCCTTCGGGGATTTTAACGCGGGCGCGACCGCCATCAATTGTCGGAACCTCAACCTGTCCCCCCGAGGGCTGCCGTTGCCATCGTGATCGGCACGCGGCAGAACAAGTCAGCTCCATCCCGCTGAAAGATTTCGTCCGGCAGGATCGAGAGGAAAATATAGAGATCGCCAGCAGGGCCGCCGCGAATTCCTGCCTCTCCTTCGCCAGCCAGCCTTATGCGCGTCGAATCCCGAACGCTGGCGGGAATGTTTACGGACAATGTCCGCTCACGTGTAACCCGGCCGCTGCCCGCGCAGGCTTGGCAGGGCTTCTGGATGATTTCACCACGGCCCTGGCAGGTCATGCAGGTGCGTTCGATGGTGAAAAACCCCTGACTTGCGCGAACCTTGCCGAAGCCTTGGCACGTAAGGCAGGGATGGGGCTGGATCCCAATTCTGCGCCAGCGCCGCCGCAAGCGTCGCAGGTCACGGAGGCAGGAACCCGGATTTGCGCGGTCTTTCCGTTGAATCTTCCCCGAGCGTGATCTCCATGTTGTATTTGAGATCCGAGCCGCGCTCCTTCGAACTCCGCCCCCGGCTGCGGCGGCCGCCCATGAACTCGCCGAAAAAATCGTCGAAAGATACTCGGACATGGAGGCTGTGAAATCGTTGCCGACCCGCGCTGGCGCCGGGCAACCCCATTGGCGAGGTCATCAGCGGACTGCATCGATACCGGCGCGCTCACCACGTGATCCTGGTCGGACACCAGCCATCACTGGGTGAGTTGGCGTCACAACTGTTGACCGGTTCGCCGTCGCTTTCGCCGCTGCCCTTGAAGAAGGGCGGCGTGGCGGCGATCGAGGTGACCGCGTTGCCGCCGCGCACGGCCGGCATGCTGAGGTGGTTTGCCACTGCCAAGCACCTGCGGCTCATGGCGCGCGGTCAAGGGTAGCTGGACCCCGATGTCGGTAGCTTAACAGCCCGTTGAAAATCCCCGCCCCATGCTTCGAGAGCCTCAGCATGAGCGGATCCCCTCCCCAGGAAAGGGGACGCGGGAGCAAATCGTGCGCATCTACACTTCTCGCTCGAACATCTGCGCGATTCGCTCCCGCGTCCCCGGATGGTGGTCGAGGCGGCGCGTGTGCTCCGGCGCGCACGGGGAAGCGGCAGCGGCGTGGTCGCGCTTGTCCAGCGCGGAGTGTTCCGCATTCAATTCGCGCTTGAAGCGGAGGCCGAGGCGATCGAACGCCTGATGCGGCAGTCGGGTTTCTCCGCGCGCGGCGGCTCCGGCAGCTTCGGGCGTGGCATGGGACCTATCCTTCGAACCAGTCCTCGACGCGGAGACGCGGCACGCGAGAGAACTCCTCGGCATTGTGGGTGACGAGGATCAGGTCATAGGCGAGTGCGATCGACGCAATCAACAAGTCACGTTCTCCGATCGGTCTGTGGCGCAGGAGGTATCGAATGCGCGCGTGATGCTCCGCAGCATCGCGGTCGAAGGCGACCACCTGGAACGGGTCGATCACCGCGCGCCACACCTCGCGCTTCCGTGCGGGGTTAACGCTCTTCTCGGCCCCGTACCACAACTCCGCGATGGTAATGCTCGACACGGCGACGTCGTCAGGGCTTTGTCGCTGGAGGTGCGCACGGACGCCGGGCGGGCGGCCGCGCGTGGCGTGAATCAGGACGTTGGTATCGAGCAGCCAGATCACACGTCGTCCGCGGCAAGATCCAGAAGGCGTCCGCCAACGGGCGCGACATGACCGAGCGCGAGGTCCTTGGCCCGCCGGTCAATGCGCTGCCAATACCCGCGGGGCCATTGTCGCTTTGCTACCGGCTGCAGGACAACCGCGTTGCCTTCCTTGCGGATGGCCACCTCTTTTCCTTCGAAGCGAAATTCCTTTGGCAATCGGACCGCCTGCGAGCGTCCGTTGCTGAAGAGCTTCGCCCGAGCGCTCGGTGCCGTTTGCGATGGTGCGGTGGTTGCCATTGTCAGCCTCCGTATAGACCAATCTATATCATTCGCTCGCGACGCCTTCCAGGCTGGCTATGGGAGGCTCCGGGGGATTGAGGGACGTGGGTTCAAGTCGCTCAAGATCACCGCCGCTCGACCGAGTTGGGCGATTTGCAGCAACGTCCCCTGATGGGACTTGAGCGCCGTCGGAAACGCCCGGATCGCTTCACAAGCCGCCCGGGAGGAAGATCGCCGGCTTCACTGTCGGAGTGTCTCAGATATGGGACGGACCGACTTGATCAGATCGATATCCTTGCGGATCCAGTCGTTCACAATCCGCTCAACCTCTGTTCCTTGCTCGTCAGCAACCTTGCGCAGGAAAGCTGCCGCACCAGAGTCAAGGTAGACCGGAATACGGAGCCTCGCGTCCGCCCGATAAAACTTGCCGCGCTCGCCTTTGGAAAAATCGTACTCCTTCTTCATCGTGCCACCTTCGCGTACGACCTCGCTTTCGCCGGTTGCCTGCCGCCTTCTTCGGGTCCCAGTCGAACGTGTATTCCACTTCCCTGCCTCGACGTTGGCTGGCAGCATGGTCATGTTTTGACGTAGAAAGTCAACATCGCGCGCCTTGGCTGCGGGAATAGCAGCGCTGATTCCCGCGGGTGACGGAACCGGTCCGTTCGAGAAGAACACCGCGCCCAGCCAACCACGGACTAGCGCGCGCACCGGAAGCCGACGTCGCCGCCCAAGTTGGACGGCCTAATGCCACCCTCGATGGCCAGCGGACCGGAAGACGCGTAGCGATGGCGATCCACCGTGGTTGTCTCGCGCTCCTCTCGTTACCTAATGGCGGGGGGCGCACCCTGCGACGGTGACAATGATTTTCCTCACGATCCCCCTCCCTGTCACACAAGTTTTGGCCTGTTTTTCCATCGGCACCAGGCAACGAGCCGACCGACGGCAAGCCCCGCTGGCCTACGGGCCACTACCCCTCCGCACACGCCTCTTCCGGGAACGTGAGCAAAAAACTCTCTGGATTTACTGTGCCGAGTTATCCGAAACCGGCGCCTAAAGAAGCCGTTAGCCGACCGGGTGTGCGTGGTGTACAATCGGAGGCGCCCGATGAGCGAAGTTGAGCAACTTGAACGACGGATCGAAACCCTCACCCCTCACGAGTTCGCAAAGTTCCGGGCTTGGTTCGTAGAGTTCGACGCCCGTGTCTGGGATCAGCAGATCGAGGCGGACGCAAAGGCCGGGAAGCTCGACGGCCTCATCGCTGAAGCTCTCGCCGACTACAAGGCCGGGAAGGCTCGCGAGCTTTGAGGCACCTCGCGTCGCCGCGGTTCTGGGTTTTGTATTTTACGCGTTGCCTGCCGATGTCCGAGACTTGGCGGACAAGAACTACGCTCTCCTCAAGTCAGACCCGCGTCACCCTTCGCTGCGCTTCAAGCGCATCGGTGCGTTGTGGTCAGTTCGTGTTGGAGATCACTACCGCGCCCTGGGCACGGACGTGAAGGAGGGGATTTACTGGGTATGGATTGGTACGCACGCGGAGTATGACAAGCTGGTCGGCTGACCCGCGCCTCGCGCTGCCCGGCTTGAGCGGTACGGGTTTTGGGGAACACGTCGGCAGCTCAGGCGCACACCGTTCGACACGTCTCACCGATTCCTGCGGTGCCGCCGTTGGTTTTCGACGCCGTCGAATGTAGGGCGCTGGAACGCCTGAATTTCAGGCGCACACTCGTTGCGATGGGCCTGACCACGCCGTTCACCCCCGGCTCCGCCGTTGCGACCGGTCGGACAGCACAGATTTTAGGCACTCACGCGCAGCGACGGGCCTGACCGCGCTGTGTACCCCTGCCTCCGCCGCAGCGACGGCTCGGACAGCGCAGATTTTTGGCGTTCACGCGCAGCAACGGGCCTGACCACGCTATACACCCCCGCCTCTGCCGTCGCGGAGGGTTGGACAAGCCATTCTCCGAGCAAAATTCCATGGCGGGACGTTGTCAACCTGTGATCCAGCGGGCTCTGCCGAGAAAAGCGCGCGTGGCGGCGATCGAGGTGACCGCGTTGCCGCCGCGCACGGCCGGGATGCTCAGGTGGTTTGCAACTGCCAAGCAACCGACGAAGTAAGCCGTCCCGTCCGCTCTCAGCGGCGAAAGCCGCAGCTACCTTTTCCGATTCTTCAGGCTCGCCAGCAACCCCTTCAGCGGTTGCGTGTTGATCACGTCCGCCGGCGTTGCCCAGCCACGGCGCGCCGTGGCGATGCCGAAATGCAGGAACTGCAGGTGTTTGACGTTATGCGCGTCGGTGTCGATCGCCAGCTTGACGCCGGCTTCGACGGCTTTGCGAACGTGCTCGTCCTTGAGGTCCAACCGGTCCGGGTACGCGTCGATCTCCAGTATGGTGCCGGTGCGCTGTGCGGCCTGGATGACGGCATCGATATCGAGGTCGAGGGGCTCGCGCTTCTGAATGACCCGCCCAGTTGGATGAAACAGGATGTCGGCGTGCGGGTTCTCGATGGCACGCAGCACGCGGCGCGTCTGCTCAGCGCGCGGCAAGCTGAAGTGCGAGTGCACCGCGACGCCAACCACGTCGAGCTGGGCCAAGGTCTCGTCATTGATGTCCAGGCTGCCGTCTTTGTTGATGTTGACTTCGGCGCCTGTGAGGATGGTGAAGCCGCTGAGCTTCTTGTTGAGCTTGCCGATCGCCGCCATCTGTTGCCGGAGCTGTTTCTCGTCCGAGCCGCCGGTCATGGCGAGACCTCTGGTGTGGTCGGTGATGGCGATGTATTCGAGCCCCAAGCGCTGTGCTTCGGCGGCCATCTCCTCGATCGAGTTCGCGCCATCGGTCCAGGTGGTTTGGGTTTGCAGATCGCCGCGCAGGGTGCCGTAATCGATCAGGTCGGGTAACTTCCCCGCCTGTGCGGCTTCGATCTCGCCGGTCATCTCGCGCAGCTCGGGGGCGATGTAGGGCAAGCCCAGCACGGCGTACACCTCTTCTTCCGTCCTGCCGGCGACCGCCTTCTCGCCGCGGAACACGCCGTACTCGTTCAGCTTGAGCCCACGCTCGATCGCGATCCGCCGCAAGGCGACATTGTGATCCTTACTGCCAGTGAAGTAGTTCAAGGCGGCGCCGAAGCTCTCCTCCGGAACGACGCGCACGTCAACGTCGAGACCGTTGTCGAGCTTCACGCTCGACTTCGTCTGCCCCTTGCCGTGCACGTGGACGACTTCCGGCATGCCGACGAAGAAGTCCATCACCACGTCCGGTTTGTTCGAGACCACCAAGATGTCCCCGTCGCCCACCGTTTCCTTGCGCCGCCGGATCGAGCCGGCGACGGCCACCCGTTTGACCCCCGCGACCGTGCGTAACCGCTCCTCGATCATGGTGATCAGGGGCAGTGCCAGGCCCAACGGGAGGCGGCCGCTCGATTGCTTGAGGAAACCGATCCCCTTCAGAATCTTCTGCTCGCTCTTCTCGCCGAAATGGGGCAGCGCGCGTATCTTTCCCGCCAACGCCGCGCGTTCGAGGTCGTCTACGTTCTTGATGCGGAGCTGCTCGTACAGGACCTTGATCATCTTCGGCCCCAGCCCTTCGATGGCGGTCAGACTCGCGAGGTCGACGGGGACCTTCCGGTGCAGCTCCTCGTGATACGGCAGGCGGCCGGTCTCGATCAGTGTTACGATCTTGTCGGCGATGCTCTTGCCGACGCCGGGGATTTCCTCGACGGCTTTGATGCCGCCGCGCCGGTAGACCGCCGCGATCGGTTCATCGAACGCCTCGATCGCGTACGCCACCTTCTCGTAGGCGCGCGGCTTGAACTGCACACCGTCCATGTCGAGCAGGATGGCAATCTCACGCATCACGCGCGCGATCTCGGCGTTCGTCATCGCCGGGGATTGTAGATCGGTGATTTCAGATGTGAAGGCATGCGTTTCCAGATTACGCTTAGGAGGCATCGACTTCGCAGTGGCGCTTGATCGCGTCGAGCGCGGCGCTGACCGTGGCATGCGTACGCGGCCCGAGATACAACCGTTCCACGATCCGTCCGAGCACGCCAAGCGGCACGCGGACCTCCATCGCCGCCGTCAACCGACAGCCGCCGGCGCACGCCGACAAGGTGTACGTCTCGTCGAAGTAGAACGGTCCCAATCGCAGCAGGGAGCGGAGGGTCCGTTCGCGCACGACGCTGTGGGGCCGGTCGTGCAACACCCGAAACGGGCCGTCTTTGTACCGCCAGCGCACGTGCTGGCCCGGCTGCGGGTAATCCGGTGGCGCGTCAAGCGCTGCGAGGACGCCCGTATCCCACTGCGCAACCTCCGCCGGCTCGCACAGGGCGCGCCACACCCGCGCCGGGCGCGCTGCGATATCGATGCTGACGCTGAACGGGTACACCGCACGCACTCTAGCGCACGCGGATTTTCCCGTACAGACGCCGGCAGCGGTGCGATTGCGCTGGCCGATACACGGGTCACGCATCGCCCGCTTCGAACTGGGTGACCGGGAAGGTCTTCGTGATCGACGGCGGCACCATCGCGTCCAACCGGCCGATCAAGATCCCGACCGGGATTTGAGCCCTCCAGAGGTTGCCGGCGGTTTCAGCTCCCTCCTCATCGGGACCACCTCCCGCCGGCAGCGCCCACCACCCCCCGCAGCGCTGTTGACAGGAGATTATGACCTGTCAGTTTGCTGCGAGGAGGACAGTGAGCGTGAACGATCTCTTTTCCATCGCCGGCAAGGTGGCATTGGTCACCGGCGGCTCGCGCGGTATCGGGCTGATGATCGCCCGCGGCTTCGTCGAAGCGGGTGCGAAGGTCTACATCTCCTCGCGCAAGCGGGACGTCTGTGGGGCGGTTGCCGCCGAGCTCTCCAAAGTGGGCACGTGCATCGCCCTGCCGGCAGATGTCTCGAATGAGGCGGCCATCAAGGCACTCGCCGAGGAGCTCACTCGTTGTGAGCCCATGCTGCATGTGCTCGTGAACAATGCCGGCGCGAACTGGGGCGCGCCCTATGAAGCGTATCCCGACTCGGCCTGGGATAAGGTCCTGGCGTTGAACGTCAAGGCGCCGTTCCTGCTGGCGCGGGCGTTGACGCCGCTGCTCGAGAAGGCGGCACGGCCGGGCGATCCGGCGCGCGTCATCAACATCGGCTCGATCGACGGGCTGCACGTGCCGCAACTCGAAACCTACGCCTACGCGGCGAGCAAAGCGGCCGTGCATCACCTCACGCGGGTGCTGGCGCGTACGCTGGCGCCGCGGGGCATCACGGTGAACGCCGTCGCGCCCGGCCCGTTCGAGAGCAAGATGATGGCCGTTACGCTCGAACGTTTCAAAGACATCATCGTGGCGAGCTGCCCGCTCGGCCGCATCGGCGAGCCGGAGGACATGGCCGCCGTCGCGATATATCTCGCGTCGCGCGCCGGCGCCTACGTGACCGGCGCGGTGATTCCGGTAGACGGGGGCATCTCAACCTGCGTGTGACCGTCCCCGCGCTGAGTAGCCGCCGCGCCGCGCCACGTGCTAAGAAACAGCCATGCTTGATTCCCGAGTCCACCTCCGGCGCGCGCGGCGAACCGACTTCACGGCGGTGATGACGCTGCTCGCCGGCAGCGGCGCCGCGGTGCCGCCGCCCGACCGGGCGACGTTGCGGCGGTTCCGCAAGTTGGTGGCCGACCTGGGTGCGGATTTCTACCTCGCTTTGGTTGACGGCACACTCGCCGGTCTCATACATGTAACCTATGCGCGCCAACTCACCGTGTTGCCGCAGGCGCAGCTCGATCACCTCCTGGTCGGTGCCGATTTTCGGCGCCGCGGGATCGGTGCGGCGTTGTTGGCTTTCGCGCGGCGGCGCGCGCGCCGGCGTGGCTGCGGCACGTTGTGCTGCGCGGTCGGCGCGCAGGATTCCGCAACCCGCAACTTTGTCGAACAGGGCGGCCTTCGGCCAGTGGGTGAGTGGTTCCGTGAGGATGTGCAGTCCAGCTGAAGGCAGACCAACGGAGCAACGGCATGGCTGAGCTTTCCAAAGCAATCGCCCGCTTGATGGAGGATCGCGAACGCGCGCTGCCACAGGCACCGACCACCGACGCCCCGCCCGTGCTGCGCAAGATCCTGGACGGCTTGCGCGCCAAGGTGACCCCCGGTGAACGGCCCCTGATCGAAGCGTTTGCGCGCCAGCTGTTTGAAAGGGTCGCTCCCGAACTGCTCGAGGGGAGTGACCCGGCCGAGCTGGTGCCGTTTGCTCTTGGCGCCTTCCAGTTCATCACCGGACGCGGGACCGAGGAGCCACACGCTGAGCCGCGCGTCCGCATCTTCGACCCGGAGCTGACCCAGCCCCGCCACGACACGGCGTGCACGGTGATCGAGACGCTGCTCTGCGACCGGCCCTTCATCGTTGACACGATCCAAGAGTGCCTGCGGCAGGCCGGCATTCCGGTGCAGCGTCTGATCCACCCGGTCTTCGCGGTCGAACGGGGCGCCAACGGACGGGTCCTGGCAATCGGCGCACCCGCCGGGGTGGGACGCAAAGAGGCGTTCGTGCACGTCGAGGTCGAGCGTGTGCCCGACCCGGAGGCGTTGGCCAACACGCTCACGCAGCGACTCGCGGACGTCATCCTGGCTACCGACGACTATCAGGCGATGCGCGGCAAGATAGAGGCGACCGCCCGGGAGTTGCGCCGCCGGCCGCTGCCCCGACCGTGGAATGCGGACGTCGACGAGGTCGCGGCGTTCCTCGATTGGCTCGGGCAGGGGAGCTTCGTGTTTTTGGGGTACCGCGAGTACCATTTCGAGGGGCAAGGCGCGGAACGCATGGCAACCGTCCGGCCGGGCTCGGGCCTGGGCATCTTGCGGCATGAGGAGCGCTCGACGTATGCCGCGCCGCACGTCCTGCCGGAAGCGTTGCGGCGCCGCCTGAACGAGCCCCCATTGCTGATCATCTCGAAGACGAACGCGGAGAGTCCCATCCATCGCCGCGCGCACATGGACTACATCGGTATCAAAGAGATCGATACCGCCGGTGTGGTCGCCGGCGAGCGGCGCCTGCTCGGCCTGTTTACGTCGAAGGCGTACGCTGAAGAGACGAACGCGGTGCCGCTGTTGCGCCACAAGCTCGCAGCAATCCTCGAAGCCGAAGAGGCGCGCGAAGATTCCCACGACTACAAGTCCGTCGTCACCGTGTTTACCAGCATCCCACGGGTTGAGCTGTTGGCCAGCTCGGCGGAGGAGCTGCGGGCCGAGATCAGGGTGATCCGCGCCCCCGAAGGCAATCGCGGCCTGGATGTACTCTGCCGCCCCGACCGGTCGGGACGTGGCGTCTTCGTTACCGTGTTCGTGCCGCGCGAGCGCTTCTCGGATGACCTCTACCGGCGGGTGACGGTGCGCTTGACGCAAAGCTTCGCGGCGACCGCGGTGCTCGATGAGCGGCTCGTCATGGAAGACAGCGACGAGGTGCGCATGCACTTCTACTTGGCTGCGCCCGTCGAAAGTATCCGCACGGTCCGAGGGGAACAGTTGCGTACGCAACTCGCCGCGCTGCTGCGGACGTGGGACGACCGGTTGCACGACGCGCTGCGCGAGCAGTTTCCCCGCGAGCAGGTGCGCCTGCTCAGCGACCGGTATACGGCCGTGCTTTCCAACGCGTACAAGGCCTCGACGGATATCCTCGGCGCCGTGGGGGACATCCGCTGTCTCGAAGCGCTCCTGGCGACGCGCCAGGTGCAAGTGGATCTGACGAACCCCACCAGTGGTGACAATGCGCGCTTCACGGCGGTGAAGCTCTATCTGGCGGGTGAAGACTTGATCCTGAGTGATTTTTTGCCCGTGCTCGAGAATCTTGGGCTGCGGGTGTTCGCGGAAGACCCGCTGGACGTAGCCTTGCCGGAAGTCGGGCGGGTACGCATCCACACGTTTTTCGTGCAAGATCCCGCGGGGGCGCGGCTCGACCTGCGGGTTGCCGCACCGCTCCTCAAGCCGGCGTTGCTGATGGTGCACGGCGGCCGCATCGAAAACGACCGGCTGAATGCGCTCATTCTGAGCGCCGGGTTGGAGTGGCAGCAGGTGGACATGCTACGTGCCTACGTGAACCATGGCGCGCAGATCGGTACCGCGCCGCGCCGCAGCGCCATCGTGAGCGCGCTGGTCAGCCACCCGCACTGTGCGCGCATTCTCTGGGAGTACTTCGCGGCGAAATTCGACCCGCTGACGCCGGCCGCGCCGTCCGACCGTCTCGCGCGCCTGTTGCCGGAGATCGAGCAACTCTTTGTGGCGAGTCTGGCCGCCGTGCAAAGCATCGCCGAGGATCGCATCTTACGCGCGCTGTGGGCCACCTTCGCCGCCAGCGTGCGCACCAACTACTTCAGTCTGCCGCGCGACCGCGAACGCGCCGTGCCCAGCAACGCCGCGCTGGCGATGAAGCTGGAGAGCGCTCGCATCGCGCATCTGCCGCGCCCGCAGCCGCTGTTCGAAATCTACGTCCATGCCCCGCACGTCGAAGGCATACACCTGCGCAGTGCCAGGGTGGCGCGCGGCGGTATTCGCCTCAGTGACCGCCCGGACGATTTCCGCACCGAGATCCTCGACCTCATGCGCACGCAGACCGTGAAGAATGCGGTGATCGTTCCCGCCGGCGCCAAGGGCGGCTTCATCGTCAAACGGCGGGGCGCCGCGACACCGGCCGCCGTCGTGCTCACCGCCTACCGTACGTTCATCAACGCCCTGCTCGACGTGACCGACAATGTTTTGCAAAGGCGCGTCGTGCCCCCCACGGGGGCATTGGCTTATGACGATCCCGATCCGTATCTGGTCGTCGCGGCCGACAAAGGCACGGCGACGTTTTCCGATGTCGCCAACGAGATCGCCGTGCAGCACCAGTTCTGGCTCGGTGATGCCTTCGCTTCGGGCGGCACGCACGGGTACGACCACAAGAAAGAAGGGATCACGGCGCGCGGCGCGTGGGAATGCATACGGCTGCATTTCCGTGAGATGGGCCGCGACGCCGACCAAGACCCGATCACCGCCATCGGCATCGGCGACATGAGTGGCGACGTGTTCGGCAACGGCATGCTGCTGTCGCGCCGTGTCTGCCTGCGGGCCGCTTTCAATCATCAGCACATCTTCCTCGATCCCGACCCGGACCCGGCGCGCTCCTTCGCGGAACGTGAGCGGCTGTTCACCCTGCCGCGCTCCACGTGGGCCGACTACAACGCCAAGCTCATCAGCAGCGGTGGCGGCGTCTTCGCGCGCAATGCCAAGACACTGGCGCTGCCGGCGCCCGCCCGCACCATGCTGGGGCTGCACGGCGAGCAGGCCTCCGGCGAAGAAGTCGTACGCGCCGTTCTGACAATGGAAGCGGACTTGCTGTGGAACGGCGGCATCGGCACCTATGTCAAGGCCAGTGATGAATCGCACGCCGCGGTTGAGGACAGCGCGAATGATAGCGTGCGCATCAACGCCACGGAGCTGCGGGTCAAAGTGGTCGCCGAAGGCGGCAACCTCGGGTTGACGCAGCGCGCCCGGGTCGAGTACGCGCTGCGCGGCGGGCGCATCAATACCGACGCGATTGACAACTCCGCCGGTGTGGACATGTCGGACCACGAGGTGAATTTGAAGATTGCTCTCGCATCGGCCGTCGACAGCGGCCAACTGGCGCTCGCGGAGCGCAATCGGCTGCTCGCGGAGCTCGCGCCGGAGGTGACGCGGCGCGTGCTCGCTCACAACCGCCGGCAGGCCTGCATCTTGAGCCTCGATCAACAGCGCAGCCAGACGCGGCTCAAGGATTTCCGCGAGCTCATGTCCCAACTCGAGACCGACGGCGCGCTGGACCGCCACCTCGAGGTGCTGCCTGATCGGGATGCACTCCGCAGCCGGCGCGGAGCGCTGTTGGGCTTGACACGACCCGAGCTGGCCGTGCTCCTCGCCCACAGCAAACTGACCTTGCAGCACCGTTTACTGGAGTCGGCGTTGCCCGAAGATCCATTCTTCGAGCGCTATCTGCGCGACTATTTCCCTGAGGTGATCGAGAAGCGCTTCGCGCAAGGAGTCCGCAACCACCGCCTGCGTCGCGAGATCATCGCCGTGGAGCTGGCAAATGCGCTCACCGACACCATGGGTGCGGCCTTCATCGCTTGCGTGGCGCGTGACATTGGGAGCGAGCCGGCCCTGGCTGCCGGCGCTTGGGCCGTTGCAGCGAGTGTCAGTGGGGCGACGGATCTGTGGGCGGAGTTGATGAGCACCCCAATGCCGCCGCCACTGGCAGCGCGCTGCTGGTTCACGATCGAGAGGGCGATCGAACACGCCGTGAAGTGGATCATGCAGACGCAACCCGCGGACACGCTCGCCAGCGACCTCCACGATCGACTGCTGGCTCCCGTTCAAGAGCTGCTGACCTTGCTGCCGCACGTGCTCCCTGCTGCCGCGCAGCTGAAGCTCGCGTCGGCGATCGATGCACTCGCCAACGACGGCGCGCCGCGAGCTATGGCGGAGCGTATCGTGCCGCTGGACCGCTTAGCGGAGTTGTGTGAGATCGCCCACATCGCAGCCGATCAGGATATCACGCGCACGCGCGCCGCTGAGGTGTATTACCGCGTCGGCGATACCGTCGATCTGGATTGGGTCCGGCACAGCTTGAGCGAGTTGCCGACCGAGGACCGCTGGGACCGGCGCGCGCTCGAAGGCCTGCGTGAAGGGCTCATGTACGCGCGGCGACGGTTGACGCATGACGTGCTGGCAACTCGCCCCACCGGGTCGGTGGAGCAATGCCTTCGCGAGTACAAGGAGGCCCACCAACCGTCGCTGCGCAAGTTGCAAGCGCTCATCGATGACGTAAAGAGCGGCCGCCGTACCACGTTGGCAGCGCTCCTCGTGGTCATGCGCGCCCTCGGGCGGCTGGTCGGTGAGCGCCCCTAGGGACAACATGGACGCGGCCTCCGTGGCGTTCCTTGGTACCGGTGACGCGTTCTCTGCCGACGGACGATACCACGCCAGCTACTTGGTGCGGGCGCCGGGCAGCACCGTGCTGCTCGACTGCGGCGGCCATACACTCACCGCGCTCAAGCACCATCGCATTGATGCGTCGGCTGTCGACTTGGTGGTCCTGAGCCACTTCCATGGCGACCATTTCAGCGGCCTGCCGTATTTGCTGCTCGAGTACATCTATGAGCAACCGCGGCAACGGCCTTTGCGGATTGCTGGGCCGCCCGGGGTGGAGGAACGAGTGTGGTCGCTGCTGCGCGCGACGTACAAGGAGCTGTTCACCGCGCCGCTGCCGTTTGCGCTCCAGTTCACGGAAATGCGCCCGGACGTTTCGGCTAGCTTCGACGCGGTTGACGTCGAGCCGTTTCTGGTGCCGCACCAGGAGAAGGAGATCTCGTTCGGCATGCGTGTAGGTCTCGTGGGCCGGGTGATTCTCTATTCCGGTGATAGTGGATGGACAGAAGAGTTGGTCCATCGCTCGCGGAATACGAATCTGTTCATCTGCGAGTGCTGTTATTTCGAGACACGGAAGCCGTTCCATCTCGACTACCCGCGGCTGGCTGAGAATCGCGCCCGCTTTCAGACGAACCGCATGATCCTCACGCATCTTGGACGCGAGGTGCTTGCACGCCGCAGCGAGGTGGAAATCGAGATGGCGTCTGACGGGATGGTGGTGGAGCTGTGAGGAACACTACGTGGAAAGTGAAAAGGATGAGCCGCCGCCCGCCAAGTTCACGGATCACGCATCACGTGTTGGTTGCCGCGGCGCCGATCGCCGCGCCTCTGCGAGCAGGTCCAGCAAGCGGCTGAGATCATTTTTCCCGATGCAAGCCCGCGCGCCTGTCTTCGTGGCCTGTAGAACGACCGCCGCATTGATGATGCCCGACACGACGACGAAGGGGAGATCCGGACTGCTCTGCTCTAAGACCTGCCATGCGCTCAGCAAGCTGAAACCGGGCATGTGATAATCGCACGTCACGAGGTCCCACGACTGGGATGCGAGCGCCGCTTCCATGGCGACGCGGGTATCGACTCGCTGGTAGATCGGCGCGTAACCGCCCTGGCGCAGCGCTCGAAGAATCAAGGCGGCATCGTCTTCGGAATCCTCAACAAGGAGCACGCGGATTGGTGTACAGAACTCACGGTCCGAGCACGTCGCCACGGCTGGGCGCCGAGCAACTTGCGCGCCAGCGACTGCGCGTGCCCGTACAATTCCGAGACTCCAACTAAGACGCGAGGTTGGCCGTTGCCGGCCGGCAGGTCACGGCGCCTCCGCACCACCGCCGATTCGCTGTGATTTTGCCGTTGCCGGACAGAGCGTCATTCCGCTGTCGTGCGCGAAATGACGCTGCGCCTGCGCCGTTGGCGCGTCAACGTCCCGGCGTCACGTTCCCGTGAACGGCCTACTTCGTGCCCGTATGAATCACTGCGATGATCTTGGCGGGCTGCGCCCCGTAGCACTTCACGAGGTGAGGATGCGCCGAGTCATAGTAGATCGAGTCTCCCGGACGAAGGACGGCGACTTCCTTGCCCACCTGGGCGCGGATCTCGCCCTCTAGGACAAAAAGGAACTCCTGTCCGTCGTGAGTGGAGAACTCCCCGAACTCCGTCGGCATCAGGGTGACGAGGAACGGCTCCATGAGACGGTTGGCCTTTTCAGGGGCGAGGGACTCGTAGACGTAGCCGTATTGCTCGCTGCGCATTTTGCCGTGCCGGGCAACCCTGGGGCGCGATTCGGCTCGCACCACACTCATTGGCTTGTCCACGCCCGCCGACAGCAGGTAGCCCATCTTCATCTCGAGCGCTTTCCCAGGCGCACGAGCTGTCCGAGTGGCGGGGTTGCCCGGTTCGACTCCACCCGTTCGAGCCCGTCCACCGGGATGCCACTGCGACTGCTCAGATCCTCAAGGGTGAGCCCGCGCAGCTCCCGCGCTTCGCGAATGCGCTCCCCGAGCGTGCGTTTCTCCATCCGCGCCGCTCCCGGTCCGGTTGTGGGGGCCGCGGTAATCGACTCCGTGAGAAAGTCCCCGTGTTCCACCCGGCGCGCGTGCGGCTTGCTCTTGCGTTCCGTCTGCCGAGAGGACTTCGTGTGTCTGGTCTTCTTCGTTTCCATCTTCTCTCTCCGCCCGGCGCAGGTCTCAGATGGCGGCCGCGCCGATCTTCCGGGCGATGACGATTCTTTGAATCTCCGAGGTTCCCTCGCCGATCTCCAGGTCCTCTGATCGCGGTAGAAGCGCTCGATTTTGTTTTCCTTCATGAGTCCGTACCCGCCGTAGATTTGCACGCCTTGATTCACGCAGCGATGCATGACCTCGGAGCAATAGAGCTTGGCCATGGCGGCCTCCTTCGCGAACGGGCGGTTCTGCTCGCGCAGCCAGCAGGCCTTGTAGAGGAGGTTGCGGGCAAGCTCAATCTCCATCGCCATGTCCGCCAGCTTGAAGGCGACCGCTTGAAATGAGGCGATGGGCCGGCCGAACTGCACGCGGGTGTTGGCGTACTCCAGGGCCGTTTCGAAGGCGCCCTGTGCGCCCCCAAGGCCCATGGCCCCGATGGACAGCCGTCCCCCGTCGAGGGTGGAGAGCATTTGGTGGAAGCCATCGCCACGCTTGCCGAGTAGGTTTTCCTTCGGCACGACGCAGTCCTCGAAGAACAGCTCGCCGGTGTTCGAGGACCGCCACATCATCTTGTTCTTCATCTCGCGGGCCGTGCAGCCAGGCGCATCGCGCGGCACAATGAGGCAGCTCAACTCGGGCTTTCCGCCTGCCGTGCGACCGGTCACCGCCTGGACGATGACCACGCCAGTCATGGGGTTGGCGGCGTTGGTAATGAAGATCTTCGCGCCGTTGATCACCCATTGATCGCCCTTGAGTTCGGCGGTGGTCTTCGATCCTCCCGCGTCCGAGCCCGCGTTCGGTTCCGTGAGACCGAAGGCGGCAAGCATGCGCCCGGTGCAGAGCTGCGGGAGCCACTCTTGCCGCTGCTTCTCCGTCCCGTAGTAGTAAATCGGGCCGATGCCGAGGGAGTTGCCGGCGGCGATGGTGGCGGCTTGCGAGGCGTCAACGCGGGCGAGCTCCTCGACGGCGATGATGTACGAGACGTAACCCATATTCGAGCCGCCGTACTTCTCGGGCACGAGGCAGCCGAGCAGTCCCAGCTCTCCCATCTTCTCGGTCAGCTCGACGGAGAACTGTTCTTTTTCGTCGAGCGCCGCCGCCACTGGTGCGATCTCCCGCTCGGCGAACTCGCGCACCGCTTGTCGCAGCAGGTTCTGTTCTTCGGTGAGATCAAAGCTCAGGGCCATTCTGTTCCCTTTCCCGCCCAGACGCTTTAGTCCGATGCCGCGGCATTTTCCAGGCCGGGGGGCAAATTCAGACCTCCTGAAATCGGATGTGTACCGCACCCTTTTCCGCGCCACCGAGCGGGAATTCGGCGCGGTCAGGCCAGCTCGCCGTAGCTGATCGGGACGATTCCCGCGGCGGCAATGGCAGCCCGGACCTTCGGGCTCGTCAGGGCGGCCAGCTCAGCCTCGCTTTCGTACCCCGGCGGACGCCAGCGCCGCGCCTCCGCGTCGGCCACTGCGGCGTGGCAATAGATCTCGGTCGCCCCCGGCGGCAACCGTTGTAACACGCCGAGCAGGTAGGCCTCGGTGACGTGTCCGCTTTGGTGCAGCCCGAACAGCTGATCCGGATGACGGATGCCGTGCGCCGCCAAGCGTCGCCGGGCCGACGCCGTGAGGGCGGCGAACGTGACTGACTCGACGATCTTGCGGACCCGCTCACGTTTGTCCAGCCGCAGCGAGATCCGCAACGGTTCGCGCGGCAGCCGCATGGCGTGAATGCCGTACTGCGGCGCCAACCGCAGCAAGATGTCGAGCACCGTCGGATGCATGTGAATGTTGAGGTGGCCGTCGACATGCGACAGCGCCACACCGGTGCTCAGGAACTTCTCCAGCTGCGCGCGGATCTCCCGTTCGAGCTGCAGGCGCAGCCGCGGTGTGAAGAAGTAACGCAAACCCGCGCCGACCGGGCTGTGCGAGAAGACGCCGGCCGCGTCAACCAACGCCGGCACGTCAGCGGGCGGCGCCGTCGCTGTGCCGTGCAGCAAAACGAGATGGAGTCCCACCCCGAGCCGTGGATGTGCCGCCGCCTGGGCGACGGCGTCGGCACAGGCGGCGCCATTCACCATCAAGCCGGCGTTGGTCAGCACGCCATCGCGATGCGCGGTGATAATCCCCTGGTTCACTCCGAGTGACATCCCGAAGTCGTCGGCAGAGAAGATCACCCGCTGTGCACGGGGAGAGCCGTGGGCCGTGGAGCGTGATTCGTGAGACACGACTATCAAGAATACGGTCGAGAGCCTCTGGCCGTTCTCAAATCGCGATCTTCAACGCGATCGCTTCGAAAGGGACCCGTGGCATCTTGACGGTCCGGGTGCCGCGCGGCCGGGTGGCGATGCGCAGCAAGCCCAGCCGTTCCCGCGTCAGAAAATTGCGCGCCGCCTCAAGGCTCGTGAACCCGACCAACTCCCGTGGCTCCACCCGCCGGCCCGCCTGCACCGCCGCAAACGTGTCTTTGAAGCGCCCCAGCCCCTCGCTGAATGGCTCGATGGTAAACGTCACGGTCTTCATTGCGCTGCTCCGGTCACTCGCTGCACGTCCGCCAGGAAATCCGTGAGGAGATGGCCCACGTCGACGAACCGGTACGGCTGTTCGGTCCCCACGACATCACGATGGTGGCCTTTGGGATGATGGTTGTCATAGAGAACCGCCGGCCGCCTCTCGCCGGCGCGGATGAGCGCCAAGCGGTAACGCACGCCCGCGGGCCGTTACGGCGTGGAAGGGATTCTCCCAATCACCATTTCACGCAGGTTTCCTTGTTCGTCGGTTATCTTCTCCCACAAGAGTACCCCCGCCCGGCCACCCATCACCAGCCTACAGGATGCTTGATACCATGTAAGCAGGTGACCCGCTACCACAAACGCGGGCGCCCTGGCTGCCGTTTGCCCCGAATCGACACGGAGTCAGCGGGTGGCCTGCTTTAGCGCTCCGTTCCCGCTTCGCTTGTAGCCAATGGCCGCAGCACGCGCTCGCCGTACACTGCTGTTTGACCCGCGCCGGGCCCCCTTGGTAACGTAGGCCACCAACTTGAAACATTATCATACGTAGTCAAGCGCAGCGGAAAGCAGTCGCCTGGCAGCCTCGGTTGCGAGGTGGGGCGGTGCACATTCTTACACGGACTTGCGTGGTACTGTGATTTCGCGGCGGTGCTGGCCAACTCCGTGGCCGGCCGCGCCGGCGCTTCTGGCCGGCAACACGGTGGTGGCGAAGCCGTCGCCGTTTACGCCGCTGACCTCTCTTGTGGTCGGCGACATCCTGAAAGACATCCTGCCCGCCGGGGTGGTGAACATCATCTCGGGCAGCGGGGAGATCGGCGCGCAGCTCGCGGCGCATCCGCAGGTGCGCAAGATCTCGTTTACCGGCAGTGTCGCCACCGGGAAGAAGATCATGGGCTACGCGGCGGAGGACCTCAAGCGCGTCACGTTAGAACTCGGCGGCAACGATCCCGCCGTTGTGCTCGACGACGTCGATCCGACCGCCGTCGTGGACGGGCTGTTCTGGGGGGCCTTTCGCAACTCGGGGCAGGTGTGCACGGCCATCAAACGCCTCTACGTGCATGAGAAGGTATACGAACCGATCGTCAAGGGTCTCATCGCGCGTGCCAAGACTGTCAAGATGGGGAACGGCCTAGAACCGGACACGCAACTCGGACCGCTCAACAATCACATGCAGCTCGCGAAGGTGATGGAGCTAGTGGAGGACGCGCGCAAGAACGGCGCCGTCGTCGAGGTGGGCGGCCGCCGCCTCGACAGCCCGGGTTACTTCTACCCGCCGACGATCGTCACCAATGTGTACCCAGGCGTACGCCTGGTTGATGAAGAACAGTTCGGCACGGCGCTGCCCGTGCTCAAGTACAAGCACGTGGAGGCCGCGCTGGAGCAGGCCAGTCGCACCCACTATGGGTTGGGGGCCTCAGTGTGGACCTCCGATGTGCGGCGCGGCGAAGCCCTTGTGCAGGAAATTGAGTCCGGCACCGGCTGGGTGAACCAGCACATGGATGTCGCACCCTACGCACCGTTTGGCGGCTGTAAGTGGAGCGGGATCGGGTATGAGAACGGCCTGTGGGGCTACCACGAGTTCACCGAGATGCAAGTGGTGAACGTCAGGAAGTAGCAACGGAAGGAGTCGATTATGGCGCAGACCGCACAATTGCGAACCTTTGACGTTATCGAGAACGAAGCCCAGCGCATCTTCGCCCTGCAACGTGAGGCGTACCTCAAGCGCCCATACCCAGGCCTCGAAGAGCGGCGAGCCAACCTTCTGCGCCTGGAGCACATATTGGTCGACAATGCGGATACCATTGCTGATGCGATCAATCGCGATTTTGGGCAGCGGTCGGCGGAGGAATCGAAGCTGCTGGAGATCTTCGGTTCGGTCGATGGCATCCACCACGCGCGCCGCAAGCTCGCCAAGTGGATGAAGCCGCAGCGGCGGCACGTGTCGCTATTATTTGCGACCGGCTCGAACCGCGTCATGCCGCAGCCCAAGGGCGTCGTCGGCATCGTCTCGCCATGGAACTGTCCGCTGTTTCTTACCATCAGCCCCCTCACCAGCGTGTTGGCGGCTGGTAACCGGGCCATGATCAAAATGGCGGCGAACTCACAACACACCTGTCGTCTCTTGGCGGAAAAGATCCGCGCCGAATTTCCCGAGGAGATGCTCGCCATCCTGCCGGGCGTCCGTGCGCAAGATTTTTCCACCTTGCCGTTTGACCATCTCGTCTTCACCGGATCGGCGGACGCCGGGCGCACGGTCATGAAATTTGCGGCGGAAAACCTTACGCCGGTGACGCTGGAGCTGGGCGGGAAGTCCCCGACGATTATCTGCGATGATTTCGATGTCGCCGAAGCCGCCTCGCGCATCATGTACGCTAAGCTCATCAACGCCGGGCAAACCTGCCTGGCTCCTGACTACGTGTTCGTACCCGAAGGCAAGCGGGATCAATTCGTCGAGGCGGCGCGCCGCGTCGTGGCGCACCGCTATCCGGATACCAACGCTCGCAGTTTTACGGCAGTGATCGACGACAAATCATATCGCCGCCTCCGGCAGACGCTCGACGACGCAGAGCAGAAGGGCGCGCAGATCGTCCCGCTCATCCCGGGAGCGGTGTTCAACGGCGTGCAGCGCAAGTTTCCGCCGCACTTGGTCCTGAATCCCACCGATGACATGAGGATCATGAGCGAAGAGATTTTCGGGCCGCTCTTCCCGGTAAAGACGTACCAGACCCTGGATGAGGTGATTGCCTACATCAACGCCAAGGACCGGCCCCTCGGTTTCTACTTCTTCACCCACGACAAACAGGCCGAGCAGAAGCTGCTCTACAGTACGATTTCGGGTGGCGTATCGATAAACAACTGTATCTTGCACGTGGCACAACACGATCTGCCGTTTGGCGGCATCGGCGCCAGCGGCATGGGCCAGTATCACAACTACGAGGGATTCCTCGAAATGAGCAAGCTCAGACCAGTGTTTACCAACCCGCGCGCGTCCATCTTGCCTCTGTTTTATCCGCCGTACCGGCGTTTTCACACACGGGCGTTGGACTTCCTGTTGCGTTACAAGCGATGAGGGCCTGCATACACCAGCCACTCACTTGGCGAATTCCATGTACTGTAGTTGCTCAGGCCGAGTTGTGCCATAATCATGGCGCTTCTGGCATGATAGTATCAACAGTCAACACATATGCGTGCGCCCGCAAAACAGTGTGCACACTTTGCTGTGGCCCTGGGATGTCCGAGGGCAAGCTTGTGGATGCGGGCGGATCTTCTGCGACTGCGCCGCTTGGCTTCGCAACTTTCGTTGGGGCATGGTCGGCTCAGTGATCCGGGGTGCCATCGACGGGTGCGCGATCGCGACAAAATAGCCGTACGGCGACAGCTTGCACGGTGGCAACGCTTTTCGCCATCGCGCAAGCGCGGCCAAAGCGGACGCTTCACGCGCTCTCGCGACCGGTCAGATCAGGTGCTCCTAACATCACGCCAACTGCCCCCCTTTCATTTGGCATTGGCATGTGGAAGGTTCAGTCCGCTCTAGAATGTCGGGAGCCCAATTCCCCGGCTGATCCGGGGGCGGATTGCTGAGACAAAACTGGCATATCCAGTTGCAGGGAGCGCCGATGAGATTCGCGTGTACGGGCAAAGTGCTCTGGGTGGATTTGAAAGAACGGGCTTTCCGTGAGGAGACGATTCCCGACGAGGTCTACGAATCCTACCTTGGCGGCGTTGGGCTTGGAGTGCGCGTCCTCTTTGACCGCATCCCCGCAGGGGCCGACCCGCTGGGCCCGGAGAACATCCTGGGGTTTACGAGCGGCTTCCTCTGCGCCACCGGCGCCTGGTTCATGGGACGGTGGATGGCCATGGCGAAGAGCCCGCTCACGGGTGGTTGGGGTGACTCCAACTGCGGTGGAACCTTTTCCCCTGCAATAAAGAGGGCCGGGTACGATGCCATCTTCTTCACCGGAGTGAGCGACAAGCCCGTCTACTTGAGAATCGTGGACGGTTCGAAAGAGCTGGTTGACGCATCCTCATTTTGGGGAATGGATGCCGTTGAGACCGAGGATCGCATCAAAGGCGAGATGAAGGACGCCCGGACGGCGGTGGTGACCATCGGGACCGCGGCCGAGAAGCTCTCCCATATCTCCGGCATCGTAAACGACGGCGGCAGGATCGCGGGCCGCTCGGGGCTGGGTGCGGTGATGGGCAGTAAGCGCCTGAAGGCCGTTGCCATAGCGGCCAGTCGCCCCGTGCGTGTGGCTGATCCCGACAAGCTGAGCCGCTTGTCGAAGGATTTCGTGCGCTGGCTGGACGCCGGCAAGGGGCCGATGGGCAAGGTTCTCTCGGCGAGAATGATGAGCATCATGGGCAGGTTCATGCGTGTCTCGCCGGTGGCACTTGGTAGCACCGGCGACATGGCGAAGGTGGTCTTTGGTAAGTTCGGCACCATCGTGACCAACGTCATGTCCTCGGAGAACGGCGACTCGCCGGTGAAGAACTGGAAGGGGTCAGGAGTTCGTGACTTTCCGATCCCCACCCACGCGGACAACCTGAACCCGCAGCGAATCATCGACCGCGAGTTCCGCAAGTACAACTGTTACTCCTGTCCCCTCGGATGCGGCGGGCTGGTCTCAGTGAAGGACGGCAAGTACCCGATCAAGGAGATGCACAAGCCCGAGTATGAGACCTGTTGCGGGTTCGGCACGCTACTGCTCAACCGGGACATGGATTCGATTTACCTCGTGAACGACCTGCTCAACAAAGCGGGGATGGATACGATCTCGGCCGCGGCGACGGTTGCCTTCGCCATCGAATGCGTGGAGCAGGGTGTCCTCACCAAAGAGGAGGTGGACGGGCTCGACCTCACCTGGGGGAATGCCGAAGCAATCGTCGCGCTCGTCCGGAAGATGATCGCGCGCGAGGGGGTGGGCGACCTGCTCGCCGACGGCGTAAAGGTGGCGGCGGCAAAAATCGGCCGGGGCGCCGAGCGCTTCGCGATGCACGCAGGGGGGCAGGAGCTGCCCATGCACGACAGCCGCTTCGACCCCGGCTTCGCGGTGAGCTATGCCCTCGAGCCCACCCCTGGCCGGCACACGAACCACGGCTACCAGTGGCTCGACCTGTTCGCGCTGCACCGGCTCCTGCCGAGCCTTCCGAAGACGAAACCCCTTTCGATGGCCAACGACAAGTACGATCCCGAGGGCAAGTGGGTCCTGCAAGTTGCGGCAAGCAACTATATGCAGCTCTACAACGCGGCGGGAGGCTGCCTCTTTGGTGCCCAGATGGGGGGAAACTTACCGATCTTCGAGTACCTCAACGCGGCCACCGGCTGGCGGCGATCCCCCAAGGACTACATGCGCATCGGGGAGCGGGTTCAGGCGCTCAGGCAAGCTTTCAACTTCAAGCATGGCATTGCCCCGCTGCGCGACTTCGCCCTGCCGCCACGAGTTGTGGGGAACCCACCGCTGGACTCGGGCCCGATGAAGGGGGTCCGACTCAAGGACGAGCGTCTGAACCGTGACTTCCTGGTGGGAATGGGCTGGGACCCCGCCACGGCCAAACCAACACGGGCTAAGCTCGAGGAGTTGGGCTTGGCTGAGGTAGCCGAGGAAATCGACGCGCCATGAGACTATGGGGAAACAGGGGGAACCGCCCTCCCGTCCGTGTCGAGATCCGGATCCACGCGATTCTCGGGGCGCGCTACGTCTCGTTGCACGAGGAGGCAGAGCTACCGGCAGGCTCGGCCGTGCGCGATCTCCTCAGTTCACTGCGCGAGACTGGCAAGATCGATGAAGAAGCCTACGACGTCGTCGTGGGGGTGCGGCCGCCCCTCACGCTGCTTGTCAATGGCGAGAACATCAACCGCCGCGGCCGCGAGAAGACACCCCTCACGAACGGTGACGTGGTAACGATCTTCACACCAGCCACAGGAGGCTAGTCCGGTGGGTTATCTCATCACCGACAAATGCAACGGTTGTACAGCTTGCGCGAAGGCCTGCCCGACCCGCGCCATCAGTGGCGCCAGGAAAGCTGTCCACGTGATCGACCGCGAAACCTGCGTGGACTGCGGAGTGTGCGGGATGACCTGCCCGATCGCCGGGGCGGTGACCGACGCGAGCGGCCAAGCGTCCGTAATGGTCCATCGCAAGGACCGACCCAGGCCCCACGCCGTGGCCGGCGCCCGATGTGTCTCCTGCAGCCTCTGTGTGGAAGTCTGTTCGTTCGGTTGCTTGGGTCTTGTGATCCCGGAGGGGGCGGCCGAGCGGCGTCCGCTGCCGGTGCTCGTCAACGAGAAGCGCTGTGTTGCCTGCCAACTCTGCGTGAAGCTCTGCCCGACCGTCTACCTCGAGATGCGCAAGGCCGCCTGATGCTCTTTCCTTGCTCACGCTTCCCACAGGCTCAGTGGCTACCTTGGCCTTCACCGATTTGATTTGACGCGTCCTAGAGGAACGCGCCTCAGGAGGGGCCTCCTCAGCTTGAGCAGTGTCGCTGCCGCCCCTGGCCTGCCAGAGCGAATGGGCGTAAATGGTGGCGGCGGCGGGTAGGGCAGTGGAGTTTCACGGCATCACCTTGGTGACGGGGGCCAGCGGATTCATCGGCAAGCACCTCGTTGCGTGCCTGGCCGCCGCGGGAGCTCGGGTGCGCGCAACGGGGTTAGCGCCGCCGGAGATGTCTTATTTCGACCGCATGGGAGTGGAGTTTGTCCCCTCGGACCTGACCGAGCCGGCGACACTGTCCGGTCTATTCGAAGATGTAGAATGGGTATTTCACCTGGGCGCGATCTGTAACCTCTCCACGCCCTACGAGCGGCTGTATCCAATCAACGTGTTGGGCGTCGAGCGGATCACCCGGTTCGCGCTCGATGCGAAGGTCCGCCGGCTCATCCACGTCGGCTCGACGAGCGTGTACGGGCCGTACCGCGGCATTCCGTTCCGGGAAGACATGGCGCGAGACCCGCAGGACAGTTACGGCCGTAGCAAGCGGGACGGTGAAGATATTGTCTGGCGCTGCATCCAGGAAGGGTTGCCGGCAATCATCACGCGGCCGTGCACAGTGTACGGGCCCGGGTGCAACGATGGCGCCGGCAAGATGTTCTCGCGCCGCACGTCGATTCCAGCTATCCCCGGCAACGGGACACAGCGCCTGTCCAACGTGCGGGTCGAGGATGTTGCCGCCGCCGTGGTACACCTGTCCCAGAGGGATGACGCCGTCGGCAAGGCCTTCAACATCGCGGACGACAGCCATCCAACCGTGGAGGAGGCACTGATTATTGCGGCGAAGACGTTCGGTACGCCTCCCCCGCGGTTGCACGTGCCCGTCGCTGTCCTCAAGGCATTTGCTCGTATTGATGGATGGATTGCGAGATGGCGGGAGTGGATTCCGGATTTGGAATACGACGCTGTGCGCTATCTCGATGCGGACTACGTCGTCGATAACGCCGCGCTCAAAGCGACGGGGTACACGCTCATCTACCCCGACTTCGCCGCCTCGATGCGGCAGATGGTAACGTCGATTCAGTGATGGCCGTACACCTGCGACGGGTGCTGTCTATGAGTTGTTCGGATTGACGAGCGCCGGCTGCCGCCCGCGTCGTGATTCAATGGCGGTGCAGAGCCACGATGAATCCGGCCCCATTGCGTGGTGGAGCCGGGCCCTGCCGGACCGGCGCGCTGTCAGAAGCCCAGGCCAGACCGAAGCGCTCCCGCAGCTGCGCGATGTCATCCTCCAACAACTGCTCGAGCAGACGGCGATAGCGTTCGGGAATCCGGCTTCCTCCGCTTGGGTTGACCGGCTTCTGCGCCTCCTCGCTGACGTAGCGGCGGTCGCTCTTGACGCCGAGGAAGGACATCACCTCAAGCAGCAACGCCTCGGGCCGCGTATCGACATCGTCGAACAGGCCGATAAGCAAATGGCCCGGGCGCAGGCACGCCGACCAGTTGTCGATCTGCTCAGCATAGCGGGCGCAGCGCAACTGGTACGGATCCGCGAGGAACCCTTCGAACTCACTCGCTGATACGTCTGCAAACTTGCGCCCCTTGTTGCGCACGAGATCCTTCTTGGCGTGCGACCAGGCGCGTTCGATGGGATCGCGGATCATGAGCAGCGCCTTGATGTCGGGGTTGAGCCGGGTGATGTCCTCGATCACGTCGCGATCGAGCGCGGCATAACTGGCCGTCGCCTCGCCCCGGATTTTGGGCCGATAGATCTCACGATATCGCCGGATGCTGATGGCGTTGCGCAGCAGCACGCGCCACAGGGGCTCGCGGAAGAACCGCAGATACCATTCCAGTTCCGCGGAGCGAAACCGCGGGTTCTGAGGCGTCTTCAGGGCGCTGAAGAAATGCAGCTCCTTCGGTTCTGCCAGCATGATCTGCGGATGATACCGGAGATTGGCGTGCAGCCAGGTGGTTCCGGTACGCTGCGGGCCGACGATGAGGAAGTTGGGAAAGCGATCGAGGCGCACGTCGGGTCGCGAGACTTCCACGTACTTCAGCGCTCGCCGCGTTGCGTCGCTGATCATCGGCCGCCCATATAATCAAGAGGCGCAGCGAACCGCAAGTCGCTCATGCGGACTGCGATGGAAACGTGGCCTCCTGAACGGTGAGGCCCTCCAGCCCTTGCTGCAGCAGCGCCGGAATATCCAGCGGGCGTTCCGCCTCGCTCGCTTCGGCCACGCTCATCCCGGTTGACGGATGTTTCGGGACGAACAACTGGCAGCAGTCTTGATCGGGCTGGATCGATATCTCGAACGTGCCGATCTGCTGTGCCTGCGCCGTGATCTCTGCCTTGTCCATGCCGATGAGCGGCCGCAGGAGCGGCAACGTCGTCGCCTCTTCGACCGTCGTCAAGTTCGACAACGTTTGCGAGGCCACCTGCCCAAGGCTCTCACCGGTCACCAGCGCCGGAATATCGCGCGATCTGGCCAACGCCTCGGCGATGCGCACCATCATGCGGCGATAGAGCACGACGCGATACGGGCGCTGGATCTGAGTGACAATCTGCCGCTGGATGTCTCCAAATATCACCAGGTGTAATCGGGAGTGGAACTGCGACCGCGTGAGCAGCCGGACCAGCTCGGCCACCTTGTCGCGGCTGGTGCGATCCTGGTACGGAGCGCCGTGGAAATGCACGAACTCCGCCGCGCAGCCGCGACGCATCATCCGGTAGGCGGCGACCGGCGAGTCGATACCGCCGGAGAGCAACACCAGCACTTTGCCGCTGCTGCCGACCGGTAATCCTCCCGGGCCCCGCAATCGTTCCACCGCGACGAATGCCTCGTCGCGCACGATCTCGATGCGGATCGTCAGCGCCGGGTTCTCCAAATCGACGGCCGCGCGGCTCTCGGCCTGTACGGCGGTGCCGACCAGCCGGCTGACCTCGGGCGAGGGCACGGGAAAGCCCTTGTCTCCTCGCTTCGTTCGCACCGCGAAGCTCGCAAACTGCTGGCCGTCGATGGCCGCCAGCGCCTTCGCGGTGATATCGTCGAGCGTGCGCTCCGCCCGCCACGACAGCGAGTAGTTCGCGATACCGAAAACCCACTGCAGCCGGCGGCTGATCTCGGGCCAATCTCCCCGCGGCGCGAGGTTGATCACAATACGGCCGGGGACAGCACGTACCCGTCGCACCCCAGTGCCGCGCAGCGTGCGGCCGATGTTGTCGACCAGCTGATGCACGAACGCCGGGCGGTTACCGCGCTTCAGCGCGATCTCATGGTAGTGCACGACAACCCGATTCATGACGGCGCGGCGATCGACAGGCCGAACAGACGTACGCCCATGCTCACGGCCGCTGAATCAACTCGATACGGTAGCCGTTCGGATCCTCGATGAACGCAATCGCGGTATCGCCGTGCTGCATCGGCCCCGGCTCGCGTACGATCTTCACGCCCTGCTGCCGCAACGCGTCGCAGGTTTTGTAGATGTCCACGACGCCGACTGCGAGATGTCCGAAGGCATTTCCCAACTCGTAGTGGTGCGTGTCCCAGTTGTATGTGAGCTCGATCACGGCGTCGGTGGCCTCGTCGCCATAGCCGACGAAGGCGAGCGTGAACCGGCCGCCGGGATAGTCCTGCTTGCGGAGCAGCTTCATGCCGAGACGGTCGCAGTAGAAGCGCAGCGAGTCATCGAGGTCATTGACGCGAATCATCGTGTGGAGCAGTCGCATACGTCCTCCGGCACCAACTCCACTATATAGCTGGAAGGGGCGGGGGCGAACAGCGCTGACGGTCCGTTGCCCCCCCCGCCCCATGCTCTCCGCCTTTTTCAACAGCCTGCTGAGGCTGGTTGAGCCAGTGGGTGGCGGGTGTTAGAGGCTGCACAGGAAGCCATGAAGCGTGATGCGTGAAACGTGAACCTGACTGCACGGTTCTGTTCACGTCTCACGTTTCACGTTTTACGTACCCATGCCTGTCCTGCGATTCCCCGACCCGCGCACCGCCACCGAGGACGGCATCGTCGCCATCGGTGGTGATCTGCATCCGGACACCTTGCTGCTTGCCTATCGGCAGGGGATCTTTCCGTGGCCGGTCGAGGGGCTGCCGTTGCTGTGGTTCTCGCCGGCGGAGCGTGGGATCCTCGAATTCGCCGATCTGCATCTTCCCAGAAGCCTGGCGCACGCGCGGCGCCACACGACCTTGCGCTTCACGGTCGATGCGGCGTTCCCACACGTGATCCGCGCGTGCGCCGCAACATCGCGACCCGGCCAGCACGGGACCTGGATCACGCCGGCCATGATCGCCGCGTACGTGCGGCTGCACCGGCTGGGGATTGCTCACAGTGCCGAAGCCTGGCGGGAAGAGCAGCTCGTCGGTGGCATCTATGGTGTCGACGTGGACGGCGCGTTCGCCGCCGAGAGCATGTTTCATCATACGGCCAATGCCTCGAAGCTGGTGCTCCTGCATCTCATCGATTACCTGCGCGCGCACGGCTTGGAGTGGTTGGATATCGAAGTGTTGAGCCCACACCTGGCGCGGCTCGGCGCCAAGGCGATCAGTCGCGATACCTTCCTGGAGAAGCTGCGGCGCACACGCCGGCGCGGGTTGCGCCTATTTGCGCACTGACACCGTGATCAACGGTGCGCGCAGTGCCTCATCCAGCGTCGCATCTTCGCCGTAAATGTCGTCCCGCAGCTGGAGCACGGCATCCTCATCGACCCACGCGGTGAAGTAGGTGAGGTAGACGGGCACTGGCTGTGCGAGGCGAACGAAATGCGCCTTGCCGCTGGCGAGTGCCTCCTCGATTTGTTCCCGATGCCAGCGCGGCGAGTCGGCGAGGAGATACTCCGCAAGGTCATTCGCGTGCTCGATGCGAATGCATCCATGGCTGAACTGCCGTTTGCGTTTGCCGAACAGCTGGCGGCCGGGCGTATCGTGTAAGTAAATCCCGAACGGATTGGGCAGCACGAACTTGATCTGGCCGAGTGAGTTCTTTGGGCCGGGATCTTGCCGGAATCGGTACTCGAGGTGCGCCAGCGAGGCTTTGGCCCAGTTGATGCGGCGCGGATCGATCTCCCGCCGGCCCCGCCCATTCCCTTTCAGCACCCGAATATTCTTCTTCTGAAAGTACCCGGGGTCGCTGGCGGCGGCAGGGATGATCTCGTTCACGGCAATACTGCGTGGGATGTTCCAGAACGGATTGAGTATGAGGTGCGTCAACGTCGCCCCGAGCGGCGGCGTGGGGTGTTCGCTGTCCCCAACGATCGCCCGGGTCTTGAACACCGTGTGGTCGCGTGTACCGCCGCCGTCGCTCTCGGTCCCGCTTTCCATGACGCGCAGCTCATAGCTCGGGATGTTCACCCAGATGTAGCGGTCGCCCAGCTGCGCCGGCAGCCAGCGCGACCGTTCGAGGGTCAGCTCCAACTGCCGACTGCGATCGCTGACCGGCACGTTCAACGCGGCGAGGGTGATTGGACCCACGGTCCCATCAGGCGGCAACCCGTGGCGCTTCTGGAAGTGACGCACGGCTGCGGCCACCGCGTAATCAAACGTCGCACCCGCGTGGCCGCTGCGGTTGCTCTTCTGGCCGTGGCGTTGCTCAGGGGGTGCGGCCAGATCGCCCGTCGCCATGAGTCGCGCACGCAACGCGGCGACACGCGGGCCGGTGGCGCTGAGTTTGAGAAGCGTCCCCTCCGGAATCGTCGGCCAGCCACCGTTTTTTGCAAGCTGACGGTACTCTTGCAGCGTCGCTTTGAGTCGTTCATATCCGCGATGCTGCGGCGCGAGGTGACTGAGCGCATCCGCACAGCGGTGCTCGGCCAGCGCGGATTCCAGTAGCGCGACGAAATCGACTTCGTTCGGCGGATATCCGGGATGCTCGGCGCGGCCGTTGAGCAAGTCCGATCCGTAATTGACGAACAACTGCGTGAGGAGCACGTCGACTTCGGCCGCGGCCTGCGGTTGGAGCGGCGGCGCGCTGCGCAGGCGCGCGCTGATATCGCTGACCTTGTAGCTGTCGGGATTCAAGCCGTCCTGCGACGCCTCGTCGACGACTGCCAGGAGTTTGAAAGCTTCCGGGAACGGGCCGCTATCGTCGCTCCACGCCAACCTGTAGTGGCGGTTGCGATAGAAACGCACCACGGTCCGCCAGCGTCGCCGCGCTTCCGACCTTTTGGGCGCGGGCGTCAGCTCAATTACGTCACGCAACAACGCCGGCGGGCCTGCCAACGGTTCCGGCGGCCCGACCAGGTCAAGGTACACTTGGTCCTCGGCGGCGGCCGGGGTTCGAACTTCGGGAACGGGTTCCAGATCCTGCGCAGACGCAATCGCCCCGTGTACGACGGCGTACAACACGACGATCAGCACGCTCGGCAACCGCGCCGGCCTCCGGCCCGTTTCGGGGCCCGTTTCGTGCCGCAGTTTTCGCCAACGGAACGATTCGCGGTGCTGCGGAATTACGACGACGGACTTCAGGATTTTTAATAGCGAAGTGCTGGCGCCCTCCGCGTCCTCCGTATATAAAGTTGGCGCCCGTTCGGCGCTCTGCAGCTGCCCCCGGCAGTGCAGTTCAGTGCCAGCATTCCGTAATCCTTAGCGTGGTCCGCTGCGTTCTGGAAGCGGCCGGACGAGATCGGAATACGATTTCTGAGGGATGCGTCAGTTGTGTAGCACAGACAACCAGCCATGTGAGGCGCCACTCCTAGGCGCGCTGTCCGGCACAGAACATGATTCCTCGACGCACCCCATCATCAGGAGTCTCCGATGAAGAGAATGCCGAACGAAGGCCACGAGGGCACAAACCCGGCGGAAGTGTCGCCAGTGGCCAACACCGTCCTGACGCGCCGCCGCTTCCTGCGCGGCGCGTTGGCCGCGGCGGTTGTCGCACCGAGCTCGGGCCTGCTGTCAGCCGGCCGCCAACATCGGTTCGAGCGCTCACTCAAATTCTACAACGTCCACACCGGCGAAAGCATCAAGACCGTCTACTGGGCGTTAGGGAACTACATTCCCGACGCCCTCTCCGAGGTGAGCTACGTTTTGCGGGACTATCACACCGGTGAGGTGAAAACGGTGGAGCCACGGCTGCTCGACCTCTTGCACCGGTTGGCGGTGAGGTTGGACTTGCACCAGCCGTTCTACCTCCTGTCGGGGTATCGTTCTCCGGCTACCAATGCCATGCTCGCGGCGCAGGGCTATGAGGTGTCGGTCAACAGTCTGCACATGGACGCGATGGCCGCTGACGTCTACGTGCCGCACCGCTCCCTGTGGCGACTGCGGGCCGCGGCGATCGCGTTGCAAGGCGGTGGCGTCGGGTACTATCCCGCGGCCCATTTCGTCCACGTCGACGTCGGGCGCGTGCGGTACTGGCGGGGTTAAAGGCGCATGACGCTGGCGCCCGCTTCGGGCCGAAAACAGAATCGATAATTGGTGACCCGCGCGGGATGCGTCAGCCGCGGCGCGTAGAAATACCGATCGACGCGGGTCAGAAACACCGCGACACCGGCATCTGGAACCAGGTTCACGGTGCAGCCGCCGAAGCCCGCACCGGTGAGCCGCGCTCCCGCCGCCCCGGCTTCTTTTGCGACCTGGATGAGAGCCTCCAACTCCGGGCAACTGATCTCGTAATCGTCGCGGCAGCTGGCATGTGAGGCGTCCATCAAGTAACCGAAACGCTCCGCGTTCCCGGCGTGCAATGCTTCTTCCGCCTGGTTTACACGTTCGGCCTCGGAGAGGACGTGACGCACGCGGCGCAGAATCGAGAAGCGATCATCAACGCTCCGTTGAATGTCACAACTTGTGTGTAACCCCTCGACGCTCGTGCCGATGATCTGCGCCAGCTCGGCGAGCGCCAGCGGACGCTCCGGGACATGCGCTTCCAGAAGCGGCAGGAAGTCGAGCAACGGCCGATGCGGAAATAATGCGGCCAGGTCACCGAGCGTGTGCAGCGGCCGCGGCAGGCTGCTCCCGAGCGCGCGTTCCAGCACGCGGCACGCCAGGCGACCTTCGATCACGCGCTGGTTGTAGCCGCGCTTGGCGGCTCCCGATTTCTCGGCGCGCACCAAGCTGTGACACACAACGATGCTGTAGCCCGGCAGCAACGGCACGGTCCGGACCCGTAATGGAAAGAAATCGACGCGCAACGCATGCCCCGCCTGTGCCAGCAGACTCACGGCTTGATCCATCCCGCCGCTCAACGTCCCCACGTAGCGCTCCGCGCCGGGGAGCAACTCGGCCATCGTTTCATACGGCACCGTGTGCTCGTTGGCGGCGAGTAGCGCCAAGGCGCTGGCCACGACGAGTGCGGAGGACGACGAGAGACCGGCGCCGCTCGGGATGTTGCCGTCCACCAGACAGTCCGCACCGTGACGGAACTTGAGGCCGCAGTGACGGGCCAAGCATTGCGCGGCGGCTTTGGAATAGTTCCCCCAGTCGCCTTCCGCATAGGGAGGAATATTGTCGGAAACCTCGTAAGTGCGCGGTGCAAACTGTGGGGCGGTGTTGGACACCTGGACGGTGCGATCGGCGCGCGCGCCGGCGGCGATCATGATGCTGCGATCAATCGCCATCGGCAGCACCGGCAAGCCGTTGTAGTCGGTGTGCTCGCCGAGCAGATTCACCCGCCCGGGAGCCCGCACGACGAAACGTGGGGCGCGGCCGCACACGATCTGGTACTGGCTGGCAAGAGCACGCGCACGTTGCTGTTCCTGGGGCAATTGAAAGGCTGGGGTGAGTGCGTCGGTCATCTCTGCTGCGGCCTCAGCATTTCACGTCTTGCGCGGCGCGTCTCACGAATGCTTCCTCAGCCCGCGCCAAATCCTCCGGCGTCCCCAGATCGCTCCAGAACCCGCGCACCGGCTGTGCCCGGACCACCCGGCCGTCGGCGATCATGGCGCTGATGGCTTGCGGCAGCTCGTACTCTTGGCGCGGGGAGATCGGGAGGCGCTCCGCGTAGGTATAGATGATCGGCGTGAACACGAAGATGCCGGCGTTGTTCCAGCGCGTGTGTGACGTGCCGCGTGGCGGCTTCTCGATCAGGCCCGTCACGCCCCACGAGCCGTCCACGTACACCGCGGCACCGCGCCACGGGTCGTCGACCGCATTGAGGGCAAGGAGCGCGTCGCACGGCACCTGAGCAAACTCGGCGCACATGGCCGCGTACAGCGACCGGTCAACGACCACATCGCCCCATGACAGCACGAACGGCTCCGCGCCGACGGCGTCCCGCGTCAGCTGCAGGGCCCGCGCCGTGCCTTCCGCCTTCTCCTGCCGGCGGAAGGTCAGCTGCATGCCCAGTTGCCGGCCATCGCCGAGGTGCGCCTCGATCTGTTCACCGCGATAGCCGGTGACGATGACGGCTTCCCGTATCCCCGCCGTGCGGAGGCCCGCCAGGATGTGCTCAATGATCGGCCGGCCGTACAGCGGCAGCAGCGGCTTCGGCGTGGTGGCCGTCAACGCACCCATGCGTGTTCCCCGACCCGCAGCAAGAATGACTGCAATCACAACGGGAGAAATGCTACCGGTACATATTGCAAAAGGCCAGATCGAAGTGAAGGACAGGGCCGGCGCAGGTTAGCCATGGCAATCACGTCCCAGTAGCGGCCTTCACGTAAACCTCGTGACGGAGGTGCTGGTGTTCTATCGCTACGCTGCATCCGTTGCCAAGGCCGGCTCGCTCGTTGCATCCCTGCGATCGGTGTCGTTGTCGGTCGCTGCGGCAGCATGGTAAGAACGCATGTTGAGGAAGCACGATCGGACCCTACGAACACCCGACTGCTCAAGGAACAAGATATGATCGAAGACCGGACGCCCGTGCTCATCGGCGCGGGGCAATTCACCCAACGTGACGTCGACCCGGCGGAGGCCAAAGAGCCGCTGCTGATGATGGTCGAGACGGCGCGGCGTGCCGCTGCAGACGCCGGCGCCGACGCGCGCCTGCTGACACAGCTGGACACGGTCGCGGCGGTCAACGTGATCGGCTGGCATTACCCGAATGCCCCGCAGGCACTCAGCGAGCAGCTCGGGGCCCATCCAACCCAGGAGCTGTACACCACCGTCGGCGGCAACACGCCGCAGTGGCTGGTCAACGAGATCGCCGCGCAGATCGCCGCCGGACGCGTCCGGCTGGCGTTGCTCGCCGGCGCCGAGGCCGTGCATACCCTGACGCGCGCCCGCCGCACGCACACCGAGCTGCGCTGGAACCTCAACGGCAGCGGAACGCCGACCCGCATCGGCGATCCGCGCGCCGGCGTCACGGACCATGAGACGGCCCACGGGCTGCAGGCGCCGGTCGTGATCTACCCGTTGTTCGAGAACGCCCTGCGACCCCACTACGGCATCACTCTTAGTGATCAGCAGAGCCGCCTCGGGGTTTTGTGCAGCCGGATGTCCGCCGTCGCCGCGCAGAATCCCTACGCCTGGTTTCAGCGGGAGCGCAGCCCGGAGGAGATCGTCACGCTCACGCCGACGAATCGGCTGATCGGCTTCCCGTACCCCAAGTACATGAACGCCATCCTCGACGTCGACCAGTCCGCGGCCGTGCTTATGACCTCCGTGGCGCACGCTCGCCAGCTGGGGATTGATCCAGCGCGCTGGGTCTACCTGCGCGGGTGCGCCGACGCGTATGACCAGTGGTTCGTGTCGGAACGGGTCGATTACCACAGCTCCCCCGCCCTGCGTCTCGCCGGGCAGAAGGCGCTCGCCATGGCGGGCGTCGGCGTCGAGCGCATCGACTATTTCGATCTGTATAGCTGCTTTCCCAGCGCCGTACAGATCGCCCGCGACATGCTCGGCATCGCGGCGGACGACCCGCGCGCACTCACAGTGACTGGCGGTCTGCCGTACCACGGCGGTCCGGGGAACAACTACAGCATGCACGCCATTGCGACCATGATGGCGAAGGTGCGGGCGATGCCCGGCGCGACCGGTTTGGTCAGCGCGCTCGGCTGGTACATGACCAAGTATGCCATCGGCATCTACAGTGCGGCCCCGAAAGATGGGCCATGGGTACGCGAGGATCCCGCAGCCTACCAGTCCGAAATCGACCGCCTGCCGGGTCCGCCGTTGGCGATGGAGCCAGAGGGCCGTGCACAGATCGAAACGTACACCGTCATCCACGACCGCGACGGCACGCCGGTGCGGGCAATCGTCATCGGCCGGCTCGCCGACGGGCGGCGTTTTCTGGCAAACACGCCGGAGAACCGTGCCGTCTTCGAATCATTGATGCGCAGCGAGAGCATCGCGCGCGCCGGTCGGGTCTCTTCGAGCAGTGGGGCGAACTGCTTCGACCCGGACGTGTGAAACGGCAGAGCGAACGCGGTGCTGTTGGAGTGACTCTTCTGCCTTCGCTCGGCTTGATCAGCTCGGGCGGCGCTGTCCGGGTTTTCGGATAGTACCGGAGCTGGTCAACGGCGCTTGATCGAAGCCGGGTAGGCGAGCTAGCGTGCGCTGGGAGGTGCCGGAAACGGAGGTGATCCGGATGGTTGAACGCACGCGCAACGTGGCGCAGCTCCTCGGGTATGGGGACGATGCGCGCCTGCTCATCATCAACGCCGACGATTTCGGCATGTGCCATGCCGAGAATGCCGCGACCATCGCGGGGCTGGAACAGGGGGCCTTCTGCTGCTCGACGATCATGGCCCCGTGTGCGTGGTTCGAGGAGGCAGCGGCCTTCGCGCGGTGCCGGCCCGATGCCGATCTCGGCGTGCACATCACGCACACGAGTGAATGGGAGACGCTGCGGTGGGGGCCGGTGTGCGGCCGCAGCGCGGTGCCGAGCTTGGTGGATGCCAGCGGGTATTTTCATCGCGATGTGGGATCGCTCTATCGGCAGGCGCGCTTCGAGGAGATGGAGCGCGAGACGCGGGCGCAGATCGAGCGGGCGCTTGCGTCCGGCATTGACGTCACCCATCTCGATTCGCACATGGGCACGCTGCAACTGGACGCGAATTATCACGCGCTGTATGTACGCCTCGCCGCGCAGTACCGGCTGCCCATCCGCATGGCCCCGCGCGCTTTCATGCGCGAGATGGGGATGGGCCAGATCGTCGAGTTAGTCGACCAACTCGGTGTCCTCGCCCCCGATTACTTCTGGTACGGAGGCCCGCCTGAGCCGTGTGATACCGCCTCTTACTGGACGGCGTTGCTGCGGGATCTCAAGCCCGGCGTCAACGAGTTGTATGTGCACGCGGCGCTCGATCACCCGGAAATGCGGGCCATCGGCAGCGTCTGGGCGCAGCGCGTTGCCGACTATGAGTTCTTCATCGCACCGTCGACTCGGCGGCTGTTGCGTGAGCTGGGGATCACGCTCATCGGATACCGTGCGCTGCGCGCGTTGCAGCGCCGCTTGCAGCCATGTTGAACGCCCTGCTGGCGACCGTCCTCGTTTTCGTATCCGTGGGGGTGCTGCTCTACCTCATCGGGTTGCTGTTCAACGCCGCCAGCCTGCCGTTGGGCGGCATGTTCGAGCGCCAGCGGTTCGCGCGCTACGTGGCGCGGGCGCGCCGCGCGGACGCGCTCCTGCAGCAGGGCCAAGTGGACGAAGCGTTACAGCAGCTGCGCGCCGCGTTCTACCTCTACGCTGTGAGCAATCGTGCCCTTGCCACTTCCGTTGCCAATCACCACACGGGCCTGCTCAGCCGGCTCATCTCGATGACCTCAGAGGCGCAAGGCGGCACGGTGCGGTTGTTGTCGTTGGCCAAAGCAGACCGTTTGCTCACCGAGCGCAGCGAGCTGCAACGGCGCTACTTTGCCGCCCGGCAGGGTGCGCATCGTGAGCGCGTACGTGCGATCGAGGCGCAGCTCCATCACAACGCCCGCGAGCTTGCGGCCGCCGTGCAGCAGCTGGTGATCGAGGTCCAGGCCGTACGCCGGCCGCCACGCTATCACTGAATCGACTCATCGACTCGCCGGTCACCGCCGCGCCGTTGATTCACCGCCCCCGGCCAGCTACCTTCACGCGCACTCGCCGCTCGTGGAAGGGAGACGTTGGTGGCTGCATCCAAAACTCGGCTGGCCAAACATCCGCGCATTGATCCGCGGCCGATCGACGCTACGGTGTCGATCACCGAATTGGTTGACGGGACCTTTCTCGCGTACAACGCGGCCCGCTTGCGTGAGCTGTGTCAACTGTTCGTGCGCCGCGTGCTCGCGGACGACGTCACCATCGGCATGAGTCTCACCGGCGCGCTGACGCCGGCGGGACTGGGGATCGCGGCCATCATTCCGCTGATCGAGCATGGCTTCGTCGATTGGATCACCAGCACCGGGGCGAATCTGTACCATGATGCGCATTTCGGACTCGGACTGAGCATGCACGTCGGCTCGCCGTTCGCGGACGACGTCCGGCTGCGCGAGCAGGGCATCGTGCGCATCTACGACATCTTTTTCGATTACGAGGTATTGCTCGAAACTGACGCCTTCTTCCGCACCGTCGTCGCGGCGCCGGAGTTTCAGAAGCCGATGAGCACGGCGGAGTTCCACTACCGCATCGGCGCCTACGTGCGCGAACGCGAACGCGTCCTCGGCATCCAACGCCGCTCGGTGCTGTCGGTCGCCCACGAGTACGGCGTGCCGATCTACACCTCATCGCCCGGCGATAGCTCGATCGGCATGAACGTGGCCGCCTTGGCACTGCGCGGCAACGAGTTCGCCTTCGACGTCTCGCGCGATGTGAACGAGACTGCCGCCATCGTTCTTGCTGCCAAGGAGTCGGGCGGCAAAAGCGCGGTTCTGCTGATTGGCGGTGGCTCGCCGAAGAATTTCGTCCTGCAAACCGAGCCGCAGATCCAAGAGGTGCTCGGCATCGGCGAGACCGGTCATGATTACTATTTGCAGATCACCGATGCGCGTCCGGACACCGGTGGCTTGTCGGGCGCGACGCCGGGCGAGGCAGTGAGTTGGGGAAAGGTCGACCCGGCGGCGTTGCCCGATACCGTCGTGTGCTACCTCGACAGTACCGTCGCGCTGCCGATCTTGACGGCCTACGCGATCGCCAATCACCCACGGCGCACACCGAAGAGGCTGTATGATCGCCGCGAGGGGTTGCTGGCCGACTTGCGCCGCCGCTATCGTGACCGGGTCGAGCACGGGAGTGACGCGACGTGAGGCTGTGGGAGCGTGAGCTGGCGGTCACCGTGGACGCGGCGCGGCACCTGTCGAGTTCACGTTTCACGCGTCACGTTTGCTGGTCATTCGGTTTTGGCTCACGATGGCCGGATTGTAGGCCACATTTCACCGTTACAGGGCTGAAATGGCATGCTGTAGCGCCGCGCGACGCGATTTCAGCGCGTGATGGCCGAATTCTGGGCTTGCAGTCCGCAAATCGCCTCCTGCCACACCAGCGGGTGCATCTGAAAGCTGAGGTTCAACCGGTTCAACGTCTCTGAGCCGGGTGGTGTTCAACATCGCCGGCAACAAGTACCGTCTGGTCGTTTGGATCAACTTTCCGTATCGCGTAGTGTATGTCCGATTCATCGGTACGCATGCGCAATACGACCGCATTGACGCGCAGACGATCTGAAGGAGTCATTGATATGGAGATCCAACCCGTCAAGACCAAGGCCGCTTACCGGGCCGCTCTCAAGGAGATCGAGTCTCTGATGCCGGCGCGTCTCAACACTCGCAAAGGCGAGCGCCTCGACGTGCTGGTGACGTTGGTCGAAGCGTATGAGCGGAAGCACTTCCCGATGGACGTTCCGGACCCGGTCGCGGCCATCAGGTTCGTGATGGAACAGCGTGGCCTTTCGGTGAAGGACCTCGAACCGATGCTCGGCCGTCCGAACCGCGTCTACGAGGTGCTCAACCGCAAGCGCCCGCTCACGCTGAAGATGATCTGGCGGCTGCACAAGGACCTCGGGATTCCCGCGGAGTCACTGATCCGGCCGTCCGAGGAAAGTGCGGCGGCCTGAAGTATCAACCGCACGCTACGAGGGGAGTCCTCTGGAACGTAGGTCCAAGTATGCCAAGTCGGCCCGGCGAAGATAGTTCCAGCAAGGGCGCGAGAAGGCGCATGTCAATCACTTACTCCGACTGTTAGTCAACAACGGCTATCGACCCTGGCCAACTTGGAGCTGTGTCCCTCTTGGGTTTCCCTGCCCGCAGTGTGGGTGGCGCAAAGTCGAGGACTGGCTCAAGCGCTGGCAGACGCGGCTGCTGCCGGTCACCCACTTCCACGCTATTTTCACCGTGCCGAGCCAGCTCCACATCCTGTGGTCATCATGCGTAGTCGAGAGGGCGAGGGCAGCGAGTGTTGCGATGATGTGTTGTGTGCGGTAGGTGAAGACAGTGCCGACAATGCGAAGGTCTCTAGCGAGAAGGGGAATCGGACGCGGACGGCAACGCAGGCGCGGGGGGACGGCGAGCGCGAACAGTGGGCCGCGCTTGCCGCGAGCCTTGATATCTGATGCGATGTCGTTGTGATGAAATTCAAGTGGGATGTGGACAAGGCAGAAGCCAATCTCGCAAAGCACAAGGTTTCATTTGACGAAGCAAAGACTGTTTTTGACGATCCGCTGTATGTCGACTTCCATGACCCAAATCATTCTTACGGTGAGCATCGCTTTCTGATCGTTGGGGAGTCGCGGCACGGGCGTCTATTGATCGTATCGTACACCGAAAGAGGAGACGTCACCCGTTTGATCAGTGCCAGGGACGTTACCCCATCAGAGAGAAGCGCCTATGAAGAAGGGTAGAACAGTTGCGGCCGACGACATGCGGCCAGAGTATGACCTCAGAAACCTGCGGGTGCGAAGGCTTGGCCCCGGCCGGAAGAGTTTTGCCGGTTCGGTCGTCCGCATAGAACCCGATGTGGCGGCGGCGTTTCCCAGTGCGGAAGCAGTGAATGAAGCGCTGCGGTTTCTGATCAGGGTGACGCAAGATAGGAAGCCCAAGCTCCGTGTGCCAAGCGGCGATGTCTAACTGCGCATCGGCTCTCCATCGGGAAGTTCGACGCGTTGGGGCGTGCCGTGGATGATCGGGCAATGCCGAAGCCGCTCCAGGCGACGGCGAACAGCACGCCGCGCCTGAGCGCCAAGGCGTTGCTCGTCCCAGAGGGGACGTTGCGACGATTCGGACGTCGATCCGCAGGTCATCGCCAGCCACTACCTCGTCGATTACGTGCATCCGACACACGGCCCCGTCAAAGTCGCCGCCAGCCCGGTGCAGTTCAACGAAGAGGCGTCGGCGGTGCATCGTGTCGCACCCGACAGCGGGCAAGACACGGAGACCATCCTGCTCGAGCTTGGGTTGTCGGGGGACGAGATCGGCAACCTGAAAGACCAGGATCTCACATTCCGTGACATTGGAGCGGGCGGGACGCAGTAGTCATACAGCGGAGCTGCGCCCAGCGTCTATGGGGAGCGTCGATTTTGTCGCGGACGCCGGAGCCGGCCAACGCCGGGGAATTCATTCCCCGGCTCACGCGGCGGCGCCATCGTTCCGCGTTTATCGACAGTATTCATGAACCTCCGGTTCACCCTCGTACCATTAAAATCGGCAGAGCCGACCTCTGGTCCCCGACCCCCAGCCCCCATGTTCTGAGGAGTCTCTATGCGCGTGCCCCCGCGCTGACTCACGTGCAGTGAGTTTTACCCTTAGCCGAGTTTCGGATCACGATCCGAGATCGGGGGCGCCGGCAGCTTCCACCATGTGACCGGTGGCGCCCATCTCGGTGAACAGCTCGGAGCTTGCCCGCAGCTCGCTCGCTCGCGCTGCCTCGTCGCCTGCGAGCCTCGCCACCTCCGCGAGCTCAAGGTGGATGAACGGCTCGTAGACGCGCGCCTCGGTCTCGCGCGCGATCGCGGCCGCCGTCTCCAGCGCCTTCCGGACGGCTCGCTGCTTCGGTGCGCCCTCGGCTCGGAGGAGGATGCGCCCGATGATGAGGTGCGCCCGGCACTCCTCCACCTGCACGCCGCGCCGGTGCGCCATGTCGACCGCTTCGCGGGCGAGCGCCAGCGCCGCTTGGGTGTTGCCGATCGAGGCGGTCGCTTCGGCGAGATCGGCCAAGATTCCCGCTTCCATCTCGCATCCGACCCTGCGCGCCCGGGCGATCGCGAGCGACTTTTCGAAGGCGCCGGCCGCGTCTTGCCACTCTCCGTGGAGGGCGAGGGCGCGCCCCAGATGCGCAAACCCGATGACCTGCGAGAAGAAGCTCCCGGTCCTTTCCGCGATCTCGAGGCCCCGGCGGGCATGCGCAAGCACGTCCGCCGTCTCGCCGGTGGCGCGCGCTAGGACGACGATCCACCCGTGGATCCATCCGCGAACCTCCGAGTCGACATGCGTGGCGGAGAGATCGAGCGCGGCGTCGAGCGCCGCTCGAGCTTCGGCGAGCCTGCCCATCTGGCCGAGCAGGTGACCGCGAAGTCCGGTCAGGAAGACGAACGGGTCGATCCCTGCCAGCTCGGCGCCGCAAGTCGAGTCTCCCTCTTGCTGGGAGAGCGCCTCCTCGGTGATCGCCAACGATTCCCGCAGTCGTCCGGCCGCTGCGCCGAAGTAGGCGAAGGCCATCTTGAGACCGAGCTTGAGATCCGCGTTTCCTGAGTCCTCCACGAGCTGCGTCGCCTCGCGGATGTTTTTCAATGACTCCTCGAGGTGACCGGCCATTCCGCGAACGACGGCGTAGGCCAAGTACGCCGTGGCCAGCACGTTCCTGCTCTCGCCGCGCTTCGCGAGCTCCCGGACTTCCTCGAAGAGCGCCCGCACCTCTTCTTCGGCGACGCCGAGACGCCAGCTCAGGTTCAGCATCTGAATCAACGCCAGCATGCGTAAGGGAAGCGCGTCGGAAGGGCCGTCGTCTCGGGCGAGCAGCGCGCGCACCTTTTGCCAGTGACGGTACGCTTCGGCGGGATCCTCGGATCCCAACCACCCGGCGGCACGCGCGTACCAATCCGCCGCCGCGCGCTCGTCGCCGGCGCTCTCGCGGTGGTGAGCGATCCGCGCCGCTTGGTCGTCGGCCTTCGGATGGAGCTCCTCGATGATCCGGGCCACTTCGGCGTGGAGCTGTTGGCGGCGCGGTACGAGTTGGGTTCGATAGGCCGCCTCCTGCGTTGGGGAGTGGCAAAAGGTGTACAGCACTTCCCCACCGCGTCGCAGCGGTGACACGAACTGCATGTCGCTGAGCCGCTTGAGGGCGGCCCGGAGCTCGGCTGTCGAACAGGGGACGATCTTCCGGAGCACCGCCAGTGGGAACTCCTTTCCGATGACCGCCGCCGTCTGGAGCACGACTTTCTCCCTTTCCTTGAGGGCGTCGATGCGCGCGTCGAGCACTGCCTGGACAGTCGCCGGGAGCGCGATCTCCTCGACGTGGCGCTCGGCGCGGTAGCTTCCCGCGCGCCCGGTGAGCGCTCCACTGGCCCTGAGCGAGCGAATCGCCTCCTCGACGAAGAAGGGATTCCCGCCGCTCCGCTCGGCGATGCGTTCGGTGAGGCTGTGGACCGAGCGATGGTTACCGAGCAGCTCGCCCGCCAACCTCAGGGTCGCCTCCGGCGCGAGCGGATCGAGGGACATCTCTCGGAACCCCGTGCGTTCGCGCCAGGGGGGCTTGTATTCGGGACGGTAGTTCACGACGACGAGAGCGCGGGTGCCGGTAAGCTCCGAGACGAGTTGATCGAAAACCCCCTCGCTGGCCCGGTCGAACCATTGGAGGTCCTCGCCGACGATGACGATCGGCTCTTGAGCGCTGCGGATGCGCAAGAGATCCCTCAGCAAGCGGAGGACCTGGCGGCGGCGCGCCTCCGGATCGATCCGCGGCGGCGGACCGCTTTCGGACACCCGTAGGAGATCGAACACTAATGGCAACGCATCGCGGAGCGGTTCCTCGAGGAAGATGACCCCGCCGCCGACCTTCTCGCGCACCGCGAGGGGGTCGGCGTCTTCGGCAACGTCGAAGTAGCCGCGGAGCAACTCGACAACCGGTAGGAGCGGAACGGCCCGCCCGTGAGGGACTCCGCGCGCCTGCAGGACCAGGATTCCCCGCGCGCGGCACAGCGTGGCGAACTCCCAGAAGAGTCGGCTCTTTCCAAAGCCGGCCTCCGAGACCACCCCGATCGCATGGCCGTTTCCGGAGACGGCGGCCTCCAGGCTTTCTTCGAGCCGGGCCATCTTACTTTCTCGCCCGACGAAGGGCGACAAGCCTCGGGAGGCCGCTTGGTCGAACCGCGTCCGCGCCGCGCCCACGCCCTCGAGCTCGTAGACTCGAAGGCTCCGTCGTTCGCCTTTGACGGAGAACTTTCCGAGATCCTTTAGCCGGAAGAATCCGGACACCAGCGCTGCCGTGCCTCGGGTGAGGTATGTTTTGCCCGGCTCGGCGAGCGCCTCCATGCGGCTGGCGAGGCCGACGGTGTGTCCCTGGGCGGTATAGTCCATCCGCAGGTCATCGCCGATGCGGCCGACGACGACCTCGCCGGAGTTGAGGCCCATGCGGACCGAGAAGTCGAGGCTCCGCGTGCGGCGTAGCTCGGCGCTGAGCGCGGCGAGATTCTCCTGCAGGTGCAGTGCCGCGAAGCACGCCCGCTGCGCGTGGTCTTCGTGAGCGATCGGCGCACCGAAGAGGGCCATGATCCCGTCGCCCGTGTACTGGTTGACGGTCCCTTCGAATCGGTGCACTCCGGCGGACAGGATCTCGAAGAAACGATCGAGAATCTCGTGCCAGGCCTCGGGACCGACGCTCTGCGCGAGCGCCTGCGACCCCTTTACATCGGCGAAGAGGACCGTCACTTGCTTGCGCTCCCCTTCGAGCGCGGCGCGCGAGGTGAGGATCTTCTCCGTGAGATGGCGTGGGGTGTACGACGCGGGAGAGCGGCCCGACTGATCGGGCGACAGCTCACTCAGCGGCCGTCCGCATATCCGACAGAATCGCGACCCCGGCAGATTCTGAGCGGCGCAGGCGAGGCACGCCGCACCGAGCGCCGCGCCGCACTCGGCGCAGGACAGGGATTCGTCGCCACTTCTCGCGCCACACTTCGGGCACGCCATTTTACGGACCGTACACCCAACCGCTCTGCCGGTCCACGTGCTCTGCAAGGGCTGCGCACCGACAACGAGACGAGCGGCCTGTCGGACAAAACTTCGGACGTGCCCTATATGCGGGAACGCAACCGCAACCAAGGTGCCGCCGCCTTCGCAGTCGATCACACGGTGTGGTATCGTAGTTCCATGGCTATCGATGTAAGCAGACCCGTTGAAGAACGCTTCAAGGCACGTCTCCGCGACAGTGCGTATCGCTCTGCAGATGATCTGCTCGATGACGCCTTGCAGCTGCTTGAACAGCGCGAGGCTTTTCGCCGGGCGGTGGCGCATGGCCTGGCGCAGGCAGACCGCGGTGAGCTCCGCGACGGTGAAGCAGTCTTTGCCGAGCTTGAAGCTGACCTCGACAAGAGTGCTCCGGAGTGACCCGCTACGCCCTTACTCCCGATGCCGAGGAGGACCTCAAGGAAATTCGGGATTGGTATCGCAAGGAACGGGGCCGCGAGCCTGCCCGCCGGGTTCTTCAAGACATGCGCGCCACCATGCGCCGCCTTGCCGAGAACCCCCGCATTGGCCACCTCCGTCCCGACCTGTTTTCTAAAGACTTGCTCGTCTGGCCGCACTACCGCTACTTGATTGTCTATCGACCGGAGACCAAGCCGCTTCAAGTTGTGCGCGTGTGGGATGCCTCACGCGGCACCCCTAACCTGTTTTAGCTCGACAACCGCCCCAACCCTACTCTTGGTCCTCTGGGACGTAGGTCCAAGTATGGCAAGTCGGCCCGGCGAAGATAGTTCCGGCAAGGGCGCGAGGCGGCGCATGTCAATCACTTACTACAACTGTTAGTCAACAACGGTTATCGACCCCGGCCAACTTGGAGCTACGTCCCTCTTGGGTTCCCCGGCTTGCTCATGTAAGGGCCATTAATCTTGCCTGAAGGTGCGAGGCGTACTTGAACTCTTCAAAAGTGACACGAAACTCCGTGCTGCTGCGCGAGCCCTTCCAGAGGCGAACATTTTCGTTCTGGCCGGCGAGTATGAGGCAAACGATCTCAACGGCGCTATTCTCAATATCTGGACCGAAGTACACGCCCGTGAGTGCCTCTGCTGGATAAACATACTCCGTTCCCACCGTGCTGTGGATCGCACGCCATTCCCTCTCGTATGACCAGCCCATCGATTTTGTACAGACGAGTTCCGCCACCATGTCGAGGTCCGGGTCCCGCTTCAGAAGCCTGGCGACATCCAAAACGGGCAATGACTGGACGTAGCGAACCTTCTTGATCTTGCTGATTTCGCTGAACGACTCGACGACGGTAGAGAATTCCAAACACATTCCCTTGTACTTACCGCCGTAGTGCGCCCACATGAGCAGGTTGTCGTTGCACTCGGAGAAGCAGGTGACACCACGAGTCGCACGAAAGCGGTCGACCCATTCCCTTATGGTACTGTGGCCATGTCGCAGAAGTATTTCTCGAAGTCGCTCACGACTAAAGGTCTCGAACTCGTGTCGCTGACGTTCATTGAGCGTCGGCTTTTGCAGACACTGGCGGCGATAGGCCTCGATATCTTCATCTGACGGGACCTTGATGTCTGGCATGAGCGCGCAGTCGTACGGATCGTTGAATTTCAGAGGTGAGCCGAAGTAGAGGACTTGCTCCTTGAGGTGTTGCAGTGTTCTGGTAGTCAAGTCCTCGTACTTGTAGAGTGTGGATGGCAACGACATTTGTTGAACCTTACCACATAAGCCTACCCAACGCGAGTTCCGTCGTGATGAACTCGTGACGTTTACTCCCTCTCGCTGGACTTCCCATCGCCTGCCAACCGGGTCTTCAAGCTCACCGTGGGCGAAATCCCCAGCGGGGATGTTGCGACGATTCGGACGTCGATCCGCAGGTCACCGCCAGCCACTACCTCGTCGACTACGTGCATCCGACACACGGCCCGTTCAAAGTCGCCGCCGGCCCGGTGCAGTTCAACGAAGACGAGTCGGCGGTGCCGCGTGTAGCACCCGACAGCGGGCAAGACACGGAGACTATCCTGCCCGAACTCGGCTTGTGGTGGGACGAGATCGGCACGCGTCAGATCAGGATCTCACATTTAGTGACATTGGGGCGGGAGCGGCGCAGTAGCCATGCAGCGGAGCTCAGCCCCATAAGCGTTGACCTAAGCAACGGTCGCCTCGCTGGTACATTACGCCCTCGGTGTAGAGAGCATCGCAAGAAGAATTCCGGGACGTCGCGACAATTCGGACAATGCGCGGACGCCCCTCATTGACAGCAGACATCCTCTCCAAGCGCATTTCCGCCCTTGCCGAGCGCGGATTCGCTCAGGCTGCGAATCCCCAGCAATCACGACGCCCGGCGCTTTGCGATTCCGACTCCGGCGGGCTAGAAAACGGCAAAGCCGGGCTGAGGATCGGGCAAGGAGGATGAAGCTGTGACGCACGCGACCACCATCCATCTCCACACCGCTTTCCGCATCGCCCCGGTCGACCCGCGCCTCTTCGGCGGCTTCCTCGAACATATGGGGCGGGCCGTCTACGAAGGCGTCTACGATCCGCAGAGCACGCACGCCGACGCGGACGGCTTCCGCGCCGACGTCCTCGATGCCCTACGGCGCTTGCGCTTTACGGTGATGCGCTATCCCGGCGGCAACTTCGTCTCCGGCTACCACTGGGAAGATGGTATCGGCCCGCGCGACCAACGGTCGTTGCGCATCGAACAGGCGTGGCACAGCAAGGAGCCGAACCAGGTCGGCACCGGCGAGTTCATGTCTCTCTGCCGCAAGATGGGCTGGGAGCCGATGCTCGCCGTCAATCTCGGCACCGGAACGGCCGAGGAAGCACGCAACTGGGTAGAGTATTGCAACGGCGCAACGGGCACGAAGTACGGCGACCGGCGCGCGGGGAATGGACATCCGGAGCCGTACGGCGTCAAGCTCTGGTGCCTCGGCAACGAGATGGACGGTCCCTGGCAGATCGGCCACTGCTCCGCCGAGGAGTACGCGGCCCGGGCGAAAGCGGCGGCACGCCTGATGCGCACGGTCGACCCCTCCATCGAGACCGTCGCCTGCGGGTCGTCGACCACGCTGATGCCGACCTTTGCCGAGTGGGACGGGCGCGTCCTCGACAACGTCAATGACCAGGCCGACTTCATCAGCCTGCACCGCTACGTCGGCAACTGGACCGACGACACCCGCGATTACCTCGCCGTCACCAATAGCATCGACCGGCAGATCGAAGACATCGACGCCGTCGCCCGTGCGGTGCAGGCGAAGCGCAAGTCCGACAAACGCATCTATCTCAGCTTCGACGAGTGGAACGTGTGGTACAAGACGTTCACCGTCGAGGGCCCCACTGCGCATGGCGAGTTTCCGGCGCATCTCATCGAGGAGGTGTACAACCTCGAGGATGCCCTCGTGGTCGCCGGTTTTCTGCACAGTTTTCTGCGGCACGCCGACTGCGTGAAGGTCGCCAACCTGGCACAGATCGTCAACGTCATCGCCCCGATCCTCACCCGCGGCGACGACCTGCTCCTCCAGTCGATCTTCTACCCGATCGAGATGTTCGCCAAGCGCCGCCACGGCAGCGCATTGCGTCTCGTGGCCGAGGGGCCGCGTTACCGCAGCGACAGCTACGGGGAGGTGGACGAGATCGACTGCAGCGCCATCCTCGACGGCAACCGGCTGCACATTTTCGCAACCAATCGCCATCTCGACGAGCGCGCAACGCTGCGGGTGGCGGTGGCGGATCGCGGCGTCGTGCGAGTTGGGGAAGCCGAGATTCTCACTGGTCCCGGTGCGAAAGCGGAGAACTCGTTCGAAGAGCCCGGCGTGATTCGCAGTGCGCCGCTCGATTCTGCGGCGATCGAGAACGGCACGGCGCGCCTGACGCTGCCGCCGCTGTCCTTCGCGGCGGTCACGTTCGAAATGGGGTGAGCGCTGGGTGTCGCGCTATCCCAATCTAGTGACACTCACTCAGTGTGACTACGGTTCATTCACGCGGCGGCAAGCGGCGCGCGGCCGGGTCGACGTGCGAGTACTGCTCGCGTGACAGCGTAATGCACTCCTCGTCCTGCACCGGTGGTCGCTTGCGGTTACGGAACAAGAGCGGCAGGAACAATGCGGCCAGCGAGCCCCCGGCGAGCGCCACGGCGGCGAATGAGAGGAACAGAAATAGCAGCGGCGCCACCAGCAGCAGCGCCAGCGCGGGCGGCAGTGTGCCGCGGTACACGAACTGGTGTGGTCGCTCGGACTCAGTGTGCGTGCGGTCCTGCATCGTCTGCAACCTCGTCCAATCTTTGTAGCAGTTCCAGGAGGCGGCGGGTACCGGTGCGCAGATTTTCGGTCGAAATCCGTTCGTTGACCCCGTGCTCCCGGCGCTCCTCGCCGTCGTCGAGCGCGAACGGTACGAAGCCGTAGCTCGCAATCCCGTGCTCCCGGAAATAATGGCTGTCAGTGAACCCGGTCAGCACGCTCGGCACGACCGGCGCGCCAGACTGTTGTGCAAGCGTTTGCAGTGCGGTGAACAGCGCGGTGTTGGTTGGTGATGAAGACGGCGGGAAGTTCAGCAACACGTCGATGGTGACCGCGGCATCGCCGATGGCCTGTCGCAACCGGTCGATGAACGCGGCGGGGTCCTCCCCCGGCAACAGCCGGCAATCCACCTCCGCCGTGGCGCTGCGCGGAATGACGTTCGTCTTCTCGCTGGCGCGCAGTACCGTCGGCGCAATCGTGTTCCGCACCAGCGCGGCGTCATGCGGGTTGCCGAGAAAAGACGCGCGGAAATCCGCATCGCCGAGCGCCGTACGCAGGTCCTGGTAGCGCTCGCGCCGGTCGCCGTCTTGGAGGGCACTCAGCGCGGCGTAGTAGGCTTGCACTTCGGGCACCACGCGCACTTCGGGCTGATACTCACTGAGGCGATCGAGGGCGCGGATCAAGCGGGTGACCGAGGTTTCCGCCGGCGGCGCCGAGCCGTGACCGGCCTCGCCGGTCGCCGTGAGCCGTAGCCAGCACGGCGTTTTCTCCGATACCGCAAGTTCGAACACCTGCTTGCCATTTGGCAGGACGGCGATGCGCCCGCCTTCATTGATTACGAACTCGGCGTCGTGCAGCTGCGGGAACTGGTGCTCCACCATCCACCCGGCACCAAGCTTGCCGCCGGTTTCCTCATCCGCCGTACCCAGGAAGATGACGTCGCGTTTCAGCGCGATGCCGTGACGCTTGAGCAGCAGCAGTGCCAACGCGTCGATGGTGCCGACGCCCTTGCAATCGAGCGCGCCGCGCCCGTAAACGTACCCGCCACGCACCGCGCCGGCGAAGGGCTGGACATCCCAGCCTTCGGACGTCGCCGGAACCACGTCGAGATGGTTGAGCAAGATCACTGGTCGTGCACTTCCCGCACCTTCGAGGCGGGCGACGATGGAGCCGCGCCCCGGTGCCGACTCGAATACAGCGGCCTTGATCCCCGCCTGACGGAAGCGGCGGGCGAGAAAGCGCGCCGCCGCGGTCTCGTTGCCAGGTGGATTGGTCGTGTCAATTCTGACGTACGCGCCCAGGAACTCGGTGGCCTGTCGCTCCACGTCGGACCAGTTGATGGGTGTGGCGCCGACGGGCATCGCGATGCCGACCAGCAGGAGCGCCGTCGCGCAGCACAGAGCGGCCCAATTACGCTGACGATGGAACGCGAGCGATTGCTTGGCGAGGATCGTTGCGCCGAGCCACAGCAGCGAGCGCAGGTTCGATTCTGCATGCGCCATCATGCGGAAGATGTTGAGCGGCGCCGCAGTGCGCTCGATCGCCTCGCGGACACGTGCGGGCGCCCTCGCCGGATCAACATACGGCAGTCGGGCCATGGAGTCTCCGTGCACAGCGAGTCGGGGCGTCATGGGTCCATTGAGTCATTGCTCTATTCCTCCATGAGATTCTTCAACGAATCAATCCGGGCCGCCGGTTGCGTTCTCGCCGGCAATGCACTAACCGATCTCGTTCCCATGACCGCCGTTGCCGTCGCACTCGTTCTGGTGTCCGCATTGCTGCACGCGGTGTGGACCTTCTTCAGCAAGGGGGGCAGCGAGGATCGGTGGGCGTTTTTCTTTGCACAGGGCATGGCCACCATCGTCCTGTGGGCGCCGCTGTCGGTGTGGCGCTGGTGGGTGGCGGGGCAGGTTGGCCCGGGCGGCTGGGTGTGGGTGAGCGCCACGGTGGTCACGCATGCGGGCTATGCGGTGTACTTGCTCAAGTCCTTCGACGCCGGCGACTTGTCCGTGGCGTACCCGTTGAGTCGCACGGCGCCGTTGTTGGTGGCGGTGTGGGACATGCTGACGGCGCCCGCTGACCTGACGGCCGCCGGCTTCGTGGGCGCACTTTCCACCGGAGCCGGCGCCTTGATCCTGCAATTCCCGGCGCTGCGGGCGCGTGGCGGGCGGGCGGTGCTCGGGGAGAACGTGACGCGCTATGCGCTGATCACGGCGGCGTTCATCGCCGCCTTCACGATCATCGACAAGCACGGCGTGCAGCGGATGGATCCGCTGCTCTACTTGTACATTCTCACTGCCGGTGAGTTTTCCCTGATCGCCCTGCGGCTCGGCCGCGGGGCCTTCCCACGGATTGTGAACGAGTTCCGTGCCCACACCCGTTCCGTCCTTTTCGCGTCCCTCCTCGGGCCCTTCGGTTACCTGTTGATTCTCTGGGTGCTCGGGACGGCGCCGGCCAGCTACGTCCTGGGGCTGCGCCAGACGAGCATCGTGTTCGGGGTTCTGCTGGGTCGCTTCCTCCTCAACGAGGGCGAAACGCGCTACCGGCTCGCCGGCGCCGGCATCATCGCCGCGGGCAGCGTGCTGATCGCCGTGGCGGGATAGGCGGCGGGACAGCTCTGGCCGCAGGCGGTGGCCTGCGGCGCACTCTTGGCGTGGCAGCTCGACGCGGCCGTTGCCTCACGTGCGGGGCCGGCACACCAGCGACAGTGAGTCAATGTCGTGCACGCCGTGCACCGTCGTGCTGTCGATCCGCAGCACCGTGCGGCCGCTGAGACTCCTTCCGTTGACCTGCCGCAGCGGGACAACAATGTTCAAGGGACCACTGCACACGTTCGGCGTGGTGTTGGGGCTGCCGATGTTGCCCGGCACGGGTATCTTCTTCCGGATCACCGTCACGCCGAAGCCGCCGGCGCCGAACTGGCGTTCCAACGTGGCCACGATGGCCTGATCGACAGGCTTCGTGCTGGTGGGCCGCGGCATCTTGACCTCCATCGCGGTGATGCCGGAGGGGGCACAACGCGGCAGGCGCGGGTCGGTGTTGTTGATACACAGGGCAATCTGGAAGGTGCAACTGGTCGGATCCGCATCGACGTCGCAGGCGGTGTTTCCCTCAACACAAACGATCTGGTTTTTCGGGACGCCCTGACGGCTCAGAGTCGCGGCGCCCCGCGGAATCCTCCATTCGGTATTACAGTCGGTGACTTTCGCACCGCCCCCTGGGACACAAGGATTTGCCGGGGCCGCGGAGTTGCACAGCGGTGAAGGGGTCGGCGTCACCGTCGGTGTGCCGGTTGCGGTGGCGGTGACCGTCCCGGTCGGCGTCGGTGTTGGCGTGCCGGAGGGCGTCGGCGTGACAGTGCCGGTGTCGGTCGCCGTGGGCGTCGGGGACGCCGTCGGCGAGGAGGTTGGCGTGCCCGTGTTCGTCCCCGTCGGCGTGACGGTGGGTGTGGCGGTCGTCGTCGGCGACGAGGTTGGTGTTCCCGTGTTCGTCCCCGTCGGTGTGACGGTGGGAGTGACGGTCGCGGTCCGCGTCGGTGTGGCCGTCGGTGTGGCGGTCGCGGTGCGCGTTGGCGTGCCGGTCGCGGTCGGTGTCTGGGTCGGCGTGTAGGTGAGTGTTTGCGTCGGCGTGCGGGTTGGGGTTACGGTCGGCGTGTTCGGCGGCGTATTGGTGGCGGTATTGGTGGGCGTACCGGTCGGGGTCGCAGTGGCCAAGGCTTCCCAATAGAAGCCGAGATCGACGTGGCTGACGTCCATGTCGGTCCCATCACTGGTGTGCGTCGGGTCGAACACGGCGGGGCACGAGTTGCCAAAGGCCGGGAAGAGGGCACTTTCTGCTTGCAGATTGACGCTGAGCGTAAAGCTGCTGCTCGACACCCGCCATAGGTCAGCGATGTCCCCGTTGCCGTTGTCGGCGGGGGTACCTCCCGTTCCAACAATGGATGCGGTACCGATCGTGAGCATGAGCACCAATTGGGTGTTCACGGCCTCGTTCTCACTCTGGTCGAAAATGGTCGTCCGGCCCGTATATGTGATGGAGTTGCTCGTCGTGCTCGAAATCCCGAACACCTCGGACGAGTTGGCCGTTGGCCCGGTCGTCCCGACCATGCTGTCGCCATTCACGACTTGGTCGTTGCGGATGCCGAAATATAGAAACCGCACCGCGCTGGGGTTCAGTCCGGAGCACGTCACCGTGGCGCCCCCGCTCAAGCTGGGCGCCCCGATCACCGTGCAGCTGCCACCCCCCGGCGGCTGGTACGCGGGGCCACCGCTGATGGCAAGGAACACCGGGGTGAGCGTCGGGGTTGCGGTCGGTGTGTCGGTTGGGGTCGCTGTGTCGGTTGGGGTCGCTGTGGGTGTGGAGGACGGTGTACTGGTGAACCCGCCAAGGTTCGTCGGCGTCCAAGTGGGGGTCCTCGTTGGCACCGTCGGCGTCAGCGTGGTCGTGGGTGTGATCGTGGGTGTGATCGTGGGTGTGATCGTGGGTGTGATCGTGGGTGTATCGGTCGGCGTATCGGTCGGCGTATCGGTCGGCGTATCGGTCGGCGTGACAGTTGGAGTCGCTGTCGGGAAGGGTTTGCGGATGGTGAACGTGTCGAACACGCTATCGTTGTCCCATTGGTGGGATTCCATCGTCATTGTGACGTCACCGGTGATCCGCACCTGAATGTACGTGTATCGTTGAAAGCTACAATAATTGTTCGGGCCCCCTGGGCAGTCCTGCGCCAGGAAGGAGCAGCCGCCGTACGCTGCGTCGCTGGAAGCCTGGCCGCCGCTGCCCGTCATGACGTAGGTCGTTCCGGGGGCATCACTCGAGGTGAAGTCGTGCATGAGGTGTGTGCGCTCATGCTTGTGAATATGGCCGTCGAAGACGATGTCGACGCCGTACTGCTCGAACAAGGGTCCCCAGGTGTTCCGGACCTCCGCAGTGCCAGCATTTGAGCCATCCGAGTTGCATGAGTAGGACGGATGGTGCAGGAAGGCGAACTTCCATTTCCGTGTCGTCAGCGCCAAATCACTTTGCAACCAGTTCGTCTGAGTCTGGTCCTCGCTATCGGTCTCGGTATTGGAATCGAGCACGGTGAAATGCACGTCCCCGCTATCGAATGAATAGTAACGCTCTGGGTCAGGGCTGTTCGGCGGCAGGATAAACAACAATCTGTAAGGCCTCGTCGCCCAGGGGGACATGAAGGACCCGCCAAGGCCCAGGCCGCCCATGTCATGGTTGCCCAGTGCCGGAAAGAACTGGGCACGCTGCATGAGCCATCCTGAGCTGCTGGCCCCTTGCGTGTAATAGGGGAAAGCTCTGGTATCCCAGTCGGTCATTTCGCCCGACATACACGCGTTGTCGCCAATTGTCATGAGGATCGGCGGGTCGGCTTGATCCTGGAGGTAGCCCACATGGGCCTCGGTGCCTGTCCCGGCGCAATCCTCAGGGAATACAGAGTCAGGACACCCGCCCCAGTCGCCGAACACGTTGAAGAAGAAGTCGCTCTGGTCGCTCGGGTCCTTGAGGGTGGTGAAGTAGAGTTTGGCGGGGTCCCTATTCGTCAGCAGAGCCGTACCGTTGGTCTCGATCTGATAGTAGTAGCGCATCCCCGGCGTGAGGCCGGTCAGTCGTACGATGTGGCACGTACCTGCATTACCGACGTCGCAGCTGTTGTTTTGCACAACATTGACGGAGGAGCCCAGCGCCATCGTCGGCCCATATAGGACCGTGCTGTCGCCGGCGGAGTCCGTCCACCACTCGATGGTTACGGTAGTGGGGAGCGCGTCGGGGTTCTGGATCACGGGGCCCCGGGAGATTGACACCCCATAAGCGCCGCTCGCCAGCGAGCAGGCAATGATGATGGCTATCAAGAAATAGGGAAGGCTCAGGGCAACGCGATGCCCCCCGCAGTCAAGAGTTTCGCTGGCCCCCATCGGCCCCCCTTTGCTTCGCATCGGCGCGCGCTCCTCGTGGCGCCCGCGCCCAACTTAGACCCCTTCATGCGAGCCAATAGCCCGCATGAAATTTACTACTGGCGCCTGAGGCATTTGTCAACACGAAAGCCTCAAGAAGGAACGGCTTCTCCCGCCGCCGGGCCATCCGCGAGCCGAAATCGGATCGCTCACTCGACGACGATCTCGGGCTCGATCTGCACTTCGGCGTTGAGCGAGTTCGAAATGAAGCAGCGCTTCTCTGCCATCGCCATGAGGCGCTCGACCTTGACGCGGTCGATCTCCGGGCCGACGGCGATGCGCGCCTTCACGACGATACGCGTGATCACCGGTCCGCGGCCTTCAACGGTCTCAAGTGTGCCCACGGCACCGGCCGCATATTTGCGGATCGGGACTTTGGAGTTGGCGGCGACGGCAATGAAGGTCAGCATGATGCACGAATTCACCGCAGCGACGCACAGCTGTTCCGGCGACCACACATCGGCCGTACCGCCGAACTCAGGCGGCGCGCCGGTAGCGACGCTGGGCCGCCCAGAGGAGCTGAGCGTCCCCCGGCGATTGTCGGTCCACTCTACCGCGGCTTCGTACTGATGCGATTGACCCGCCATGCTCCTAGCCCTCCGCTGCTACCGTAGGCCCGTGTAGCGGTCGGGTCAATTAGCCGCGACACCGAGGGGAGAGCCTGTACGCCGGCTGTCGGACCGCTTGGCGCACTGCTTTTCCTATGATTATGATATGGATGTCCGCTATGACAGTCCGTGTCGGGCACGCGGCGCGATCCGGCAGCTAGTAAGGAGGGGCACGCGATGGGCAGAAAGGTTTTCGTCGTCGGCGTCGGCATGACGAAATTCGAGAAGCCGGGCTCGCGAGGTTGGGACTATCCGGACATGGCGCTGGAGGCCGGAACCAAGGCGCTCCAAGATGCCGGCATCCCGTACGACACGGTGGAGCAGGCCTGCATCGGTTACTGCTATGGCGAATCGACCTGCGGGCAGCGCGCCGTGTACGGCCTCGGGCTGACGGGCATCCCGGTGTACAACGTGAATAACAACTGCGCGACGGGATCGACGGCGCTGTTCATGGGCAAGCAGTTCATCGAGGGCGGTATTGCTGATTGCGTTCTCGCGATGGGCTTCGAGAAGATGGAGAAGGGGTCGCTGGGGACAAAGTACAGCGATCGCGTCAACCCGATGGACCGTCACTTCGGTCTGATGGTGGAACTGCGCCAGTTCGCGCCCGCCCCACCGGCCCCACAGTTCTTCGGCAACGCGGGCCGCGAGCACATGGAAAAGTACGGCACGACCAAAGAGCAGTTCGCCAAGATTGGACTGAAGAATCACAAGCACTCGGTCAATAACCCGTACTCGCAGTTCCGGGATGAGTACACACTCGAAAACATTCTCAACGCGCCGATGGTGTACGAGCCGCTCACGAAACTCCAGTGCTGCCCGACCTCCGACGGCGCGGGCGCCGCGGTGCTGTGTAGCGCGGACTTCGTTAAGACGCACAATCTTGAGAAGCAAGCGGTAGAAATCCTCGGCATGGCAATGGCCACCGACTTCACCAGCACGTTCGACGAAAAGAGCTGCATCAAACTGATTGGCGCCGACATGGCTCGCAAGGCGGCGCAGAAGGTGTACGAGCAGTCCGGCCTCGGGCCGGAGAACGTCGACGTGATCGAATTGCACGACTGCTTCTCGTGCAACGAGCTGATCACCTACGAGGCCCTCGGCTTGTGTCCGGAAGGCAAAGGCGGTGAGCTGATCGACTCGGGCGCTGTGACTTACGGCGGCAAATGGGTGGTCAACCCGTCCGGCGGCCTGATCTCCAAGGGGCATCCGCTGGGTGCCACCGGCCTGGCGCAGTGCAGTGAGCTGAATTGGCAGCTGCGTGGGCTGTCAGAGAAGCGCCAAGTACAAGGCGCGAAGGTCGGCCTGCAGCACAACCTCGGCCTCGGCGGTGCCTGCGTCGTGACGATGTACCGGAAAGCCGTGTAAAGAAGCCGTCAGTTGTCAGCAATCAGCCACGAAGACGAGGCTGAAAGCTGAGTGCTGACCGCTCTTCTCTCACAACCTGTCTGCCGCCACCAAGCTGAGGACGTCGTTGCAGCCGTCCTCGATCATCGAGGCGCGCGCGTCACGCAACAGCTTTTCGATCGGGTATTCCCGGCTCAGCCCGTTGCCGCCGAAGATTTGCAGCGCCGAGCTGGCGACCTCGAACGCCGTGCTCGTCGCGGTCACCTTTGAAGCAACGGCGTACTGCAACTGCGGCGGGGTATTGATGGTATTGTAGACCATCACCCGCCGGGCGAGCGACCGCGCCGCTTCTACCTTGCGGAACATCTCGAACAGCCGCGCCTTGACACTCTGGTGCTGGAAGATCTGCACCCCGCCCTGCACGCGCTGCTTGGCATAGTCCACCGCGAGGTCCAGTGCCGCCTGCGCGACCCCAACGAACAGTGTGCCCATCCCGCTGTTGGCCTGCGAAAGGACCATATCGCCCGCAAATCGGGACATCTCGGGAGTGAGCACCATGTAGTGTGCAGGGATGCGCACATCTTCAAAGAAGATCTCGCCCTGATTGAGTGCCCGCTGTCCGATCTTGTCCAGCGGCTTGCCGCGGGTCACGCCCGGTACGTCGAGCGGCACCACAAACCCGCCGGTCCCCTGCGGTCCGTCCCCCATGTCGACCGCACAGAAGAGCGCCGAGGCCGAAGCGATGGTGCCGTTCGAAACCCAGGCGGCCTTCTGGCCGTTGATCACGAAGAAGTCGCCGTCCTTGCGCGCGATGCAGTCGGGTCTGCCGTACTCGGGCGAACCCACCCGATCGGCGAAGGTGATGAAGTCGCTGCCGTGGTTCGGCTCCGCGGCGCCCCAGCATCCGATGCTGTCCGCCGCGCCAAAGCGTTCGATGAGATCGGGGTTGCCCGACAGCTGCGCCAGCATGCGCGGGAAGCTAGCGACCCCGAAACTGATGGCCAACCCCGCATCGCCCCAGCCCAGCTCCTCGGTGATGATGTACCGCAGCCGCGCGCGTTGCAGCGGCGCGAGTTCCCCGACCGGATCGGTGTACGCTTCGAGACCGAGGGCGCGATACTTCTTGAAGACATCCCAGAGAATCGACTGCGGCGCGATTACGTCCGCGGGGTCGGGCAAACGATCGAGCGCAATGCCCGCCGGTCGCATCACCTCGGCGGCGAACCTGTGTACCGTGTCACGAATTTTTTGCTCCTCCTCGGTCAATTCGATATCGAGATCAACCATCGCCATAGGGCGCTCCTTTCGCTGCCGCCGGCCTCTCCAGATTGCCTGGCGCTGCGTAGCTATACCCCGTTGGGGTGGCCGTTGAGAAGAGCCGATGACGCGCAGCGGTCACTGAATCCCGTGCACCGGAGGGGCCGGCGCACGGTAAGTTCGGAGCCCGGGGCCTGCGGACTGCCCCTACGAGTCGGCGCCGAGGGCGCGGATCAGCTCGAAGTTGCAGACGACCAGCGCCGGTCGGCCGCGCTCGTCGAGTCTGAGCTTACCGTCCGGGCTCATCGACAGCAGCAGATGGTGTCCGACCAGACTGAGCTGCTGCCAGCCGGCAGCCTTCAGTTTCTCCTCCAGCTGTTTGATCAGCTCGCGATACGTCTCCTCGCTCATCAACTCGTAATCGTACGCCGTCTGCGCATCAATGCACAAGCTGATCTCGACTTCTCCGTTCTCGGTGCGGTGCAACGTGCCTTCCGCGCGAACGGAAACGGCGAACTCGTACGGCTCCATTTCATCGACGTTGAAGCCAATGGCGTGCAACCGGCGCCGCACGAGCGCGTTCATTTCCTCATATTCCTGTTTCTCAAGGAGACCGTCGTTATACGCCTGCTCGATATCGGTCACGCCACAGGCGGCCTGGAAGTGCGAGTCCGTTCGCGGATCGATACCGCGGAAGTAGCCCCAGATCGTGTAGTAGTCGTAATCCGGGCTCAGAATTGGCTCGCTGGCGTATTCTGCGGTCATGAGATGGGCGTGCGTGATGAACCGCCGGTCGTCGCGCAAGTGGGTGATCTTGCTGGACTGGTGGCCGGTCCGGTAAATGGCGCGCGGATAGGTGGTGACGATTCCCGCTTCGCGCAGTCTTTCGGCGATGGCGACTTCCTCGAACGGGCTGTTGTATCCATGCTGGCGGATGCGCTCGCTGCCGCTGAGGAGCGGATCGACCCGCGGCTGCGTGCCCACGCGCGAGCGCCGGTAGACCACGTGGATGCCGTCGCGTGTCAGCGTATGGTAGACCTCAGCCAGCAGTGACAGCTTGGCACGCTCGGCGCGCCGCCAGCGATCCGGCAAGAAATAGTCGAACAGCTCCGGATCATTGCCGACGACCCACAGCTTGCCGCCATCCGGGGTCGTCCCGAAAATGTAATCGACACCCCAGACGTTTGTGCGTTTCAAATGCGAGGGCAGCAGCACCGGGGCGGCAGTTCCCAGTCGCTGTCTCTGCAGGTGCCAGTACTTCTCACGCTGGGCGGCTTTGAACCGCCGCTGGTACAGTGCGGTCCGTTGCAGAAACTCGAAATCCACCAGGCCGTAGACGATGCGGTCCCCCTCTCGGCGCATCACTTTCTGGCCGCGGCGGCGTTTTCTCAGGATGAAGTGCTTCGGCTTATTGTCGAGGACCCGAAATCCCTTGCTACGTAAATCTTGTATTGCCTGTAAAGTCAACTTTCTGCACTCGTCCGCGGTGATGTATCCGGCCCGCAGGGCGTCCTCGGCATCTTCCCCCTTGATCCAGCTGTACAGCAGCACGTAGATGCGCTTGATATCGAGCTCAATGGCCTTGGGCCTGTTCCCCTGATCCTCGGCCAACAGATGCCAATGCGGGTGGAAGCGACTCTGGTCACGGCCGAGTTCCCACAGCTCGAACTCTTCGGCGGGAGCGTAGATGGCCAGCGGACGTTGCGTGAGGATGCGGAGGTCCTTCGGCCCGAAGGCGCCGCGGCGCAGCTCCGTCACCAAGCCGAACTCTTCCATGGGGCTATTGAACCGTGCGTTGGCAATGATTTCCGGGGTGACGTCGTCCGGGAACGTGGTGGCAACTTCGAGTGAGATCTCGCGCGCGACGCGCGAGAACTTCACGACCACGTCGATGCTCTTCCCCCGCACCGGCCGCGTCGAAACATGATACACGTGGCCTGACCCCGGCAGCTTGATGCCGTGACGGGCGTACCACTGGTCGCTGTACCAGTTGGATGGAAGCAGTTGAGCAAGCGTCGGCCAACCGTGGCGTGTCACGTAAAAATCCCCACCTTCACGAGGATGAACGTGACCGTAATCGACCCCGAAGGCGCGCACGATCATTTCCGGCGGAAGCCGGTCAAACGGGGTGGAACCGGCAATGGCCACCGCCGTGTCGCTGTCAGCCGCTTCGATCGCACGCGCGTCTTCGGCCGATTCGGGGTGTGTGTCGACCATGCAGCTAGGCTCGTCCGGACCGCGGTCTGCGCGGGTCCGCTCCGACGCGCCGCCACCGATATAGCTGACGGCGCTTGGCGGTTCCAAGTGCGCGGCGCTCGCTCATCGCCTCGCTTGCCGAGCCTGCTGGCGTTTCACACGGGGCTGGGGTTGCCGAACCATGCGGCGCACGGTCACTCGCTTTGGACCCAGGAGCTGCGCCAGATGGTCGCGGTAGGCATCCCAATCCTCGATGGCTCGACGCGCCACGCCGCTCTCTACCGCCGCCTTCGCCACCGCCAGAGCCTCCCACGTGAGCACGCGTGGATCGAACGGCTTCGGGATCAGATAGTCGGGGCCGAATTTCAGCTCGGTGAGCTTGTAGGCGCGCAGCACCACATCCGGCACATTCTCCTTGGCGAGCGCGGCAAGCGCTCTGGCCGCACTGACTTTCATGGGTTCGTTGATGCAGCGCGCGTGCACGTCCAGCGCGCCGCGGAAGATGAAGGGGAAGCCCAGAACGTTGTTGACTTGGTTGGGGTAGTCGCTGCGGCCGGTGGCCATGACGACATCCGGACAAGAGGCCTTCGCGTCCTCATAGGTAATCTCGGGGTCAGGGTTGGCCATGGCGAAGACGATTGGCGCCCTGGCCATGCTGCGCACCATGTCGCGCGTGACCAGGTTCGCCACACTGACCCCGCAAAACACGTCCGCACCCTCGAGGGCGTCGGCCAGCGTCCGGGCACCTGTGTCCTGCATGAAGTAAGCCTTGTTTGGATTGTACTTCGGATGATCCGGCGCGAGGTCTTCCCGGCCGCGATAGAGCAAGCCTTGGGTGTCACACAAGAGCACGTTCTCGTGTTTGACACCCAGCTCTTCGTAGAACCTGGCACAAGCGATGCCGGCGGCGCCGGCTCCGTTGAACACGACCTTGACGGCGCCAATGTCCTTGCCGGTAACCTCCATCGCGTTGAGGAGGGCGGCGCCGGAGATGACGGCCGTGCCATGTTGGTCGTCGTGAAACACTGGAATGTCGAGACGGGATTTTAGATCCTCCTCAATGCGGAAACACTCGGGCGCCTTGATGTCCTCCAGGTTGATGCCCCCGAAGGTCGGCGACAGCACTTCGCAAATGCGGATGATCTCGTCCGGGTCCTCCGTCTGCAGCTCGATATCGAAGGCGTCGACTCCCGCAAAGCGCTTGAACAGAACGGCCTTGCCCTCCATCACCGGTTTGCCCGCCAAGGGTCCGATGTTTCCGAGGCCGAGCACCGCAGTGCCGTTCGAAATGACAGCGACCAGGTTACCTTTGTTGGTGTATTCATACGCGTCGGCCGGATTGGCGGCGATCTTCAGGCAAGGGACGGCCACGCCGGGGGTATATGCGAGCGACAGGTCCTGCTGCGTCTGACACGGTTTGGTCGCGGTTACGGAGATTTTCCCAGGTTGGGGCAGACGGTGATAGTCGAGGGCTTCCTCATCATAAGCCATTTGCGCACTCCTTCTGTAGCGAACACTTTATTTTGCCAGGAATTGGCATGGAAGTCACCTCTCCAAAGACCATGATCGGCAACCATTCTGCTGGAGCCGAACACGGCCAAAAGCAACTGACCGTCCGCCAGCGGTGCGCCCCGGCCGCGCGCACCTCGCCGCATCGTTGTATCGTACTATTGGCGAACGAGCGCGACTCGAATATACGGATTTCCCTCAGCAAACCGGCCACCGCTGGTTCAGGCGCGCCTGCATGTCCGCAGGCAAAGGCAACGTGGTGGACGGATCGCGGTTGCAGGGCGTGTCGGTTGTGACGAGGCACCGCATTTCGAGGAACGTCAGGAGCTTGCCGAATGACAGGCCGCTGTTGAAGCAACTCACTGTTAGATAGGCATGGGCGATGAGCGGCATGTCCTGCAGGACGCCTACGGCTCCGCCATGAACGGATAGCGATAATCCGTTGGCGGCAGGTACGTCTCCTTGATGCTGCGCGGCGAGACCCAGCGTTCGAGGTTGAGCCAGGTGCCCGCCTTGTCGTTGGTGCCGGAAGCGCGCGAGCCGCCGAACGGCTGCTGCGCGACGACGGCCCCCGTTGGCTTGTCGTTGATGTAGAAGTTGCCGGCGGCGTTGCGTAGCGCCTTGGTGGCCTTGACGATGGCGAAGCGATCTTGGGCGAAGATCGAGCCGGTCAGCGCGTAGGGACTCGTCGTGTTGCACAGCTCCATCGCCGCTTCGAACTCTCCGGCCGGGTACACGTATGCCGTCAAGACCGGGCCGAAGATCTCCTCGCTCATCAGCTTCGAGCGCGCATCCTTGCTCTCGACCACCGTTGGCGGGATGAAGTAGCCCTGCGTGTCGTCGGAGGTGCCGCCACAGAGGATGTCCATGTTGGGATCGGACCTGGCGAAGTCGATGTACTCGCTGATCGTTTTGAACGCGGCCCTGTCGATCACCGCACCCATGAAGTTGCGGAAGTCGCAGACATCTCCCACCTTGATGCTGGCGATCTCGTCGAGCAGACGCTCTTTCACGTGCGGCCACAGGGAATCGGGAATGTAGGCCCGGCTCGCCGCCGAGCATTTCTGGCCTTGGTACTCGAATGCGCCGCGCACGAGATTCGCGATGAGCACCTCGATGTCAGCCGACTCGTGCGCGAAGATGAAATCCTTCCCGCCGGTCTCACCCACGATGCGGGGATAGGACTGGTACTTCCGAATGTCGGAGCCGATGGTGAGCCAGATGGTCGAAAACACGTACGTCGAACCCGTGAAATGGACGCCGCCGAGGTCGACGTGGTTGAGTACCGGCGGCCCGATGACCGGGCCCGGTCCGGGAACCATGTTGATGACGCCGTCCGGCATGCCCGCCTCTTTGAGGATCTTCATGATGTAGTACGCCGGCAGCACCGCCGACGAGGCCGGCTTCCACACGACCGCGTTGCCCATCAGCGCCGGAGCGGTGGGGAGATTGCCGGCGATCGACACGAAGTTGAATGGCGTCACGGCGAACACGAAGCCTTCAAGCGGCCGGTGCTCCATGTAATTGAGCACCTCCCGCGTGGAGATCGGCTGGTCGTCGTAGACCTGCGTCATGAAGTACGGATTGAAGCGCCAGAAATCGATCAGCTCGCACCCCGAGTCGATCTCCGCCTGATGACAGGTTTTGCTCATGTTCAACATCGTGGCGGCATTGAGGGTGTGCCGATACTTTCCGGCGAGCAACTCCGCGGCCTTGAGCAGGACGGTGGCGCGGGACGACCAGTCCATTTCGCTCCAGCTGATCTTCGCCTGATTGGCGGCGGCAATGGCCATCTCGGCTTCCTTGGCGCCGGCGCGATGGTAATGGCCGAGGGACTGGCGGTGATTATGCGGCGGCTTCAGCTCGACGAGATCGCCCGTGGTGATTTCCCGGCCGCCAATGATGCAGGGAACCTCGACCGGGTTTGCCAACATCCTGTGCAGCTCCCCCTTCAGCGCCGCGCGTTCCGCACTTCCCGGCCCGTAGCCGAATACCGGCTCGTTTTTCGGCTCGCGAATGTGAAAGAGACCGTTGAACATCTACCTTCCTCCATTTATTGTCCGGTCGTAATCCAGGTCCATGAAGGGCGACCAGTGCGCCCGGCGATTGTCGGGCCGGACATTGCGACAGCTTCCTAGCTGATTAGTCGAGCGCTGGCCACAAATTGACGCGGCGCGCCCCGGTGATGATCAAGAGACAGCGAGCAAGCCGTGCGGCGTCACTGCACTCCGCCCTCGGGAGGCGAATAGGGAACAAACGCACTCCAGCCGCCGCCGGGCGCGCGCCAGAGGAGGCGCATGGTCCATCGCGCTTGCGGATCGTCGGCCGGCCGCACGGTACGCACGAGGATGGGGACCCTGCCAGACAACCCGGTGACGATCGCGTCCGCAGCTGGTGTGCGGAAGTCCCCACCCTCGGTGTGCAGCACGCGCGTGCCGTCAATGAATACCTCCGTTGGCGTCGTCGCGAACAGCCGGAGACTCTGCTCACGGCCTTCCGGGAGATCGACGGTTCCGATCCACTCCATCGTCGACGGCCGCGCGGCAAACGGTGGTGGAGCAGGGTCATCGTCGGGCAAGGCCCATTCGAAGCTCAACGTGGTGCTCAGTTCGGTTGAGTCGGGCGGCATATCAATCGGTGCTGCTCCAGCGGGCGGGAGTTGGCGGCCAAAATAGCGGCCCAGCAGGCCGTGCATCTCTGGATGTGCGTGCAGGAAAGCGCTGGGAATCGCCGTCCATTCTGATTTGTCCGACCGGTACCATTCTGCAAACAGACGGTCGGAAGGCATGCGCAGCGTGCCGTCCACCGTAATGCCGTGCCAGCCGGTGGGCAGCAGGACCAGATCACTCGCCGTCATGGCGCGCCCATCCACATACACGGACGCACCCGGGCTGCGGAAGCCGTACGACCCAGTTGGTGAGATCCACACCAGCCCGCGCCCAGTTGCGTGTACAGGGAACGATGTCGCCGGGGGCGCTTCGATCACCGTCGCGTTTGGCTGGGACACCCAGGAGCCGTCCGGCGCTCGAAAGGTAACTTTGAGGCCGCGACTCGCTTCGATCTGATCCACCCCAAAAACGAAAGTGTACAAAGTGGGCGTCCATTCATCCACCTTGTAGACCTCCGGCTCCACTTCCGGGTAGTAGTGTCGCACGAGCTGCACCACCTCCTGCAGAGGCGGAAAGACCAGCAGCACGGCCGTTCCGAGGTTCGTGGGCGGAATCGGCACGATGGTTGCGTCGGCCGCCAGATTCACCACGCGGCGCTCGGGATCATCGGCGATCATACAGATGCTCGCCGCAACGTGCGGATTTTCGCTGCCGGCGGTGCCTGCGGTGTAATACGTCACCGGCGAAGCAATCCGCTGCATGACCCGGCAAACGCCCGCCGTGGTGTGCCGGGTCGAGGCGCGATACACGAACTCGGCAAACCAACTGTGATACAGGTCAGCGCTGAGCCACACGAGCAACAACGGCACCACGATGATATCAGCGCGCCGCGGCCAGCAGCGGTGCAATACCCCACGGACGTGACCCGCAACGAGCGCTGGAATCAGAGCCACGACGGGAAGAAACCCCAGCATCCGCTGGAATCGCGGGTCTCCCGTGAAACCGGTTACGAAAAGAATCCCGCCAAGCCACGCGAGTGCCACAAGGTTTCGGGGATCCCGCCAACGCCAGAGTATCCATCCCACTCCGAGTAAGAACGGCACGCTCATCGCCGGCGACAGCAGCGTGGTAATGGGGGGCTCGTTGATGAAACGGCGCAGCTCATCGCCGAAATGGCTGCCCAGGTATTGCCACATGCCAACGCTGTCGTTCGCCTGATAAGCCGCAACGAGGTTGTGAACGTCGAGCCGGTTTGCGTTGTTCAGGTACCACAACCCCCAATTCGCATAAATCGAGGTGAGAAGCGGCGCCACGACCAGCAGATACGCCACCGCGCCGACCAACGCGCCAGCGACATAGCGCTTGAGGAAACCGCGGATGCCGATTGCAAAGAACAGTGCCGCGACGGCAAGCCACATAGGGTACTGCTTGGCGGGGTGATACGTGTGAAACCCGAGGCCCATCGCGTACCCGAGCCAGACCCAGTCCACGAGCCGGCGGGTGTGGAGCACGCGGGCAAAAGCCGCCAGTATCAGCGCGGCAACCGGCACCATCTGGATATTAGTGTACCCGACACGGCTGTATTGAATGTGTTCAACGTTCATCGCAAGGATCAAGACAGCCAAGAGCGCGATGATACTCCCCCACCAGCGCCGCACCCAGAAAAACGTCGGGATCAGGCTGAGCCATCCGAGGGCTGCGCTGCCCAGGCGCAGGTTGGCATCGCTGGTGCCCAACAGCTGTATGGGGACGTACTGGACCATGAACGAAAGGTTGGCATAGGCATTAAAACCAAAGCCGAAAGGGTCAGGAAAACCGTTCCGCCACATGCTTTCAGCGTGCCGCCCGATCAGGCCGTCATCGATTTCGATGATGTGGGGCACGCTGTCGAGCAGCGCAAGCCGCAATACCGCTCCGAGGGTTAGGATCAACAGCAATGCCATTGCCTCGGCGCCGCGCGAAAGCTGGGGGCCGCTGGTCACACGCCATTGCGCACTGGTGGAAGTGTCGGGCGCGTCGGTCTTCCACCAAGCCACGGCGAACAAAGCCAAGCTGGCCAGCCACAGCAGGAATGCTCCCAAGTGATTGGACCGATTCCAAAACGTGGCCGCGACGCAGGCAACAACGGCGAGAGCCGCAAGCCCGAAGCGCCAGGGCCGCGGGCGCACAGAATGCGCCGGCGCATCTGGGGCCACCCCGTTCAGCGCGCTGACGTCCTCCAAACTAAAGGGTATCCAGCGGGCGGCGAGGAGTGCCAGAAGCGCGGTCAGCGTTGCGACGATCGCTGCGATCTGACGGCCCGACTCCAGTCCATACCGCACGGCTACCGCAGCGGCGGTAAGGGCCACCACTCCCGCGGCACGGCGCAACTGCCGGCGCCGCCGGGATTCGGCCGCCGGCCGCCCGTCTTCCAAGGCCAACACCAACAGCACCCAGCCGATCGCCAGCTCACCGACCCAGCGCCACCAGGGGAGCGTCTCGGAGGCGTGATCCCTGAACGCGAGCGCACCAGCGGCGACAGCCGCCCCCAACAGGAGCAGCCGGACCCCGTTCATCAACTGCGCTTTGCGGCCCTGCCGTGTAGCCACGACCGCGGGCGGTGGCGACTGCGACATCGGCGCTTCTCATAACGCAAGATGCCGCGTGGACGCAACTAAAAGTGTGGCCCTCCGCACGTGCGCCTGACTGCTCCTGGCCGGAGCATGACGCGAACGGTATAATGCGCCGCGATGACGCGCAGCTTCCGACCGGGCAAACGACGGCGGCCGATAGCGCCGAGTTCGAACATCGAGGACGTGATGCGTGCCGCCCGCACCGCGGCTCTGACGCGCCAACAGGATTACCGCGCCCGTTCGCTCGCGCTTCACGGCTGGATTTGCGCCAAGTGCGCGCGGGAGTTCGATGCCGCGAATCTGCATCTGCTCACGGTGCACCACAAGGATGGGAATCACGACAACAACCCGCCGGATGGCAGCAATTGGGAAAACCTCTGCGTTTACTGTCACGAGGACGAGCACAGCCGGGGCATCTTGGGCGATTATCTGACGGGGAAGATCGATAGTTGATGGTTGATAGTCGAGAGTGCACCACTGCTGGTGACCTCGCCTGTGAACGGTTCTCGGCATGATCATCGAATCCATGGAGTCGAAGCTGCTGTTCGTGATCGGTCCGCCGCGGTCGGGATCGACGCTGCTGATGCGCATGCTCAGCTCGCACGCCGCGATTTACAGCCGCGCCGAGCCGCACCTGCTGACGCCGTTGGCGCATCTCGGGTACTACGACAGCGTCGATGCCGCGCCGTTCGATCATCTGCAAGCGGCGCAAGCCGCGCGGGAGTTCGTGGCCGACCTGCAGCGCGGTGAGGAAGACTATCTCGACGCCTGCCGTGCCTACATGGATATCCTGTACGGCCGTATGCTCGCCACGCGCGGCCACGGCAAGCAGTTCTTCCTCGACAAGACCCCCGCTAACGCGCTGGTGCTCCCGTTCATCTCCAGGCTGTACCCCAAGGCTCGCTACATCGTGCTGACCCGGCATCCGGCGGCGATTTTCAGCTCGTACGCCAACTCGTTTTTCGATGGCGATTACGCCGCCGCGCGCCGGTTCAATCCCATCCTCAATCGGTACGTGCCGGCTATGGCACGTTTCCTCCGCGAGCAGCGTGTGCCGCTGATCCAGGTCGGGTATGAGCAGTTGGTGCAGCACCCGGAAGCGGAGATGCGCCGCGTCTTCGATTTCCTGGGACTAGCGTTCGACCCCGGCACGATTGAATACGGACGGCACCAGCATGACTCCCGGGGACTCGGTGACCCGACCACGGTCGACAAGCACACCCGACCGATCACGGACTCGGTGGAGAAGTGGGCAACCGAGTTGGCACAAAATGCTCCGCAGCTGCAGATCATGCGCGAGATGATCGCTACGATCGACGACGCCGATCTGGCAACCTGGGGGTTCCCGCGCGCCGCCTTCTTCGAACCGATCGAGCGTGCGGCACGCCGCGGCGGCGGCAAACTGCCGCGGCCACCGCTGCTGGACCGCTTTCGCCTCGAACGCAAGCTGCTGCTCATCCTGCGGCGCAACGTTCACCGCAATGCCCTCGGCCGCCTCGTGCGCCGCACACGCATGCTCTGCGACGTTTTGTTGCGCGGCTGAGCGGACTGGCGCCGGCATTCGGAATGCAAATCTTCGCGGCACGCGAAAACTCTCGGAATTAGCCCCCATCCGGGAATCTTCAGTCGACAGTCGATTCGTTGAGAGTTGCACCCGAACCGCAGGGCATTAGCCTGCCACGTTCACGGTAGCGAGCCTTGCCATCGCCGCGCTCACAGAGCTGCGGTAAGCCAACTCTCGACTGTAGACTATCGATTATTGGCTGGAAGTTTAATTCGGGTTGGGAGCTCAGGTCGTCATGCGTTCTTGAGCATGCCGCCAGCCACGCGCCGGGCGCGCACCGGCGCGCCGGGCGCGGCGGCCGGCCGCGAGAGAGTGCTCGGGAGCGGTATCGCGACGACGTGCACGTGGCCACCACGCACCGCATTCCGGATGCTGAGGTGCTCGAGCAGCGCTTCGAGCTCCGGTTGGTCCTCCTCCGCCACACCGATAAAGAACAGGATGCTGCTCCGGTGACGGGTCCGGCGTTGCGAGAAAAACAGGAGCCGCTCATGGCACCGCGGCTGCTGCAGGTCGGCGCGGAGCACGGTTTGTCCGTACGCCAGACGGCCGCGGACCGGACTGACGCGGGCGATCTCGGCGACCGGGACGCCGGCGCGCGGGCTCCGGACCTGTGAGTATCCCAGTCGGTCGAGATGTGCTTCGAGCTGGCGCCGCAGATACGCCCGTGCTGGAGAGCCTGTCATCGCTCGTTGCACACTGCACACCGCCACCGGGCGGGACGCCCCGCATCAGAAGGCCGCACCGGCCTCATGACGGCTTCCGAGTCCTTAACGGCGGTTCCGACCGCCGCCACGACCGCCGCCACCGCCGCCGCGGCTCTCGCGCTCACGTGCCTCATTCACTTTCAGCGCACGTCCTTTGAATTCCTGGCCGTCAAATTGCTGGATTGCCTTCTGCGCATCGGCATTCGAGCTCATCTCCACGAATCCGAATCCGCGAGACTGACCGGTGGCCCGGTCGGTGATCACCGCCGCCGACTCGCAGACGCCGGCTTGCGCAAACAGCTCCTCAAGATCCTTACTGGTGACGTCGAACCCTAAATTGCCGACGTACAGCTTCTTCCCCATTGTGCGACTCTCCTTGTCAAACCGCTCCCGCGGCCACGCTGCGGAGCTGACGGTGAGAGACACCCATTGCCATCACTGCAGTCCGCCTGAGTGAATGAGTGGGAACTCCCGGTCAGCAGCACTTTGAGGAAGGAGGTTCTCACAGCAGACAACCAGAAGTTTCTATTTAGCAGGCCCGTGCCGGCACGACAACCGGGCTCGTGTACCGGCGTCTAGGCCCGTCTAGGTCGGGCTCAGGACCGCGAACTCACTTTGGAAGCCCGGCAAGCATGCGAGCCGGTCGCTCGGTCACGAATCGAGCCTATGCTGCCGACGGCTGTGACAAGACGACCTTCAACTGCGCGCCGGCTTTTTGCGCGTCGACCACGGCAATAGCCGCCATGTTGACGATATCTTCGACGGTCGCGCCTCGTTGCAGGACGTGAACGGGTTTCGACATGCCCATCAGGATAGGCCCCAGGGCTTCGGCGCCCCCTAGGCGGATCATAAGCTTGTAGGCAATGTTGGCGGCCTCAAGGTCCGGGAAGATGAGGACGTTGGCGCCGCCCTGGAGTTTTGAGAACCGATATTCTTGCATCAACTCCGGCGACAGGGCCGTGTCCGCCATCATTTCCCCTTCGACCATCAAGTTCGGCTCTTTTTGTTTCACCAGCTCCGTGGCCCGGCGCATCTTCTCGGCAAGAGGATGTTGGGTGCTCCCGAAATTTGAGAACGACAGCATGGCCACGCGCGGCTCGACGTTGAATTCCCGCGCCACGTCGGCGGCGAGCAGGGCGATCTCCGCCACTTCCTCGGCGCACGGGTCGATATTCACCGAGGTATCCGCGAAGAAATAGACCTCTTTCCGGGTGGCAATGACGTAGAGACCTGAGACGCGATGCACTCCCTCGCGCATCCGGATGACGTGCAGCGCCGGGCGGATAGTGTCGGGGTAGTGCTGGCTGACTCCGGCGATGAACCCGTCGGCGTCGTCCATGTGCACCATCATGGCTCCAAAGTAGTTGGCGTTGAGCATTTGCTCGCGCGCTTCGCTTTCCGTCACACCCCGCCGCTGGCGGATCCGATAGAACTCCTCCACGTAGGCTCCCAAGCGAGGGGAGTGGCCCGGCTCGATGATCTCGGCGCGCAATTCTCCGAGACCCAGGTCGCGCAGCTTGTCTGCGATGACCGGCGGCCGCCCCAACAGGATGGGGAACGCGATCCCCTCGTCCACGAGCTGGTAACTGGCGCGGATGATCTTCTCGTGCTCACCCTCTGAAAACACAATGCGCTTCGGCGCGGCTCTGGCGTTTTGGCGGACGTTCTGCATGACTTGATAGGTGCGCCCAATCCGGCGGGCGAGTTGCTCGCGATACTCCTGCACATCGATTTGGATTTGCGCTACACCGCTTCGCATGGCGGCATCCGCAACGGCAGAGGACACCCAAATAAAGATGCGCGGGTCGAAGAGTTTGCAGAGGATGTACTCCGGCCCGAATTGCAGCCGGCCCACTCCATAGGCACGCAGGACGGCATCCGGCACGTCCTCCTTGGCGAGCGCCGCCAGCGCGTGCGTGGCGGCGATCTTCATCTCCTCGTTGATGGCGCGCGCCCGCACGTCCAGTGCCCCGCGGAAAATGAAGGGAAAGCCCAGCACGTTGTTGGCCTGGTTGGGATAATCCGAACGGCCCGTGGCCACGATGGCATCCGGCCGGGCGGCTTTGGCGTCTTCGTAACTGATCTCCGGAATGGGGTTGGCCATGGCGAAGATGATCGGCCGGGCGGCCATGGAGCGCGCCATGTCCGGCGTCACCAGGTTCCCCACCGAGAGCCCGACGAACACGTCGGCGTCGCGCATCGCCTCGGCCAGGGTCCGCATCGTGGTCTTCACAGCAAAGCGGGCGTTGTACGGGTTCATCCCTTCCGCGCGGCCTTCATAAATCACGCCGTGGATATCGGACATGATGATGTTTTCGCGCCGCGCGCCCAGCCGCAGATAATGCTCGGCAGTGGCCAGCCCTGCCGCTCCCGCCCCGCTGAAAACGATTCGGACCTTGTCGATTTCCTTGCCCACCAGCTCCAGCGCATTCAGCAGCGCGGCGCCGCTGATGATCGCCGTCCCGTGCTGATCGTCATGGAAGACCGGAATGGACATCGTCTTGCGCAGCGTCTCTTCAACATAGAAACACTCGGGAGCCTTGATGTCCTCCAGGTTGATGCCCCCGCACGTTGGCTCGAGGAGCTGGCAGAACTTGATGACGTCCTCGGGGCTTTCCGAGTTCACCTCCAGATCAAACACATCGATGTCCGCAAAGCGCTTGAAGAGGACCGCCTTTCCTTCCATCACGGGCTTGGCCGCATGCGCGCCGATGTTTCCCAGGCCGAGAACCGCCGTCCCATTGGAGACCACCGCCACCAGGTTCCCTCGCGCCGTGTACTCGAACGTGCATTCGGGGTCGCGCTGGATCTCCCGGCAAGGCTCCGCAACTCCAGGAGTGTAGGCCAGGCTCAAGTCCCACTGGGTGCGGCAGGGCTTGGTCGGCATCACTTCGATCTTTCCCTTGGGAACCTGCCGGTGATAGTCGAGCGCGTCCTTTTTACGAATCTCCATAGGGCAACCTCGTCGGGCAATCTGACTTGACAACGCGTGCGCCGCGCATTCTACACCCCCCGGCTCATTATTGCGCGAAAAAATGGCACGCGTGGGGCGCGATTCGGCTCGTGATGGCTACGAAAATGGGGAAGTCGTCTAAAGACGACTCAGGCGCGCAAGCCATCACTGGTCGTCTTTCTGCCACTCCCCGCCTTGGCTCGTGCGGATCATTGAGCCGACGTAGTTTTCGATTCGGCACCCTGCATCGTCTTCTCGCCGATCATGGGGAGCCGCCTGAGCCCAACACCTGGGCGCGGCCCGCTCAGGCGAGCAGCGATGCCAGTGGCGCGGCAACGATGCGGGGCGACAGGCGGTACAGGTCGGTACCGGCGGGCCTGCTCGTGCTTGTCGAGGAAATGCTCCAATGCCCGCGCAGCCGCGTCAGGTACTAACAAATCGTTCATGGTGTGAACTATATCCGTTCACGCCGAGAAACGCCGTCGGAGACGTGGGATCAGCTCGTCAGCGAGGTCCCGTAATGCTGACAGCCAGACTGTCGCACCTTCCGCGTGCAGGCGATCGAGCAGCCAGCACATTATTGCGACAAGACGTAGCGAGGTGAACGTGGAGCACTCACTACTCGGCTCAGAGTGCCGATAAGCCGAGGTGGACGCTGAGCGCCTCGTCCAACGCCTGTTGGGCCTGAGCGCTGACTCGCCCGGCGCGTTTGACCACGCGCCGCCTATCGTAGGTCATGACCATAGAGGCGTTGGCAACACGCCCCGTGTCGAGGTTCGAGCGTGGGCGGCGCAAGTCGACCATGTAGGCGCGCCCCGCTCGCTCGGCCGTGTACGCCTGGGTCGGCACCACCGTAACGGCTTGCCCGAACCGGTTGGCGATGTCGTTGGACACCACCACGCAGGTGCGAAGCTTGCGTGGCTCCACGCCTACCGAGGGCTCACAGTGGATCCAGAGAATGTCGCCGCGGCGGAAGTCGACCGCTTCACGAGCGTTCATCATCTAGCAGATCGAATTGACCCGACTCCAGGTCGTTCAACAGCGCGCGCGCGTCCGCACGCCCCGCCGCGTAGTCGCGGGCCAGCCGTTGGCGCCGCTCGTGGGTCGCGTGGCGGGCCAGCCCCTCGACCAGAAGGTCTTTTACGGCGCGCGCGCGGGGCTTACCCAGTCGCTTGGCGTGCTGATCGAGCTGAGCATACGTGTGTTCATCCAGTGTCAAATTCACCCGTGCCATGACACATCTGATAGCACGCGCCCGAGGCTCAGGCGACCCCCCAACACGGGGTGGTTGAGAGCCTCGCTGAGGCCATACCAATCCCGCTGCCGTCATCCAGCTTGCCGGGCGAAATCGGGTACGTCCCGGCGGCGGCGGCTGAGCCTATTTGCTCAGGCTTCTGCTAGCTCTGCCTGAGCGGGAACCATTTTCGTGAGCAGCTCAGGGAGCCGGTCGTCCTTCCGCCACTCGCCATCTTTGCTTGATCTCCCACCGCTCAATCCCCCGCGCCATCACGTGATGCAGAACCCCGGGGGCATCCAATCACGGTCCGCGCCCATGAGCTGCGTAGTATGGCGCATTGAGGATGAGTGTCAAGTATCACTCTATACGTATATATTACAATCAGTACTAGCGCCGGTGAACGGAACAAATGAAACTACGTTCCGAGAGCGCCGGGCACACGCACAATTCCGCCAATTCCGCGCTACGACTTTGTGAAAAAATCCCCAAATCGAACATTTCGTGACGATAAAGTTCAATGAAATCAATGGGCCAAATTCGCAGGCCGACGATTTTTTCACAAACTCTACGTCCCCTCAAGAAATACAGCGGCAGTACCCACGCTATGCGGCACTCGTTGACGACCTGAAAACGACGAACACAGAGCTCAGCAAGTTTGCAGATGAGCTTCTTGCCATAGCCCGACCGCCTTACCAGAAGGCTCCAGCGGCTCCCCCTGTAACACCACTGCAACCAACCCAACCAGCCTAAGGGGCCTCCCCAGAGCCGCCAGGCATGCACCCAGCGGCTCTCCGTGACTCAGGTGGTCAATGGATCAGATCGATCACAAGCCACCGCGCACGGCACGCACGTGGTAGAGGCTGAACTTGAAGCTGTTGTACACGTAGCCATTGCTGAAGTCCACGAGCCACGCGAGGTTCGGGTGGGCAGCGACGGTAGAAGACGACCAGTAGAGGTAGGAGACGGTGCAGCTGCACGTGAGCACCGTGCAACTCGCGCCGCAGCCCGTATTGAAGGCCCTATCGACGGCCGGCGACACGTTCTGGTAGTTCACGAGGCTCTGCAACTCGTTCATGTTTGGAATCCGCCAGTCCGTGTGGCCGGCGAAGCCACCGCCCGCATTCAGAGTCGCCAGAAACGTCGTCACCATCGTCCCATTCATCGTGTACGGCGAGCCCGTCATGCCCCACGTGTACGTGTTGCTGTAGTCGTGGATGCCTCCGGACTGGTCGTTCTTCTCCCACATCAGGCCCGTCGTATTGTCGGTGATCGTGCCGTCGCCGTTGTCGGTGTAGGACCGCGCCGCTCCTTCCTGCAAATTCCCGTCGCTGCCCGCCCCATAGTCGCTCGTCTGCCCGGTTCGCAGCAGTTGGGACGAGCCACCACGGACTGCGCGAACATAGCTGCCGTAGCTCTTAGAGCCGGCGTGCCCGGCGCCGGCGTAGAAGTCCACGTACCACGCGTCGGTCGGAAGGCCCTGGTAGGTAGTAGACGACCAGTAGTAGCCCGGCTGCGTGCAGCTGCACGTGAGCACCGTGCAACTCGCGCCGCAGCCCGTATTGAAGGCCGTATCGACGGCCGGCGACACGTTCTGGTAGTTCACGAGGCTCTGCAACTCATTCATGTTTGGAATCCGCCAGTCCGTGTGGCCGGCGAAGCCACCGCCCGCATTCAGAGTCGCCAGAAACGTCGTCACCATCGTCCCATTCATCGTGTACGGCGAGCCCGTCATGCCCCACGTGTACGTGTTGCTGTAGTCGTGGATGCCTCCGGACTGGTCGTTCTTCTCCCACATCAGGCCCGTCGTATTGTCGGTGATCGTGCCGTCGCCGTTGTCGGTGAAGCACGGCGTCGGTGTCTCGGTCGGCGTCGGTGTAGCTGTCGGTATAGTGGTCGCGGTATCCGTCGGCGGGACTGTTGGAGTCGGGGACGCTCCGCACGTGCAATCCGCCTGACACGCTCCCGGACACGCGGCATCATCGCTCCCGTCGCACTGCTCCGAGCCTTCACGAATCGAATTTCCACACGCTTGTGGGCAAACTGTGATGCGGCCGATGTTGTTGCCGTCTAATTCGGTGAACCACAGATTGCCGTCGGGACCACTGGTGATGGCACCAAGCGCAGCGGGGACACCGAATGGGCTGTTGGCGGCCAGAAGCCCGAATTCAGTAACGCTGTTCGGACTTCCTGGCGTTATCCGTCCGATGCGGTTGGCAATAATCTCCGTGAACCACAGGTTGCCATCCGGACCGGTGGTGATGTTGGATGGGCCTGCACCTGCAGCAAGCGAAAATTCTGTGATTGTTCCACCCGTCGTTATGCGGCCTATCTTACTGTTGCTCCTCTCCGTGAACCACAGGTTGCCATCCGGACCAGTGGTGATGTCGGAAGGCCCACTGTCAGCAGTGGGGATGGGGTACTCGGTGAAGCTGCCGGAGGTGGTCACCGTGCCGATCTTGTTGCCGTTGTCCTCGGTGAACCACAGGTTGCCATCGGGACCGGAGGTGATGGCACGGGGGCCGCTGTTGGCCGTAGGGATCGCGTATTCTGTAAAGTCGCCGTCGGTAGTGATCTTACCAATGTTGTTCCCGATGTGCTCCGTGAACCACAGGTTGCCATCCAGACCAGTGGTGATGTCACCGGGCTGACCATTGGCCGTCGGGATCGGGTACTCGGAAATGGAGATGCCCATTTTTCCAATCTTGTTGCCGGTCTCCTCCGTGAACCACAGGTTGCCATCCGGACCAGTGGTGATCTCGCCGAGGCCGCTGTAGGCCGTGGGGACCGCGTATTCCGTAAAGTCGCCGTAGGTAGTGATCTTACCAATCTTGTTACCGCTCTGCTCCGTGAACCACAGGTTGCCATCCAGACCAGTGGTGATATCAACGGGGCCGCTGTAGGCCGTGGGGACCGCGTATTCCGCAAGGCCACACGCAGATGCGGATTCGGCGCATCCGCCAACATTGCAACAGCCATTGACGAAACCCACATAGCAACCACTTGGACACGTCTGGTTTTCACCCCATGTCAGGCAGCCAGAGCCGTTATCCGAACAAGTCTGCTCTGTGCTCTCGTCAAGACATTGTGTCATGTTGACCGGCGCACACTCATTGCAACAGCCAATAGTGTTCACTGTGCAATCGCCGTTGCACGTCAGAGTTCCACCATTCATGAACCCGTGCGATTGGCAGGTTGCGCCGCCGAGATCGGCACCGTCGCACTCTTCACCCGGATCAATCGTCCCATTATTGTTGCACCTTGCTGCAAAAAAGAACGGTCCCTGACAGCTGGCGTCCTGATTCCAGCACGCCAGCTGTGCGTCGGAGATGCTCGATGGGCACGTACCATACTCGGCGCCATTGAGCCGGAGGACGCAATCCCGGCTGGTCCTAAGTGCCTGTATCTGAATGGCGTTCCCGCTGAAACCGTCACCGGGGCCAACGTACGCCGCAGAGCCCATCAGGACATTCTGCATGAGCGGCTGAACGAAAGGGGGTGCTGTGCATGCTACGCATACCAAGTCGCCACTGAAATCCGCGGTAGGAGGTATAAAGCCGGCACCCATCCGCTCACCAGTACTCAGGAGCCATGATGTTGAGGAGTATGCCGGGTCACCTGAGCCGGTTAAGAAAAGCGTAAAAGACAAATCGGTGCAACCTGGCAGTGGGGCTGTTGCCGAACGGTTGAAGTAAGTGCAAGTGAGAAACACTGGCATCTGCGATACGTTGGTGATTTGTAGGCTCGTATCACCCTGCGTTGTTCCGGCCACAATATTGGGGAAAATGAGAATCGAGCCGCCGGCGGGCGAGGCGGCACATGCACTACCAACACACCCGTCGGCGCACTGGAAGTCCGACCCCCACGTCAGGCACCCGGAACCGTAGTCGCCGCACGTCTGCTGTGTCGTCGAGTTCAGACACTGTGTCTGACCGGCCGAGCACTCGTTTACGCAGGTCGCACAGGCCGCACCGACGCAGCCGTTCGCACACTGGTAATCGGCCCCCCACGTCAGGCAACCCGATCCGTCCGCGATGCATGTCTGTTGGGTGTGCGCATCGAAGCACTGAGTCGCTCCTTCCGGCGAGCACTCATTGGTGCCGCATGCCCATGGGTCGGAGCCGACCTGAACAACCGTACCTTCCCAAGGCCTGAACATGAAAAACCGCGAAAACTGATCGCAGAACGCTGTCGCTGTGGGGTAACCGGAGGTCATCGCGCAAGCGTTCGTCGGTAGGATGACTGCGTTCAAGAGTGCCCCAAACTCCGCCGACACCAGAGACACCAACGCTTTCAACACGTCGGAAACGCCTTCTTGCGCTATGCACGGCCCAAGCTTCTGTGTGAAGTTGCTCGCGAAGCGGAGACCTGCGACAGCCAGGGCGTCCTCGATACCCTGTGCTGTGCCGACGCCGCTGTAGGCGCCTTGGAAGGCGTTCGTCAGGTCTTGGTCGAGGTCGGAAACGATTTGATCTTGGGCTTCGTTGGTCAGCACGCAAGACAGAATGGACTCCCCGGCAGGCAACGGCAATATTGAAAGTAGTTCGTTGAGGTCATCGTAGAACAGTGTCAGCAGCGTAGCGGCGCAAGACGCAGTCCAGCCCGTCTGTGCCACTGGCGGGTCCCAGTTCGCTAGGAGAGCAAAATCATTTGGGGCATTCTGATTGTTTAGGATCAATCTATCCCGAACATCATACGAACAGCCATAGAGGTGTACAATGTACGCGTTGGAGTGCGTCGGTAGGTCAAACGAAGGCTGAGCGGTACCGGTGTCCGGCGCGCCGACGTGCCGTGCGATCAAGTTTCCTAGAAGTTCCTCCGCGTCGCTAACGTACATGCCGTTCGCCCAAGTGCTCGGCTGCAGATATGTTACGAGGTTACCCGACTGGCTGCGCAGCGGCACATAAGGAGACGAAATTGCCGGCACGTAGGAAGCCCAGTTTCTCGATTGGTTGCTCTGCCAGTCAGTCAGCAAGGCTTGCGTAAACGTCGCTTCAGACGGAAACGCCAATTTAGCCGGGAATACGAACCCGATCCAGAATAGGCCTTGATCGGTTATGTCAACATTTGAACTCCAGGCTGGCTGTATCGAGGGAATGGACGGATCGATATTGATGCGAGTGGCCTGTAGATCCTGCGGCTGTTGCGGCAAAGTTTGCTCTGAAACCAGATAGGATGCAGTTTCCAGAAGTGGCCGCTCCACGGCGGTGCGCCGCTGCCCCTCGGTAATCGACACACGGACGCTACTGGGCTGACTATGTGAGCGTCGTGCGGCAGCACTTGGGGCCGCGTTTAGTGCTGCCAGCGAAGCTGCTACCGCCGCCGAGTATGCAGAAACGACCGAGGGGTCTGTTAAGGGGTTAGAACCTCCCGCTGCGCCTTGTAATGCGGTGGCTAATGCCTGAACCTCAGGTAAACCAGTGAGAATGTTTACTGTCCGAGCGGCGTTTATGGGACTCGTGCTGAACACAAAAGGAAGTGAAAACACCATTTGTACTGCCGTAGATAAGGGGCCAATCGGCTGGCTTGATTGATCTTGGAACCATGCGGGTGAGACAGCGGTCCAGCCGAATCCCCGGGAGTTATCCATCAGCGCGACGATCTGCACTAGGTTCGGCGCCGTAGGGAAAGTTGCCGTGGACGCACCCACGCCGATCGGGCTCTCGCCGAGAGAACTCACTGCTACGAGGTTTTCGGCGTTCGAACCAGGCAGGGGAGCAAACGAAACGTCGACTGACGCCGGGGTCACGCCCGTGGCGAGTAGCGTCACGGTATAGGACTTACCCGTCACGTTCTCGGCGATCGTTAGGCTGCCTCTCTGTGGGCCGATCGACTTTGGACTGAACGCGACCGAAATGCTGCACGTCTGGCTCGGTGCAAGTGTTCCCAGGCACGCACCAGCTTGAAGAAAGTCGCCGCTGGTAGAGACGTTGCTCACAACGACCGGGGTGCCGGTAGAATTCGTAAACGCGACGCTTTGCGGGGGACTTGTTGTTCCAACAACCTGATTCCCGAACGATAGCAGCCCAGCTAGCACGGGGATGTGTGCAGCAATCGTCGCGTCGTCGGGAATTGTCGGGTCCAGCTGCCGAAAACTACCGGGCACTGGTGGTAGGCCGAGCAGGGCCCGCGCGATGTACACGATGTCCGTCGCGACATCGACGGTGCCGTTCCCGTCCACATCGAGTGCGGTGCCGAGTGCGTCGACGTTCGAGCCTACTGTCGTGTCCGATGGAATGGTCGGGTCAGCAGCTCGGAAGCTGGCGGGCACGGGCGCGAGGCCCAGCAACCGACGGGCGATGTAGACGATGTCCGTCGCCACATCGACTTTACCGTTCCCATCAACATCGAGTGCTTGCGCTGCAGCTTGCCGTGGTACAACACACACTGGTGCGGCGGCAAACAGAGGCAGCAACAAGAGCCGAACAATTCCACGACGGATCGGATGTTTTTCCATAGCCGAACCTCCCTGCCTCTGGTTCAGGGTGCTTTGTCTGTGACCGCTCCGCGCGCGCAAGTCCTCGATGCGGCATAAACCACTTGATGGTTGTCCTTGTCAAGCCCCAGCAAACTCACGAGAGTGAATGGGGCCGGCCCGCCGTCGCCGTAAGCGGCCGCCCGCCTTGGTGTGAAGCGCCAGACCCTCAACAACCTCGTCAATGGCAGGGCGGGCATTTCCCCCGAGATGTCCATACGGCTGGCCAAGGCCTTCGGCAGCCGTCCGGAGGTCTGGCTCGGTCTGCAGATGCAGTACGACCTCGCCCAAGCCGAGAAGACCGCCCACCGCATCAAGGTCCAGAGCATTACCGCCGCGAGCGACCGTGCGGAAGCTCGCGGTGATCGTCGGCACCGAACTCTTGCTGAAGGACGCCCTCAACCCGACTGATCGCGCCAACGCCCTCGAGAAGCTTCGTGAGAACCCAGGTTCTCACTCATGGGAGGCGAATTATGTGTGCGCTGACGCCTGCCGGCCGGGTGCGTTCATCAGCAGCGCAGGGAGCCGGTCGTCCTTCCGCCACTCGCCATCTTTGCTGGTGCGAATGACCGAGCCGACGTAATCGTAGCGGTGCCAGTAGATGATGCGCTCGGCGGCGCCGGCGGGATCGCGTAGCGGATGCCGATAGACCCACTTCTCGTTGAAACGCATCCCGTGCTCGTCGTGCTCGCGCGGCTCGTTGACGCTGCCTTCGGCGACATCCGGCGTGCCGAAATATCGTACTACGACGTTTCGAAGTATCGGACCGGGCATAGAGGATCCCTCGCTATCAGCTGTCAGCCTTCAGCTCTCAGCGATCAGCTCCTTCTTTACTGCTGACGGCTGACTGCTGATTGCTGACGGCTGTTCGGTACATGAGTGTTCTCAGCTGACTGCTGACCACTGACTGCTGACGGCTGTCTTCACGCCTCGAAGCTGTCGGGGAACGGACAGCGTTGCTCGGTGATGTGCCGCTCGAAGTCGGCGCGAAACCGCCGCGCGAAGTTTCCCACGCCCCAGGCCGCCGCATCGGACAGGGCACAGATCGTCTGCCCCTCCATGAAGCCACAGACACTATTGATCGTGTCGAGGTCCTCGAGACGGCCACCGCCGCTCTCGATGCGCTTCAAAAGCTTGTAGAGGAACGCCGTGCCTTCGCGGCATTGCGTGCACTGTCCGCAGCTCTCGTGCCGGAAAAAGCGCGCGATCACCAGCGCCGCGCGCACCATGCACGCGGAGTCGTCCAGCACCACGATGCCGGCGGTGCCCAGGAGCGTGCCCGCCTTCTGCAGCGAATCGTGATCCATGCGGACGCCGAGTTTGTCGGCCGTGAGCACGGGCATCGACACCCCGCCGGGAATGATGGCTTTGAGCGGCCGGCCGTTCGCCATGCCGCCGGCGTAACGCTCGATGATCTCCTGCAATGGCGTGCCGAGCGGCGCTTCGTACACGCCGGGACGGCGTACGTGGCCGCTGATGCCGAAGAGGGTGTTGCCGGTGCTCTTCTCGGTACCGATTTTCTTGAACCAGTCTGCCCCACGCTGCAGGATGAAGGGGACGTGGGAAATCGTTTCGATGTTGTTGACCGTGGTTGGGCACCCCCACAGCCCCCAGCCGGCGGGAAAGGGCGGTCGTTTACGCGGTTGTCCCTTCTTGCCTTCCGCCGACTCGATCATGCCGGTTTCTTCGCCACAGATGTACGCTCCGGCGCCCCGTGTCACGTACATGTCGAAGCGCTGCCCGGTCCCCATCACATTGTCGCCAAGGAACCCGCGCCCATACGCCTCTGAAATCGCCTCCATGAGGATCCGGTACGGGGTGACGTATTCGCCGCGCAGGTAGACGTATGCCGCCACGGCGCGGATCGCGCGCCCGGCGATCAGCGCGCCTTCGATGAACTGATGCGGGTTGCGCTCGATGATCTGGCGGTCCTTGAACGTTGCCGGTTCACTCTCGTCCCCGTTCACCGCCAGGTAACACGGTTTCGTCGACTGCTTCGGCATGAAGGTCCACTTCAGCCCAGCGACGAAACCGGCACCACCGCGCCCGCGCAACCCGGAGTCCTTGACGATCTCGGTGATCGCCTCCGGCTGCATCTCGCGCCACGCCCGCTGCGCGGTCTGGTACCCGCCGGCCGCCAGGTACTCGTCGATCGCACACCGCGACTGTCCATTGGGCGGCAGGAGATACCCCTCGATGCCTTCGGGAATCATCGACAGCCCCGGCGCCCGTTCCAACGTCGCCGGATCGGCACCGCCGAGGAGCTGCTCGATATCACTCGCAGTGGCGCACTCGATATACGGCCGATCATTCACCTGCACGACCGGAGCCGTGCCACAGGAGCCTAGGCACTCCACCTCCGCCAGCGAGAACTTACCGTCCGCCGTGACCTCGCCGGCACGAATACCCAGGGTCGACTCGATCTGGCGGACCAGCTTGCGCGCGCCGCCCAGGGCGCAGGCGATGTTCGTACAGACTTGGATGTGGCACTTGCCGACCGGCTCGGCGTGAAACATCGGGTAGAACGAGACCACTTCCTGCACTTGAATGGGCAGCAGTTCGAGCAACTCCGCGACCTCGTCGACAATGGCGCGCGGCAAGTAGCCGTACTCGGCTTGCGCCAGATGCAGGGCCGCCATCAGGGCCGCGCGCGCCTGGGGAAAGTTCTTTCGCTCGGCGACGATCCGCGCCCGGCATTCGGCCGAGAGTTTGTAGGCTGGCGTCGCCCCCGACGCAGTGCCACCCCCGGTGGTGGTCACGGCGCCGCTGGGTTGCTCAACGGTCACATTCCCCTCCGATTAGGTTGATCATGTCGAATGTCGGAACGAAGTCCGCAAGCAGCCGGCCTTGGATCATACGACTCAGCGGCTGCACGTTGGAGAAGCTGGGCGAACGGCAACGGCACTTGTACGGCTTGCCGGAGCCGTCGCTGACCAAGAAGAATCCAATCTCGCCATTGGCGGACTCGGTGCCGACGTACGCCTCACCGGGCGGGGGTTTCACACCCTCGGTGACCAGTTTGAACTGATCGATGAGCTCCTCCATGCGCGTGTACACGCGGCCTTTGCCGGGCCAGCGGATCGCAGGATCGTCGATGTTGACCGGACCATCAGGCAGCAGGCGCAAGCATTGGTCGATGATGCGTGCGCTTTGGCGGATCTCCTCGATACGCACGAGGAATCGATCCATGTTATCGCCGGCCGTACCGAGGGGGACATCGAAGTCGAGCTGATCGTACACCAAGTACGGCTGTGTGCGTCGGAGGTCGAGGTCGACCCCGGCTGCACGCAGCACCGGCCCGCACACGCCGTAGGCAATCAGCTCCTCGACGGGCAGCCGCCCGGTGCCTTCCATGCGTCCGCGGAAGATCGGATTCTCGATCAGCAGCCGCTCCATGTCGACCAGCAACTTGAGCGCCGCTTTGATCTTCTGCGGTGCCAGCTCCACAAACCCGTCCGGCAAATCAGCGCTCACGCCGCCGATACGCACGTAGTTGCTGGTGACCCGGGCGCCGCAGATGGCATCCACCAGGTCCCAGATCAGCTCGCGGGCTTCGAGGGCGTAGAGAAAGGCCGAAAACGCGCTCAGCTCGAGTGCCGTCGCACCGAGGCAGATGAAATGATCGCACATCCGTGCGAGCTCACCGCTGATGACACGCAGGAACTGACAGCGCGGTGGCGTCTGGACATCGAGGAGTTTCTCCACGGCGAGGCAGTAACCGATGTTGCAGAGGATCGAGGAACAGTAATTGAGCCGGTCGGTGTAGGGAATGGCCTGGTAGTAATAACCGCTCTCGCATTCCTTCTCGAAGCCGCGATGGAGGAAGCCGACCTGGACGTCGGCGTTGACGATGGTCTCGCCATCGAGATCCATCACGATGCGCACGGTGCCGTGCGTCGCCGGATGCGACGGGCCGATCTGCACGCGCAGCAACTCGGTATCGAGCATGCCCCTGCCGCCCACGGGCTGTAGCAAGTCGGTGGAGTACGGATGGGTGTCCGCCAGTTGCGTGTGCGCCGCCCCGGGCCCGATGAGCGGTTGGCGCTTCTCCTTGGGATAGTCCTTGCGCAGCGGATATCCCTGGAACTCATCGTACAAGTAGATGCGGCGCAGGTCCGGGTGGCCGCTGAACTGGATGCCGTACATATCGTAGGTTTCCCGCTCCAACCAGTTCGCGCCCACCCAGATCGGCGTCACGCTGGGAATGGTCGGGTTCTCTTCGGGCACGCGGGCCTTCAGCCGCAGCCGATGATGATGCACGGTCGAGAGTAGATGGTAGACGACCTCGAAGCGCGGCCGCTGGCCGAGGTAGTCGACCGCCGTCACGTCGATCGGCATGTCGAAGCGCAGGTGCGGATCCTCTTTCACGAAGCGCGCGACCTCGAGCAGGCGGTCGGCCGGTACGCTGAGGCTGGCGTCGCCGCGGTACACGCCGCCGGCGAGCCCGGCGGACGGGAAGCGCTCGCGCAAGCGATCCAGAACGGGATGCGCCGGCACCTGGGCCTCACCCGACGGCATCACAGATTGTGATTCTACCCCTTCAGCCATGCCCTCGCATCAACCTTTCACCGTTCGTAGCCGCCGCGCACATGCTGCAGGCGCGGCGCAAGCTTCGACACTGGGACGAGCAGGTCCTGTTTGTGCCAGACGGTGCCGGCGCGCGTGTAGGCGGTGATCTCCATCTGCTGGCTCATGACGATCGCCTCTTCCGGACAGGCCTCCTCGCACAGACCGCAGAACATGCAGCGCGACATCTCGATGTCGAACACCTGCGGGTAGCGCTCGATCTCGTCCTCTGTCTCCGCCGGGAAGATGGTGATGCAATCGGTCGGGCAGGCCCATTCACAGAGCCCGCACGCTACGCAACGTTCCTTCCCGTTATCCATCTGCACCAGCACCGGCATGCCGCGGAAGGCATTGGGGAGCGCCACGCGCTGCTCCGGATATTGCACGGTGAAGACGGTGGGCTTGCGCCGGAGGAAGCCCCACAGATTGCGCAGAAAGTGGCTGTTCGTCACCCACAGTCCCACCACGAGGGCGAAAGCGGTGCGCGCCCAGCTTTCACTCATCGGTTGGGGGCGAACGACGGTGACGACGCGCGTGGCCATCAGGCCCCGGCCTCCCCAGCGCCGGCGCGCGGCGGCGTGTCACCGGCGGGCAGCGCCCAACCGAGCAGCCCGACCTTCTCGTAGGTCAAGCCCGCGTATTGCGGCACTGCCTGCGCGATCTCGGCGAACACCGCCTGCGGGTTGAAGGTCCAGCGGCCCTCGACCAACTGGCCGAGCAGCCGGCTGAAGATCTCGCCATCGCTGGGCTGGTCGTCGAGCGGTTGAATGGCACACCGTACCTGCTGCACGCGCCCGGCGAAATTCGTGAACGTGCCCGCTTTCTCCGCGAACGTCAGCGCCGGCAGCACCAGGTGCGCGCGCTCGGCAAGCGGCGAGCGAAAAAGGTCCTGCACAATCAAACACTCGAGATGGCTGAGCGCCTTCTCCAGCAGTTGGCGGTCTGCCGTTTCCCAGAGATCGGGGCCACAGACGTAGAGGGCGCGGATCTGCCCCTGCGCCGCGGACTCGAGCAGCGCCGGGAGTCCAACCCCATGCGCTCCTGGGCACAGGCCCATGTCACGTGCCCCACGCGCGTTGGCGGCCTTTTCTGATTTGATCAGCAAGCTATCGTGTGCGCCGAGACGCACGGCGACATCGACGTTAGTCACCTCCAGTGCCCGCAGGAGTTGCGCGAACCGGAAGCTCTCCTCGTTGGTGAGATGCGGCGAGGCCACGGCCGCGATGCTGCCTCCGCCGGACGCGCGCGCAATGCGTCGCAGTTGCGCGGCGCCGGCGCTGATGGCCTCGTCCCACCCGCACGCTGCCAGGTGCCCGTTCGCCCGCAGCAGCGGTGTGCGCAATCGCTCCGGGCTGTTCACATCCTGGTAATTGAGGCGGCCGTGGTCGCACATCCAGCATTCGTTCACCGCGTCATTGCGCCGCGGCATCAGGCGCCAGATCCGGTTGCGGTAGTGGTTCACCGTGATGTTGCAGCCGTTGGCACAGCTCGGGCAAACACTCTCCGTTTTCTTCAGGAACCACACCCGCAACTTGTGATGGAAGTCCTTGCTCTCCAGCGCCCCAACCGGGCAGGTGTCCGCCGTGCAGATCGAGTAGTCGTTGGCGAGCGGCGCGCCCTCCATGACGTCGAGCACGGAGCGGTCGCCCATATTGAACACGCCGAGCTCGTGCGTCCCGGTGATCTCGCGGCAGAAGCGGACGCAGCGCCGGCAGAGGATGCAGCGCTCCTGATCCAGGATCATGCGCGGCCCAATGTCCTTGCGTTTCTGCAGCTTGCGCCGCGGTTCTTGGGTGCGCGCCTGGCGGCTGCCGAAGTTGAATGAATAGTCCTGCAAAAGACACTCGCCGGCCTTGTCGCAGATGGGGCAATCGAGTGGATGATTGACGAGCAACAGCTCCATCACACCGCGGCGGGCGTTCTGCACAACCGGGGTGTCCGTGCGCACTACCATCCCATCGCGGATCGGCATGTTGCAGGCGATCACCAGCTTCGGGCTGCCTTCCACCTCGACTTGGCACATGCGGCAGCTGCCGTCGATGGACAGCTTCGGGTGCCAGCAGTAGTGGGGAATGTGGATGCCATTTTCGAGGGCGACCGGCAGCAGCATGGCGCCGGCAGGGGCCTCGATGGAGCGCCCGTCAATCGTAATCGTCGGCATCCGCTATTCCTGAATCACGCGCCCGCTGCCGTGGATCTCACGCAACGGCTGCCCACCGCGCTCCTCTTGGACGCGTTGCTGCAGTTTGATCAAGCCATCGAGCACCGCCTCCGGGCGGGGCGGGCACCCCGGGATATAGATATGCACAGGGATGATCGTATCGATTCCCTGAACCACCGCGTAGTTGTTGTACGGCCCGCCGGAGGAGGTACAGGCGCCGAATGACATGACCCATTTCGGCTCGGCCATCTGCTCCCATACGCGGCGCAACACCGGCGCCTGCCGATGCGTGATCGTCCCGACGACCATCAGCAAATCGGACTGTCGTGGCGTGAAGCGGGGAAAGGCCGCGCCGAACCGGTCGATATCGAAGCGTGGACCGGCCACCGACATGTACTCCATGCCGCAGCACGCAGTCACGAACGGATACGGGAAGAACGAGTACTTGCGCGCCCACTGCACAGCGTCCGCCAAGCGCGTCAGGATGAAGCTGTCAGCAATCGCCGTGGCCGGAGCCAAAGGCTGGCCAATGGCGGCACGCAACCGTTGCAGGAGGCGCAGTCGTTGCGGCGATGTATTTGGGTCGTCCACTACACCCATGCCCTGTGTCCCTACACTCTATCCTTGCAAGAGGCAGCTAGCAGTACATATCCCGTGAGTAAATACGGGCGGCATCAATTTTCTCGGCCGTGGCCGCGCCGGCACTAATTCGTGAGCGGCAACCCACAGATAGTGCCACCTCATTGCGGTGCGGCGTGCGCGGTGGTAACCGTGACGTCGCGATGCCACTGCCCTCAGTGCTCGATGAGATCGACCGTCTGTTCGATGAGCTCGTGCATCGCCCCTGGCGCGGGCCTGGTCGCGAGATCGTGCCCGCGGAGATGCAAGAGGTGGATGATGGATGGATCATCCGACTGCCCGTACCGGGGATGCTCGCGAGTGACTTGACGGTGCAAGTGCACGGCCGGCAGCTGACCATCACGGGCGCACGGCACCAGCAGAAAGCGCGCGCGGGCAAGACGGGCTGGACACGGACACAGCACGCCATCACGTTCGAGCGGACGCTCACCCTGCCAGCCGACGCCGATCCCGACAACATTGAAGCCCGGATCGAGGACTCCACTCTCAACCTTCATATTCGGCGGCGGTCATAATGCCTGCTGGTCAGGAACCCGTGGAAATTAAGGCGGCGAGCCCGCCGCGTGAACTGACGGCTGCGGAGGCAACCTTCTCGGTCAACGTGGCCAGCCTCGGCTTTGCCACTACGGCTGAGATCACGGCGACGCCGGATTGGGTCGGCCAAGAGCGGGCGCTAGCGGCCCTCGAGTTGGGGTTGGGGGTCACGCATGCGGGCTACAACATCTATGTGAGCGGGTTGGCCGGCACGGAGCGCGAGCAAACCTTGGCGGGCCTGCTCAGCGAGTTGACCCGTAAGTTCCCCCAGCCCGGCGACCGCGTGCTCGTGCAGAATTTCCAGAACCGCGATCGGCCACGCGCCTTCTATCTGCCGGCCGGTCAAGGCAAACAGCTCCGCCGCGACCTGCAAGAGCTGGTCGACGATTTGAAGCAGCTCCTGCCCGAGACCTTTCGCAAGGAGACGTTCGAAGAGGAGAAAGAGCAGCTGGCGGAGCGGTACGGTCATGAGGGCGAGGAGATCGCCAAAGGCTTGCAGCAGCACGCCGCCGAAAAAGGGTTTGCGCTGCAATCGCATCCCCAAGGCGGCATCCTGTTCATCCCGCTGAAGGACGGCCGGCCGATGGAGCCGAGCGAGCTCGAAGCGCTGGGCGAGGCAGAGCAGAACGAGCTGCGGCAGCGCGAACGGGAGTTGTCGCGCGAGGTCAAAACCATGCTGCGCCGGCAACAGGCTTTGGCGCGGCGGCTCGGGCGGGAGGTGAAGGCCGTCGAACGACGGGTGGCTGCCGACGTCATCACGCCGCTGATCGAGGAGATCACGCAACGGTACGCCGCGCCGGAGGTCCAGCAATATCTCACCGAGGTGCGCGAGCACATGCTCGACAACCTCGACGCATTTCAAGAACCGCAAGCGCCCGCCCCGCCCTTCCCATTTCCTGGGATGTTCGCTGGCGCGGTACCGGAGACGGGACTGGTCGATTACGAGGTGAACGTGCTGGTGGACAACAGCGCGACGGCGGGGGCGCCGATCATTACCGAGAGTTCCCCCACGTACAAGAACCTCTTCGGCGCCGTCGAACGCATGGTCGACCCCTCGGGCAAGTTGGTGACCAACTTCACCCGCGTCAAAGCGGGTTCGCTCCTGCGTGGGCACGGCGGGTGCGTCATCATCAACGCCCTCGACACGCTCTCGGAGCCGATGGTGTGGCGCGCGTTGAAGCGCTACCTGAAAAGCGGCGAGTTGGAGATCGAGGCCTACGATCCCTTTGCCTTGTTCGCCACCAGTGCGCTCAAGCCCGAACCCATCCGCATCGCCACGCGCGTCGTGTTGACGGGTCCCCCGGAGCTATTCCAGCTGCTCTACTTCTACGATGAGGAATTCCAGAAGATTTTCAAAATTCGGGCGGAGTTCGGTTTCGAAGTCGACGCGGAGCAGGCACGCGCCAACTTCATCGCTCAGGTGGCGCGCATGGTTCACAGCGAAGGGCTGCCTCCGTTTACGGCTGCCGCCGTTGCGCGGATACTCGAATTCGGCGCCCGGCTCTTGGACGACCGCCGCAAACTCCCAAGCCAGTGGGACGAGATCGCCGATGTGCTGCGTGAGGCAACCTTCTGGTGCCGCAAAGCCGGTCACGAGCAGGTCGATGCGATCCACGTGCAGCAGGCACTCGATCAACGCATGTTCCGACTCAATCGGGTGGAGGAAAAGATCCGGGAATTGATCCACGACGGGGTCTTGCTGGTCGATGTGGACGGCAGCAGGGTCGGCCAAGTGAACGGGCTGGCGGTCTTGAACCTTGGTGGCTACCAGTTCGGTCGTCCGTCGCGCGTCACGGCAGCGGTGGCCATGGGCAATCAAGGAATCATCAATGTCGAACGCGAGGTGCAGCTCAGCGGGCGCACTCACGATAAGGGCGTGTTGATCATCTCGGGTTACCTCCGGCACACGTATGCGCAGGATTTCCCCCTGAGTTTGTCGGCCAGTATCTGCTTCGAGCAGTCTTATTCCGGCATCGACGGCGACAGCGCCTCTTCGACCGAACTCTTCGCGTTGATTTCGAGCTTGAGTGGGCTACCGTTGCGGCAAGACATCGCGGTGACCGGCAGCGTCAATCAGTGGGGGCAGATCCAACCGATCGGAGGGATCAACGAGAAGGTCGAGGGGTTCTTTGCGACATGCCAGGCAGTCGGGTTGACTGGCCGTCAGGGCGTGATGCTGCCCATGCAGAATATTGACAATCTTGTCCTGCGCGCGGAGCTGGCCCAGGCGATCCGGGAGGGGCAGTTCCATCTGTACCCGATTCGGACGGTGGACGAGGGGTTGGAAGTGCTGACCGGTCATTGTGCCGGCAGTGTCAGCGAGGCCGGCACGATTCACTACCTGGCGGCGCAGAGCCTGCGGCGATTGGCCGAAGGCTTGCGGAACTTCGGACCGCCGTCACCACCTGCCGCGGCTGCGGCCGCGCCAGCCACGGCTCCGCCGGGACCCGAGACGCCTCATTGAGCTGGCCTGTTTGCGATTGCGGAGTGAGGATTGTCGTGAATCGGGCGTTTTCATCGCACGAGGCCTTGACTCGATGTTTGAACCTCTCTAAATAGCGCCGAAGCTGACTTTGTTTGACGCAAGTTACCCTTCTAGAGACGGCGCTTCTGGGTACGCAACGCCAACCCCCAGAGAGCTCGTGTGAGCATAATCGACAATAAGCGGGCACAGCCGTATGTGGCCTCGGAAGTGCAAAGCTTCGGGGAGCCTTCGACGCCGAGCGGCTCGACGAGCCGCTTCGGTGAGATGTCGACAGTCGCGCGAGAGAGCGAGACATGGAGAGAAAACGCCAGCCGAGAGCAAAAAAGCCGCTAACGCCACCGGCACCGGAAGTCGCTCATTTCGAAGATATCGCTGACGCGTTGCCGCATGACGCTGCACCTGCCGATGAGATCGAGGGTGCGATCTCGATGCTCGGCGAGATCGACGTTGAATCGGTTGACGCAATCACTGAGCCCACGCTTTCGAAGGACGATGACAAAGAAGAATGGGTGGAGGAGGAGCGGGAGGACAAGAACTTTGGGGAGGACACCTCCGACCCGGTCCGCATGTACCTCCAGGAGATGGGGGCCGTCTCCCTCCTGACGCGCGAGCAAGAGGTCGAGATTGCCAAACAAATCGAAGCCGGGGAGCGGGATGTCCGCCACGAGGTGTTGGCGCTGCCCTTCACGATCACCTACTTGCTGGAACTGACCGACAGAATCCGGACGGGCGAGATCTCCGAACGCGAGCTGCTGGATGAGGAGGCCGAAGAAGAGGACACGGAAACGGGTGAGCCCATCGAGAAGGAGCCGGAGGGCGCAATCCTGAAGCAGTTGGAGCGGTTCCGCCGCCTGGTGGAAGACCACCGTGAGGCCCAAGAGGTGATCCGCCAACGCCGCCAGCACCCGCGGGTCGCTGCGCAAACGGAGCGGCGGTTGGCGCAACTGTGTCGACGGTTGACCAAAGCGCTCGAGGAACTCGAAATCGGCCGGCGCCACATCGGTATCATTGTTGAGAAACTCAAGAAGGCCGCCCGTTTCGTCGAACAGCAGCAGGCGTTCATCGTTCGCTGTGAGCGCCGCGCCGCACTGTCCGCCAATGAGATTCTCAAGATCGGCGGGAAGTTGCGTTCCGATGATTCCCGTGCGGCCAGCGGCGCCAGCCGCCGGTTGCGCCTCCCGATTGAGGACGCTCGGCAACTCGTCGACGAAATTCGTGCATCGCGGAAACGCGTGGTCGAGGTGGAGCGTGAGGTGGGCATGAGCTACGACGCGTTGGCTCGTGCCTTGCATCTTATCCGCGCAGGGGAGCAGAAAGCCCAGGACGGGAAGAAGAAGCTGATCGAGGCCAATCTGCGTCTGGTGGTGAGCATCGCGAAGCGCTACACCAACCGCGGCCTCGGATTCCTTGATCTCGTTCAGGAAGGCAACATTGGCCTGATGCGTGCCGTAGAGAAATTCGAGTACCAGCGGGGCTACAAATTTTCCACGTACGCCACCTGGTGGATTCGCCAATCGGTGAGCCGGGCCATCGCGGATCAAGCGCGCACCATTCGCATCCCGGTGCACATGATCGAGACCATCAACAAGGTCGTGCGCTCCTCGCGCTATCTCGTGCAGCAACTGGGGCGCGAACCGGCGCCGGAAGAGATCGCCGCCAAGATGGAAATGCCGCTCGACAAGGTGCGCAAGGTGCTCCGGATCGTCAAGGAACCGGTCTCCTTGGAAACCCCGATCGGCGACGAAGAGGAAAGCTCGCTTGGCGATTTCGTCGAAGACCGACAGACCGTGTCGCCCGCTGATGCGGCCGTCTACACCAGCCTGGAGGAGCAGACACGGAAGGTGCTGGCCACGTTGACGCCGCGCGAGGAGCAGATTCTGCGCATGCGGTTTGGCATTGGTGAGAAGTCCGATTATACTCTAGAAGAAGTTGGGCAGCGCTTCGCGGTCACCCGCGAGCGCATTCGGCAGATTGAAGCCAAGGCGTTGCGCAAGCTGCGGCACCCGAGTCGTGCCAAATCGATGGAAGCGTTCGTCGGAACCTGAGCAAATCCGACTGCTGTGGGTTGTCAAGGAGGTCATAATGCTCAAGACCGTCAATCTGGAGAAGGAACTGCGCAGGTGGCGCGAAGCGCGCGCGCGCAAACAAGGCGGGCGTCAAACGCCAGCCGACCGCCGTACGTTGCGGGTGAATGGGCAGGAGGTGGTGGTGATTACCAAGCCGAAACGCGCGCTAGCCTAGAGCGCTCCGCGGTCCAGGCGACCGCATATTCCCTAGCTCCACAGAAGTTGTGATCATTTCCCGCTGCTGTCTCCAGCAGTGAGGGGTGTTGTGTCCGCCGGTGCCGTCCCGCGACCGCGATGCGCCGCTCCCGAACCGAATGTCAAGAGAAATCATCGCAGCCGCATCTTGACTCACAATCCCGTTGGGAACATCATACGGTCGGGGTGTGGAGAGCACCCTGTTCCCACAAGAGGGAGAGCGGTACTGTGCGTAACGTTGAGCTGCGGGTACCAGGACGCATGGGCCGGGTCGGAAGCGGAGTGAAGGAGGGGGAACGATGATTGCATCGGCGGTAAAGTTGCCTAGCACAAACCCTAAGTATGTCATCCACGGCGGCACTCGTCTCGAGGGCACGCTCTTCGTTCAGGGGGCAAAGAACGCCGTCCTGCCGATGATCGCCGGGGCGCTCCTGCCGAAACGCGGCCGCACCGTGCTCCGCAATGTCCCACCGCTCAACGACGTGCGCATCTCGATGGCGCTGGCGCAATCGGTCGGCGCCACAGTGACCCACTATGAGGACGAGGGCGTGTTGGTGATCGATTCGTCTTCGGTCGCACGGCACGTTCTGGACAGTGGCCTCACGCGCCAATCGCGCGCCTCGATCTTGTTCTTGTCGCCGGTGCTCCATCGGCTCGGGAAGGTCGATTTCCGCGGCATCGGTGGCTGCTCACTGGGGGTGCGCCGGCTCGACTTTCACCACAACGGCCTGAAACGGTTGGGTGCGCAGGTCGAAGGGGATCACGATCAGCTGATGATCACTGCCGATGAGCTGCACGGCAATCTCGTGTATCTCGACATGCCCAGCCAGACCAGCACCGAGAATCTGATGATGGCCGCGTGCATGGCGTCCGGGACGACGATCATCGAAAACGCCGCCTCCGAGCCCGAGATCGTCGATTTCGCGGCGTTCCTCACGAAGATGGGCGCCCGACTGAGCGGCGTCGGAACCAGGACGATCGTTGTCGAAGGGGTGCGTGAACTGAAACCTGTCGAGCATTCGGTCATGCCTGACCGGCTCGATGCCAGCGCGTTCATGATGGCGGCGGCGATTACGAAAGGCGACGTCATGTTTGTCGGCGCCGAGGTCGAGCACATGCGGCTGCTGGTCGCCAAGTTGGAGCAGATGGGCGTGGAAATTACCTCGGACGGCCGCATCGTGCGCGTGCGCGGACCGGAACGGTTGCGACCGATCAACGTCCTCACGTGGCCCTATCCGGGGTTTTCGACGGATTTTCTGCCCGCCATCATGACACTGGCTACGGTGGCGAACGGCGTGAGCTACTTTCGCGAGAACGTGTTCCAGGACCGTTTTACGCACGTGGACGGCCTGAACTCCCTGGGCGCCCAGATTCGCAAGCAGACGGCCAACTTCGCCCAAGTTGACGGCGTCGAGCGCTTGCACGGTGGCGCGGTCGTGGCCCCGGACCTACGCGCCGGGATGGCGTTTGTGCTTGCAGGGCTGGTTGCCGATGGCGAGACGACGATTGACAATATCTATCAGGTCGAACGTGGACACGCCCACGCGGAGACCCGTTTGCAGGGTTTGGGCGCTCAGATCACGCGGGTGATCGCGGCGGCGGCCACGCCGCGCCTCACGCGGGTACGCAAGGCCGGCTGACCGCTCGCAAGCGGCGCTAGGCCTGCCGCTTGCTTGACACCGCGGTGGGTGCATACTACCTTTTCTTACGAACTCGACTCCGCGACACGTGGGAATCCGAATTCAAATAAAATAGGGGAAGGCCACGTCCAAGGCGCAGGAGGTTCGCAAGATGTCGAACACGTTGAAAACTACCCTCCTCTTGGGACTTCTGACCGGCATCATCCTCTGGTTCGGAGAGTTCCTGGGCGGCTCGCAAGGTCTGGTGATCGCCTTCGTGTTTGCCGCGATCATGAACGTCACCAGCTATTGGTTTTCCGACAAGATCGTTTTGGCCATGTACGGTGCGCGTCCCGTCGGCATGAACGAAGCGCCGGACCTGTACCGCGTGGTGCACAATCTCACGGCTCGCGCCGGCATGCCGATGCCGAAGCTGTACATCATCCCTACCGACGCAGCGAACGCCTTCGCGACCGGCCGCAGCCCGGAGCACGCCGCCGTCGCCGTCACCGAAGGCATCCTGCGGCTGATGTCGTGGGATGAGCTCGAGGGGGTGTTGGCGCACGAAATCAGCCACGTACGGAACCGTGACATCCTGATCAGCTCGATCGCCGCGACGCTGGCGGGGGTGATCATGATGTTGGCGAACATGGTGCGTTGGGCCGCCATCTTCGGCGGTGTCTCCCGTGATGAACGCGACGAGGGCGGCGGGATCATCGGCCTGCTGGTGATGTCGATCGTGGCGCCGCTGGCCGCCATGCTCATCCAAATGGCCATCTCCCGGTCGCGTGAGTATCAGGCCGATGCCAGCGGCGCACAGTTGCTGCACAACGGTGAGCCGTTGGCACGCGCGCTCGAGAAGCTCGAGTACGCCGCACAGCGCGTCCCCCTGAATGCCAGTCCGCAGACCGCGCACCTGTTCATCGTCAATCCGCTCAGCGGACGCTCGCTGGCAAATCTGTTCAGCACGCACCCGCCGCTCGACGAACGCATTCGCCGGCTGCGCTCCATGCAGGTATGAATGTGCATGCCACCGTCAACCCAAGCCGGCCCAGGCGCAAGCTTTTGCGTATAGTGAGATGAACAGCGAAGACAGCGAAGGGAAGCGGAGCTTCAAGGTGGATGACCGGCGGCGGTTTTCCGCGACCGGCGAGGTGCGAACGGCGGAGCCGGAAGCGCAGCCAGAAGGTGAGCAACCAGGCGCACACGCCACCGCCGCGAGCCCACAGACTGCCGGCGGTCAAACTGAAACCGGTCAAGCCGGACCGGGCGAACCCCCACCGCGGGAACCCCCACCGGGGGAACCCCCACTGGGGGAAGCCCGCGGCAGGACAACGGCGGCCAGCACCGCGCGCCAGCGCCAGGAGATCCCGCCCCTCGAAATCAACTTCTCGACCTTCGTGATCAGCCTCGGCACCCAGGCGCTCGCACACCTGGGAGAGATTCCCAACCCCATCGACAACCGGGTTGTGGTCGACCTTGGTGCGGCGCAGCAAGTCATCGATATTTTGGGTATTCTGAAAGACAAAACGAAGGGAAACCTGGACAAGTCAGAGGCCGCTCTGCTCGGAAACCTCCTCTATGACCTGCGCCTGAAGTATGTCGAGCGTGCCCGCAATCCTGCCTGACCGTTCTCGCACAAGGTTCCCGTCTTTGGCCGCTATCAAAATCAAGGAGGAGACACTATGAGTGCGCCACTGCGCGCCCGCCGCGGTGTAGTACGAATCGCCGCGGGGTTTCTCGCCGGGGTCATCACGGTCCTCGGTTGCAATCTCGGACACCGCGCCCACGCCATCAGCTTCTGGGGGGAGCAGCCGGCGGAAGAAAAGCCGACCCCGACACCCGCCACGCAGGCGGCAGCGCCGGTCATTGGGTTGCCGGACTTCGCGACCTTGGCAGACAAGCTCAGCCCGGCGGTGGTGAACGTGTCGACCACCTCGCAGGGCGAATCGCCGGGTATGGGCGGCGGGTCCGGCCCGTTTGGGCAAGGGGATCCGCATGAGTTCTGGGAGCCGTTCGAACGCTTCTTCGGCCCCCTGCCGCGCCGGCCCTTCAAACAACGCAGCCTCGGCTCCGGGTTCATCATCAACAAAGACGGCCTCATCCTGACAAACAATCATGTGGTCGAAAACGCCGATGAAATCCAGGTGAAGCTCGCCAACGAAAAGGAGTACAAAGCCAAGGTGATCGGCCGTGACCCGAAAACGGATATCGCCGTGATCAAGATTGATGGTGCGTCGGACCTCAGCGTCATCACGTTGGGGAACTCCGACGATCTCCGGGTCGGCGAGTGGGTGATGGCCATCGGTAACCCCTTCGGCCTCGATCACACGGTGACGGCCGGCATCGTCAGCGCCAAGGCCCGTTTCATCGGGCAAGGCAGCTACGACAACTTCATTCAGACAGACGCGGCCATCAACCCCGGCAACTCCGGCGGCCCATTGATCAACTTGAGGGCTGAGGTCGTTGGCATCAACACCGCCATCTTCAGTCGCTCGGGTGGCAACATCGGCATCGGGTTTGCCATCCCCATCAATGTCGCCAAAGACCTGCTTCCGGAGCTGGAAGAAAAGGGCAAGGTCACGCGCGGCTGGCTCGGTGTGCTGATCCAGAAGGTGACGCTGGATATCGCCGAATCCCTCGGCTTGAAGGAAGCCAAGGGTGCGCTGGTTGCGGATGTGATGAAAGACGGCCCAGCCGCGGAAGCGGGCGTCAAGGTCGGCGACGTGATCGTGGAGTTCGACGGCCACACGGTGAAGGATTCCACCGAGCTGCCGATGCTGGTGGCGCGCACGCCCATCGGCAAAACCGTCAAGCTGAAGTTGATTCGCGATAAGGAGACGCAAACGCTGAGCGTGAAGATCGGCGAATTGAAGGAAGAGGGCGAGGTGGCCGCCGCCGGCAAAGAGGAGGGCTTCGGCCTCACCGTGCAGCCGCTGACCCCCGAGATCGCCGAGAACCTGGGCATCAGCGGTGACATCAAAGGCGTGGTGGTCTCCGCGGTGGAATCCGGCAGCAGCGCCGAGGACGCGGGGTTGCGCCGCGGCGATGTGATCCTGGAAGTCAATCGGGAGCCGGTGAAAGACCTTCCGAGCTATCGCAAGGCCTTGAAGGCCAGCAAGGGCAAGAGCGTGTTGTTTCTCGTCCGACGCGGTGACAACACGATCTTCCTCGCACTCAAGCGTCCCGAGTAACCTCGGCCGCCACAACCGACACGCGGGCCAGGGGGGCCATCGCTCCCTGGCCTGCCCTATTGCAGACGCGAAAACCAGCGACCCGACGCTTCACCGCGATGCTCCGCCGCGTCATATTGGGCTTGCTCCTGGCCGCCCTCGGCATTGCCGCCGGCGGCGGGTTTATTCTCTGGCGTGCGGTGCAGCACTGGGATGCGACGGTCACCGAGAAGTTTCGTTCGCATCGCTGGAAATTCCCGTCGACGATCTACTCGGACACCACCTTGGTCTATCCCGGCGTCGACCTCAAAGCGATCGGCTTCTTCGAGCGCTTGCACGACCTCGGATACCAGGCGGCCCACGAGCAACTGTTGCCTAAGGGCGAGTACAATGCTGACAACCGGGGCCAGCTCGATCTGTTGCTGCATAATCTTCCCTACGCAAGCTTGGATGGCGCGGGGCGCCACCTGCGGCTGTCGCTGGCGGGAACCGTCGTCACAAGCATCCAGGACTTGGACGCGGGCAAGGAGATCTACGCACTCGAGTTGGAGCCGGAGCTGATCAGCGGCCTGTACAGCGGGGTGTGGGAGGAGCGCCATCTCGTGAAGTTGGACGAGGTTTCACCGCTGCTCTTACGTGCCGTCATCGATGTGGAGGACCAACATTTCTACGAACACCACGGCGTCGACATCACGGGCATCCTACGGGCGTTGTGGATCGACCTGCGGACGCGCCGCATCGTCCAGGGTGGCAGTACGCTGACGCAGCAGCTGATGAAGAATTTCTTCCTGACGGAGGAGCGCAGCATGCAGCGCAAGCTGACGGAAGCGCTGATGGCGTTGGTGGTCGAGCGGCGCTTCTCAAAGCAGGAGATCCTGGAGAACTACGTCAATGAGATTTATCTCGGCCAGAAAGGCGCGCAAGGTATCTACGGCGTGTGGGAAGCCGCGCGGTTTTATTTCGGGAAGGAGCCGCAAGACCTCTCGGTGGCCGAGGTGGCGATGCTCGCCAGCTTGATCAAAGCGCCGAACCGGTACTCCCCCTTTCGTGGTCCCGCGCGTGCCCTGCGCCGCCGCAACTACGCCCTCACGCTGATGTTGAAGCAAGGGGACATCAGCGCCGAGCAGTTCGCCGCAGCCGTACACGAGCCCCTCCACCTGGCTTCAGTGGTGGATGAGACCAAGGACGCCCCGTACTTCGTCGACTTCGTCCGCCAAGAGTTGTCGCAGAACTATCCGGCCGACGTGCTTACGACCGAGGGCCTGCACATCTATACCGCGCTCGACATGCATATGCAGCACCTCGCCCAGCAGTCGCTGCAAATCGGCTTGGCGGATCTCGAGCGGCGGTATCCGCGGTTGCGCGCCGAGAAGCCCGCCGATCAGCTGGAAGGCTGCTTCATGGCCATTCAGCCGCAGACCGGCGCCATCAAAGCGATGGTGGGCGGACGGGATTACCGTGTCACGCAGTTCAACCGCTGCACGCAAGCCCTGCGGCAGCCCGGCTCGGTGTTCAAGCCGTTCACCTACCTGGCAGCGTTCGAGCAGACACGCCACAGTGCGGAGCCGATCTTACCCACCACTCGGATCGAGGACGAGCCCTTTGAATGGGCCTTTGACAATCAGGTTTGGAGTCCGGCCAACTACAAGCAGCGCTACCTGGGGATGGTCACCGTCCGCGAGGCATTGGAGTTTTCGCTGAACGCGGCGACGGCGCGGCTGGCGCGCGACGTGGGGCTGCCGCCGGTCATCGACATGGCGCGGCGCTTGGGGATCACCACGCCGCTGCCACCGTACCCATCGGTTGTGCTGGGCGCCGCCGAAGTCACCCCGTTCGAGGTGGCGCAAGCGTTTGCCGCTTTGGCAAACGGCGGCCTGCGCACGACGCCGATTGGCATCAAAAAGGTCTACGACCGCGCGGCGCACTCCATCGAACGCAATCCGGTGCAGGTCGAGCAGGTCGTGCCAGCGGACACCGCGTACCTGGTCACGCATTTGATGGAGGGCGTGCTCGACCGGGGTACGGCGCGATCGGCCCGTACGCGCGGCTTCACACGCGCCGCGGCGGGCAAGACCGGGACGACCAATGACTACGGCGACGCCTGGTTCGTGGGCTTCACGCCGGATTTGCTGGCGGTCGTGTGGGTGGGGTTTGATCAGCGGCGTTCGCTCAACCTCGCGGGCGCCGAGGCCGCGTTGCCGATTTGGACCGAGTTCATGAAGCAGGCCACCGCCGGCCTTCCGGCAGCGCAGTTCGCGCCGCCGCCTGGCATTGTCGTCGAACGCATCGACCGACTGTCCGGGCAACTGGCGACGCCTGCCTGTCCCGATGTTATCGAGGAAGCGTTCTACGAGGGCACCCAACCGACCGCTCCCTGCCCGCTGCATGCCGTCTCGCCGTTAGAAAGCTTGTCGAGCGCCGGGCGCACCGCCGTCGACCACGCCAGCGGCCTCATGCACGGCATACTCGAGAAGATGGGGATCGCGGGTCGGTGATCAGTTGCGTCGAACACCAAAGCTTTCCGGTGGATAGGTAGCGAGGACACCGCGGCCGCGGACCAGTATTTCGGCGCGGTCAACTGTGGCTTCGAGCCCAGTCGGCAGGTACGACCTCTCTCATCTTCGGAACAACGTTGCCGTAGTTTTCCGGCAGAATGCTTGAACTTGTTGCAGGCATGGTCTACATGCTCTGCATGCAATATACGATTCGCGGCATCCCCCTGGCGGTCGACCGCGCGCTGCGGCGCCGGGCGCGGGAGGACGGAAAGACCCTCAACGAGGCGGCCATTGAGGCCCTGCGGCACGGGGTTGGGCTCGGCGACGAACTGCCGCGTTACCGCCAACTGCGTGATCTTGCCGGCAGTTGGGTGGAAGATGCGGAGTTCGAGGCGGCGATCGCGGACCAGCATCGCATCGACGAGGCCCTTTGGAAATGAGGCTTGCCCTCGATACCAACCGCTACACCGATTTCTGCCGAGATGTCGAAGGAGTTGCGGAACGGTTGGAGCACGCGGAGCGGATATATGTGCCGTTCGTAGTCGTTGGGGAACTGCGCGCCGGTTTTTCGGTGGGCAAGCGTGGGGCGGAGAACGAACGGGTCTTGCGGCGATTCCTGGCGAAGGACGGGGTGGAAGTCTTGCTGGCCGACGAACAGACTACGCATCACTACGCTGCGGTCTATCGCCAGCTCCGCTCGCAGGGGACACCCATTCCCACCAACGACATGTGGATCGCCGCGCTTGTCCTCCAGCACAATGTCGTACTCTACGCGCGGGATGATCACTTCGATCGGCTGCCCCAGCTCACGCGGTGGTGATTCTCAAAGCTCGTCGCGCAAAGACCAGCCAGTACCAGTTGAACGTCGCGGGGGCCACGACGAAGTTGACGGCGGATAGCTTTCGACAGCCGCCGATCATCGACGCGGCGCGGCGCTTGGAAATCACCTCGCCGCTGCCGCCGTATCCGTCGGTCGTGCTGGGTGCGGCCGAAGTCAGTCCCTTCGAGGTGGCACAAGCGTTCGCCGCGTTGGCAAACGGCGGCCTGCGCACGACGCCGATTAGACTCACTGCGTCACCCACGAGCCACATGCGACGCCTACACACCCCGTATTCACGGCAGTATGCGAGCGCATGTTTGCGCCTTCACTACTCGTGACGTGAGCGCGCCTCCAACGTCCGTCGTGTTCTTTCCAACTCGTCCACCAACCGCTGCTCGTCGGGCAGCGCCAATCGGTACTCGCGCGCCAGCACCGTATTGCGCAGGTTGCCGAGCGCATAGTGCGCCACGGCGCTATCCTTCTCCGCGCACAGGATCAAGCCGACCGGTGGGTTCTCACCAGCGTGCGTCCAGTGCTCGCGGGCGTAGTTGAGGTACAGATTCATCTGCCCCGCATCAGCATGCGTGAACTTCCCGACCTTGAGATCGATGACGATCAGGCAGCGCAGCCGGCGGTGGAAGAAGAGCAGATCGATGCGGTACCACTCATTGCCGACGCGTAGTCGCCGTTCTACCGAGAGGAGTCGGACATAGTGTGACCAGGGTAGCGGAAGGGCCTCGCTCAGGTCGGAGAAATCCAATTTACGCGACACCGTCGCGGATTTCTGCTCGGTTAACTTGCCAGACGCAGTCTGGCATTTTCGCCGTTCCACTCCACCAGATGCCGCGCCTTTCGCCGCCGCTGCGCCGAGGCCCGATTCGCCAGACATTGTCTGGCGAATTGGTGTGTCCACGTGTGTGAGGTAGAAAACGCGCATGTACTGAAGATTCTGGCGGGAGAACCCGCGCCCGAAGCGTTGACCCAGATCAGCCGACAGCTGCTCGAGGACCCGTTCGCCGTACTCAGCGCGCCGTGCCCCGCGCTGCTCGAACTCCACGATGCGCCGTCCGATCTCCCAGTACGTCGCCGTCATGACTGCGTTGACCGAGCGAGCTGCCGCTCGCCGCGCCTTCTCTAGCAGATCGACGACTCCGGCAAGCAATCCGCCATACGCGTTACGGCTCTCGCTCTTTGCCACCGATCGCTTCATCGTACCTCCCACCGGATCGCGAACAGCTCCTCGGCCGTGACCCGCTGCTGCAACTTGGCTTCGACGTCGCTGATCAGCGATCCCTTCTTCCGCTCGATTTCGTCCTGGGCGTCGTACAGAACTCGTTAACCCCACAGCGCCGAGCTGAAACTTGGCGCGTCACGAGCGGGAATGCAAGCCTGATAGGTCGGTTTTGCGCGACGGCGAGGACGGAGTTATGGTGTACGTGCATGAGCCAGCACCCACACCAGCAGCACCACGGGCGTCGCGTGCGCTGCGCGGTTATCACCGTGAGTGATACACGGACCGCGGAGAACGACAGCAGCGGCCGCCGCATCCAAGAATTGCTGGGCACCCATGGTCATTCGGTCGAGCACTATCAGCTTCTCAAGGATGACCCGGGGCTGATTGCCGCCGCGCTGCGCTCGGTGCCCGAAGCCGCCGAGGTCATCATCATCAACGGCGGAACGGGCCTGGCGCACCGCGATACCACCTTCGAAGCGGTCAGCCGGCTGCTCGACAAGGAGATGACCGGGTTCGGCGAGCTGTTCCGCATGCTCAGCTACCAGCAGATCGGCTCCGCCGCCATGCTGAGCCGCGCCACCGCCGGCGTCGTGCGCAACCACGTGGTGTTTTCGCTGCCGGGTTCCACCGCGGCCGTGGAGTTGGCCATGACGAAATTGATCTTGCCGGAGCTCGGGCACGTCGCCGCCCTGGTGCGCGGGTGACGCCGGTGATCGTGCAGCTGCGCTTCTTCGCCTCTTTGCGCGAACGTCTCCGCTGCAGCGAGGCGGAATGGACGCTGCCGGAGCGCGCCACCGTGAGCGATTTGTGGAACGCGCTGTGTGCGGCGTATCCACAGCTGGTCACGCTCGGTCCGGCGATCGCGTTTGCCGTCAACCGGGAGTACGCCGACCGCGATCATCGGCTGGCGCACAACGATGAAGTCGCGTTGATCCCGCCGGTGAGCGGAGGCAGTCATGTACGACATCGTCACGCAGCCGATTGACGTGACGGCCGTCACGGCGGCGGTGGCCGACGCCGCGACCGGCGCGACCGTGACCTTCATCGGCACGACGCGCGATCACAACGGGGGGCGGCGAGTCACACAACTGGAGTACGAAGCCTATCCGGAGATGGCGCTGGCGCAGATGCGCAAGATCGGCGAGACGACGCGGCAGCGCTGGCCGATCGCGCGCATCGCCATCGTGCATCGCGTCGGGGTGGTCCCGACCGGTGAGGCGAGCGTGGTTATCGCTGTGTCCGCCGTGCACCGGGGCGCCGCGTTCGCCGCCTGCCGGTTCGCCATCGATCGTCTGAAGGAGAGCGTGCCGATCTGGAAGAAGGAGCACTACGAGGACGGCGCGGTCTGGATCGGCTCGCAAACCGGCACGGCTCTCGCTGCGCCGCCGGCGAAACCGGCTCGGTAAAGCGAGCTGTTCACGGTCGTGGGACGCGTCGGGAAGTCCAAGGACGTACGCCGACGATGATCCGGCACCGGCGAGCACATTCGGCAACCACACGTTCGCTCAGCACTGGCTCAACGTGTCCCAGTGGACATCCCAGAAGCGCGGCAACGGCGGCGCCAATTCGAGATGGCCGCCGAAGCATTCGAAGCTCGGCTGGTGCGCGAGCCGATCCATGAGCAACCGCAAGAAATCTTCGACGGACTGCCCCGCACCCGGCGCGCCGATATCAACCCGTTGCCGGCCGCCGCACTTCTTGCAGGTCACATCGACGAACATGCGGGCGCAAAGAGCAATACGGAGCACATCTCAGAGCTTGTGATCAAATCGGGCGCCGGGTACGTGATGGGCAGCCCCCCGTAGACGTTTGCAGCGACCAACGGGAGCGGACCCGCCGCACGTACGCCGGGCGCAGCCCTCACTTTTTCTTCGTCCCACGTGTTCCCTGCTCCGGCGGTGTGGGCGTCGGACTCGGAGTCCCAACTGCCTGCGCGAACACCGAATGGGTCTTCGCGTGCTCCAATAACGCCTGCCGGACGCGATCGACCAGCCGCGCCTGGTTCTGGATGCGGCGCTCGATCTGCCGAAAATCGTCGAGCGAGATCTGATACGGTTTGATGGCGTTGTCGATCGTCAGATCATGGTCTTCCTGCATCGCGCTGTAGACCTTGATGTATAGCTGCACATCGGACTCGCTGACGGCGGGTGGCTCGCTTTCCTCTACCTCCTCCGCCCGCGGGTGGTGCAATGCCATCACCACGATGGCGAGCATGCCGAGCACCGCAAGAAGGCCGACAAATCGTGTTCGTGTGATCATCTTTTACGGCTATATGGCGGCCAGCTATTCTCTCAGGCCATGTTAGAGTTTGCCGGTCGGTTAGAACGGAGACCGTAAACGACCGGGTAGGCAGTCATGGTGCCGATCCTACTGGCTCCGGCGCCCCTGTCAAGCGCGGCGGGGATGGCGAGATCCGGCGCGTTGCTTGCCGAGGCGTCCTTTAGTACAGTTTTCCACGGGTGATGAATGATCCGTGAGGCGTTGAGAAACGGAACATCCGGCGCCCAATCGTACATCACGCGTCGCTTCTCGATATCGCTATGCAGCCAGTTGCCGTCAGCCAACGCGTCACACAGATCATTGCTCGCCTGAAAAAGGCGCATCCCGATGCGCGGCTCGCCCTCAACTTCTCCTCGCCGTTCGAGCTGCTCATCGCGTTGATCCTGGCGGCACAGTGTACGGATGAGAAGGTGAACCACATCACCGGCTCGTTTCTGTTCAAGAAGTATCCGACGCCGCGCGAGTATGTGCGCGTTCCCGCCGCCGAGCTGGAAGCAGATATCCGGCCGACGGGCTTCTTTCGGAACAAGACCAAAGCCATCCAGCGCTGCTGCCAGCAGCTGATCGAGCGCTTTGGTGGTCAGGTGCCGAAGACGCTCGAAGAGCTGACGTCGCTGCCCGGTGTGGGCCGCAAGACCGCGAACATCGTGCTCGGCAACGCTTTCGGACAACCGGCGATCGGCGTGGACACGCACGTGATGCGTTTGTCGCAACGGCTCTGGTTGACCACCCAAACCGATCCGGACAAGATCGAGAACGACCTCGCCAGCGTCGTGCCGCGCAAGGAGTGGACGCACTTCTGCCATCTGCTGCAGTTTCACGGCCGCCGCATCTGCATGGCGCGCAAGCCGACTTGCCCCGCGTGCGTGATCGCCGACCTCTGCCCGTATCCCGACAAAACCCCCGCCGCGGCGGAGCGGCCGCCTCGGCCCGCCTTCGGACGCAACCCTGGGGAGACGACGACGCGCCGCAAGATGTGGTCACCACGCGCCCCGGCGAAGTGAGGCGGCACACGCGGCGCGGCGCACGGGAGCGTGCACAAATCTCCGCCGGCAGCGCACGGAATTGTGCGGCGAATCGCCCGCAAGGGCGCCACCCGCTGTGGCCGGGGTTGGCATGTCTGTTGCCTTCGCTTCCCTCGGTCATTGGTTGTGAGGTGGAGGATGCAACTGATTGCGATGGGGAAGTGGTCGAAGGCGGACAAACGGTGGAACATGGTCGTGGCCTTGCGCCGCCCCAGCAGTGGCGCTTCTGATTCGCAAGCGGTGATCCGGCGGCCGAAAGGTACGCCACGGCCGCACAAGAAACCCGACCGCTGATATTGAGCTCCGGGCCCCCCCAACACCCGCCCGGCAAGGCGCGACCCTTTTCGCCTTGCCGGGCGGCGTCCGGATGCCGCCCAACCCTGGGCGGCGGTGTGCTATGATGTGTCGCTGCAGGTCCAGGAGGTACAGAGCATGGAGCGCACCTACACGCTGGTCCCTGATCTCGCAGCGCAGGATATCCCAGCCGACGGCATTCTGAGCCGCACGCTCTACAACGACGAGCGGGTGAAAGTCGTCCTCTTCGCCTTCGCTGCCGGTCAGGAGCTCTCGGAGCACACCGCCTCGATGCCGGCGGTTCTGCAAATCGTGCGCGGCAACGCGCGCCTGACACTCGGTGGCGATTCGGTCGAGGCGGGGCCGGGCACCTGGGTGCACATGCCGGCGCAGCTGCAGCACAGCGTCCAGGCAAAGACGCCCACTACCATGCTGCTCCTCCTGCTCAAAGGTGGGGGTGCTTGACTCTAGCGTGGACTTTGTCGAGAAGGTGACCATGGCCAAACCAATTTCGAAGGATCTGGTAGGCATGACCTTCGACCCCGTTTCAGTCTCCTGGGACGCGAAGGACATCATGCTGTATGCATTGGGCGTGGGCGCCAAGCCCGAGACCGAGCTGGAGTACGTCTACGAAGGTAGGGGACCGAAGGTGCTGCCGACGTATGCTGTCATCCCCGGGATGTTCTCGATGACCGGATTGATCAACAACGTCGAGATCAACCTGGCGATGCTGCTGCACGGCGAGCAGTCGATTACGCTGCATCGGGAGCTTCCATCAGAAGCCAATGCCCGCGTCATCGGGCGCATCGTCGAAGTGTGGGACAAAGGCAAGGCGGCGGTGCTCGGCGCCGAAGGCATCATCGAGGACGACAAGGGACCGCTGGCGACGACCAAAGCCACGCTGTTCGTCCGCGGCGCGGGTGGCTTCGGCGGCGACCGCGGGCCGTCGACGGTGGGGCTGAACCAGCCGCCGGACCGCGCGCCCGATCACGTCGTGCAAGACGTCACGCGCCCCGAGCAGGCGGCGATCTATCGCCTCTCCGGCGACCGCAATCCGCTGCACATCGATCCCGACTTCGCGAAGATGGCCGGGTTCGAGAAGCCGTTCATCCACGGGCTGTGCACCTACGGTTTCGTCGGTCGCGCCATCCTGCAAGCCTTGTGCGGTGGCGACCCGGCACGGTTCGGGTCCTTGGAGGCGCGCTTCGCGGATCAGGTCTATGCCGGCGATACGATCATCACCAAGATGTGGCGCACCAAGCCCGGCGAAGTCATCGTGCAAGCCGAAACGCAGAAAGGCAACGTGGTGCTGTCGCAGGCGAAGGCGACGTACAAGGCGTGATGCGTGCGGCGTGATCCGCAACCCTGCATCGGCAAACGGATCACGCCCCACTTCCGCGTTTCCAGCGGCTACGTGCCCCCGTTCCCTTATGCTTGAGTGAGCGATTGCCGTGCTCGAGATCGCCGTCAGCCTCGGGGTCCGTAATCACCATTAGTTTCTATAGATCATGTAAGGCAAGTTGCCCGTCGAGCGCTGCGCGCCGGATGCTTGCGAAGCGGCCGTCTGAACGATTTGCCAGTGCCCTTCCCGAGCTGTTCGGCGCCGTCTGGTCCGACCGGGCCCACCGTGCTGGAGATGGAGCATTACAGCATCATCAAGGGCAATGGCGTATGGACCGTACCCGAGGGCGGGAATCCTTATCTCACACGCATTGCCGCTAGCGTGCGAGAAGGGCGACGGCTACGCTTCGCCGGCCAGCATGCTGCGCGCGATCTGCGACGTTTGGATCTCATCCGTGCCGCCGTAGATCTGCATGGCTTTGGCGTCGCGGCAGAGTTGCTCGACCTGGTACTCGGCCATGTAGCCGTTACCGCCGAACAGCTGTACGGCTTCGAGGCACACTTCCATCGTGGCTTGCGCGGCGTAGAGCTTGCTCGCCGAGGCTTCGGCGAAGGAAGGGTGTTTGCCTTGTCCAACCAATTCGATCTGACGAAAGAGCATATTCCGCAGGTTGATCCGCGCCACCTGCATCTTGGCCAGCTTCAGTTGGATGAGCTGGAACTCGCCGATCGGTTTGCCGAACTGCACCCGCGTGCGCGCATACTCGGTGCACAGCTCGACGCAGCGCTCGACGATGCCGTAGGCCATCGCGACCACGCCGGCCCGCTCCGCTCCGAAGGTCATCTTGGCGCCTTCGCGTCCGCCCGCGGCGTGTTCGGTTTCCCCGATCAGCCGCTCGCGTCCGGCGCGCACGTTGTCGAGGAACAGCTCACCGGTGGGCGACGAATGCAGGCCCATCTTGCGCAGCGGCTTCGACTGCGTGAGGCCTTCCATCCCTTTGTCGAGGATGAAGCTCACCACCTGGCGGTCGCGCGGGTCGGTCTCGCCACGATCGAGTTTGCAGATGAAGACGATAGTGTCGGCGTACGGCCCGTTGGTGATGAAGGTCTTCGACCCATTTAAGAGGTAGTCGTCGCCGTCGCGGCGCGCGGTGGCCTTCATGGCGCCGAAGGCGTCGGAGCCGGCGCCGGCTTCGGTGATCGCCCACGCGCCGATCTTCTCCAACGTCAGCAGCGGCAGCGCCCAGCGATCCTTCTGGGCCCACGTGCCCTTCCCCATGATGGCGCCGGCCGTGAGGCCCATGCTCACCCCCATGGCCGTGACCAAACCGGGGCAGTACTTGGAGAGCTCGATGATCGGAACGAGTTGCATGGCGACCAGATCGGCGGCATTCGGATCCGCGCCGCGTTCCTTCTTTGGTGGAAGCGTTCCCCCCCTGGCTTGTGCCGCTTCCGCGGCGAGCGCTTGCGTCTTCTCCACGTCGTACCGCATGCGTGCGGCCTCGGCGAGGCCGAAGGTGTCGACCAACTTGCGCATCACGCCGTACGGCGGCAGGTCGCCATGCTCGAGCTGCTCGAGATTGGGAACAATCTCGGCCACAACGAACTTGCGGACCATGTCTTGGATCATCAGGTGTTGCTCACCCCACTCGATCATGTTGTCGTCTCCTTGCCGTCGCGCTTAGCAGCCCGTTGAAAGACCCCGCCCCATGCTTCGAGAGCCTCAGCATGAGCGGATCCTCTCCCTGAATCTATTGAAGTTTTCCGCTCACCCTGAGGCTCTCGAAGGGTGCTCTCCGCCTCTTTCAACAGCCTGTTAGCGCGGGCGCGGCGGAAAGGCAATCGTGGAGAGGCCCGGCCAGAAGGTGCGTGTAACACATACGCAACGCATTGGTGTCGAAGTACGCGGCCTGCTTTCGTTAGGCATACGGAAAAGAAGACAGCCCGTGTCGGATGCTTGCAGCAGTTGGGGCACGTGGCTACATGTGCCAGGTTGTGCTCACTATCACCAACCTGCGCAAGCGCTACGGGGGCCAGACCGTGCTTGATGGCGTGAACTGGTTTGTGCCGGACGGCGCCCGTGTCGGCCTCGTCGGCGCAAACGGATCCGGCAAATCAACCCTGCTGCGCCTGATCGCCAGTGAGGGCGAGCCGGACGACGGCAGCATCGTCGTTCCGAGGGATTGCACGGTCGGTTACCTGCCACAGGAAGTGTTCGGCCTCAGCGGGCGCACGGTCATCGAGCATGCCCTCGAAGCGTTCGCGGAAATCCGGGCAGTGGAGGCGGAGTGCCGGCGTGTCGAGCACGAGTTGGCCGACGTCCCCTTCGACGATCCACGGCACGACGCGCTCATGGCGCAATACACGCAGCTGCGCAGCGAGTGGGACGCGCGCGGCAGTTACGACATCGAGTCGCAGGCAGAACAAGTGCTCGCTGGGCTGGGCTTCCGCAGCACCGACCTGCATCGCGACTGCAGCGAGTTCTCCGGTGGGTGGCAGATGCGCTTGGCCTTGGCCCGCCTCCTCCTCCGGCGGCCACACCTGCTGCTGCTCGATGAGCCGACCAACCACCTTGACATCGAGGCGCGCACCTGGCTGGAAGAGTTTCTTTCCGCGTATCCTCACAGCGTGATTGTGGTCGCTCACGATCGCTACTTCCTTGACGTCGTCGTGCACCAAATCAGTGAATTGACACACGGCACTATCACCGACTTTCAGACGAACTACAGCCGCTACCTGGTCGAGCGTGAGGAGCGCCTGCAGCGCCAGACCGAGGCGTACCGGCTGCAGCAAGAAGAGATCGAGCGCTTGCAGGGCTTCATCAGCCGGTTTCGGTATCAGGCCTCGAAGGCCGCCCTCGTGCAAAGCCGCATCAAGCAGCTCGACAAGATCGAGCGCCTCAAGCCTCCCGAAGGCTATCGGGCGGTGCACTTCCGCTTCCCCCAACCGCCACGCAGTGGGCGCGCGGTCCTGCAGCTGCGCGGCGCGAGTAAGTGGTACGGTGATCTGGCGGTCTACCGCGACCTCGACCTCACCATCGAGCGCGGCCGCAAAGTCGCCCTCGTCGGCCCAAACGGCGCCGGCAAATCCACATTGGTGAAGCTGTTGGCGGGCGTCGAGCCGCTCAGCAGTGGCGAACGCACCGTCGGGCACAACGTCACTCTGGGTTACTTCGCGCAGGATCAGACGCAGGTGCTCGACCCGACGCGCACGGTGCTCGACGAGATCACGCGTGCCGCGCCGTTCGACCTCGTGCCGCAAGTGCGGCACCTCCTCGGCGCCTTCCTGTTCTCCGGCGAGGCGGTGGACAAACGCATCAGCGTGCTCAGCGGCGGCGAGCGCAACCGGCTGGCACTCGCCAAGCTGCTCCTGCACCCTGCTAACTGCCTGTTGCTCGACGAGCCGACGAATCATCTCGACATCCACGCGAAGGAAGTGCTGCTCGATGCGTTGCTCGGCTTTCAGGGCACCCTCATCCTCGTGGCCCACGATCGCTACATCCTGGACCGCCTCCCGGAAGAGATCATCGAAGTGGGCGCCGGCACCGCCGTGCGTTACCTGGGGAATTACGAGGACTACCTGCGCAAGCGGACGGAAGCGGCGGTGCAACCGGCGGCCACGACGAGCCCGCGCGAACCCGTCTTGCAGAAACCCCCCGTACGCGTGCTCACCGCGGAGCAGACTGCGGCGGCGCTGCGCCGCCAACGTGACGCCGAACGGCAGCGCCAGCGTCAGGCCGGCCAGCGGGCGCAACGGATCGCCGCGATCGAGGCGGCGATCGCCGACAAAGAAGCGGCGCTGAGCAACTTGACGGAGCTGATCAACCGCCCCGACTTTCGCCAACTGCACGCCAACCCACACGATCTTTTCAGCCAGTACGCGCGCCTGCGCCAGGAGATCGACTCGTTGTACGGGCAGCTGGAGCAAGCCGAGATCGCGGCACCAAGTGCCGTCGCACCGTAGGCGTGGCAGCGACTTGACGGGAGCGGACTCGCCGCAATGCCAGTGAGTTGAGGGCGCGATGACTGGAAGCACGATGCCATCCAGCCGCATAGACGCTGGAACGCAGGCCGGCACGCACGCCATGCGCAAGAAGATCCGGCCGGTGCCCCGCGTGCACGACATCACCGCCGTCGTTTTCGATCTCGACGGCGTGCTGGTCGACTCCGAACCACTGCACTTCCGCGCGGCGAACCGGGTGCTGGCACGCTTTGGGAAGACGATCGGCGAAGCCGAGTACCGCCGCTACATCGGCCTCGGCGAGCTGGCGACCTGGACTGACTGGCGGCAGCGCTACGCGTTGCAGACGCCGGTGACGGAGCTGCTGGCGGCCCACACGCGGGCGCGCTTGCAGGAGATCGACGCCGGAGTCCCGGCGATCGATGAGGCGGTTGACCTGGCGCGACGGTTGCCCGGCGCAGGGATACGGCTCGCCATCGCGTCATCGTCGACGCCGGCGATCATCGACGCGCTCCTTGCAGCGCTGACACTCGGTGAAATGTTTGCGGTGAGAGTTTCGGGAGAAGATCCCCAGGTGCGCCACAGCAAGCCGGCGCCCGACGTATACCTCGCGACCGCCGTGCGTCTCGGTGCTGCGCCCGCCACCTGCCTGGCGATCGAAGACTCCGAAGCGGGCGTGCGCGCGGCCACACGCGCCGGCATGGCTTGCGTCGCGGTGCCGAATCGGTGGACCGCCGATCAGGATTTCAGCGAAGCGGACGTCGTCCTGGAAAGCCTCCGCTACTTCCCGCTGCTGGTCCTCTAGTCACATTTCGATTTGCAATTCTTGATTTGGGGAACGGGGAGGGGCAATCAAAAATGACAAGTCAAAAAATCGACAATCAGATCTTGGCGCTCACCGCATCCTCGCGCATCGTCGGCTCCGGACGTTGGGCAATCGGCAGAAAGCGGCGTGAGCGTTCCCCGACGTAGAGCTGACGCGGCCGGCTGATCTTCTGTTCCGCATCGCGCACCAACTCCGCCCACTGCGCCATCCAGCCCGAGGTGCGCGGGATGGCAAAGAGCGCCGGGAACATGGTCACCGGGAAGCCCATCGCCTGGTAGATGATGCCGGTGTAGAAATCGACGTTCGGGTAGAGCTTGCGGGACACGAAGTACTCATCCTCCAGCGCGATGCGTTCGAGCTCCACGGCGATATCGAGCAGCGGGTTGCGGCGCGTCACTTCAAAGACCTCATAGGCGAGCTGCTTCGCAAGGCGCGCGCGCGGGTCGTAGTTCTTGTACACGCGATGTCCGAAGCCCATCAAGCGCCCTTCGCCGGCTTTGAACTTCTTGATGGCTTCGGGCACCTTGCTGGGCGAGCCGATCTCCATCAGCATGCGAATGACGGCTTCGTTGGCGCCCCCGTGCAACGGGCCGTACAGCGCCGCGATCGCGGCGGCCACCGCTGAGTACGGGTCGACCTGCGAGCTGGCAACCGAGCGTAGCGCGTTGGTCGAACAGTTCTGTTCGTGATCCGCCTGCAGAATGAACAACACATCAAGGGCCCGCTCGAGCACGTGGTTCGGCTGGTACTTGATCTCGGTCATTCTGAACAGCATCGACAGGAAATTCCCCGCGTAGCTGAGATCGTTGTCCGGATAGACGTAGGGAAGCCCGAGGGTACGGCGGTAGGCGAATGCCGTGAGCGTGGGGAGTTTGCCGATGAGCCGCCGCGTCTGCAGACGGCGGGACTCCAGGTCGTTGACGTTCTTGGCGTCGGGATAAAAGGTCGACAGCGCGCCGACGGTACTCACGAGTATGCCCATCGGGTGGGCATCGTACCGGAACCCATCCATGAACTTCTTGATGTTCTCGTGAACCATCGAGTGCATCGTGACGTTGTGTTTCCACATTGCGAAATGCTTCTGGTCCGGCAGCTCACCTTTCACGATCAGGTAGGCGGTCTCCAGGTAATTGCTCTTCTCGGCGAGTTCCTCGATCGGATATCCGCGGTACTCCAGGATGCCCTTGGCACCGTCAATGTACGTGATCCGGCTCTTGCATGTGGCCGTGTTGGTCAGCGCCGGGTCGTAGCCGACGAGGCCGGAATCCGAGTCCGACGCCTTGATCTGACGCAGATCCGCCGTGCGGATGGCGCCGCTCTCGATCGGGACCTCATACGATTTTCCGCTCCGGTTATCGATGATGGTCAACGTATCTTTCGCCATGGTTTTCACCTCGCTAGGTGGGGGCCGGACACGATCTCGTTCCTCGAAATCACGCCGCCTTTTTACTTTAGACCCCCTTCTCAGGAAGATAAAGTGCCCGGCCTCCAGCGCCCGGGCGGCGAGACCACCGCCGGCATCGCCGGGATTGGTCTGGTCGCGGTGCGTGACGATCGTCGCGCTCGAAAATGGGAGGGCGGGCAGGTATGATCAGGCAGGTCATCAGGAGCGCGGAGGTGTGCCATGGAACCAGCCGTCGTCGTTCGCGGAAAACTGAATGATCCGAGCCACATCGAGCTCGATGAGCCGTTGTCTGGGATTCGCGGTGCAGTCGAGGTGACCATTCGACCGGTGCAGGAAGCGGCCGTGGGATCGCCATTGGCGGTCCTGCAGGCGATGCGTGCCCTGCCGGCTCTCAAAGCGGGCGACGTCGACGAATTGGAGCGCATGATCGAGGGAGGCAAACTGCCGACAGGCTCCCACGGGTTGTTCGATACTGACCTGCGTGGAACGGGGAAATGATCTTCCTCCTCGATTCAACCGCATTCTCCGACCTCATGCGCAAGCACCCGCGGGTTGAACAGCGGCTTGCCGCGCTCACTGCCAGTGACAAGCTGGTGATCTGCCCAATCGTTCCGGGCGAAATCGTCTACGGGCTCGCCCGTCTGCCACAAGGCCGTCGGCGCGAGAGTCTGACGAAGCAGACCGTGCCGCTCTTCGCCAGCATTGCCTGCGAGTCCATACCCGAGTCCGCCGGAGACGCCTACGCGAAGATCAAACGCTCTCGCGAGCAGCAAGGCCTCGCGTTGGATGAAAACGATCTCTGGATTGCTGCCACGGCTACGGTCCTCGGCGCCACCCTGGTGACCCGTGATAGCGACTTCGGTTCGGTGGAGGGGCTGACGACGGCCGACTGGACCGTCTGACATCATCCGCGCGTCTTCGGTCTGCTGCGGCGTGGACGATGGGCCGATCGGTTTCGCGCGCGCCAGCCGCTGGGGACGTAAGCCCCGCCCGTGTTACATAGCGGCGCATGCAACGTCGGCTGTGTTACGGAGACCGGCGAATTCATGTGGGCTAGACAAGCGGACGCTCAGGGAGACGACATTGAGTGACCGATTTCTGCTCTATATCGACATCCTCGGCTTCTCCGACCTAGTCGAGAACCATCCCTTGAAGATCGAGCGTCTCTACGATGTGATCGATACACTCAACGTCCACCAGCACGAGGCCTTCACCACTCTGGTATTCTCTGACACCATCGTGGTCTACAACAAAGCAGACCCGCGCTCGCCGGAGGACCATAGCTACCTCGTGATGTACTCCTGCGAGTTCGCTCAGGACTTGCAGTATCGGCTGGTGGGCAGCAACATTTACTTCAGGGCATTTCTGACGTACGGGCCGTTCGCGCATCGCCGGAGGGCACACGTAGAGTCCTTCTACGGAAGGGCACTGGTTGACGCCTATCGCCGCGAAAGAGCTATCCAGGCCGTCGGCCTCTTTATGGATGATATCTGCAACGGGTACAATAAGATTTTTCCAACGACGCCCTACGACAGCGGTGTCAGTTTTGTCTACCTCAACCAACCGTTGGAGCGGTTGCAGCGGCTCACTGGCGGCATGCTTCCCGCGCCGCCACTGGAGGAGGAATTCACCGATCTCCTGTGGGACCTTCAGTACCTTTATGACGTTTACGAGCAGATGCGGCACCCCGAGCCGGCTATCAGGATGAAGTACCTATCAACATGGGAGCTCCTTCGTCAGCGCTACCCCCAGTTGCTGCAGGGATTGGAGGTAGGGAGATTGGTGGTGTCGGTCAAGTGGTGGAAAAACGATCGAGCGTTCATTCGGCGGCTAAACAATGAACCACTGCTCCTCTCTTATGCAGCTTTCTTATCAGTAGATGTACAAGAGTATGTATTAGTAGTATGATGAGAGTGCCGTTTAGGTACTTCCCGCGCCGGCGCCGCAGGCATGTCCTTCCACCCGTCCAGACGTCGCAGCGTGATGCGCCCGCTGTGCAGCAGACCGAAGAGCAGCAAAAGCACGGCGTCCTGACTGGGCAGGCTCGCCTGCGTCTTCGTGCGGCGACGAAACTCGCCGTTGATGCGCTCCAGCGCGTTGCTGGTGCGCAGCGCCTTCCACTGGGAGGGGGGGAAGGCGGTAAAGGTGAACAGGTCCTCTCCGGCCTCCTCCAGGCTCGTCACGACGTTGGGACAACACCGCTGCCACTTCTTGCGGAACGCGGCGCGTGCCGTATCAATCGCTTCGCGGTCCTTCCCGTAGATCATCCGGCGGTAGTCCTCGGCAAGTTCCTCGCGCAGATGCGCGGGGGCTTTGGCCTCGAGGTTCCGCAACTTGTGCACGGTGCAGCGCTGGATCGGCAGCCCCGGCCATTGCTCGTGCAGGGCGGTCACCAACCCCGGGTTGCCGTCGATCACCGCCAGCGCCGGGGTCCCGATGTGGCGCCGCACGAGACCCTCCATGACGCCGCTCCAGGCCGCCGAGCTCTCGTCGCCCGCCAACTGCATGTCGAGCAGCACCCGCTGCCCATTGCCCCGCACACCGAGCGTCACGAGCACCGGCACCCTCACCCGCCGTCTTCCGAGGCGCACTTTCGGGTACCAGCCATCCAGGAACAGATAGCGAATATCGTCCTGGGCCAGGTCCCGTTCGCGCCACGTCTTGAAGTCGGCGGCCAACCGCCCCACCAAGCGTGATACCGCGTCCTTCGACAGTGGGCCGCCGCGCAGCAACGGGGCCAGCGCGCCCTTGATCCGCCGCGTGTTTATCCCGCTCAGGTAGACTCCGAGGATGGCCTCGTCCACTCGCTTGGTACGCCGCTCGTAGCGCCGCACCGTGCGACTCTGCCACTCCCTACTGCTCCCATCCGCCTCCTGCAATCGCGCCCGGGGCATCGCAATGGTCGTCGCTCCCACGCTCGTGGTCAGGCTCCGTTCTCGGTGCCCGTGACGGTAGCCGTGGCGCTCAGCGCCCACTCGCTCCGAGGGCTGGGCTCCCAGAGCCGCTTCCACCTCCTCTTCGACAATTCGTTCGATCACGTCACGCACGCGTTCTCGGATCCCGAGTTCAATGCTCTCTGGGCCGTACCTCTCCGCTTTCGTTTCCCGTCGTCCGTCCTTCCTGCTATCTGTTACCATGGCGTCATCCTCTGACCCCCGCTGCTACGCGGGAGTTGTTCTTGGGTTAAGAAACTGGCCGGATGATGACGCCTTTCCCCTTTTTCCACCACACTCCCGACATTACCGGGAGATTTGCCCCGGAGACGGTATGTCCGAATTTCGACTGGTCCGCCTACAAGCGCGCGTTTCGCGAGTCACAGGGGAATAAGAGTGGCCTAAACCTGGCGGCCGCCGGAGCGCCCGTAGGTTGGGCCGGGCGTTAGGCAAGAAGGCCCTGTATGGAATACATCCCAGTTCGAGTCAGCGACATCATCCGGCAGGTCAACCGAGATATCTACCTTCCGGCCATTCAGCGGGAGCTGGTGTGGGGCACCGACCGCATTGAGCGTCTGTTCGACTCGATCATGGCCGACTTCCCGATCGGCACCTTCCTATACTGGCGATTGGAGCAGAAGAACAAGGACGAGTGGCCGGTCTACCAGTTCATTCGAGACTTCGATCGTGAGTCTCCGCACAACCCGCTCGCGAGCATGGCTGGAATCATGAGGGACATCACCCTCGTCTTGGACGGCCAGCAACGAATCTCGTCGCTCTTCATCGGTCTGGGGGGTTCCTACCGCTACTTCTACTATCGCTGGCGAAAGACCCGACTCTACCTGGACCTGCTGAAGCGACCCGTACCCAATGAGGACGATCCCGAAGAGCTGACATATTCGATGAGTGGATTCGCACACGAGATCCGGCCTTCCGCAAGCGACACCTGATTCCCCATCTTCCAGATTACGGCTTTGATTCCTTCGAGGAGTTATCGAGGGCACGCACGGCTCTGATCGTGTCCGCGTTGAAAGAGCTCCAGTCATGAGTGCGGAAACGCGATCGCGTCTGGACATCGGACTTTCACTCGGAGGCGCAGGACTTTCACTCGGAGGCGCACCGGCCCGGCTCAAGGGTCGTCCCCCCCAGCCCCGCGCGGCGGCGCTGGGGAGAGCACCGGCAGAAATCGGCCTCCAGACCGATCGCCCGCTCGGCGCGGCGGTGCTGCGGCACACGGAATCGGGAATGGAGAACCGGCCGTTCGCTCGGACCCCCGGCAACGTGCTTCACGTGCCGCCGGCGTGGATCTGCAAGGTGTGTTCGCAAGCCAGCCACGCAGCGTACGCCACACACTGGCTGATATCCTCGCGCTCGAGTTCGGGATAGTCCGCCAGGATCTGCTCGGGGGTCTTGCCGCAAGCCAAGAGCTTGAGAACCAGCCGAACTGGAATGCGCAAGCCCCGAAGGCACGCTTGCCCTTGCATGACGTTTGGGTCAACCGTGATTCGGTCCAGCCGCCCGTGTGCGGTCATAGATACAGCGTACTGCAAGAGCCGACAGCGACGCAAGCGCACGTTCGCCGCCGGCTCGCAGGCTCGATCGGCCGCTCCCACTTCGCCCGTGCACCAGCAGTCCGGCGCGCCGATCTTCTGGTCGCCGGCACTCGACTGTGCTAGAAATCAAGCGATGGCGTACGACGAGCTGTTGGATGTGTTTGCCACACCCGCCATCGCGCAACGCTTCCTTGCCTTCTACCCACCGGCGGCGATGCAAGCGCGCATCGAGACGCTCCTCGCGAGGCACTGCGACCAGGCGCTGAGCGCGGAGGAACGCGCAGAGCTCGACGAATTCGAGCGGATTGAGCATTTCGTGCGGTTGGTCAAGGCGCGCGTGCACCAGAAGCTCGGGCGATGACCGGCCGGCCGTCGCGCCGACTCCGCGACCACTTCTGAGGGCGGGCCGATACCCGCCGGCATAGGGTAGCAAGCCATACCGCGTTGACGCCGGTTCGTGATGCGGTCGAAATTGAAGAGAAGGAGGGAAAAATGGATCGAGACACGATGCTGGCCCTGGCGGAACGGTTTCTCGCCGCCTGGAACACCCAGGACGTGGAACAGGTGCTCGGCTGCTACACCGCCGATCTCGAATACCGCGATCCGAACACGCGCGGCGCGGTCCGCGGTGCCGACGCGATGCGTCGCTACCTGAGCAAGCTCTTCACCGGCTGGAAGATGCACTGGGCGCTGCGTGAAGCACATCTCTTCGACGACCGCGCCGGCTGCGCCGTGCTGTGGCACGCGACGTTCCAGCACCCGGGCGGCGAGACCACCGTCGGCATCGACGGGATGGATCTGGTCGCGGTGCGTGACGGTCGCATCGCGCGCAACGAGGTCTGCTTCGATCGCACCCCGCTCGCGCCGCTGCTCGGCGTCGGCTGAGGCGCACTGCCGGTACAAGCCCTTTACCCGCCACCCGCGCGCGATGGCGGTGATTCGCCGCACGCCTCCATTTTCACGCGGTGCACTCCCGAACCGGCCAACGTATCGCCGGGATGGAGGCGGTAACCGGCCGGGGAGCGCAACTCGGCTTGCGCTCCTTCCGGAACGCTCACTTCCAGTGCGATGTCACTACCTGTGCGCTCCCATGCAACGCCGATGTCTCCCCGGACCGTGGGAAACACGCCGCGCGCGTAGGTGAGATCTGCGGGCTGGGGCGCGCAGCGAAAGCGGGCGAAGCCGGGCGCCAGAGGATAAATCCCGAGCACCTCGGTCGACAGCTGATACACCGGCGTGGCGGAGAAACCGTGGCACAAGCTGGCGGTCGGCGCGAAGCTTTCCCAGAGCGTCGTTGCCCCGCGTTGCAGCATGCGGCCGTAACGCTCGCGCATGAGCGCCAGAGCGAGATCGAAGCGGCCGGCCCGACACAACGCCCGGTACACGAAATGGCTGAAGAACGTGTTGGCCAGGACGACGTCACGCCCCGGCTCGAACGGCTCACCGGTGGGCGCGATCGGCGGCGCCGCCGTGAACTTCAGTCGGCCCGGATCGGTGATCCACGCGACCATTGACTCCCAACGTTCCCGCGGCGCGATGTCCCACAGAATCAACCCGGCGTTCGCATGCTGCGAAACGCGCGGCTCCTGCGTCCCCGAGGCGGGATCGATGACGTCGACGTAAACGCCGCGCGACGCATCCCAGTGCCGGCGATTGAGCGCCGCGGCGATGCGCGCGGCGAGGTGTGTGTAGCGCGTTGCAACCCGCGGCGCGTCGACGGCACGCGCCAGCCGCGCCGCTGCTTGGAGCGCGCCGGCCAACAACGCATTGAACGGCGCGGCCTCACCGTGTCGCCCCAACGCGGCCCAGTCCATGAAATGCCAGTACGGCACCTCGGCAACCAAATCATTGGGCCCGAGCTGGCGCTCGAACCATGCGAGGGCACGCTGGATTGCAGGCAAGATCGCTTCGATGGTGTCGCTGTCGCCGGTGTACAGCAGGTGGAAGTCGGCGTTCAAAATCCACTGCAGTGTCCAATCGGCGATCAGCACGGCATTGGTGCGGTGATCACCGGGGGCGAACATCTGGGTGAGCCCGTCGGGCCGCTGGCTCTCGGCGGCGTGCTGCAGGAACTGGCGATTCAGCGCGTTGACACTCGCGCCGAACGCGGCTTGGCCGACGAGAAACTCGACCGTGGCGTCACCCAGCCATTGGCGTTGCTCGCGGCCCGGGCAATCCTCCCAGCCGTCATGCATGCACTGCTGCAACGTGTAGCGGCCGACGTCCCACAACCGATTGAGCAATGGATCGGAGCACTCGAAGGCACCGCGCTCCTGCACAGGGTAGCGCGTGAATGTGGAACCGACATGACGGATGCGCAACCCGCGCGGTGCATTGCGAACGGTGACCTGGGCGTAACGGACCGCCGTCCACTCGAAGCGCTGGAAGCGCTGCACGCCGGGGCGTGCGATGTAGCGGAACAGGTGCGCGCCATGCCCATGTTCCCTGTGGAGGCGCGGCATTTCCGGTTGCGCGGCGTCCCATTCCCCGGGGATGCTTTCCGCAACGGCAACGTCGATCACTTCGCCACCCATGGCCTCCAACTCGATGAACGGATAGCCGGAGTGAATGCGGCCGAAGTCGAGCAGCACGGAGACGTCCCGCTCCACAGTCGCGCGGACGGTCGTGGCATGCTCGTTCGGACCCAGCAAGGCCTCGGGGTCATCTACCTGGTTCCAAGAGATCGGCACGAGGGCTTCGTCATAGAGCTGCTGGTCGACAGGAAGCTGGGGCTGCGGCACGACCCCGTACCAGCGCACGACACGCTCGGGTGCGAGCGGTGCTTCGAGGAGAAACGGAATCGAGCGTGGGAGCAAAGTTGGAAACGGCTCGATCTTCATCCCTCCGAACGGTGCGTCCGGAGGACCGCCCCCCGCGGACAGCACCTGAACGCGCTCCCATCCGGAATCATCGAACTCCGGCGCGGTCCAATCGGTCGGCATGTTGCGGGCATCGTGCACTTCGATGAAGCCCAGGCCCCAGTTCACACGCGGCGTGTCGGTACGCCACGCGCTGCACTCCATACATCGCCAATGCTCGTCCGACAGCAGATCGATCGTCACGTCACCGCAGCGAATCGACGCATCACAGTGGAGCCCGCCGTCGCCGAAGACGGGCTGCCACTGGCCTTTCACCGTTTGGTACCACGCGGTGTCGACGCCGTAGACGTGCACGAGTACGGCGATCACGTTCACGCCAGGCCGCAGATGTGCCGCGATCTCGTACGTGTCCGTCCGCTGGTAGAGCGGATCGCAGCGCGCGGGTCCGCGTCCGAGGTACGCCCCGTTGATGAACAGCAGATACCGTCCGTCGACGGTGATGGTCAGGCGCGCGTCATCTGCCGCGCCGGGGAGATCGAACAGGCGGCGGAAGAGGAACCACCGGTTCGTCCCGTCCTTGCGCCGTTGCGGTCCGCCGAGGAATACCCGCCACAAACCGCCCGCATCGATCTCTTGTTTCGCAGTCCAGATGAACGGGGCGCGGCGGTACATTGAGGAGTTGAAACGTGCTGCGTGATGCGTGCACCTGGCAACCAGGGTTTCTCTTCTCACGCATCACGCAGCGCAAATCAAGCCTCAGAGTCTGCTCATCGAATCGGGCGCCTGGTGCATGACGGACAGTTTCCCGCAGACATTCGCAGCGACCAACGGGAGCGGGCCCGCCGCACAGACGCGGGGCGCAGCTCTCAGGCCACTTTTTTTACGAAGTACCAGTCCGTCACTTCCAGGTTCTTGTCGTGCGCGCGTTCTTCTGCCCCGGCTGCGGTGACCGGCGGCGGCACGATGACTTTTTGACCCGGACGCCACCCTTCGGGCGTCGCCACGCCCTTGGTCTTATTGAGCTGCAGCCCCTGCACGATGCGCAGGATTTCGTCGACGCTGCGTCCGTTCGTCAGCGGATAATAAATCATGGCACGCAAGGTGCCTTCATCGTCGATGATGAACACGCAGCGTACCGTTGCCGTCGTGCTGGCGCCGGGGTGGATCATGCCGTACAGTTCCGCCACCTTCGTGTTGAGATCCGCGATCAGCGGGTAGCCGATCTTGACCCCGAAGTGCTGCTCCATGTTGCGGATCCACGCGATGTGGGAATACACACTATCCACGCTGAGACCGATCAGCTGGACATTGTGCTTTTTGAATTCCTCCTGGCGCCGCGCAAACTCCGTCAGCTCGGTGGTACACACCGGCGTGAAATCGGCGGGATGGGAGAAGAGCACCACCCACTTCCCTCTGTAATCGGAGAGCTTGATCGGGCCTTGCGTCGACGTCGCCTGAAAATCCGGCGCCGGTTCGTTCAAACGAGGCAGTGGCCACTGCCTCTCAGCTCCGTGACCCTGGGGTCCATGACCCTCGGGGCCGCGCCCCTGGGCTGGGTTTTCCATACGTAACACCTCCTAATTGTGAGCTTACCCATCAAGGTATTCCTTCGTTCCGGCGGCATCAAGTAGGGGGCGGCGTAACGTTCGCAGGAATTCGCAACGGGCACGGACGAGTTGAGTCGCACACGGCAGCGTGCTAACAACCTGCGCATTCCCAAAAAAGGATCAAGGATCATGATGATGCGAAAGAATGGTTTTCTCAGGGGATGCAGATTGAGTCTGCTGCCGGCGGCGGTCGCCGTTGTGATCGGAGTCGTGGTTGCAACCGCGGCAGCCGGGCACGCCAAGGACACCGCGAAGGCCAAGAATGCCGGCAAAGCGAAGGCCGGCGCTGCGAAGCTCGAGATGTTCGTCATGTCGCAGTGCCCGTACGGCGTCCAAGCCGAAAACGCCGTGGCGCCCGTGAAGAAGCAGCTCGGCGACAAGTTGGAGGTGTCGATCCACTACATCGGGAACGGCGACAAATCGAATCTTCAGTCGATGCACGGACCGGCTGAAGTCAAGGGCGACATCCTCCAGCTGTGCGTGAACAAGCTCTCACCGGCCAAGACTCTCGATTTCGTCGCCTGTCAGAACAAGAATCCGCGCGCCGTCGACAGCAATTGGAAGGACTGCGCGAAGGAGATCGGCGTCGACGAGGCAAAGCTTTCGGCCTGCGCCGAGAGCGATGAGGGCAAGACGTTGCTCGCGGCCTCGTTCGCAGAAGCCAAGCAGCGTGGCGCCAGCGGCTCACCGACGATATTTCTGAACGGTCAGCCGTACCAAGGGGGCAGGAAATCGCGCGATTTCCTGCGGGCGACGTGCGACACATTCGCAGGTGGCAAGCCGCAGGTCTGCAAGAACATCCCGGAGCCGCCGGTCGTCAACGCGATCTTCCTGTCGGATGCGCGTTGCGCCAAGTGCGACATCAAGGCGCTCGAGCCGCGTCTCAAGTCGGTGCTCGGTGGTCTGAAGGTCAAGCATGTCGATTACATGAGCGACGAAGGCAAGAAGCTTTACGCCGAGCTACGCAAGGCGCAGCCCGACTTCAAGTACCTCCCCACCGTGCTGCTCGACAAGGGGGTTGAGAAGGACCAGGACGGCTACGCGGAAGTGAAGAACTTCCTGCATCCGATCGGTGAGTGGCTGGAAGTGCGCACCGGGGGCCAGTTCGACCCGACGGCCGAGATCTGCGACAACGGAATCGACGACAACGGGGACGGCAAGGTTGACTGCGATGACGAGCAGTGCAAGCAGGCACTGGTGTGCCGCCCTGTGCGCCCGAAGACGCTGGAACTGTTCGTGATGTCGCAGTGCCCATACGGGGCGAAAGCGATGATCGCCGCCAACGACGTCGTTCAGCACTTCGGGAAAGAGATCACCCTCGAAGTCCACTTCATCGGGAGCGGCAGCGACTCCACCCTGCAGTCGATGCACGGCCCGGCAGAAGTGGATGAGGACGTGCGCGAGATCTGCGCCCGCGACCATTACAAGGCCGACCACCAATTCATGAAGTACCTTGCGTGCCGAAGTAAGAACCCGCGGGACCCGGAATGGAAACCGTGCGCGCAGGAGGCAGGCCTCGACGAGGGGGCGATCCAGAAGTGCTTCGACGGCGAAGGCAAGAAACTCCTGGCCCAGGATTTCGAGATGGCCCGAGCGCTGGGGATCGGTTCCAGCCCGACGTTCATTGCCAACGGCCGCCGTCAGTTCAACGCCATCGAGACGGGTGCCCTGCAGAAGGAGTACTGCAAGGACAACGCCGACTTGGAGGCGTGTAAGACCCAGGCTAGCGTTGCAGACTCGGCGGCTGCCGCCGCGCCGGTGCCTGCGGGCGCCTGCGGCAAGTAGTAACCTGCGGCAGAAGAGAGGAGTGCCATGAGGATGATCCGTGTTGGTTTACCGATCGTGGCTTTGACGGTGTGCCTCGGCGGCCTCCCCGCATGCGAGCGCGCCGGGGAGTCTCCGGCACCGCAAGCCGCTAAACCGGGGGCCTCGAGCGAGGTGCTGACCAAGAGCCTCACTGACTATTATCGGCGGAAGGCCAACATCCCTCCGGCGACGAAACTGGAAGTGAAGGACGTGAAGGATTCACCCATTCAGGGTGCCAAGAGCGGCGTTTTGAGTGCCGGCGGACGTGACGTCGGCTTTGTGGTTTCCAACGACGGTCGCTACGCGGTGTTCGGCGAGCTGGAGGATTTGACCGCCGATCCCTTTGCCAGCGTCATGAAGAAGATCAATCTCGCTGGCCAAGTCAGCAAAGGTCCCGGCAACGCCAAGGTCACCATCGTCGAATACTCCGACTTCCAGTGCCCCTTCTGCTCCCGCGGCTATCAGACGATGGAAAACCAAGTCCTCAAGGACTATGGCGACAAGGTGAAGTTCGTGTACAAGAATTTCCCACTGCCCATGCACCCGTGGGCACAAGACGCGGCCGTGGCCAGCGAGTGCGCCAAGCAGCAAAAGCCCGAGGCGTTCTGGACGCTGTACAACTTCTATTTCAGTAACCAGCGTGATATTACGCCGCAAAACCTGAAGGACAAGTCGCTCGAAGCGCTCAAGGACAGCGGCGTAGACGCCGCCCAGTTCACCGACTGCGTGGACAACAAGAAGACGCTGGAACTGGTCAAGCAGGAGCAGCAGGAAGGCCAAAGCGTCGGCGTGAACGGCACGCCCGCCTTCATCATCAACGGGCGACTGATCAGCGGCGCCCAGCCGTACGACAACTTCAAGGCCGTCATCGACGACGAGCTGGCGCGGGCGAAGTAGCCGTGTCGAGGCGTTGTGGCCCGGACCGCCGCCGGGCCACCGCCATAGGTCGAGCGGGTTCGCGTCAAGCGGACTTGCGTAACTCTTCCCGTACGACCTGTCGGACGGCATCCAGCACGGAGCGCTGGCGGATGTGGTCGACCAGGGCGTCGTTGATTAGCGTCTGGTAGTTTCCGCCGCCGGCCGCGTCGACCAATGCGCGGAAGTAGTCGAGCACGGCGTTGTCCAAGCGGATCGTGATCTTTGTCTTCCCCGTGCTCGGCGCCCGCAGCTTCTGGCCCGCCTTCGGGTGAACCTCTGGCAGCGGGCGCATGCGTTCGAGCTGTGCGCGCGTCAGCGGCGGAATGTCTATTTGGCTAGCCACAGTGTTTCGTGAACGCTTGCCAGTAGTACCGTGCTTCATATCTTTCTGCCTTCCGTGCTGAAATCAGACGAATGGTGTCGCCCTTGTCACCGATGAGGTGGGCAACGACCAGCACCGCGTCGCCGCATGGGCCCATGCTGATGAATCGTTGCTCTGCGTACATCTCCCGCCTGTCCTCAACCGTGATCGTGAACCCATCGAAGATCTGCACCGCATCCGCCAGGGCAACGCCGTGTTTTCTCAGGTTCATCGCCGTCTTTCGCGGTATCCCAAGTGAAGCGCACCGGGAGTAAAGATATGGCGCTTTGTCCAGACAGTCAAACCGGGTCGGATTTCAAGGACCCTGACCGCGGAGCGATCCACGGCGACCCGCCGGCCATTGACGGCCGGCTTGCCTTCGCGAAGTTGAGCGCGCCCTAGCGATCGCGCGGGCGTTCGTTCCGGCGTGGAACGTGTTCGGGGTGGTTGGGTCGATGGCCAGCGCGCGGACGGAGACGGCACCGCCTGTCAGGCCGGCGTTGACCGTGCCGTCAGACTTGTCCGCCGGAAGACGACGTACCAGAACCTCTCATCCCCACGACCCTGGTAGGCGAACGCGGCCAGGCGCGCCAGGCCCGGCCCGAGGAGCGAATCCAACTGCGCAAGGGTAAAGCCCCATTCGGGAAGCAGCCCCGCAGCGAGGCAGATCGGCTGGTCCTCGGGCACATCCTCGCCGCGCTGTCGAGCAAACAGGGCCAAGATGCCACCGTAGCGAAGCACGTGAGCAACCTGGCGGGAGTAGATTGGCTGACGCCGGGGAGCGACAGCGTGGAAGCAGCCGTAGTCGAGAACCATGTCGAAACTCGCGTCGTCGAACGGAAGATCGAGCGCGCTCGCCAGCACGAGCCGCGCACCGGGGCAGCGCTGGCGGGCGAGTTGCAGCGCGGACGGCGAGACATCGAGGCCCACGACCTCGTGCCCCGCCTCGGCGAGAGCCTCGACGTGCCGGCCGTTGCCACATCCGAGGTCCAGGGTCCGGGGCGCCGGCCCGGTGCGGTGCGCTTCCACGAGTTCCAGGAGGCGCCGGTTGGCCGGCTGGACACCCCATTCCACGTCGTTACCCAGAGACCGGTACACCGAGTTCCACTCGGGGATCGCCGACCCCGGACGGAAGATCGCTGGCGGCCGCGGCATCCAGACCAGACGATCCGTCCTCCACCCCGGGTCAGTCGCGGGGATGACAGAGTTTTCGAAGAACAGTAATGCACCCTGCACCCGCAGCCCGCTTCGCATCGTGCTGTTCACCGGGACACTGGCCTGGATCTCCTGCCCAACGCAACCCTCGCGACAGCGTCCCTCCGCATCTAACGGCACCCCATACAGCAGGCTGCACCTCCGAGTCACCGAAGCGATCACGTAGGGGTGGTATAGTGAGGTGTGGAGTCCGGGGGGCAGGTCGAGATCCCACCCCTGCGGAAGGTTGTCCAACTCGACACGCGCGATGCCCTCGGTGAAGAGGAAACGCTGAAAGGCGGGCTGGCGGAGGTTCGACTGCCGTAAAAACGATTGGAGCTCCACGTCAACGGGCTCGCCGGAACCCATTCGCGGATCGCGGCGTACCTTGACCAGCAGCCGGCCGGCAACAGGGTTCAGCCCGCGCTCCCGGACTGCCGGAATCAGCCCCCAGTCGTTCACGACGACCTCGGTGTCGGGGGGCAAGCCGTCCAGCAGCGGCTCCATACGCCGCAGCCCGGCCGGCGGAAGCGGCGGCGTCACCAGCGAGAACGGAACCCGCTCGCACACGCAGAATCGGCGGACGTCCGCCACGGCGGAAGCATCGGGCATCAGCCAGTGGCAGCACTCGTTGCCGAAGTAGATCCGGTCCCACGCCGCCGTGTGATAGTGCTGGAGGTCCGACGGATCGGAGATGTAGAGGACGCGGTCGAGTCGTCCGCCGGCCGGCGCGGCTTGGCTCACGGGCGGCTCCTCACCGCGGCGGTGGGGCGCGTCAGCGGCGGATAGGAGCAATCCCCGGGGGCGCACGCCCGCTGGCAGTGCTGGCTGCGGAGCCCCATGATCTCCTTGCGCGGGGCACCCGGGCCGCACCTCCACGGGCCACTCGGCGTCCAGGACGACACGGAGGAACCGAACGAATCCGATCTTCTCGGAGATGGGCCGGGCCCGGCCCACGAGTTTGAAATGGCGCACTCCGACCCGGCGGAGGAATCCCGTCGCGCACGCGCCGCAGGATTCCCTATTGTAGCCGTAGGCGGCGCGAAACCCAGACGCAATCGCCTCGCGCCTGCCCGCCTCGACATCGCCATCCGCGTCGATGGCTTCGATATCCAGCCCCCTGCAAACGTTGACAATCCGCTCCCCCCCCCCCCGAGTAGGCATGCATGAAGCTGCACAGGTGCTCCTCGTACGGGCAGCGGTCGTTCAGGACAAAGCACTCGAACTCCGCATCGGGGCACGACGTGATCATGTCCTCGATCTCGTCCAGCCGCATCGTCCGTGGCAGGACGAAGCGGGATACTCCGAGGTTCCGGAGCACGGAGACCACGCCCGGGTTCGTCACACCGGCCAGACTGCTCGCGACCGCACGGAGGCCGGGATACCGAGCACGCAGCTCTGCGACCAGCGAGATGTCCCCCAGGATCACTCCTTCGAGCGCGGGCAGCTGCGCCACACGGTCCAAGGTTCGCCAGAGAAGGCTCAGCAACTCATCGGGGTACACAAGCTCGTTCACGGTGAGATACACCGGCCGGCCCACGGCGTGCGCACGGTCCAGCGCGAGTTCGAACTCGGCGAAGTCCGTGAAGTTATCCGCTCGCAGGTTGCGGCGATTGAGGAAGCTGGCGAGGGTGCCCCGGCCCATGTCCGGCACCAGACCGGCGTAGAATGCGTCCGCGCCCGCTTCGACCAGGGCAACGACCTCCTCCACGCTCCGTAGCGGACAGTGGAGGATGGCTGCGGGCCGCATCCGATCCATGGAACTCACGGAGATATCGTTGCGAGTGGCATACGCTTGCCCGGCCAAGCCTGAACACTGCCCGCCAGGACTTCCGGCGGGCGGACGGGCCGCGCGGTCGCAACCGCGAATTGACGCCGTAGAGGATAAGAGCACCCTCGATCGAGTGCCTCAAACAGGTTCTGGTACACGTGCTTGGCCAGATGAGGCAGATACACTTCGATCCCTGCTTTATCGGACAGCAGCAACGGATTGCTCCCGGCGGCGATTGAACGCTTCCATACATTTGAGGGATTCCGCAGCCGCAAGCTTCGCTGCGGACGGTCGACCTTCAGTTCGCTGACTTTCTGCGCTGGCCCTACCATGAGTTCCGATGTTTACATCGTGTAGCAGAGTCGGTGGGCGTTGTGCAAAGCGGCAATGGATGGTGACTGTCAGCAGCAAAGGCGGGGGCACGAGTCCAAAATGAATCGGCAAAAAATGTTCATTTGCGCGGAGAGCCTTGCACCACAAGGGTTTCCCGCCGACCAGTCCGGGACCCTGCTCCAGGAAAAACATGAAAAGCATCTCCAGCGCACTTTTTCTGTGATTCGCTGCCGTCGGCTTCGTGCGCGTCAGCACCGACGAGCAGATGCTCGGCCCCGAGGTACAACGTGCGGCGCTTGAGCAGTGGTGCGCCGCCAGGAGCGTCACGCTTGCCGGCGTGTTCACCGATCACGCACTCAGTGGCGACTCACCGGGACTCAAGGCAAGATAGGCAAAGTCGCCCACGAGGGCAGGCCTCCGTACGCCCGCACCGCCAGGGAATTCCATTGCCCGGCGGCCGGCGTGTCACTGGATTCTGCGAGAATCAGGAAGACGGACCGTACCCCTCCCCGAACGAGCGTTGACCAGCCACTGGTAAGATCGTATCTTACACCACATGACGACGACGATTTCCAGCAAAGGCCAGATCGTTCTCCCGGCCGAACTCCGCCAGCAAGACGGCATCCAGCCGGGCCAGGAGTTCGACGTCGAGCGGATCGATCGCGGCGAATACTTGCTCAAACGCAGGACGCGGCGGCGGAATGAAGGCTTGGTGCAGCTCCTGCTCGCCTGCCCGGCTAAAGGCTGGTTCAAACCGGCGAAACGCAAGGAAACGACCGACGACATCCGGGCTCCGAAACTCGGATGACCTACCTGATCGATGCCAACGTGCTCAGCGAGCCGACCAGGCCAGCGCCGAGCCCCACAGTGGTGGACTGGTTGAGCATCCACGAAGGGGACTTTGTGGTGGACTCTGTTGTTTTGGGCGAGCTGTGCATCGGGGTGCTCTTGCTGCCCGCCGGACGCAAGCGCACACAACTCCAGCAGTGGCTGGATGCCGTCGTGCAAACGATTGAGTGTCTCCCGTGGGACGCTGCGGTGAGCCGGCGTTGGGCGAAATTGGTCGTGGAGTTGAGAAGCACCGGCCACACGATGCCGGTCTTGGACAGCATGATTGCCGCCACCGCCCTGGAACACGGCCTGACCGTGGCCACGCGCAATATCCGCGACTTCCGGAAGACCGGCGTCAAAGTGGTTGATCCCTTCGCCTGAGGGTGCGGGGCCGGGGGCCGCGTGCCGCTTCTGCCCGGCAGACGAACTTGTGCACGAGGAGTTTCTTGGTCTGTCAAAGGTCAACGCGGCGGGTGCTGGTTGTCGGGGGCACGACGGAAGATCGCTGCCGATAATCTTCAAACAACAAATGAAGGCGGCCCTTCGTGTCCAGCTGCCACCCCTCGTTGACTGGGGCTGGTCCTGCGGTTTAGAAACTGTGAAGCAGGAGGAGTCAAGCCCCATGTTGCGCACGCCGGTATGCGACCGTCTCGGTATCAAGTACCCCATCATGCTCGCTGGCATGGGCGGCGTGTCGCTGCACAAGCTGGCCGCCGCCGTGTCGAACGCCGGCGGCCTCGGTGTCATCGGTGGGGCGACACTGGATGCGGATCGGCTGCGCGAGGAGATTCAGAAGACGCGCGAGCTGACGGACAAGCCGTTCGCAGTCGACTTACTCGCGCCCATCCCCGACATGATCCGCCCGCAAATGCAGGTGGTCTTCGACGAGAACGTCAAGATCTTTGTCGCCGGGCTTGCCGTCCCGCAAGAGTTCATCGCCGAGATGCACGAGCGGGGCATGCGCGTCATCGTGATGATCGGAAAAGTGCGCCACGCCATCAAGTCTGAACGGGCTGGGGCGGACATTGTCGCGGCGCAGGGCACGGAAGCCGGCGGGCACACCGGTGAGATCGGCGGCCTCGCCTTGGTGCCGCAGGTGGTCGATGCCGTGAAGATCCCGGTATTGGCAGCTGGTGGGATTGCCGACGGGCGGGGGTTGGTTGCAGCGCTCGCGCTGGGCGCGCAGGGCGCCGTGATCGGCACGCGTTTCATCGCGACGCAGGAAGCCCAGGCGGCACCGGCATATCAGAAGGCGATCCTGCAATCTGGCGAAGCGGACACGGTTCGCACGCGCTGTTACACCGGCAAGCCGGCGCGGACTATTCGCAACCCCTACGCTGACTCGTGGGAAGGCCGCGGCGCTGAGATCAAGCCGTTTCCATATCAGGCGGCGTACTCATTCCAACAAGGCGTCATGGACTACATGGGGATCGCCGGCGACGCGGACCCGGAGCGTTCGTTCATGCCCGCCGGGCAAGGGATGGGATTGATCCGCAGCATCAAACCGGCGGCGGACGTCCTCTTAGACATCATACGCGAGGCGGAAACAGTCCTCACCACCCCCGCCTTCGCGCCCAGCGGAACTCGAGCGCGCGAGGCGTAGGAAGATTGCCGGTCGGACCCATGCTGTGCGCGGTGCGATCGAAGCCCTCGCGTTGTGACATTCTAATCTCGACTCGCCGAATTACAAATGCCCTCTTCGCCTTCAGCCAGTCGAGTGCATGCGGCGCGCGTTCAAGCGTTCAAGTTGCACCGAGCGCGTGAGGGGCTCGTGGTGGCTCCAGGTGTTCGAGCTCACCGGCAACTCAGCGCAGCGACGGCCCGTTCGGGTCGTGGCGCCGCATATTGGCAATCGCGGTCTTCTGCGATGTGACAACGTAACAATAGAGGCACCCGGCGACGCAGGTGTTGTCCATCCCGATGTCGTACGTCCGCACGCAACGGCACGCATCGCGTGACGGCCCAGGGCGCAGCGCTCGTACGGCGGTGCCCACGGCGGGACCGTAGGGCGCGAAGAGCTCCGGCCCACAACACATGGATCTCGGCAGGTCCCACTCCGGGTTGGAGCAGGCGCGGAGTTCCATGTCGCTCTCGCGAGCAATTGCGGTCAGCTCGCGCAACAGCGACGTTCCATCGTCGCCGACCTGTGGGACCGGTGGGTCTTGGTTTGCGACCGTGCGGTGACGGTGAGGATCGACCTTTCGGTACTCAACGGTTGGGTCGGCCATCCGTCGGATCGTCCGGACGTAAGGCTCGGTGAACGATATGTTGACAACCTTTGTGGCACCGGCCAGCGCCCCCGCGATCTCGCGAAAGTTTCTGAGGTGCCATGCCTGCGAATGTGTGTCCGACAAGACGATCGGATCGTAGCGCCACTGAATGCACGCAGCGTTTGGAAGGTCCTGTGCGACGGCCAGAAAATCATCGATGACACGCGCCGGGGGCGGAACGTGCGGTTCGATCCGAGCTCCGTAACCCGTGATCGTGTACTGGAAGGCGTACGGGATCCCCTGGGCCCGGAGGCCTTCCAGGACCCCACGAAAAGGCCGAGCGTACTTGCTCCAGAACAGGTAGCCGAGCACGTCGCCGCGCTGCAGGGAGACCCGTCCGCTGCCTCCGAACACGTTGCGGTAAGCCGCGAAGCCGGCCCGCAGGCGTTCCGCGAACCAGCGGGCATAGTACCTCGGGATGTCCGTACGGCGTGACGCGCTGATGATGTGTGCCATTTTCCTTCTCCATGGCTCAGCGCCCGCGTGACGCGCTCAGCAAGGCACTGGCTCCCGGCTGAGGATGGTCCGCGCGCTGGCCGCCGCCCGGCTTCCGCGGCGGCGGTGACACCTTTGCCCGCTGCTCCCGCGACGGACGGCGATGGCTCGGCTCCTCCCGGGGAGTCTCGGTTGCGGCGACCTCGTCGACCAGAACGGCTCCCGTCACCTCGCGATTATCGTACGGGGTCGGATTGGGCGCCCGCGTGTAGGTGGCGCTGACCACCCGCATGTGCGGTTTGCCGCGCTGCGGCGGATACAAGCCGGCCGCGTGCTTCGAGTCGATCGCCGCCTTGGCGCCAGCAAACGTGCCGGCACCGCTGTGGCCAAGGATGCAGATCACCACGCGCTCCGCGTCCGACCCATGCTCTCGGCGCGCTTGCGGAACGAAAATTCGGTACACCAGAATCAACGCGCAATCCTGGCCCTCCCCCTCTTTCACGATGGTGCAGCGCGCCACCAGTTTTCCCGTCCGCGTCGACCATATCCCGAACTCCTTGCCCATCCCCTGCCAGCCGAACGAGGAAGTGACGCGCCGCCATGCGTCCCAGACGAACCCGTAGGGGAAGGCCGCGCGCATCTGGGGCGCGTAGGGCGTCACGCCAAAGGCGTAGCACACCACCTCTTCGGTGAACCGGTTGGCGATCGGCGAGCCGATCACCACATGGTTGCCGCTCTCGAAGATCTGGCGGATCGCATCGCGGACCGACGGATCATAGCCGCGCTCCGCCCCGGTGACGTGCTCCTGCAGTTTGACGTCCACTTCGAGCCCAGCCCGCTTGAGGTGTTCAATGATCAGGTTGGCGGCGCGCATATCCCAGACGCCGATCGATTGGCCCGCCAAAATCAGCTCGTCGCCGCCGCCGCCGGCGAGCCGCGCCTCGGAATGCGAGCCGTAGTGGATGGTGACTTCGCCGCTGAGCTTGATCGGCGCCCAGATGTCTTCCGGATTCAAGATGAAGAGATCGTTGAAGGTGATGTTCAGCGCCGCACAGATCCTGCCCATAACGACTCGGCTGACGCGTTGCCACTTGTTTCCGCGCAACGCCGAGATGGGTTCGCGCCCCGCCCCCGACCTCTGCTGCAACTCTTTCACCGTGAGCCCCTGCTCCCGCATGATTTCCCGCAGCCGGCTGTGCACCTGCATGTGAGGTCCCCCTTCCATTATGCCGTAAACCCGTCCACGCCGAAAACGCAACCGCCTTTTGCCGTCGTGCGGCGCGCCGGGGCGCGCGCACCGGCGCCGGAGGCTGATCTCCCGAATGATTTGTCCGCGACGATCGGCACATGCCGCCGCGCGCATCTGCAAAGGCAGGCAGAATGCCGCGCGACCGCGAGCGCAGGACGCAACACCAGCGTGTGGTTGCCCGAACACATCGACGCCGCAGGGCAGCACTCGCCGTGCCGCACCCAGGCGGCGCTTTCGACAAGCGTGATGAGCCCGCGCCGGTTGAGTTGCTCGGGTGACTTGTCCAACGATCTGCTCGTCGCAGGGCACACCCGGCCAGGCGCTCGGTGTCCTCGGTGGCTGTGTGGTGAGCCGTCCTCGACGGCGGAGCCGCCGCGGCCAGTGTAAGACCGGCCCGTACCGACCAGAGCTTGCCGACGTTCCTGACCGCTCGACAGGTCGTTTTACAGTAAAGTCCAATATCCAGACTTGACCAGATTCTTACCGAGGACGGCAATACCGCGAATCATTGCGACCACGAGGGCGTGAACATCGCGCCAAGAAGAATGTTCGCAGTTCCGCCTTCAGGCGGTCCCAATTCTACCGCGCACCCACTTTCCACTTTCAGCTTTCGGCTTTGAGCTGTCTTCTCCGCCCTCGCGCGTGATGATGTACAGGTGATTCGCGCTCGTCCCGACCCAGGCGCGACCGTTTGGGAAGGTCTTGATGTGATCGAGGGGCACTGGGAACCACGCGACGGGCGCTGCGGTGGCCGCGTCTTCGATGACCGTTTCCAGTCCCCGATGGAGAGCGCGAAAGGGGAAGCGCGACGGCCCGGCGGCAATGGCCTCGACATCCGCCCATGCCCTACCCGACACTGCCGACCCCGGCAGCGAGTGTTGCAAGTGGACAGCAGCGGCTCCTACGGAGTAACGACCTGGAGTGGGAAGTCCAGTAGATTGCGGATGGCCTCGAAGTCCGTTGCGTTGGTTGTATACAGCGTCGCGCCGAGGCTCCGCACCGTTAGGGCAATGAGCACGTCGTGCACCAGCGACGCGCGGCGGATCTCGCGGCCACGCGAATGCAGGCGTTGCAAGATGAGTGCGGCGTCAGCGAATGTGCGCGCCGATGGCGTGACCAGCCGCCCGCCCGCTTCGTAGGCACGTACCAGTCCAGCGCGCGTTGCGCCGAGCGCGTCGTGGCTCCGACGCGCAGTTCCATGTGCACCACGGCGCTCAGGTACCGCACCAACCCCTGTCCGAGCAGTACCTCTGCGTGCCGGCCGTGATTCAGCCAATCGACGTAAATGCTGGTATCGAGAAGAACCTTCGTCACGCGACGCCGAAGATGTCGGTGAATCCACCGACGGCCTTCACGCGACGGTGGAGGCGCACGATTGCTTCTTCGGCCAGCACCAGATCGAGCGCACGTTCCACCGTTTCCCGCTGCGTCTTGGTACGCAAGATGCGGCGGGCACGATCGACCTTGGTCTGGCTGAGGCGGACGACAGCGGCTTTCGTGGTCATAATGACACGCACGATATCGCGGTCGGCAAGTTTTGCAACCCGGCAGCGCCGCGCCCATCGCCAGCGCTGAGGCTGAGAAGGTGGATCTGCTGGTTACGACGGACGACCGGATGCTGAAGCGAGCGGCGCGTGCGCGCGTGATGGCTTCCTTGCCGGACGGATGCGATCTCAATCGAGCGCTTCGGCCGGTGCGTCGCGCCAGGCGGCGAACTGCTCAATGGCAGGAAGCTTCGTCATGTCGCTCGCGGCGACGAGGGCGGCGAGAAGTGCGTGGTGGTCGGCCGGGAGTCTGGGTTGCAGGTGCGCGAGGACCGGAGCCATCGTCCATTCCATGTTCGCGCCCTGGCGCGCGAGGGTGGTTTTCAATCGGCCGAGGATCACTCCCCACACATGCGATTCCGTCTTCTTCGCCTAAGCGACGTGTGGTGCAGCGCTACTTGGAGCCAGCGGAGGCGAGGCGCTCAACTGAACTCTAGTTTCAAGGGCTGACCCCTATCTCCCGTTGGCGTTGGCGGGCTCGCGGTGGGTCCTGGCTGTTGTCCGAAACTCCTGCCCGCAAGGGGTTGCACGAATAGCAGAGCGAGAACTACGATTAGGAGGGTTTTGGGTTTCATGGTATCTTTCCTGCCCGCGTTCAGGCGCTGCCCATCTCGCGGCTGACCATCATCCCTACGTTCTCAGCGAGGGCTCATGGTGCCAGGTGCAAATCGATCTCGTCGAGAAGGGTCGATTGCGTCGCCAGCGGCATTCCGGGGTAGTTACCCGTGCGCCGAGCCTGATCAAACCACGTGAGTATCTGCTCGTTAGTGTCCCTGTCCACCACAATCAGCGCAAGCGAGAAGGCGGTACCGGGCGGACCCCCTTCGAAGACCATGCGTTCCCATGCGCCAGACTGCGTAATGGCTGGCTCTTTAGGACGATACATGTTGCCGATGCGGACGGCTAACCACCCTACCTCAGAAGGCCCAAGCTCTATGCTGCCGTTAGCAGGAAACGCCGCGCCTACTGTAGAGCCAGTCTTCGGCTGCACAATCCGGCCGCGAAGTTTCAGGGCTCTCTCGCCCCCAGCCGAGGTAGGCAGGGGAGACTGACCGGCTCCCGGCGCAGTGGCCAGCTCGGTGCCTCGGCTCACAAGGCCATCACTCAACGTGACTCTTACGCTACCGCCACCTTCCGCCAGCGTCGCTGGCGCGGGATCCTGGGTAACAACCGTATCTCTCGGGTAGGTCGATGTCTTGCCGCCCACAACCTCGAACTCCAGCCCGAGTTTGCGCGCTACGTGCTCCGCTTGGTCGACCGACAAGCCGGACAAATCCGGAATGGCAAACGAGTGCGTCTTCTCCCGCGACCCGGCAATGGCAAAGGTCACCATAGCAGCGCCACAGAAGGCAATGGACGCCAGCGCGACAACGATGCGAGGGTGGTGGGCATAACGGCGTGCAATCATCGCCGCAGCCAGACTGCTCCCGAGGCCGATCAGGATGCTCCCGATGAGCGTCGCCATCAGCTTACCTGCCTCCGTTTGGGGGTGCGGGACGATTCGCGGCGTCCGGGCACAAATTCGGCACCGCCACCAGGAGCTTGCCTCCGAGATAACCGTCGTCGATTCGTCCCAAGCTCCAACCTTGGGTATGATGTTGTCCGTCGTTGAGTTGCGCGATTGTGAACCTGTCACCTGTATGCAATGGTGTCTTAACGTACTCAAGGTTCACACTTGCGCGTATTCGTCCATTTGACAGTACATCAGCAATACCAACATATACCCAATCAATTCTCGTAGTAACCCTCGCCACAATATCGACCTGTGCCGCACAAGGCGGATCAAGGAATCCCTCGATCGTGAGTCCCTCTTCGGATTTGTAGCACGTAGGAACGAAGTTGCCCCATTGTACCCGTGGTGAAGGAGGGGCAACCAGAAGCGCCAGAACGAAGGTGACTGCTAGGGCAGCGAAACACGCCCTTGCGCTTTTGCCCGCCATGAAGAGGCCAAGAATGCCCGCCGCACCGGCAACGATTACGAGGAGTTGCTTCAGGTAGCACGTGGTGAACGGGAGAGCCATGCGACGGTTGTTTCGGATGGGCGGGTTATTGGGACGCGGCACGAATGTTGAGCCGTTTAGGGGACCGCCGCCTTGCTACCGCCCGCTCCCCGAATGCGGGCGAGCACCTGCCTTGTGCTTTTGCGGGGTCCCATGAATCACCTTGAGCGAGGCGTGGGTCCCGAAGTAACCGAGGATGCCTAACTTGGGTAATAATCGACTTGACTAAACAGCACCAGCCGCTAGCATTTTCCCGGCGTGACAGGCCGGTTTCTCGTTGTGCGGCATGCGGCAGGGATGGTACTCTTACTCCATGCCAAGACCAACAGCCCACTTCGTGAAGCTGCCGGATGGCGGCGAGATCGTTCCCGAGCACTACCATGAAGGCGATGAAGGCGTGCGCCGGTTTCAAGAGGGACTGAAAACAGTGCTCAGCGTCTCGCCGGAAGAGTTGAGTAGACGACAGAAGGAATGGGAAGCCGCTAGGAAGCGCAAGCGTCGGCGCGCCAAGGGCTGAACCGTTCACACCGGCTTCAGTGATCTTTCGCTAACACCGCGAAGGTCGCTTCCACCACTTCACGCTCCGCGTCCGTGATCTCGTAGAGGGCATATACCCTATCGTCTATCTCCCGTACCGTCGCCTGGATCTCCCGCTTCAGACGTTCTTGTTCGTGCGGTGTTCGCACCGCAGCTTTGCGAAGTTCAAGCATTCGCTGGACAGCATTGACTACGTGCTCCCGATCGCGGTCGTTGGAGGATTCTTTGATCGGAAGCGCTGCTACGTTAGTCTTCTTGACTTCCGCCAGCGCTTCGCCAGCCTCCGGGTTAAGGGTACGATAGTACCAAGTCATAAGTTCCGAATTGATTATACCTAATGTGTACAATGGGTCAGGTGAGGAATCTGTAGGAATTATGACGTGCATATTGTTTAGACAAAGGTGCCGTCTAGTATCTAAAGCTGCGACCAGGCAGTCACCAGTTTGCCGCAGCACAATCTTTATGGGGGCCTCAAAATCAATGGCCGGGCGCGGTTCCGCTAGCCATGGTCCGTATTTTAGAAATCGCGATTCCGTGGGTGCGATGAGGTAGCGCGCGATGTCACTGCCACGCAAGCACGGGCGGTACAGATTGCTTACGCGATGGTCGCTATCGAAGGGGCGGCTCTGGACAATTGCTTTTGTCTGCGGTGGGTGCCCCTTCTTGGCCTGATAGGGTTTGATTCCAACATTTACCGCATACAGCTGACCAAGAGGCACACCTTGGCTAACGAGCTTGCGGGCCAAAGCCTCTTCGGCGGTGCTCAAGAAGATATTGATCACTCCGCCATTGAAATCTCGCCATTTTTGCTGCTGATGAACGATCCTGCGTATTGGTCGCGCGCCGACTTCCCTGAATGAGTCTAGTGAGTCTGCAATGGTCACGTGGGCTCGCCCATCATCCATCGGCGCAGATGCTTGGAGAATCACAATTTGGGTATCGACGGTCGCCGGGAACACCGGAAATTTGAAGTGAACTATTTGAAGAATCCGCGTGTTGTCGGTTATGAAGCGCCGCACGTTTCCTTGGAGGAGGTTTGTAAGCCAGGGGTTCGGGATGATCATTCCGAAGAGCCCAGACGCTCGAAGCAAATGCCGAACGGCACGCTCCAGAAAGAGCAAGTAACTGTCCAACTGGTACGTCTGGCAAACGTAGTTCTCCGTCAAGTATCGTTTCTCGCGTTCGCGGAGATAGGCACCATATGGCGGGTTTCCCATCACGATGTGAAAACCGCCCGCTCGCATGACATCACTGAATTGCTCAGACCAATCGAATGCGTTGGCGGCCCCGCGCTCTTCTTCCGACACTTCTTGAGTTCGGTAGAAATCTGAGTCGATCAGCGAGTTGCCGCATTTGATGTTGTTCGCTAAATCCGGGAGTGCCCGCTCGTGAAACATCTTGAAGGATGCGCCAATAGTCTGCTCGTTTTCACCTTCCAAGACTTTTAGCAGTAGCGAGAGTTTTGTTACCTCAACGGCTTGAACATCAATATCCACGCCATAGATGTTGTTCAGCAGGATACGCTTACGCTCGTGCGCGGTCAGCCGCCACGCTCCGCTGGCTCCTTGATATACTTCCTTTCGGTGTTTTTCCGGTCCATCGTCCACGTAGCGGTCTCGGTGCCAGTCGAGTAGGTATTGATAGACGGCAATCAGAAACGACCCCGAGCCACATGCTGGATCCAGGATACGCAGTTGTGCAACATCCAGCGGTGTCTTCCCATCAACTAGCGGGCGCACGGTATGTGCCACGATGTAGTCAACGATGTAGGTGGGCGTGTAGAATACACCGCCGGCTTTCTTGACTTCAGGTTTCGGCTCAACTCTGGCCTGATGACCCGCAGTGAGGCGGATTACCCTCCCGAGAAATTGCTCGTAGACTTGGCCGAGAATGTCGGCCGGCATAACGGAAAACTCATAGGGACTTTCTGGAAAGTACAGCTCCGAGATAATTCGCTTGAGTGTCTTGTCGGTGATTGCAAGCCGTGGTGTCAGTTCATCCGGTGCCAGTCGGCCCTTTTCTTTCCGAAAATGAAACAGCCCCGAGTTATACCGATCATCGGCCTCCCGGAAATAGACCAATAGATGCTGATAGACGGGTTTGTGCGCCTGTAGGATCAGGAGCCTCTGGGACGGCTCAATACCGCGATCTTCGCAAATGCGCAGGAAGATGATGCGATTGATGATTGCCTGAACAGCGAAATTCAACTCCACTTGCGACAGCCTGCTGTTGTGGGCGGCGATGTCGTGCGCCAACCAGTCACGCCAGGTTTCCATCTCAACAAGGAACGCATCATCAACTTCTGCGGTTCCGCGCTTTCCCTTGGTCGCCTCGGCAAAGCGATCAAAGGCGCCTTTACGGACGGCATCATGAGAAAAGATTGACGCTATTTCCTGCCACCGTGCGGCATACTCATTGTACTTGACGTACAGGATGCGCGCCGTCGCGGGAGGATCAGTGTTCCGTGGCCGAACGCGGCAATCGTAGACCGCAAACTCATCAAAGTTTGTAAGGATGCTCAGGGACAATTTGGCGGACCATGCGTAACGCCGCAACTGGAATGCGGTGCCAGCCTGCGCGCCGTCGATGTAAACTGCTGGTTTCTTCGCCTCGACGAAAAATTTCCGCATCCCCCCGATTCGGAAACAATAGTCTGGTGCTCTTGTTGTGCTGCCGATCTTCAAGGCATCCTCATGGATCACCTCCTTGTAGGCCTCTGCGGACCCTTGGCGATTTGCGATATCCCAACCGAGCGCCTCAAAAAATGGGTCGATGAACTCCGTTCGGACCCGCGCTTCCTTGTAGTCGTCCGAACGGTACTGCTCGCTGTTGTCAGAGAAACGAGTAACGAGTTCCTGAATGATGGGCGGCGCGTCGGCCATGGCACCTACCTACCACTTTAGACCGGCTCCAATTGTAGAAGGTGATACGACACTTCCTCTTTTTCGGTTGAATATCTGATTTGTGTTCGTTTAAGCAGATACGCCGTGTAGTGACTCGGCAAGGTGACCACATGATCGGGGCTGATCGCATCCGTAAAAGTGCCCCGTATGTCCTGCCCCCCGGCTACCTCTAGGTGAAACTTCTTCCCGCTTACATCCGCACCCACAAGAACCCCACTAAGCTGGAACCGTTCTTCAACTTCCTCGCTCGTACTTTCAAGTACACCGCGCAATCTCTCAAGTTCCTGTTCCTGTACAAGCACGGTGGTATCCGTGCGGGTATGCCGGCGCCACTGAATATCGGCGCCAAGCCCGGACATGAAGTGATCCGAGGCCCAACGATACAACGACCGAATGGGCGCTGGGCCTAAGAGCCGTGCGAAACCGGAGATTTCACTTGCCTGCGATGCCTTCGTCATAGCAAGGACAACACCGACAGCACGGTCAATGGAATTGTCCTGGTCGATAAGTGCCAGCTCCCTTGGTAGTGTAAGAACGAAGCCCACTGAACCCACGAAAGCGTAACCGAACCCAAGCGATGTTTTGCTGTCTGCTTCCGGGCTGGTCCGCCGCTCTTGCCGCGGACCCTTTTCGATCGCATCATATGTCAGTGACACCATTTCCTGAAAATCAGACAAGGCGCGGGTCAGCCCTCGAATCGTGGCGGGGTGGCCATTCTGGGTAAACCTATAGGTGCAGACGTCTACTTGTGTCTTGCTTGCAAGCGCAGTGAAGTCCTCTTCTAGTCTCTCGCGGCGCTTGACTAGTGATTGCAAGTTGATGAGTAGGGGCTCTTCGTCTGGATATTGGGCTAGCGTCCGCTCCAAGCGAGTAATGGCGGCGTGCGTGTCCTGAAGCTTCTCTCGAACTTCGAGTAGCTCGCTCATGAGAACATACCCATCAGAGCTACAACCGCGATTCCTTTCAACTCATGTTCGCGGCTGAATCCATATTGCCTAGTCCACCAAGCCTTCCACCATTCACTTTCGGCGGCAAGCGGCGTCGAGTCGTCGTACTCAATATGTATGTAGCTGTCGCAGTGATGGCTAGCTCTCAGGTTGCTGTTCACCCTGAGAATCGCGGCTTTCTGCTCTGCCGTAGCGGCGGTAAAAAACGCTGCCTTGAGGTAAAGTAGGATGTCGATATCCTCCGGGTCGATCTTCTCCGTCAGATAGCTTCCGTTACACCACACGTCCCCTTCGATCCGGGCGCCCACGAACCGCCGGAGAACTAGCGTCAGATCGTCCATGATGCCCCGCCGCGTGGTGGAAAGTGGAAACTGATCGACGCAAAGTGCCCGCAAGCTCGTAAGTGACATTCGATGAAACCCGGCTGGCAACAACGGAGGGAATTCCGGCTTGTCCGCCATCTCCCGCTGCGTATCACCGTTATCTTCTTGGGGTCAAGCATCTGCGTCCTCGATTTTGGCGCGGGTGCTTTCACGCCGGAACGGCGGCGAGTTCCGGCTCATCGTGCCCGGTCAACTGCTTGTAGGTGATCCGGCGCCCGACCATTTGCTTCAGCACGGCGATGAACCGGCCGCGGTCGCCATCTTCATGCTGGCGTTCGTTGAACCGGAACCCCTCTTCGTCGAGATAGCGGAAGAGGTGATAAGGCTCGACGGACACGTAGGTTCCGCGAATCGCGCGTTTCAAGAGGCTCCAAAAGTTCTCCATCCCGTTGGTGTGCACGTTCCCCTTCACGTAGGCTTCGGCGTGGTTGATGACGTTGTGCACGTAGTCCGGGGCGAGTGCATCGTAGGACTTCAATTCGTCCGTCATGATCTCCGAGCCCGGTTTCACGTTCTTGCGAACAAGCGGATCAAGTTCCACGCGCTTGCGGCTGTTTACGACTTGGGTGCGCACGGTGCTGTGCTTCTTGCCGCCGTGGCCATGGCGCGCCAGCAGACCCGCAACCGCCACCTTGCCGCTACCGCCCGTGCCGTGGATTTTCTCGGCGCGCTTCCAAGCGTGTATGAAGCGGGCCTTGCCGCCGATGAACGTCTCGTCCACTTCCACTTCGCCCTCAAGCTGTCCGCCGTCTCGGTTCTGCATGCCGAGCCGGACCCGATGCAGCATGAACCACGCGGTCTTCTGGCAGACATCGAGGCCGCGGGCGAGTTCGTAGCTGCTGATGCCGTTCTTGCAGGCGGTTAGCATCCAGATTGCCGGGAGCCACTTGTCGAGCCCGAGTGGCGAGTCGGCCATCACGGTCCCGGTCTTCACGGAGAACTGGCGCAACGCATGCCGGGTCTTGCAGTACCAGCGCCACTGGTTCGGCAACCATCCCACGTCCTTGCTCCCGCAGATCGGGCAGGTCACGCCGTTGGGCCAGCGGTACGCCACGAAGTAGTCGATGCAGTGCTGTGTGTCCTTGAAGTACCGGATGGCTTCCGCCAACGTCGTTGGCTCGGTCGTCGTCTTTTCTTTCTTCTTGGCCATGGCTACATGATAGCCATTCGCCCGCGTTTAGTCAAGTCGATTATTACCCTAACTTGCCATCCTGCCGACATCAAAGCGCGGCCGAAAAGGGGGATCGCCGGATAGGAATCCATTAGTTTCCGTCGTCCCTGCCTGCTTAACTGCAACACCCCAGAGGGACTGAGAGGCGACGGACCGCAGCACTGCCCACGGCTGTTCGTAACCGCAGTAATCCACCGGTCGTCTGAACGCCTCGATCGACGGGATCGGGCGGATAGTCAACTGACCCGCCACCAGCCAGCGTTTCGCGACTACGTAGCAAAGATTACCAGCGGCTCCGCCGAACCAAATGTGCCATACTAACAGTCCTCCGAGAGTCACAACCGGGACTCGATTTTCTGGGCGTCCCAGCAGCCGTGCGCCCAACTGGCGGTAGTGGCTGCCGTCGGGGGCCGGAAGCGGCCTGCTGTACCTTGTGTCGAACCCACTCAGAACGAGGAGTATCAACGCTGCGAGCACGCCCGGAGACCAATAGCTGAGGCCCACCTTATCGAATGCCCGCGCCCAGCCTGGGCGTCGCGTTTCTACGATCACTTCGCGCGACACGTCGCTCCACGGTTCCCCTTGGCGTGAGACCGCGTCTCCCTCAGCCCTGACAGTTATCACTCTCCGATCCCTCCAACCGGGAGGTAGAACCGACTCGACCCTAGCTTGACCGCGGGGGTTTAGACCAACGGGCACCCGCATTACACACACTTCATCAGCACAGGGGGGACGACCTTGAAGACAAGGGTCACCTGCGGCACGCCGACAAACTGCCGCTCCGGGGGTGTCGGCAGATTCGAGCGTCCGTCCATGAGCGCCACCTCAAATTGAATCGTCCTGGCTTTGGAGAATACTAGTGGATATGCAATGTCGAGCGTCGGAGCCTCGGTCAAGAACAGATTGCCGCTGTTGGTGAGAACCAGCGAAAGCCTCGGAAGAAGCGGCTCATCGACATTGATTGTGAGTTCGCCCACCGCGAATCGTATATCCCTGGTGAGAGCGGCCTCAAGGTGGTACGAACCCGGGCGCTCAAGTTTGATAGGCGGTTCGAACCGGTAGTCGGATGCCGGATTCAATGAGCCGGCAACATCGCGGACCTGCCGTTCATCTCCGGGGCCGGTAATTCTGAGGGTCAACTCGAAGGGAGTGGAATTGGGAACAGGTGCGATCTCCACGCTGTTTCCCTCCCGATCAACCATCTTGGTCTTTACGGCGAACGGTTCGCCAACGGTTGGCCGGTCAGGATCGGTCTGGAGCAGCAAGCGAACTGGCGTCAGAATGTTCAATATTCGCAGGGTTGCCTTCGGGTCACGGCTTTGCACTTTCCACAGGCCAGGTTGGGGTGACCGCACATGCCAAACATCCACACCCTCGCCGCGGTTACGGAAGATACGGGTGGCATCAGGAACAAGTTCAGCGCCGCTGGGCTGAAGAACCCGATTGTCCGCACTGGACCCATAGATTATAAAGCTTGTCTCGGACACTAGCGGATCCACCTTACAATTGGCGTCCTTGCACAGTTCCAGGTACGAACCTCGGGGGGTGATTCCGGCCTCTAGGATCTGCTCAACGAGACGTGCGGAGTCCGATGCGCGCGTCACCCGCAGCCTGCACTGGGCGCCGCACTGTGTTATCGTGCGCCAGTAGGGTTCGACGATGGGCCACCATCGCCTTTTGGCATCTAGGCCGATGACGTATAGGTCTACAGAGGCGCTGTGCATCAGCTCGGCCCAGAATGATGCTAACGTGCACATGTAGACGTGGCCCGGAGATGCTGAGGCCTGCGCCGTATCACACGCCGGTCCCGGATCGGAGCTTGCGAAGTTCAATTCCCTCTTGCCGTCGGGTGCCGGTAATCCGTCCGTGAAGAGGATAACGACACGGCGACGTCCCTCGCCAGGCGCGGAGAGCGAGACTTTGGCTAACTCAGCTGGCGGTATCCTGCAGTCGACTTCGGGGGGTAGTTTTGCGCTAGTTACTGCGAGCCATGAGAGGCACAGGGCCGATGAAAAGTCAGTGCCTGGAAGCACCTGCGCCCGAATCTGCTGTTGCATCCACTGTGGTGAGGAAACATTCAGCCGGGCTAAGGGCAGCGTTAGCTGCGGCACAGAGGGGCTAGCCAGCGGGCTGCCAAACTCAACTAGTCCGAATCGGACGTCCGCAGCACCGACGTACAAGCCCAAGGTTCGTATGAGCATCTTGACGGCGTCGATTCGCGCTCCTTTGGGGTCAGTTCCTCGCAAACTCCCTGACTGATCTAGCGCTACGACGATGTCCGTAGGCGGGAACGCAGGCGCCGGGCCTTGAGGCTGGGCAGAGGCAACCGTGCCACCCCACAGGCTTAGCGCCAGCATTGCGGCAACGAGCGAGAGAAAAGGTCCGGACCGATCCATTGAGTTGTAGTCCGACGCGCGGCCTTACGTACCGAGCTTGTTGACGGCCTGGTCGAACACAGTACGGCAGATTGCCAACCATTGACCACCGATGCGTTCCGACATTCCCTCGGCATCCTTGCTGGCCAGCGAAAAACAATGCTCGTACAGCTCGCGGGTCTTCGCGCTGTCCCCGCGCACGGCATAGAAGTGTTCACCCAAGCAGTCCTTAATTGCACGTACACGCTGCGGACCCAGGGCTGCCCAGGTCTGGAATTCTATGCCCGCACCGACACCATTCAAGGTGGTGGCGACTGCAGTATCGGCGACGCCGGGCTGGCACGCAAGGAAATCCGCCAGTGCGTCAAACTGGTTGATTACTGCACGACCGCTTCCGAACGGATCATCCGCTCCTGGACTGTACATGTGCGTGCTGAGGAGAAGCACGTCCCCACAGGTAGACTTGCCACAGTGACTGGTCCTAAGCCAAACATGCTGGTTTAGTTCCTCTAGAAGACCTCTTGCGCGGGCGATGTAAAAAAGGTCAAGTGCGGTAGGGCCGGGCAGACGGGGATCGCAACCACGAAGGCGTTGCAGGAGCGGTTGCTCGAGCGGGAGGCGCAGATGCTGCATGAACTCGATGTATGCGGCCGTAGAGAGCTCCGGGATTATGTGGAACTCAAAATTACCGGCGCAGAATCGTTCTGGCAGTGCTCCTTCGTCGACCGGATGCCCGAAGGAGTAGTAGTACGACTGAGCGCGCTTGAAATCCTCCAATCGTTGCGTTGCCCCAAACTCCCAGATGTCGAATAAAAGTACGGACTCTCCGACACGTTCGCTGACCTGTGGTGCCCCGTCCGCTGACTCCTGCAGTGCCTGGAGAATCCGACGATGCTCTGGCTGTTCCGAGTTTCTCAGGTGGCCGTTCACAGCCTCGCCCACCAGGGCCTGAAGCTTGGCACTGCCCACAACCAGACGCGACACAGTAGGTGCTGCGATGCCATCTTCAACGTTACATGCAGGGCCGCGTGCGTTGGCCTTCTTACCCAGCTCAGTCAACAGCTGCGCCATGTCATAAGAATCGGTCACAACCTCGGTAAAGGATGTCGGTAAGACGCTCGCGTCGGCGACGGCAGCCTGGGCGATGACTGCCTGAGCGACGTTCGCCGAATGTTGTAGCAGTTCTGCGTAGCGGGCACTCTTTTCGGGGCTAGCCTCCCGGGCCAGTACTTCATCCAAACGAAAGCGCCGAGACTGACCCTGGTCGCTGACTGCAACCGTGATCCTAGGTTGGGATGTTTCCTTGGAGACAAGGAAGCGTATACCCGCGCGAACCTGGTTCTGAAGTTCCGAGACCCACGTTGCGGGTATCTCCAGCTCGCTCCCGACTTCGGCAACGACGCTGGGAGGCCGATGTTCCAAGGCCTGCAGCCGTCCCCGAATGCTGTCTCTGACATCCTCCAGAAGTGTTCCGAGATCGCTTAGGGACTGGGCGAGTTTGCCAGTCTCACTCCTTTGCTCCCCGGTTTGGTTCATTTCGTCGTCCGGGGAAATCAGCGCATTGATGAACCGCTCCCGGATTGTCCTCCAAGCGTGGTCCGCTCGCCTTGCTAGGAGCAGATCCTCATACGCTTCTAGCATTCTCGCAACGGCTTCCCGGCGCAGCTGCGCCTTGCTTTGGCCTTGGGCGCCGGGGGCACGGCCGACGAAGAGCCACGTAAAGAATGCAGCTGCTACGGATACCGCGATCGCAGCCCCCGCTCCGACATCTAGCATCCAAGTTCCAGCACCAAGAAGTGCACCAACTCCAAGGGCCAAAAGGGCTGCGACCGGTGTGGGGAAGCCCTGACGCACAGCCACTTCTCCGATTTGTGGATCCAGGCGCGCTATGGCTGCCTTCAGGCGACCCTCTTCCTGTCCCGGCGACTGCAGTCGTCCACCTGGCACGGGACGGATCACGTCGGTCCATTGACGCTTGAAGAGCTGGGCGACCCTCCGAAACTCCTCCCGCACCGATTGAAGGGATTGAGCAGCTACTCTCAAGCCTGCATCTGGACTGTTCACCTGCTGCTCGATCACTTCCTCTCGCAACCAGAGCTGGGCAGCGCTGAACTCTCCACTCACCGTTTCGTCGATCTTCTTCGCAGCACTCTTGGTGAGCTCATCACACTGGCGTTGGAAGTCAGCGCACATGCGATTTACGAGCTGTCGCCAGTCGTCATCGGTTGCGTCGTACCCACCTCTTTCATCCTCTGGTATAGTGGTCCTGTTCTTGAGGGTGTTGTCTTCAGGCGCTAGCGAGCGCAGGAACCTTTCGAACTGACCGGACCGTACTCGTTCCGCGGCAGCCGACCCTTCCTGAGCGAAGAGATTATCCCTTTGGCTACGGAGGAACTCGCTTATTGGACGACGCACAGACGGAGCCCAGCCAAAGAAGCTAGCTGAGGGAGCCATCGAACCACGCACTCTGAGCAGGCCGTTGTCGATGGTCTGGATGAGGAGTTTACTACCGAGGCGCTCGGCGACTTCGAGTCGCCGATACTCGACCGAAACACAGCTCGGGATCAAGCGTAAGTGGCTTCTCTGAAAGACGTTGTTCCCCTGGATCTGCTCAGCGATCTGTGGGTCACTGAGCACAGCGTACAGCCGAGCCAACTCCTCGAAACAATCACCGGCGCGTGCTGCTGCATCCACTGACCGTCTCCCAAACCACAACACATGCTCCGCCAGTGTAAAGCCCGGTCGCGGATCTCCGGCCGCCCGCGCGATACCGCTGTCGAAGTAGCGGACCGTACCTGCGGCGGGTATTACGCGGCGCGCTGGCACGGCTTGCATATCAAGCTTGCGACTGAGGAACTCTAGCTCCCGGTACACCGCGAATGTGCCCGTTTCGCCCCGGCTTGCCGTGTTCAAGCGGCCGGAGTCACCTTCGTTCCCCCAGTCATTATGGAACGTTGAGCTCAAAACGGCGATCGGAACGATCGCCGGATGCACGCCCGGGCACAATTCTCAGACGCGCAGTGCCAGCGGGATGGATAAGCCCGCTCCGGTTCCCCCCGCCGTACTTGAAACGACATATAAGAGAATGTTCTCGTTCGGATGCTCCTGCCTGGCCTGATTCAACATCGTGCGCACTTGGGCCACGAACTGACCGCCCCGTGCTGAGCGCAGGAAGGTATCCATGCCGGGGAGACCCATCGCGCGAAGTGTCCACATACCACCCGCCGCCGCTTGCGGAATGCGAGAGAGGGCCTTAGCGGTGGAGTGCATCACCGACGCTTCGTATGGGCTGTCCCAGCGAACGATTCCGTCGGCAAACGCGTCCCTGCTCCAGCCGGTGATCGTGTCTTGTAGCCTATCTCTGAAATCGGCCTCGGGCAGAACCAAGTCTGCTCCCAGAGCAAAGGGCCCCGTTAGAAGTTCCTCTGGATCTACGTCCAGCACAAGGAATCGCTCAAAGCTCCACCCGTAAAACCTGCTCCAGCCTTTGAGCAGTTCGGCTACGTACTTCCCGGATCCACCGATGAACAGGCCAAGCACAACGCTCATTGTTCCCCCTCATGAAGCTCATGAAGAACGATGCCGATGCTCCAGCACTCGTATTCACCAAGTGTGGATACGAATGCCAACGACGACCAGCGTATACCGCACTCTATCTTTCGGTGTCAAGATTCTGTTGCAGATTCTGTTGCTTGATTCTGTTGCTTGCAGCGACAACCGGTGATCGGGGCCATGCCCGGCCGCGTTTTGGTCTTCGATCACCGCGAAACCGTAATACACGACGGAGGCACTTCAGGGGCTTGGGCAGGATCCGTCGCCATCGCGGTCGGCAGCACGACGGGAGGGATGCACCCGTTCAGGGCAGCATTGACGGCCCCAATGAGTTCGTCGATGCTCACCTGCCCGTCACCGTTTCGATCAAAGGTCGGGCACGCTGAAAGCATCGTGTTTCCTAAGGCGATGTTGACGCCGAGAATGAGTTCGGAAATTGACACCTGCAGATCGCCATCGCAGTCGCCGACACAAGGAGCTAGCAGATCGAGCCGCCAGAAGAGACCGGACCGTTCGTTCTCAATCATCATGAGCATCGGGCCGTTGTCGATCCCAAATGTCGCCATGTTGTAGAAGGGCATCCCCGAAGTATCCGGAGCCAGGTTGACAGCATCTCCGAACCCGATGGATTCGTCAAAGATCCTCCCTTCATTGAACAACGTGACCAGCGCATCCACCGACGGGTTCCGGTATCTGACTCTTTGATCACTGAAGCCGTCAGGCCACAGAGCGATGAATGAGGCCGGACCGTAGACTGCGATCGTTCCGTCGTCCGTAGCGCCAAGCGCTCGTGGATCTCTCGGTGGTGATCCCCACTCACCGTGGTATTGGCCGTCCCTGCCTTCGGCAGCGGTAAGGCCGAAGACGTTGCCCGCAAATGTTGGCGCGTTGACGGCACCGCCATCGCGCCCATAGAGCCAACTCGCGCGACCAGCAAGCGCCGCGTTGTCGAAGAAATTCTGCCCCATGAGTGGCAGAAAGCGTGCGTCGGCCTTGAGAAATGATTCGAGGAAGAAGTACGTGAACCCACTGCCAAAGAAGGAGTGGATCAGTGGCCCGACCGTCTCGCCTGCCTTGCTTGTGAACAACGCAGAGGGGCGGTCGAAACTCTGCAACACCGACGGGTCCAGACGAAACTGCGGATCAGGGCTATAAACGCCAAGAAGTAGAATCATGAGGATCTCGTCCGTGTAATAATCCCATGTTCCGGGTCCTTCGGGGGTACCGGAGAAGTACCCCGCGGTGTCTTCATCATAACCGGGCACGGGAACAGCGTATGGGCCTTTTTCATTCAGGACCCGCTCTCGCTTCCACGCCCGATAGAGTTGGTTCGCGTTTGGCGCCGACGTCCGCAGGAAGAAGCGAAAGTCCACCCGCGAGTACATCTGGTCCACGAGAGCAGCAATCTCATCCGCCCGCGAGTTTCGTCCGCGCGGGTTGATGCTTGCGTCAGAGGACCCGAAATACGCTTTCGCCGTCAGCGCACCCCAGAGAAAGATAGCCGTGTCCACCGTGCTGAGCTCGCTCTTTTGGAAATCGCTCAAGGGGGTGCCGTCTGGCTGCTTGGTTTTCCGAGTTCCGTCTCGATCAAGAAAATGCCAGAACCAGCCGCGCAGGCCGATACTGCCGTTGACCTCCTCAGGAGAGGCGTTTGGGTCGTTGAGCATGGTTCCGTTCGCATAGGTGCGCAGCGTACGCAACACGCGTGTGGTCGCCTCTTCCTCCGACAGCCAGCTGTGGCGGTGCGCGGCGCAACTGGCGGCGAGACCAAAGCCTGCCGCTGCGGTGCTTGCTAGGTCAGGAAAGATGGAGCGGTCGAGAAACAGCAAAAGGTCCGGATTCGTGCCTGTCCCATCAACAACCCACCGGTCGAAATGGAGCCATGCCTTCTGTTCGATATAGTCGAGCAACGGGTCAAGCCCGTCCGGCCCGCCCCCAGCAGTCGGAGGAAACACGAAGGGCGTCTCCGTCTTGTGGATCAATCTGATCTCATCCAGATTGACCGCGAATGACGTTCCGGAGCCGGGCTCGTCGCTCGGGTTGAAAAACCTCTCAGCCACGAGGACCAGTAGCTTGGCGTGGTGCGGGTCCGGGGCGAAGCGATTGAAGAACCACTGCTCTCCATTCGTGACGTCCGCGTCGAGAACAAGGCGTGTCCAGTCGGAAGGCGCGGGCGGAACTGTCACGTAGCGAAACGCAGTGTAGTCAAATGCGTCACGATCATCTTTGACTTCCACTTTGAGCTCAATGGGCTTCGTATTCTGCCCGGCCGGCCTGAGGCTGAATTGGATCTGCGAGAACTGTGCGAGGTCGAGCGTGTATTCGCGCAGGAACCCCGTATCCCCAAAGAGCGACATGAATTCGCCCGCAAAATCCGCCTGGCTCAAGCCGATCGCGAGCTTCAACGAAGACCCCGGGTGACTATCGGTGTTCGCGGATATCCCGACGTCAGGGGTCACTTGGATGGCTTTGGGGGTGAGATCGTCACTCGGAGAGAAGCTGCCGAAGTTGCCGCCCAAGGACGTGAGACCCGAGTTGGTCCCGTCGAAGCGATTCAAGTTCCAAACTGCGTGGGCAGTATCCGGTGCGGGGAGTTCCACCGCGCTAAAGACCGCATTGTCGATGCGTAGCTCACCGGTGCCACGCCCTTCTTCTTTGATGTCGCGTACGACGAAGGACACGACATCCACATCATTGGCCGGAAAGCCGGAAGGCCAAGGGATGTTCCAGCTGATGCGTTGTGGAACCCCGGGTTCTGCCACCTTCACGCCTGGTGTGATGAAGCCGGTTACTGCGGCCGTACACAGCTCTCCCGCCGGGCAGTCGCTGTGGCGTACGCACTGGAGATTCGTGCTCACACTGCAATGCTCCGAGCCTTCTTCAAAGTGACCGAAGAACACTCCCAGCGTGTTTTCGTTCGAGCAAACGACGTCCGAGGAGATCCGGTTGTAGGCCGACAAGTCGAGGTTCAGCCCGGGAGGCGGACGGTTGTCGTCGATCGCCTCCAGCGTATTTCCTTCTGTCTTGATCTCGGCGCTTTCCGTATCCTGGCTTCCGCGGCCATCCGGTCCGGTGTCCCAGCGCAGGAATAGGGCACCAGACTGGCCACCGAAGCCGTCGTAGTTGCTGATCATCTCGAGGGCCGGATTGGCACTTGGCCCAGCCCAGCTGAGCCAGGCTCCAAATGGAATCCAGAAGCGCGAGGGCGTGTCGAAGGTATCCCAAACGTACTCCTCTCCGTTCCGGACAACGCGCAGGTTGTCCAAATAAATGTCCGAAGCGCTGCTCCCAATGTGGTCGAATACAAAGATGAGCCGAGACAGGTCTCCGGCGGCGCTTACAGGAATCCGGTATTCCTGGTAGCCACCACTCGTCACGCTCGCGGTTTGGCTGAACATCACGCTCTCGTCTGGGGCTGCGTAGGGGTGCGTCAGTTTCTTCCCCTCCACTTTCAGGAAGGCGCTGGCCGGACGAGTATCCCATTTCAAATCGAAACGGATCTCAGTGACATCGGAGAACGGCTCCGGCGCGAGGAGATTGGTGAATGCCAAAAGAAATCCTGATGTTGCCCCGGCTCCCGGTGTGTAGGTGAGATGGAAGACCGCGCGTTCTTCGTCACTGATCCACTCACGGGTGACGAATGTGAAATCCGCTGGCTTGTCGATACCGACCGTCCAGACATGAGAGTTGAAATCGTCCCACCGGAGCGGTGGGGGACTACCTGCGGATACCGGCGAGGCGTTTAGCACCCAGGCCGCAACGAAAGCAGCGATCACAAGGAACGAGGGAACCCGTACACGAGCGACTGCACGATGTGCGATGCACGCGCCAAATTCTTCCATAAGAGTCTCCTCAACCTAAGCCGGAAACCGGAACCTCAGTCAGAGAATCCTGCTGCCCAAAGTCGCAACGCCGGCTGCGGGTGGCGCTCGGGACGCGTCCGCCCTGGCTACCGAGTTGGCGTCAAGCTCCGGTGGAAGATCTGTGGCGTTGCCGATGTCTGGCGGATCGTATCCGTTCGGGATCAGGAACGCAGCGATCCTGGTTGCCTCTGCGTCGCATCCTCCGGTCGTGATCAGCGTTGTCCAGCTCCCGTCAGGATTGATCGTGGTCAGCGGGGAGTCCCAGGTCGGCTTTGGTCCCCACCAGCCGACGGTGCACGTCTCAACGTAGATGTACACGACAACGCTATAGTCGGCCGGCGCTACGTGCAGGGCACGCCCTTCGACGAACTGCGGCGCGGTGCTCCCGTATGGAGGTATGTACGTGAACTCGATCGTCGGCGTGCCCGCCCCCCCTGGGATCGTTGGGGTGCTCGTCACTGTCGGCGTTGGACTGACGGTCGGCGTAGCCGTCTCAGTTGGCGTCCCGGTGCGCGTCGGAGTCAGCGTGTCAGTCGCCGTCGTCGTCGCGGTGAGGGTCGCTGTCCTCGTTGGAGTTATCGTAGGCGTGAGCGTCGGCGTGAGGGTTGACGAAGGTGTCAACGTCGGTGTCGCACTCGGGGTCGGAGTTGCGGACATCGTCGCGGTGCTCGTTGGTGTGGATGTTGCCGACGGTGGGAGATAGAGGAAGTTGGTCACCACGAACTCAGCGGGCGCATCGCTCAGGGGCGCCGTGCCGTTGTACAGCCAGAAATTGATTCGGACATTCTCATTGCCCGGGACCGGAACGTCGGTGCCTCCGATGGTCTGCGTGTAGATGAGGTCCGCTGGCGGCGGCGGTTGGGCAAGGTCGTGGTGTCCGTGATAAGTAGCAAAAGTGACTTCGCCCGGTGACCATTGCATCACATGCGTGAGGTCGGAATCCTGGTCAGTGAGATCGACGTGGAAGCGTAACCGGTTGCCAGGATCGGTGTACGGCTGGATGACATATTGCGCGTTGTTCGATTCACCGGCGTCGCACCAGCGGCTGAACTCCGTGTCGATCTCCCGGTAGTACGGCGGCGCATCGTTGTCCCAGGTGAAGAGACCGGCGACCATACATGGGTCGATGATGTCCAGCCGGCCCGTGGTGTGGAACACGTACGTCCCGTAACCGAAGCTGTTCTGAAGAATCACCTCGGTGGAGTACCACTGGCCATCCTTCTTCGAGATGGTCATGTAGAGGTTGCCTTGACCGTCCACCCCAACGTCCTCGAACCGATCGCTGAAGAGGTTGGGCCCCGGCCCGGCCGGACAATCGAAGCGCTTTACCGCCCACTGCCGCCCGGCGAAGGTGATGAGCCGTGTTTCTGGCCCGCGGCTCACCTCGACCCAAGCCGCGGCGTTTGTGTACAGTTCTGCGGGGAGCATCGGTTGCCCCGCCGCCTGCGGCGGGTTGTACGCCGCCGGAATGAGAAACGCCGCGATCTCGGTGGAATACTGATCGCATCCACCAGTCGTGATGTCCGCTATCCAGGTACCGTCGCTGCGGATCGGCACCGTCGGTGAAGCGAATGTCGGCTTTGTCCACCAGCCCTGGACATAGATGTAGAGGGCAACGCGATAGGCGCCGAAGTCGATGTTGCCGGAGAGTCCGTTCACATCCTCGGTCGTGCCGTACGCCGGGACGCTCGGAATGGCGATCCACGGGACTTGCGGCGTAGGTGTCTGGGTCGGCGTCGGGACACCGGTCGGCGTCTCTGTGGGGGGCGTGGTCAGCGTGGTGGTCGCACTCGGCGTCAGAGTGGACGTGCCGGAGGTCTCAGTTGGGCTGGCCGTCGGTGTGAACCCCAAGCCAACAATCGGCGATTGATGCGGGATCGCCGGGCATAGAGCTTCTTTCCGGCCGCAGATGTCCTCGTCTGGGGGAATAGACGGGTCCAGTAGCCGGAAGCTGCCGGGCACCGCTGGCAGCCCCAGGATGCAGCGCGCGATGTAGACGATGTCGGTCGCGACATCTACGTTACCGTTCAGATCCACATCCAGAAGCAGACCGAGCGCATCAATAGCCGCTGCGATCTCTTCGTCTGAAGGGATGGTTGGATCGATCGCACGGAAGCTCGATGGCACGGGCGGCAAGCCGAGCAGTCGGCGCACGATGTAAACGATATCAGTCGCGACGTTCGCGGGCCGACCTGAGCCGTCGACATCCAACTGACAGATCCGAGTAGCAGCGGTCGGCGTTACCTGGAAATAGGGATCGACTTGCAGTTGCGCGAAGGCATTCCAGGCGGTGGCTGCGACATGGAGCCTGCGGAACAACTTGAAATCGTCCCCGGTCGGAGTCTTGAAGCCTGTCGAAACCGCGTCGTGGCTCGCGGCACTAATGCCCTGACCATCCCCGAACGGTGACGTTTGCTGCGCCACCTGCAGAGTTGCCCGCAGGCGCTGCGCGGCGGCCTTCTCACCGGCAAACGCATACGCCACGGCCATCTGGGCAGTTCCCTCGAACCACACGCCGTCACCGTCATTGTTAAAGTCGAACCCGGTGAATCCGTCGCTGCTCGCGGCGTGGTTCGTTTCCGCGCAACCAAGTGCGGACGGAATCGTCAGCCGGTCGCGCAGCGCCAGGACGCTCCAGGATTGCGTGTCGAGCGGAAGCTGACATCCGCCGGTATTGAGGGTATTGGGATCCGTGGTCCCTGCCAAGTGGCAGCCCGTCTCTGGCACGACCATCGCGTCGACAAACTCGCGTGCGTGTTCCGCATCCGTGCGCCACTGCTCCTCACCGGTGATTTCGAACATCCTGGTGAAGGCCGCGTACACATCCAGGTTGTGCTCGGTGCTCGCCCACACGCGCGGGCCGGGCGTCGGACATGGCGGCGCGCCTTCCGGCGGGCACTCGGGACAGTCGACCCCGCCCTGGAAACCCTGGTACAGGCCGGTGTCATTGCGGAATGTGCGGATGAATTCGCCGAGCCGCCGGGCCGTGTCCAGGTAGTCCGGCACATTGGTGCGCTGGTAGAGTGCGAGCAAGGCAACCATGGCCCACGCGTTGTTGCCAACGTCAACGGCGCACTGCTCGACTTCGAAAAAGTACTCCTGGCGCTCGTCATAGAAACCCGGTATCGGAACAGTCCCGGAGCGGCCGTTCGGCGTCCACCCGGGAGGCAGCGAGATATCCCCGGCCGCGTAGGCCGTGCGGATCCGGCCGTCGTCGAAGAAACGATCGTGGTGGGAGGCGTAGACGAAGGCATCGCCGATCAGCTGGGCACGCCGCAGGCTGTCCGCGCTGCCGTCTGCCAGTAACGCCAAGAGCGCGACGGCGTTGTCGTACGTGAACGCGGTGTTGCGCAACGCGAGGTCGATGTCGTCGTCCTTGTTGGCGTCGAACGGGTTTGGCTGGAGGGGCAAGGTCGTGAAGCTACGGAGGAAGCGCGGCTCGTTCAGGCGCTGCTCGCGGCGCGCCGGACTCAGCTCGTACTGGATATCGTCGACATAGAAGACGGCGCCGGCAGGGTTGTCGAGCGCGCTTGCTGCCCAGCCGAATCCTCCCAACACATACCCCAGATCCTTGCCACTGAGGTCAATGCGATACTGCATCCACTCGTCGGTCAAGTCGACGAAGCTCTTCACCACCGGAGTCGAATCGGGATAGGGGCAGGGTCCCGGAATGTCCACAGAACAAGGCTGCTGTGGTTGTCCCGTCTCCGGATCCCGTCCAACGCCGCCCATGAAAAACGCGATCTGGTTTGCTCCCTGCTCGCGGCGTGCCCAAAACGTCAAGGCGGTGGCCCCGGACAGGTCGATGCCCGCGGCAGCAATGGTGCCGAAGTTGAGATCAGGCTTCACAGCACCCGGTGGCAGGATGCCGTTCAGGAAATAGAACCCGCCGAAGTTGACGCCATCGATGTTGCGAAACTCGCAGCGGATTGCTGTCGCCCCCGAGTGTGGGTTGTCTGTCCACGAGCCATTGACGTCGACCGCCGCATTCTCATTGGGGATTTTGGCAAAGGCGTGGAAGTGGTTGCCCGCCGAGCTGACGTCGTCCGACACCGGGAATCGGTCGTGGTACTGATCCATTACGCCTGCGAGATACGCGACGCTGGCCGCGGCCGAGGCGGCCTCTTCTGATCGAGGAGCCGCCAATCCCGTTGATGAGAAGGCAAGCACGATCAGGGAGAGGGCGCCGGCAATGCGCCACCGCATCGCTGACGTATCGTTTCGTGCAATCCTACGGAAGGTGTCCATCGATCCACCGTCTGCCGCAGGCAACGCCCCAAGGTAGTAAGAAAAACTCATCGTGAGGCACCTCCCATACGGTGACCTCTCCGCCCGATGCCTCCGCCACTACCGAGTGCGGATCATGCCCCTTTCGGTTACCCAGTGTCAAATCGGAGCGAGGGACACCGACAAAATCGTGGACCTGCTGCCGGTGACACACCGTCCCTGCTGGAATGACCCGTTACTCCGGCTTGAAACCCGGCTCCGGGAAGTGTGACACGGCATCACACGCACAAAGCAACAGTCGGTGATCGTAAGGCGGCGACAACGTAGCGCCGGACCGGTCACTCCGCGACGTCGCGGCAGCCGAGTGTCCGCAGTGAGGCCCGCACCGTCTGCGCCGCGCGCTCTAAATCCTCCGGCCGCGCGTCGCGGTCCTGGTTCGCGAAGTCGAGGTCGGCCATCGTCGTGATCGGCACCACGTGCAGGTGCGTGTGCGGCACCTCGAGGCCGGCGATCATCAGGCCGACGCGCACCGGCTTGAATCCGTGCTGCAGCGCCCTGCCGATGGACTGGGCGACGCCCATGAGATGGCGCGCCAGGTCCGGCGATAGATCGATCCAGTGATCCACCTCCTGGCGCGGGACCACCAAGGTGTGCCCCGGCTTGAGTGGCGCAATCGACAGAAACGCCACGCAGCGCTCGTCGCGCCACACGAAGCGCCCCGGCAGCTCGCCGTTGATGATGCGGGTGAAGATCGTCGGCATGTCGGTCCCTCCTGTCTCAGACCTCCTAAACCCCCATGGTAGCAAGAAGAAAGCAAGGAAACACTCTCAGCCAGTACCGGCCCTTCAGGCTTCCTTGAGGGGCAGGCGGGGATGTGCTTCGGTAAGCGCCATCATCGCAGCGTCGGCGGTCAGGAGCACCAGATGCTCCACCTTGGCAACACTGAGCAGCAATCGGTCAAAGGGGTCGCCGTGCGCGTACGGGAGGTCTGCCGTAACCAGCGCGTGCTCGTCGCTTACGGGCAGAATGAGGGCGCCGCCTGATCGCAGCTCGTCGCGGAAGCGCCGCGCGGAGACGGGCAGCTTTCCGAGTCGGTGTTTGATGGCCACCTCCCAAATGCTGGCAACTGAGATGGCACAGGAAGACCCGGCGATGAGGCGTCGTGACGCTTTGGAGAGCCGAGGGCTGGCGGTAAGCCACCACAGCGCCACCTGCGTGTCGAGGAGTAGCCTTACCAACGGCCCCTCAGACTGCGTGCGACAGCGGCGTCGGCTTCCGGAGTGAACGCCGCGTCCACAGCGCCAGCAAACCGCTTGAGCTTTCCCCAACCAGCCAGGCCGCCCTTCTTGGTGACCGGCACCAACCGGACCATCGGCGCGCCGTTGCTAGCGATGACGACTTCTTCGCCCCCGAGTGCCGCCTTCACGAGTCTCGAGAGTTGGCTCTTGGCCTCCAGCATGTTGACCGTCATGGCAACCTCCCAGAGGAGTGTAGCGCGATTAGCCAAGTTGGCCAAGCCGACCGAGCCTGGGTATCATCACTCCCAGTGATATTCCTTGAAGCACTCGCGCAGCTCGTTCTTGGCGAACTTGCCCACACTCGTCCTGGGAATCGCGTCCAAGAAGACGATGTCGTCCGGCACCCACCACTTCGCGAAGCGCTCCGCCAGGTAGGCGCGCAGGTCGGCTTTGTCGATCGTCTGCCCCGGCTTCGGCACGACACAGGCCAGCGGCCGTTCCTGCCACTGGTCGTGAGGCAGGCCGATGACCGCGGCTTCGAGCACCTGCGGGTGCCCCATCAGCGCGTTCTCGATCTCGACGGTCGAGATCCATTCGCCGCCGCTCTTGATGACGTCCTTGGCGCGGTCGGTGATCTGCACGAACCCATCGGCGTCGATGCTGCCCACGTCACCCGTCCGGAACCACCCATCGGCAAACGCCTCCGGGGTGCGCGGATCATCGTAGTACTCGCTGATGACCCACGGCCCACGCAGTTGCAGCTCGCCAACGCTCTTGCCGTCCCACGGCACTTCGCGGCCGGCGTCATCCACGGCGCGGATCTCGAGCGCCGGCAGGACCGGCCCCTGTTTGGCGCGCACGGCCTTGAGCCGCTCCGGCGGCCACGAGAGCATATGCCGGCGCGGTACCGACACGGTTGCGGTCGGCGCCGTTTCCGTGAGCCCCCACGCGTGCAGGATCGGGACCCCCAGCCTGTCGTACGCCTCGATCAGGCTTTGCGGCACCGCCGCGCCGCCGCAGACGATGGAACGCAGACTGGAGAGGTCGTACGGCTTGTGCTGCAGCAACGCCAGCATGCTGATCCAGACCGTCGGCACACCCGCGGCGATGGTCACCCGCTCTTCCTGAATCAGGCGGGCGAGGTCTTCGGGCTGCGGATGGGCGCCGGGGTACACCTGCGCCGCCCCGATCATGGTTGCCGCATACGGGAGATTCCAGGCGTTGGCGTGGAACATCGGCACGACCGAGAGGAGCACATCGCGCTCGCGCAACGCGATGGTATCCGCCATCGTTTGGGCGACCGACTGCAGGAACAAGGCGCGGTGACTATAAATCACACCTTTGGGGTGGCCCGTCGTTCCGGAGGTGTAACACATCCCGCACGCCGCGTTCTCATCGAGGGGCGGGAACGTGAACTCCTGCGGGGCAGCGCGCAGCAGCTCTTCGTAGCTGTAGAGCGGCTGCAACGAGGTGTCCGGGAGGGGGCTGTCGGTCATCACCACGAACGCACGGACGGAGCGCAATTGCGGCGCCAACGGCTCGAGTATGGAGAGGAGGGAGTCATCCACGAACAGGACCCCATCCGCCGCATGGTTGATGATGTAGGTGATCTGCTCCGGAAACAGGCGGATGTTGATGGTGTGCAACACGGCGCCCGAGCTGGGCACGCCGAGATACAGCTCGAGGTGGCGGTGCGTGTTCCAGGCAAAGGAGCCGACACGATCACCGGCCTGCACGCCCAATTGCTGCAGCACGTTGGCCAACCGCCGCACGCGCCGGCACATGTCGGCGCAGGTATAGCGCACCATGCCGGTCGGCCCGCGCGTCGCGACCATCTTGTGCGGGAACAGCCGCTCGGCACGGTACAACAGGTGCGAGAGGAGCAGCGGGTAATCTTGCATGAGGCCACGCATCGGCAGTCTCCTTCACGCGCTCACGGCGCGTCTGGCCCTCCGCCGATCATCTGGTCGAGAGACTCGGACATGCCGCAACCGCCTGGCAGCCCGGTGTGGCCCGCAGCCGCAGGAGCGAAAGCATTTCCGACCGGCCTCCGTGCGCTCCGTGGCCGTCAGCCGATCACCGTGGCACCGATCACAGGAACAGGCCGCCGGCGAAGCCGATGTCGTAGGCCATGAGCAGGCCGCACCCGAGGCTGACGATGCCGGCAAGCGCGCGCACCGCGATGTGGGCGCGCACGAAACGCGCCGGCGTCAGATGGAAGGGCACGCTGACCAGCGCGCTCATCAGCAGCATGCCGCCGATCGAACCCACCCCGAATACGGTGATGTACGCGAAACCGACCAGCGGAGAGTGAATCGTCGACAGGACGAGCAGCATCACCGCGGCACTGCCCGCCAGCCCGTGCATCATGCCGACCAGCACCGGGCGTGCCGTCAGGCCAAAGCTGTGGTGCGAGCCCGGCGCGAGTTGCGCCGAGCCGTCGTGCACGTGCGGGTGCAAATGTACCCTGCCGCCGTGCTCGTGTGCGTGCACGTGCAGGTGGCCGCCGCGCCCCAGTCTCCACAACGCATTCACGCCGAGCACGATCAGCATGACGGCGACGCCGAACTCAAGCCCCTGCGCCGTGCTCCGGCCGATCTCGAGGTGCAAGAGGATCACCCCCATCCCGGCCGCCAACAGCGCGATGGTGTGGCCGAGGCCCCACAGCACGCCGACAATCGATGACCCGAGCAGGCTCTTGCGCTCGCTGACCAGTGTGGACACGGCGGCCAGGTGGTCGGCGTCCAGGGCATGCTTGAGCCCGAGGGCGAACCCCAACCCCAGCAGCGAAAGCGTCGAGAGCCAAACATCTGCGATCATCACACCCGAACCTCTGACCCACAGTCTCACGATATTGATTGCTGGGTCAAGCGCCCTCGTGTAAATCGTTCTCTATGCGAGCCCGCTGGCGCCGTGGCGGGCGTTATGGTTGAAGGCGTGGCGATGACGCGCGTGCAGTTGCATCCGCGATGGTCGTGGGCCGGCCTGCTGCTGGCGTTGCTGGCGGCGGCGCTCTGGGGCTTGGCGCCGGTGGCCATCAAGGGGGCGCTGCGCGGGTTTAGTCCGGAGTTCATCGGCTGCTTTCGGCTCGCCGTTGCCGCGTGCATCTTCCGCCTGCTCGCCGGCAAGGGGGCGCGCTGGTTCGTTGCTGACCCGTGGGTGTGCGTTTCCGGCATGGCGCTGGGCATCGACTTCGTCCTCTTCAACTACGGCCTGCAGCTGACCCCCGCGAATGTGGCGGGGCTGGTGGTCAACGCCGAGGTGGTGTCGACGATCGGCCTCGCGGTGTGGTTGTTGGGGGAGCGGCTCACGCCGCGTCACGTGTTGGGTGCCGCTGTGACACTTGCCGGCGTGATGGTGGTGAGCAGCGACGGCCTGACCTGGCAAGCGCTGAAGAGCGGGCCGGCTCAGGGGAATCGCCTCGTGATGGCCGCCAGCGTTGCTTGGTCCCTCTATGCCGTCGCACAGCGGCGCAGCCCGTACGGCACCAAGCTCTTCGAGCGTCTGACGCCGGTCTTTTCCGTCGCCGCGCTGACCGCGGCGCCGGGCTTGCTGCACCGCGGCGCCTGGGACGTCGCAGGCGGATGGGCGCCGACGTTGATGCTCGTTGTACTCACGCTCTTCTGCACGGCGCTGGTGTACCTGGTCTACGCGCGCGTCCAACAACTCATCGATGTGAGTGTCCTGGCGATTCTGTTGTGCCTCATCCCGGTGTTTGCGGTCGTTTTCGCGTACGTGTTGCTGGGCGAGCCGCTCACGGCCCCGCTACTTCTCGGCGGGTCGTTGGTCATGGCGGGCATTGCCGTGATTGCGGTGGAGCAGCGCCGTGCGCCGGAAGTGGAGTGGTATGCCAGCCCGGTGCGTGTGCCGGACGCCTCGCGGCGCATGAGGTTATGACTTCCGCCCACAGAATGACCACACCGTTTGCGTTCGTCGGCACCGATAGCGGCGGCATCTTCACCGATTTCGGTGCGTGCATCGACAGCCGGGTACGTACCCACAAGGTCCTGTCGACGCCGAGCGATCCGGCAGTTGCGGTGTTGCGTGGGTTGCGCGCGGTGCTCCCTGAGCACACCTCACAATGTGTGACCTGTGCATCGACCGTCGCGACCAACACATTGCCGGCGCCGCTGAATGCCGACGCTCTCGCCGCGGCCGTTGGCACGTCAACTACTGAGGGGGAGGTTGAGCACCGCGGCCTTCCAAACCTCCCCTGACCCCTCCTTCGTAAGGAGGGGAACCTGTACCGTACGGTTCATTGGTAGCAGGCCGCGTTTTCCCAGCGGCCGTCTCGAAGGGTACCCGCCATCTCGGACGGCCCCTATTTCTGCTACCGGTGTTGGGTTCAGCCCGCCTTCTGTTCTAGTACTCATGCGAACCTCAATAATGCGCACGCTCGTGCCGCGCTTCGAACCGCACGAACTCCATTGTAGTCCAACGGACGCTGGGCCTCTAACGGGACAGACTGGCGCTTTCCAACGGGATGTGAATTACGGTATGCTTCCACCGCGATGAGTTCGCAGACGGCTTTCATCTCTGACGAGCAGTTCTCACAAGAGGCATTCCGGCGCTGGCTCGATGAACTGCCACGCGGCGACGTCAACCATTACGAGTTGATCAATGGGAGGATCGTGATGACACCTCCGGCGGGGTGGCCGCACGCGCAGGTCGAGACGGCACTGGCGTGGATCGTCAAGGACCACGTGGCGCGCAGGAAGCTGGGCGTCGTCCTGGGTTCGAGCGCCGGGTTCGATCTGCCGTCGGGCGATACCATCGAGCCGGATCTCGCGTATATCGCCGCCGACCGGTTCGCCGCCGGGCCGCAACCGGGGCGCGGTCAATTCCTGCGCATTGTACCCACCCTCGTGGTGGAGATTGTCTCGCCGTCGACTGCGCGCCGAGATCGGACAGAGAAGAAGGACATCTACGCGCGTAACGGCGTCGAGGAGTACTGGATCGTTGACGCTGATCGGCGCACGGTGACCGTCTTCCACCTCTCCGGGGGCAATTTCGATGCAGGTGAGGCGTTCAGCAGCGGTGGGGTGCAGTCGCGCGTACTGCCCGATCTTCGCGCGGCAGTTGAAGAGATCTGCGAAACGTGAAGCCCGCGCGGCGGTGGCAGACGCGATCTATCTGAACGTCCGGCAGGTGGAATCGCGATGAAAGTTGTTGCCCTCGGCGCAGGTGGCATGGGGCGCTACGCCGCCCGGACGGCGGTTGCTTTCGACTTCGTCGAAGAGCTGATCGTGGCGGACCTTGACCCCGCCGCCGCGACACGGCTTGCGGAAACCCTCGGAGCCAAGGCCTGTGCGGCTGCGGTCGACGTCACCGACGAAGCCGCGCTCCTGCGCCTGTTTTCCGGCGCCGGGGCTGTACTCAACACGGTGGGGCCGTTTTTCCGTTTGGGGCCGCCGGTCCTCAGGGCCGCCATCCGCGCGGGCTGCCACTACCTGGACATCAACGACGACTGGGAGTCCACCGAGGCAATGCTCGCGATGGACGGGGATGCTCGGGCGCGCGGTGTCACCGCCGTGATCGGCATGGGAGCGAGTCCCGGCATATCGAACCTGCTCGCGGCGACCGCCATCCGAGAGCTCGACGTCGTCGAGGAGCTTTATGCAGGCTTCGACGCCGATGCGGCGATGCCCGAGAGCCGGAGCCCCCGGCCGTCCGCGGCCACGATCCATGGTGTGCACCAACTCACCGGCCGGATTCGGGTCTTTGACGAAGGGCGTTTCGTCGATGAAGCCCCGCGGCGACGCGTCGACTTCGAGTACCCGGGCGTAGGACCCCGCACCGGCTGGACGATGGGTCATCCGGAAGCGATAACGTTCCCTCGGTACTTCCCCTCTTTGCGGAAGAGCCTGGTTCTCATGACGACGTCGCGCGCCAACATGTGGGTGCTGCGCATCCTCGGCTCGCTGGTGGACCGCAACCGTCTGTCCATCGAGCGCGCCGCCGCCTGGATCGAGTGGCTCGAAGGCGTCGGCAAGCCCGTGAAGACGCCCGGCGACTACGTGCGCGAGATGATCGACGAGAGCGTCTCCAGGCTGCCGCCGCTCTTCGCGGTCGCCGTCGGCCGCAAGAACGACAGCCCGGCCACCGTCGCAGCAACCGTGCTCTCGGCGCCGGCCGTCGGCATGGGAGGCGCCACGGGCGTGCCGCTGGCGGTCGGGCTCGCCACGTTGCGGCCGGACCTGGAACAGCAGCGCGGCGTGTTCGCCCCGGAGGCGATCGTCGACCCCGGAGACTTCTTCGACAGGCTCGCCCCGCTCTGCGATCCGGTCAGGAATTCGATGGCGGACCTGCTGCTGGTCTCGCGCTCGTGGGAACCCAGGAGCCTGCGCATGGAGATGAAAGCGCGCACGTCCTGACGACATCCGCACGCAGTTCAATTCTCTGTTGTGCGCGTGCTATGGTGATGCCCATGGACCCGGCGCGGCGACGGGCAACATACGAAGATGTCCTCAACGCCCCCGAGCATCTCGTGGCCGAGATTGTCGATGGCGAGTTGTACACATCGCCGCGGCCCGCATCGCCCCATGCGCGTGCCGCTTGGGGTATTGGACAGGATGTCGGTCCCTTTGATCGCCTTCCAGGCGCACCGGGCGAACCGGGAGGGTGGTGGATCCTCTTCGAACCAGAGCTGCATCTCGGGCCCGAAGTCATGGTTCCCGACTTGGCAGGGTGGCGGCGCGACCGCATGCCGGCGATCCCCAATGTGCCCTTCTTTGAACTGTCTCCCGACTGGGTCTGCGAAGTGGTCTCACCGACGACCGGTCGCCTCGATCGTGTGCGTAAGATGCCTGCGTATGCCCGCCAGCAGGTGGCGCACTTGTGGCTCGTCGACCCCCTCCAACGGACACTCGAAGTGTATCGGCTCGACGGCGTCCGGTGGGTCGTCGTCGCTACGCACGGCGGCACCGACGTGATTCGCGCGGATCCGTTCGAAGCCATTGAACTCGACCTGAGTCACTGGTGGCTGGCCTGATGCGACAGTAGCCCGCGCAACACGAAGCGCCGAGGCGGCGGCTCACTGCGGTGCTGTTGTTGAAGTTCACGCTCCACGCGTTGTTCGGATCGGCCGCGATCGTACCGAGGCGCGTCTTCAAGGACACGAACGGAATGTGATCTCCAGGTGCGGCCGGTTGGCCACGGTGCTGGTCTCGCGCGACGCGAAGAACTCATTGCCGCTGTCCTCATTGGCGTCCTTCACCACCCACCCTTAATTCGTAACCCAATTCGTGCTCGTGCACGTGCGCGTAATCGTAATCGGCGCGAGCGATCACTAAATGGCATCGGCGATTGCGAGCGCCGGTTCGCGAGGAATTCCTGTTACCAGTCCTCCGGGTCGCCTCCGTAGAAGTCCACCAGAGAATGTGCCACACTCGACAGCGGTTGGGGGCGGAAGCGCAACTCCACCAGCTGCATTCCGTTGCCCTCCTCCACGAGGGGCAGGCACTTCCAGTCGAGCTGATCGAGCCGATCGCACTCCTCTCGCGTTACGTCCGCCATCATGACGCGGTCGAAAAGCATCGGCTTCAACCGCTCCACTAGCCACCTGCGGCGCTCGAACTTCGGGAAGATCCCGAGAAACTCGCCGTCACACACAGCTGTGCATGCGTAGGCCGGTAGTTGGTCCTTCCAGTGAAGAGACAGTTTGAGCCCTCTTGCTTCGGACGTGACTCGCAGTAACTCACAGCGCTCGCGCACCGCATCCACGCGCCACGGGCGGACCCAGGGATGCGCAGCCACGGATCGGGCAACCGCCGATTCGACGTAACTCGTGCGGGCTTGCTGGCGCTGCGCGAAGCTAATCGTGGCACCTATCAGGAGCGCGATGCAGACCACGCTCTTGGCGGCGTGAGGGCGCAAACGGATTAACAGCAGCAGAAGCGATACGGAGAACGGCAGGCCCAGGAACATCCGAGCCCGCGGCATGAAAAGCCGGTCCGGGTCCCACTCTGCCACCTTTTCGACAGCCAGGGAAAACACTACAACCGCCACCAACGTGAGGAGAAACAACGGCGGCTCTAGCAGCCTGCCGGACTGTGCAGTTCGCAGCGACCCAACCATGTCCTGAGCCCGGCCGAACGGGGAGCGCGGTCCCGCCTGCGGCCCGAAGCCTTCGGCGGACGGGCCCGCCGAACCGACGCCGGCCGCAGGCCCTGGACCGGCCCTACGGCGGCCGAGCGCGACGATCGTTGCGACCACCACGACCAACAGGAACGCGCGTGACGCATCCAGCGGCAGAAACGCGCCAAAGATCTCATGCAGGCTATGCAGGCTCCACAGCCAATGCTCCCAAGAAACAGATAGGCTCGGAGAGGAGTGAACGACGTAACTGCGGTGTCGGACGTAAAACAACACTATCAACCCGTGAACCACGCAAGCGCCTAACGTACCGACACCGACTTGTAGACGTTTGGGTGCGTCATCCCATACTCGACACAGCACTAAGGTACCGAATGGTACGGCTACAAGGAGCGCATTGGGGTTCAAAGAGCAGCCGCAGCCGAGCAGAAACACCGCTCCCAACGTTCGAAATCGGCCTTCGGGACGCCACAGCCACAGTGTAGCGGCGACCACACTCAAGAAGACGCCAGGCATGAAGCCTCTTGGCATCGTCGAAATCAGCAAGAAACGTGGGTCCAGCAGAAGCGGAAGCACGAGGATGGTGACCCCCGCAAGCATCTGACGCTGCTTCAACGCCAGCCCGGCAAGACAGGTCCACGCAGCCAGGGATGCCAAGGCGCTCACCAGCGGCACTGCGGTCCAGACAGGAACCCCCAGCCACAGGAGTGGGACCGCAAGCAGGCTTTCGAACATGGAGTTGTAAGCCTGGCCGTAAAAGCGCGGTTCATGAAATCGCAGATGTGAGTAGTCTACGGCCCCCAGCCACAGCACAGCCTGGTCTTCATCGGTGTATACCCAACCCAGAGAGCGCAAGATTCCGACGTGTTCCGCCGCCAACAGGAGCCACGCGATGACGAGCGCCAAGCCCCCGATAATGGCCCACCAGCTCAGACGCGTACCGAACGGTGCCGGATGCTCAACCTCAGGCGGCGACTTCAAGTCCGTACCTCTTGGCATTGTCCGAATGCGCACAAGGGATCACGACGCTGCAATTCGCAGCGTTCCAGCCCGCCCCGCGTGCTGGCGGTCCATCGAACACATCGTCGGTGGAGAGTACTCGCCGTCGTTTCCCCGTCGCAGGTGGTATATCACCCATGGCCATTCACGCGAGCGGTGGACCTCCTCATACGACGTACACACCACCTTTCGATATCGCGCCCCCTCCGGAGGAGAACGCAGCAGGCGCTCTTCATCCCACACCCCCAGATAATCGACGCCACCTTGCCAAGCGGGAAGCGCGTCCCATCTTACCGCAGGCATCTCCCATCCGAAGATAGAGCTGTCGAACAGCGCGCCGAACGGGTTGACGCCTTTCCTGAAGTTGACCGGGAAATAAGGAATGTCGCCTTGATAAAATGTCAGCACCGCTCGGTCTGCGCCAACTCCAAGAAGATCCCCCGCGTGAAGAAGTGGTCGAACTTGGGTTGAGAGCTCGGGACCGTGCGCACTAACCCACTCGCCTGCCACCACAACCAGCACCGTCGCGTGGTTGCGGAGGAACGTGCGGCTCTCCAAGATGTCGCGTTGCTCGGCGCTCGCAGTCTTCAATATCGCACTGATGTTGACGAGGTGCGCCAGGGAAAAGGCCAAGAACAATACCGAACACGCCGCATCAACTGCAGTTGGCAATCTCCACTGTCTCAATAGTAAGAGGAGAAGCAAGAAAAACAGAAGATTACAGCGAACGCCGATATAGGCGCCGCCTGCGGCTTCCTCCGGAACGACCAAAGCCAAAATCAACGCTGCGCTCACTGCCAGGATTCGGCAGAGTGCGTCCTGGCTTCGGTTGAGCCACGCTCGTGTCTCGTCGCGAACAAAGAGCGCCGCCAGTACAAGTAACATCACTGACGGTCCTGCGCTGAGAGCAAGGGCGTATCGCCCCTCGCCGATAAAGGATGCGCCGGCGACGAGCGCGGCGAGCCGCGCTCCTAGCCCCTCCCACACGTAGGGCGCGGTGGTTGGTGGATAACTCGAAACGGCAAGAACACACGGAATGGTCCCGAGCACAAGGCCCCCCAGCGCACGCACACTCATCCGTCGTTCCACCAGCAGCAGGACGCCCGCACCACTCCACGCGAGAACGAGTGCCCATCCCGCTGCCACGAGGTGAAAGAAGGGAAGCACCGCAAGGCAGCCGCTGGCTAGGAGGAGTTGTCGCGGTCTCATAGCCTCGGGTCGGTGTGTCCACACCGCAGCCGCGTACAGCGCCAGCGGCATGGCCAAGCAGAAACTGTAGAATCCCATGCGAAGGACAAACGTGTAAGTGAGGAGAGGGAGAGCACAGATTGGAAAGAAAAGCGTCTTCTCCGGGTCGACCAGGAACAGTGAGAAGAGGCAGCAGATGAAAAGAAGAGCAACCAGCTTCTCTGCCCAGACCGGGCCTGCAAGACCTACCAGTACTGAGAACAGGCTATGTACCGTGCGCGTAGAAATCGCCGAGGATGAATGTTCGAAGAAATGGCTGAGCACGTTATAGCGAACATCTCCTAGGTGACCCGATGCATGCGCGCTGTATAGATGTGCGGGACCGTCCTGGGTCGGAAACGGAGAGAGGAGTAGGACGGGCAGACAGGTCGCAGCGAAGAGAAAGAAAACACACCACAACCTCCTGCTCACGTTGCCTCCCGCGCCGTCAGCCTTTAACCAGCAGAACTCAGCCGGTGATACTTATCACCCCCACCGCCAGGCAATCAACGGATTTTCCCGACGTGTTCCGCAGGTGCTGGGGATACGGGCGAGCCCGAAGCGGAGGGTCGCGGTCTTGCTCTCGGCCCGTTTCTTTCGCAGAACGCCTTGTCAAGCATGCGTCGAGGTCGTATCTACGACGAGCGAAGGAAGACGGTGCCGATGCTCGGAACGCTCACCCGCTGGATCCGCTCCCACACGGCCGACGTTACTCTCCCAGGCATTCGTGCCGCCGCGCCGGCCGTCACTCACGCCTTTCGTCCTCACCCCACGGGCGCGCCCGCGCACCCGCCGCACGGGCCGCTCGTGGTCGACATCAAGGGAAACTCGCTGGACGACGGCCCCGGCATCCGCACGGTTGTCTTCCTCAAGGGCTGTCCGCTCGCCTGCGTGTGGTGCCACAACCCCGAGTGCCGTAGCCCGCTGCCCGAGTTGGCATTCGCTGCCGCGCAGTGCATCGAGTGCCGCACCTGCGTTGACGCTTGCTCCGACGCGGCAATTGTCTTCGACGAATGCAACCGCGTCGACCGCACACGCTGCACGCTGTGCGGCCGCTGCGCCGAAGTCTGCCCGGCGCAGGCTTTGAGTATGCTCGGCGGAGAAATGACCGTGGAGGCGATCGCCGCCGAGGCGCTCAAGGACAAGCCGTTCTTCGACGCCTCCGGCGGCGGCGTCACGGTCTCCGGCGGCGAGCCCACGCTGCACATGGGGTTCTTGTCCGAGTTGCTGGAGGCCATGAAACTTCACGGGCTCCACACCCTCGTCGAGACGTGCGGGCTCTTCAGCTTTGACCGTTTCGTCGAGCAGATTCTGCCGTGGGTGGACAGCATCTACTTCGACCTGAAGCTCTTCGATCCGGCTCTGCATCAACGCTTCTGCGGCGTCTCCAACGAGCGCATACTCGACAATTTCACCCGACTGCACGCCATGTCTCCGGCGCAGGGGTTCGAGGTTTTGCCGCGGGTGCCGCTCGTCCCGGGCATCACCGCGACCCGGGAGAACTTGGAGCTGATCTCCGCGTTCCTGCACGACCTGGGCGTGCGTGCGGCGCGGTTGCTGCCGTACAATCCGACCTGGCGCGACAAGGAGCAACGCCTCGGGTGCGCCGGCCCAGCGTCCGCACTGGCGCTGCCGATGACGTGGATGCCGGGCGCGGAGGTGGCGGAGTGCGCCCGCATCTTCACACAGCGTGATATCAGCGTCGACGAACGGGACGAGGCAGGAAAACGATGGGCGTAGCGCTGCAGGCCAAAACGACAGATGTCCGTGCACCGGCTCACCCGGTCAACAAGGGCGGCGCGCTGCCGCGGTGGGCGCTCCGCGTTCTTCTGCAGCTCATGGCCGTCAATTTCAACCTGCGACCGTCGTTGCGCCGCTACCTGCGCAGCGACGGGGGATGGATCAACTTCTGCGCGGCGCTGCGGACGGAGTCCGGCGGCGTGCAGGCGGCCATCCGCTTCCACGACGGCCGTGCCCGGGTCGTCGCCAGCGTACCGCCGGATGCCGACGTGACGCTGATCTTCCGCTCGGAGGAAGCGATGCGCCGACTGGCCCAGGCGAGCCCGTCGGACCAAATGCGCATGTTCCTCAAGAACGACATGCACGTTCGGGGCAGCTTCGCGTTGCTCAATCTCTTCTTCTTTCTGGTCTCGCTCCTCGTCCACAAACAGCAAGAGAAGCGCATGGCGGCGGCCCAGCGTGCGTCGGTTGCCGAGGCGCAGGAAATCGCGCGCCGCACGCCCGGCCGGCAGCGTGGTGCCGCGCGCGCCCGCCAGGATGCGCGGCTCATCGGTGAACGCGTCGATCCCGGCGTGAAGTACCTCGATGCCCCGTACCTGTCGGCGTATCAGCTCGACGACTTCCCCCGCCTGCGCGAGTTCCTGCGCCGGCATTTCGAGGTGAAGCCCGAGGTCTGTCACGAACTGCCGAAGCTGGTCACCGATTGGCACAAAGCGCATGGTTTCGAACGTGATGCACAGGGCCAGCCGTGGGTCCCGGTGCTGCGCAAGGCGCACGCGTACAAGTACCTGATGGAGCACCGGCGCCCCATCATCCACGCCAACGACCTGATCGCCGGCACCACCACTACGAAGGAAGTCGGGGTGGTCATCTACCCCGAAGGCCACGGCACCATGCTCTGGAGCGAGCTCCTGACGGTTCCGCACCGCGCCCTCAATCCGTACGACCTCACCTCCGAAACGCGCGACATCCTGCACCACGAGGTGTTCCCCTACTGGGCCAACCGCAACTTCAAAGAGTGGGTGCGCCAGACGTACGGTGAGCCGCTGTGCCAGCAACTGGACGAGCGCTTTGCCGTTTACTTTGTCTGGAAGCAAGCGACGATCTCGCACACGATCCCCGACTTCCCGAAGATCCTCCGCCTTGGGACCCGCGGGCTGATCGAGGAGATCCGCGCCACGATTGCCGGTCATCCGGACGACGCAGAGGACAACGCCACCCGCGAGGCGATGATCCTCTGCCTCGAGGGCTTGACGGCCTACTCGCAGCACCTTGCCGCGCAGGCCGCCAAGGAAGCGGCGGCGGCGGCCGACCCGATCCGCCAAGCGGAGTTGGAAACGCTGGCGCGCATCTGCGGCCGTGTCGTCGAGCACCCGGCACGCACACTCGACGAAGCCGTCAATGCCATGTGGATCACCTGGGTGGGCCTGCACATGGAAAGCACCAACGCCGGGCTGTCGCTCGGCCGGCTCGACCAGTGGCTGCAACCCTACTTCGAGGCCGACATGGCCGCGCTCGACACTCCGGAGGCGCGCGCGGCGTACCTCAAACACGCGATCGAAATGGTCAGCTGCTTCTACCTGCGTTGCGCCGACCACCTGCCGATGACGCCGGAGTTCTCGAACTACTACTTCGGCGGCAGCTCTTCCGACCAGGCGCTGACGCTCGGCGGCATTACCCCAGACGGCGAGGATGCCGTCAACGACATGACCTACGTCTTCCTCAAGGTCACCGAGATGCTCGCCCTGCGCGACCCGAACGTGAATGCGCGGTTCCACCCGCAGAAGAATAGCCTCACGTACCTGAAGCGGCTCTGCGAGGTGAACCTGGCAACTGCCGCCACGCCGTCGATCCACAACGACGTGGCCGTCATGACGGCGCTCGATGGACTCGGCTACGATCCACGCGACCTGCGGAACTGGTCCGCCACCGGCTGCGTCGAGCCCACGCTCTCCGGAAAGCACATCGGGCACACCAACTTCGAGATGGTCAACATGGTAGCAGCCGTCGAAATGGCCATGCACGACGGCTGGCACCCGCTGATGGACTGGAAGATCGGTCCGCACACGGGGGACATCGAGTCCGGCGACTTCCGCACTTTTGACGAGTTTTTTGAGGCGTTTGCGACGCAGTTCCGCTTCCTGGTCGATCAGTCGATCGCGTACAACGAGATGCTCGCTCGCGCCCACCAGTACCTGCGGCCCACGCCTTTGCTGTCGTCGCTCATCGATGGGTGCATCCGCAGCGGCCGCGACGTGACCAAGGGCGGGGCGACGTACAACAGCTCCGGCGCGGCGTGCATCGGGCTGGCGGACGTCACCGACTCACTATTAGTGATTAAACAGTTGGTCTTTGACGAGCGGCGGACGGCGCTCGCCGATCTCACGCGCGCGGTCGACCGCAACTTCGAACAGGACGCGGCCCTCCATGCCCTGATCCGTACGCACGTCCCGCTGTTCGGCTCCGGCAGCGACGCCGCCGTCGCCATGGCCAACCGGGTGACACGCATGGTGGACGAGGCCTACGGCCGACACTCGCACTACCGCGGCGGCCGCTACACGGCCGGGTTCTGGTCAATGTCGAACCATGTCGCCTTCGGCACCCTGAGTGGCGCGCTCCCCAACGGCAAGCTGCGCGGCAAGCCGTTTACACCGGGCCTGACACCGGAGGCGCACGCCTCGAAGAACTTGCTGGACAACATCCGCGACGTGGCACGGCTCGACCCGAAGAACCTGAAGAACAACATCGCCTTCAACGTCAAGGTGGTGCCACGCGCCGACGAGCCGCGGCAGCAGGTCGTCGACACGATGGCTGCCTACGTGAAGACCTATGCCGACCTCGGCGGCATGCAGCTGCAGTTCAACGTGGTGAACTCGGACACGTTGCGCGACGCCATGGCGCACCCGGAAGACTACCGCAACCTGCTGGTACGCATCTCGGGCTACAACGCGTACTTCGTCACCCTGAACCGCGACATGCAGCTGGAGCTGATCGAGCGGGCCGAGTACGGACTGTGAGCCCCACGGCGGAAGGAGGTCGCATGAGGGCACTGGTCACTGGAGCCGGCGGGTTTATCGGTCAACGTTTGGTTTCCAAGCTGCTGGCGAAGGGGTACGCGGTGCGCGGTTTGTATCTGCCCGAAGAGGAGGCCGAGGCCGCGCGGCGCGCGGGCGTGGAGGTGGTGCACGGGGACCTCACAGATCCCGCGACCCTGGCGGGAATTACCGATGGCGTCACGGTGGTGTTTCACCTGGCGGCGCGGGTGACGGACTGGGGACCACGCGCGGCGTTCCGCGCCATCACGGTGGACGGCACCCGTCATCTGCTGGACGCCTGCCGCGGCGCAGGCATCCGGCGCTTCGTCTACTTCTCCTCGATCGCAGCGTTGGGACTCAGCCGGGACACCGCCGGGCTCGACGAGCAGGCCGAATGCGTGCAGACCGGCATTCCCTACAGCGACACGAAGGTGGAGGCCGAAGCACTGGTGGCAGACCTGGGCCGGCAATACGGCATTCCGTATACGATCGTCCGGCCCGCCAACGTGATCGGCGCGGGAAGCGTGTGGGTCAAGGACGTGCTCGATGCGTTGTTCCGCGGGACCGTGCCGCTCATCGGCAACGGCACGGCACCCGGCGCCTTCGTACATGTCGAGAATCTGGTGGACGGCGCCGTCCTCGCCGCCGAGTCGGAGAAGGCAGTGGACCGGACGTACCATTTCATCGACGACTACCCGGTGACCTGGGCGGAGTACACCACCACTCTTGGAAGCTGGATTGGCAGACGGCCGCGGGGGAGAATTCCCACTGCACTGGCTTGGTGGCTCGGCGCACTCGTGGAGCGTATTTGTCTGGTGCTCGGGGTCAGGCCGCCCATCAGCCGCATGGCGGCAGGAGTCATGGGGCGCAACAATATGGTCAGCGGCCGTCTGGCCCGTGAGGATCTCGGCTGGGAGACCCGGGTGACCTATCCCGAGGCGATGGCGGAGATCCGCGAATGGTTCGAGACGGCGTACCGGCCGCCGTCCGTCAAGCGCCAGCGCAACTATCACAACTACAACATTTTCATCACCGGTGGCTCCAGTGGCATCGGTCTCTCGCTCGCCCGGGCGTATGCGGCGCGTGGTGCACACATTGTGATTGTCGCCCGCAACGCGAGCAAACTGGCCGCCGCCAAGGGCCAGATCGACGCCGCGCGCCGATCGCCGCGCCAGCAGGTGATTGCCCTGTCGATGGACATCGGCGATGCCGCCGGCGTGCGCGCCCGGGTCGCCGAGGCCGTGTCGCTTCTCGGGCCGCCGGACATTCTGGTCAACTCCGCCGGCATGGTCGCCAACGATCGGCTCGAAAACCTGCCGGAAGAAACCTTCGAGGCCATTTTTCGGACGAACGTGCTGGGGATGGTGTATGTGACGCGCGCCCTGCTGCCGGCCTTGAAGGCGCGCCGTGGAACGATCGTCAACCTGTCGTCTGCGGGCGGCCTCATGGGCCTGTACGGTTACACCGCCTACGGAGGCTCCAAGTACGCGGTGGTGGGGATTTCCGAGTGCCTGCGCAGCGAGCTGAAACACGACGGCGTGGCGGTGACCGTGGTCTGTCCGCCGGAAGTCGACACGCCCATGCCTGCGATGGAGCAGGCGACCATGTCACCGGAGTCACGGGCAGTGAAGGGGATGGCGGGCGTGCTCAAGCCGGACGCTGTCGCGGCAACCATCGTGCGGGGCGTCGGCCGGCGGCGCTTCCTGATCATTCCGGGCGCCCGCGCCCGGCTGCTCTACGTTCTGCACGTCCTCTCCTTCGGTTGGCTGACGAGAGTCAGCTCGGACCTCATCATCGGCCGCATCCGCCGCTCGAGACAGCCGGGAGCGTGAGATCGAGGTAGCCTCTGTGTCACTGGCCTGTCATTCCGAGGAGCGTCCCTTTGCGACGAGGAATCTCACCCGACCACGACCCGGGTAGGTGGTGTCTGCGGTTGAGGGGGCGAAACCTGTCATCCTGAGCATAGCCATTTCCGGCGCGAAGGATCTCCTTTGCGGCAACGGAAGATTCCTCGCCGCAGAAATGCGGATGCTCGGAATGACAGAATCGGAATGAAACTCAGATACTACCCGTGGGTGACCCCAAGTCCTCACCAACCCTCGCTCAAGTCCCTCCAATCGGTATTCATCGACTCGATCAACGCAATCTTCTTCGACCGCCTCCAGCCTTTGATCTGCTTCTCCCTTGCGATGGCGGTAAGAACGTCGGTGGTGGCTTCGAAGTACACAAGCATGGTAATGTTGTATCGTTTCGTGAAACCGCCAAGCCGCTTGTGCTTGTGCTGATATATGCGCGTCTCGAGATTGTTGGTAACGCCAACGTACAGCACGCCACCCTTATTGGCCATGATGTAGACGAAGTACTGCCTCTCGTGCATTGCCTGGCTCTCCTACATCGCGAGCGAGCTTCTGAATTGAGATTCCTCGTCGCAAAGGACGCTCCTCGGAATGACATGCGGTGGCCAGCCCCGCAAGAGGCGCACAGTGAGTTGGGGAACGTGGCCCGGAATTCGCGGAATTACACCGCGTATGAATCGGCGCCGCCACTTGCGTGACACGGGGTATCGTTCTACGGCGGTTGCATGCATGTCATAATCCCCTTCCGCGACAAGGCGACCCTTTTCAGTTCACCACGTTTATATCCAACGTCCGTGTAAACGCGCTCACCATTACTTATTGCTTCCTAGTCTGTAGTTGTGTAACGTTTGTCTGTTCATTTCCCAGCAGGTTATTCCCTGAAGCACAGCACGGGTTGGTCCGTGCGAAGAAGACAGGTACCCAAGGGATCCTGCGCGGGAACACGATTTCTTTTGAGAGAAAGGAGGTGAAGGCCATGCCCGACGACAAGAACAATCTGTACCTGTACGAGGCGATCGAGCTGCGCGCGGAGTACGATGCGCGCCTCAAGGAGCTGCGGACCCTGCTGCCCGAAGCCAAGGAGAACCGCGACCGCTTCTTCGTGCGCGGCGACGATGAGTCGAAGCGGCGGCCGGCGCCCGGGTTCAGTTTGGCTGCGGTGCGCGAGGAGCTGAACGCGCTGGCCGGGCGGAAGCGGACACTCAACAACGCCATTCAGCGGGCGAACTTCGACAGCCGTGTCACGGTCGCTGGCGAGACGATGAGCTTGAGCGAGGCGCTGGAGTTGCGCAAGGCGGTCAACGAGCAGATCGGTGAGCTGAGCAGCCAGCTCGCGAAGGCAGCGTACGAGCGCGTCGTCTACAAGGAAGAGCGCGACATCGTCGAAGCGCCGGAGGTTTCGTACGCGGAGCTGCGCAAGGAGCTCGACGAGAAACGGCGCCTGTTCCGCGCCTTGAACCGCAACCTGCGCGCCGCGGCACATGACATCGTCGTCGAATTCCGCGACGAACCGTAACGACATCGGAGACAGGGGAGCACGCGCGAGAGCCACCGTGAGGTGGCGGGTAGCCCGGGTGAGGACCCGAAGAATACCTTCCTTTAAACGGCAGACGACTGCTAATCGTCCGGAAAAGCCGTACAGCCAGTCAACACTTCAGCACTACCGCCTGGCCAGGCTGAGAGCCGAACAGCCCCAAAGCGATCAGGGCTCCGCGTCTCCGACCTACTTAACGCGGGCATCGCCCGCCAAGCCTGACCGAGGCGCAAGGCCGCGCCACCCGGGCCCACCTCTCCTCAAAGATCGAGCGCGTGCGCACCGCGTGAGGCGCGGCGGCTACACGGGTTGCACGGGTCCTGCGCCGGCTCGGGTACGCTGGGTTGCAGACACGATCTCGTCGAGGTCCTGCTGCGTGAGCGCCATCGAGGCCGCTCCGATCCAGCCGTCGACTTGCTCCGGAGTGCGCGCCCCGACGATCGCGCCGGTCACACCCGGCCACGCCAGGGTCCAGGCGATGGCGATGGCGGACACGGACGTCGCGTGCCGTTTCACGATCGGACGCAGCGCATCCCGCAAGGCAAGATTCCGGCCCAGGTTCGGCTCCTGGAATTCCGGCGCGCGGCGCCGCCAATCGTCCGCAGCGAGCGCCGATACGCGCGCCGCCGTGCAGCTCTCCGTCAGCAAGCCGGACTGCATCGGGCTGTAGCAGATGACACCAGTGTTGTGAGTCGCACACCATGGGATGTGTCTTTCCGCTGCGCGGCGATCGATCAACGAAAACGGCGGCTGTAGCGCATCCACGTGCCGCGTGGCTTCGCAGCGCTCGAGCAGCTGCACATCGAAGTTGGAGACGCCGGCGGCGCGCACTTTTCCTTCTTCGATGAGCTGTACCATCGCGGCCCACGCATCCTCGACGGGCGTCCCGGTCTCGCCCGGCCAGTGGAACTGATAGAGATCGATCCGTTCGACGCCGAGCCGCCGCAGCGACGCGTCGCATTCGCGCCGAATCGAGTCGGGCTGCAGCACGCGCCGCGGAGGCGTCATGGGATCGTGCTCGTCCCAGAGGAGCCCGCACTTGGTGAAAATGAGCGGGCGCTCGGCGGGCGGCAGCTCCCGCAACAGCCGTCCGACGACTTCCTCGGAATGCCCGAGCCCGTACACTGCGGCAGTATCAATCCAGTTGATCCCCAACTCGAGGGCGTGCCGCATCGTGGCCAGAGAATCCGCGTCGTCCTGCGGTCCCCAGCCGAACGACCAGCCGCCGCCGCCGATCGCCCAGGCGCCAAATCCAAGTCGCGTGATCTGCAATCCGCTGGAACCAAGCGGACAAGTCGGCAGTGCCATGATCGATCCTCCTTTCACCGCACAACGGTTCCCTTCCATCCTAGACATCTCTGCGGACGAGCGACAGACGACCGCGCTTCAACGAGCTACCTGGTCGTCTTTGGCTCGACGGGGCACGATGCAGCGAGTGTCATCTACATCAGCCTGTTGATCGCAAGCAACATCGCCCTGGCGTTGGCGCCGCGAGACTGGACGGGATGCGTTTGAAGGACGAGTTTCTGGCCACGCTGTCGCATGAGCGCAAGGATTCCAGCGCGGCGCCTTGGCGTGCATTTCGTGATGCCCTCAACGACATTGGCGGGTTGCGCCTAGCGTCTGGCCAACGCTTTACCAAAGCGCCGGCGACTCTGGCCGTAATTACCGGCGGTGTGATACGGTGCTGCTCATGCGCACCGTCGGCGTGGTAGCCAAGCGTGGGAGTGATCAAGCGGCCAGTCTGGCGGCAGAGTTCGCCGTCTGGCTGCAACACCGCGGCATCGAGGTGCTCGTCGAGGGCCCGTGTGCGCCGCACGTACCAGCTGAGGCGCTCAGCAAGGCGGAGATCATCGCCCGCGCCGACTTGATTGTGATCTTGGGCGGTGATGGGACCTTGCTCAGCGTCGCTCGCCTCATGCGCGAACGCTCGGTGCCGATCCTGGGTGTCAACCATGGGGCACTGGGATTCCTCACGGCGGTCGCGACTGAGGAGCTGACCGCAATGATGGAGCGGATCCTCGCCGGAAATTACCACGTCGATTACCGTATGACCCTCGACGTGACCCTACGACGTGCCGACACGGCGCTGGCGACACGCCAAGTCCTGAACGAGGCGGCGATTACCAAAGCGGCACTGGCGCGTGTCATCGATCTCAATACGTCAGTCGACGGCCAAAGCATCTGCATTTACAAAGCGGATGGTCTCATCGTCGCGACGCCGACAGGCTCGACGGCGTACTCGATGTCGGCCGGGGGACCGATTGTCTATCCATCACTGGGAGTGATGGTGCTGTCGCCGATTTGCCCGCACACGCTCACCAACCGCCCCATGGTGCTGCCGGATTCCGCGGTCGTCCGGGTCAGCATCCAGCCGCCCGCGGAGGGGGCTTTCCTCACCCTTGATGGCCAGGAACGCATGGAGGTCTCCAGCGAGGACGTGGTCGAGATCCGCAAGGGGATCACCAGGGTCGGACTCGTGCATTCCGCCACACGCAGTTACTTCGACGTGCTACGCAGCAAGTTGCGGTGGGGAGAGCGGTGAGTAGACAGACGCATATCGCATATGGCCGATGGCATATGGCCGGAGGGCTGGAACAGGTTGCGGAGTTGTTAGTTGTTGTGTTGTTAGCATCTTCCATAACAACATCACAACGTAACAACCCAGCAACCTGCTCATGCTTCTGGCCATACGCCATACGCCACGAGCCATGAGCCATCATGTTGCGTGATCTGCGCATTACCAACTTGGCGATCATCGATGAGCTGGTGCTCTCCTTCGGGCCCGGCATGAACGTGCTGACCGGTGAAACCGGCGCCGGAAAAAGCATCATCATGCGTGCCATCGGCCTGCTCTGCGGCATGCGGGCAGGCGCCGATCTGATCCGAACGGACGCCGAGGAGGTCGAGGTCGAGGGCCTGTTCCAACTCGAAGGCGGCGCCGCAGTCCTGAGCGAGAATGGCTTGCCGGTGGCGGACGAGGTGCTCGTGCGACGCGTCATCAGCCGGTCCGGGAAGGGCCGCGTGCACATCAACGGCAGCCTGGCTACCGCTACCGTGCTGAGTCAACTCGGCAGCCGGCTGATGCACGTGTATGGCCAGCACGATCAGGCGTTGCTCCTGCGGCCGGACAGCCACCTCGATTTGCTCGACTCGTTCGGCAAGCTCGGGGGGCAGCGCGAACAGATGGCGCGGGCCTACACGGACTTCCGGGAGGTTGCGGACCGTCTCGGAGCGCTCGCGGCAACCACCGCGGCAAACCGCCAGCGGCTGGAGCTGCTGCAGTTCCAGGCCGATGAACTGCGCCAGGCACATGTGCAAGTGGGCGAAGAGCAGGGGTTGCTGCGGGAACGCGAGGTGCAGCGGCATGCCGAAAAGCTCTCGCAGCTCTGCCAGCAGGGGGAAGAGGCGCTGTACTCCGGAGACACGGCCATTGCCTCCGCCCTGGTGCGTATGGGCAGGGAGCTGCATGATGCCGCGCGCATCGATCCGACATTCGGCGCTCCGGCCGACCTGCTGCAGCAGGCAGCGGCGCAGGTCGAGGAGGTCGCGCTCGACTTGCGGCGCCATACGGAACGCATCCGTCACGATCCGGAACGCCTGGAACAGATCGAGGAGCGTCTGGCGCTGTTCGGGCGGCTCAAGCGCAAGTACGCTTGTGAGGCAGACGATCTGGGAGGCCGACTGCAGCGGATCGAGGCGCAAGTGGCGGAGCTCGAAACCGGCGCGGCGGATCCCGAAGCGCTGCGCCGCGAGTTGCCTGTCCGCGAGGCTCAGGCGTGGAAGGTCGCGCGCGAGCTATCCCTCGCACGGCTCGCTGCCGCCGCGACGCTTGAGAAACGGATGGCGCAGGAGCTGCGGACGTTGGGCATGCCTGGCGGCGTGTTCCAGGTCAGGTTCGATGCCAACGGCACGGCCGAACCGCAAGCAGAGCTTGACACGGCGCGCTTGAGCGTGCTGGGTGCCGATACCTTGGAGTTCTATCTCTCCGCCAACCTCGGTGAAGAACCAAAGCCTCTGGCGCGTATCGCCTCCGGTGGTGAGCTCTCGCGCATCATGCTGGCTCTGAAGGCGCTCACCGCGGCCATGGGGGAGGTGCCGACGCTCATCTTCGACGAGGTTGATGCCGGCATAGGCGGCGCCGTCGCTGAAGCCGTCGGTAAGCGGCTCCGGGACTTGGGCCGTTCGCGGCAGATTCTATGCATTACCCATCTCCCGCAGATCGCCGCGCAGGCCGACCACCATTTTGCAGTGGAGAAGCGCGTCGCCAAAGGGCGCACGACGACGCGGGCGCGGCTCCTCGGCCCCGATGAGCGCGTTCGCGAATTGAGCCGGATGTTCGGCGGCACTGCGACTGCTGAAGCGCAACGTTACGCCCGCCGCCTGATGGAAGACGCGGGTGGAGCGTAAGCGGCTCGCTGTTCCGCCCTCTGCGCGCTACCGTACTTGACAGCACGTGGCCCAAGGTATAGCCACTAACCGAGCGGTTTAGGCCGGCCGGTTAGCTATGACCAAGCCATCGAAAACGAAACTGTTTTCGCTAACAATCCTCCCCTTGAGGTAACCCGTGTCTGCCTTCTTGCCCGCGTGTAATCCCAGGGTATGGCAGGCCCCTGACCGGCCGGTTAAGGCGACGTGTCGGCGTTCGCGGTGAATCGGTACGCCAAGGAGGGGAGACATGCAGCAGAGCATGGATGTCATATCGAGCAGTGCAACGACCTTTGGGCGTGATGAGGTTGGCGATCGCCTCGACGCAGCCATCTCGTGCAGCCAGGCCTGGTTTCTGGTGCAGCAGCGGCCCGAAGGCTTCTGGCAGGCCCCGCTCGAGGCCAATGTCGCAATGGGAGCGCAGTACATCGTTTTCAATCGCTTCATGGGCCGGCGGCCCTCGAGCACGGAGGCGCGAGTCCTGGATCACATGCTTGCGACACAATCCGGCGACGGCAGCTGGCCACTGTACGCCGGCGGCCCGGGCCATCTCAGCAATACGATCGAGGCGTACTTCGCATTGAAGCTCGCCGGTTGTCGCGCCGACGACAAGCCGCTGGAGCGCGCGCGCGAGTTCATCCGAGCGCATGGCGGTGCGGCGAAGGCAGGCGTCTTTACGCGCATCTTCCTCGCCTACTTCGGGCAGTTCCCGTGGTGGGGATTGCCGGCCATGCCGCCCGAGTTGCTCCTGCTCCCGCCGTGGTTTCCGCTGAACATTTACGCCATGTCCAGCTGGGCGCGCGGCACGGTGGTTCCGCTCACGGTGCTCATGGCACGACAGCCGTCGATTCCCCTCCCAGCGCATGCGGGAGTGAGTGAGCTGTGGCTCGGGCGGCCGACACCGCAGGACATTGGTTTCCCACGCAGTCCCAAGTGGCTGACGTGGCGCAATGGCTTTCTCGTGGTAGACCGCACACTCAAGCTCCTCGGTCGCAGTCGGTGGAAGCCGCTGCGGGCGCGGGCGCTGCGCCGCGCCGAGCAGTGGATCGTATCGCATCAAGACGTCAACGGCGGCTGGGGTGGCATCCAGCCGGCCATGATCAACTCCGTCATGGCGTTGCGTGCGCTCGGCTATCGCGATGACCATCCTGCCCTCGCCAAAGGGGTGCAGGCCATGGATGACTTCGTGGTCGCCAGCGACGGGCACACGTTCTTTCAGCCCTGCGTGTCGCCGACGTGGGATACGGCGCTGGCGGTGAAGGCCCTTCTGGATTCGGGTTTTCCCCCCGATCACCCGGCGCTGCGGCGCGCCGCCGAGTGGCTCATCGCCAATCAGATATTCACAACGGGTGACTGGCAGATCTACAACCCGCGGCTCGAGCCCGGTGGCTGGGCGTTCGAGTTTGCGAACGACTGGTATCCGGATGTCGACGACACCGCCGTGATTCTCATGGTCCTCAAGCAGGCGCAGGCCGGTGATGCGCAGCGCACGGCCCGGGCGCTGGCCTACGGCCTGAATTGGGCGCTCGGTATGCAGAGCCGCAACGGCGGCTGGGGGGCGTTCGACACCGACAATGACGCCGAGTTCCTCAACCGGATTCCTTTTGCCGACATGGAAGCGATGACCGATCCACCGACCGAGGACTTGACGGGCCGCCTGCTTGAGCTGATGGGCACGTTCGGCTTCGATCTGCATTTCCAGCGGGCGCGACGGGCGCGCGAGTTCCTGCTGGCCAGGCAGCGTGCCGACGGATCATGGTGGGGGCGATGGGGCGCCAACTTCATCTACGGCACCTGGTCGGTCCTGTCGGGCCTGCGCGCGATCGGCGACGATCTCGATGCCGCGCACGTTCGGCGAGCCGTGGCGTGGCTGAAGAGGCATCAGAACCCCGACGGCGGCTGGGGCGAGACGTTGGCGTCGTATACCGACGAGCGCGCGGCGGGCCGAGGCGAGTCTACCGCGTCACAAACAGCCTGGGCAGTTCTCGGCTTACTTGCCGGTGAGTGTCGGTTGAGCGCCGCGGGCGACCGCGGGATCGCTTACTTGCTCGACACGCAGCGCCCGGACGGCACGTGGGAGGAAGCGGCGTTCACCGGGACGGGATTCCCGCGCCACTTCTATCTCCGCTACGACATGTATCGGAACTATTTCCCGCTCATGGCGCTCGGGCGTTACCGTAGCCGTGTTGAAACGGCCGGTGACACGCACGGTTCCGACACATCACCTCTGTGCTGACGGTCGAGGAGATCAGCATCCCTCTGTACGGTTGAGATCTGTCAATGCGGTTTCCGCTGCACATCACGACCGACATGATCAAGTGGCAGCTGCGCAATTGGTGGCGTGGCAATCAGCGCTACCCGTACGTGCTGATGCTTGAGCCTTTGCACACTTGCAATCTCGCCTGTCTGGGGTGCACCCCAGAGCGCTACAGCGGCGACTTGAAGGATCGGCTGTCGCTCGAGGACTGTCTGCGTGCCGTCGACGAAGCCGGTGCGCCGGTGGTGTCGATCTGCGGCGGCGAGCCGACCATCTACCCCGAGCTGCGGGAGTTGGTCGATGGCATCATCGCCCGCCGGCGGCACATCTACCTGTGCACCAATGGCCTTCTGCTCGAGCGCTTCTACAAGACGGGACGGCCGCACAAACGGCTCTCGATCAACGTGCACCTCGACGGGATGCGCAAGACCCACGACCTGGTCACCGCCCGTGCCGGCGTGTTCGACACGGCCGTGGAGATGATCAAGGAAGGGAAGCGGCTCGGCTACCACCTGTGCACCAACACGACCATTTACCGGGAAACCGACATGGACGAGATCGAGGAGATGTGCGCCTTCCTGCAGGGCATCGGCGTGGACGGCATGCTGATGTCGCCCGGCTACCACTACGAGAAAATCCAGGAGGACCATTTTCTGTTCAAGCAGGAGGTGCATGCGAAGTTTGAACGCGTGCTGGAGTTGGCGCAGAAGTACCGGTTGTACTCGACACCGCTGTTCTTGCAGTTCGCCGCCGGCCACCGCGAGTATCCGTGTACGCCGTGGGGCAACCCGACGCGCACGCCGCGGGGGTGGAAAGACCCCTGCTACTTGATCGAGGGCGGCTACTTCAAGACCTGGGAAGAGTTCTGGAACGGTGTCGATTGGGAGTACTGGGAGACGCGCACCGATCCGCGATGTCGGGACTGCCTCATGCACTCGGGCTTCGAGGCGTCGGTGGTGCGCAAGCTCGGCGAGAGCTGGCGCGACCTGTGGACGATGGCCGGGTGGAATTTCATCTCCTGATCGCGTGCAGCTCTCTTTCTCGGTGGTTGTCGGCGCCTTCGCCTGGCGACGGCCAAGCAGGACGTCGGGGCATGTCCGTTCGCACTCACCCCGGCCGGTTATCCTCTTGTACAAGCGGTGCGCTTCTTTGTAAGCTCCGGGGTAGTCGGAGTCCCGAGTGAACGTTGAGGCTAGAGAGCGCGAGCCGCTTACGGCAACAAGTGTTGCCCGCTCGCCCCGGGGGTGGCTGACGTGCCTCCGGCTGGGCGGGATGGTCGCCGCGCTAGGGCTGTTTCTCTGCTTCTTTGTTGCTTCGCAGAACCAGCTCCTTGTCGATGGCTTGTGGGTTCTGGCCTTGGTCCTATGGGCTCTGGAAGTCAGGACGCGAGGCCACGCGCCCTTGCTTGGGGTCCGACCACAACGAGCAGACATACTGCCCATCGCCATCATCCTGCCCATCTTCGCCGCCGCTTGGCTGCCGTTCTACGACAACTGGCGTTGGGCCTACACCGGTGACTCATTTGGAATGTTTTGCGTTGGCTACTGGCTTGCCAAGAATGGAATGAAGGAGAACATCCTGAGCGTGCACGGGGTTGAAAACGCCTTCACGGTGTTGTGGGCATTCACATACACCGCGTTGATGGTGGTCTTTGCACCAACACTGTTCTGGCACCGCTGTGCCCAGCTGATCATGAGCTGCCTGGCGCTAACCTCCATCTACACGTTCTTCACCCTGGTGCTGGGGCGGTATTGGAGTGTGGCGATCGTGCTCGCCACGGCAATCAACTACGTGTGGGTCTGGTTCAGCTACGTCAGCTACGACAAGATCGATAGTTTCATCTTCTATTTCCTGACACTCACCTTTGCGACGCTCATCTGGCGCCGACCGGAGCGGCTGGGTGCGTGGATGTTCTGCGGCTTGACCGGCGGGCTGTCATTGTTCTTCACGCCGACGGCGTGGCCAGCAGTGATTTTGGTTGGCCTCGGGCTTGGCATCTTCGGGTTGGCGACGCGCCGCGTCGGCGCACTCGCCGTGTACGGCATCTCGTTCGTCATCATTGGGCTTCCCGTCTTGCGGGAATTGCCCTGGTTCATCACCATGACCAGGTCGCAAACGGCGCCGGTTCTGGAGTGGCGATACGTGGAACGCATCTTCCGCACAATTCTGCTGCTGCCGTACGACTCGCCGCTGTTCAGCCTGGGAACACAGGGGGCCTTCCTGCGTTGGCCCTTGGGCCCGCTCTACTTGGGAGGGCTGGGGTTGGCCGCGCTGGCGGTGGTCCCATCACTGCGGCGGCGCCTCCGACTGCCCGCCGTAGCGCCGGTGCTGCTTGGCGTGTTGCTTTGGGACATCACGCTGCTCAGTTTGACCAACAAGGGCTACTACCAGCCATCACACAAGCGGGCTTACAATCTCATCGCCTCGCAGGTGTTTTTCGCTCTCCTGCCTGCGTACCTGCTGTACGCGTGGGGCGCCCGGCGCCTTTGGGCACGCGCCACCATCGTAGGGTTGATCGCACTAGCGTTGGCCGTGTACGGCGGCGCGAATCTCAGGCTGATGATGTTTCCGCCGGCACACATGTACGGGCTCAACGCATTTGATGGGGTCATCGAACTGCGCCAGCGCTTTCCCGAACGACACGTTTTCCTGATCACATCGCGCGAAGGGCTTCAGCAGGCATTCGAAGCTGACGGCACATACCAACTGGCCTATCGTCTCCTCGACAACCTCACCTTCGGGCACACGTTCGCAGAGAGCGCGATCGAGCAGATCTGCGGACAGCGCGCTCTTTTGTGCTACGAGCCCGCATTCGATCTGGAGCGCATGCAGCCGCTGCTCGACAGGCACGAGAACATGCTCACACCATTCCCGCTGTTGAATTCGACCGAGCTGGTCTGCTACGAGTGCGCCGCATCAGCTGGGCCGTAAGAGAAAAACGCGGAGAACTCAGTGTGCCGTGGTCGTGCCGCCCGCCACGCAGAAATTCCCCAATCCCAACCAGATCTGCACGCAGTTACGTATCCCGTTCAGACGTGCGACCGATCCTGTTCGGCCGGCGCAGCTTCAGCTCTATCCAGAACCGGGCCATGTCGCGGAGCGATTCGCGTACCACGCGCAGATTCCCCGACGAGGAGACCCCGACGGTCCGCCGATGATACTCTGCTTCCATCGCTACGGCGCGCCAGCCGGGCTCGCCACCGCTCAAGCGGCTCGAGCAGGCCTGAAACTGATCCCGGCGCGGTGCGTCCCGCTCACGAGTCGAACGTCCGCGGGGTTCAGCGGGCAACCCGACTATTCTTGGAGTCTTGCAGAGAGATTTCCGGTTGCTCTGCTGATGTTCGGGCCATGGCCACACTTTGTGATGCCACTTCTATTGGAAGATTCGCCGACTTCAGGCCAGGGGTCGTGCACGTTCCCGTGGAGCGCACGTGCGCGAGAGCGCGTCGACCACTTGAATCTCGAGAGCGCTACGATCCGCGAGGGGACGGTCCGTATTGATGATGTAACGCTTCCGGTCAAGCCTACCACGCCCTTGCCTGCCATCGCCGCGGGGCAACGGATTACCGTCGAGGTGCACGGCGGTGTCCACGGGATCCGCGTTCTGCTTCGCCATGAGGGATCATTGTTAAGTTGGGAAGCCGTCAGTCCTGCTTCCTGAGCGGGTGCCGGCCATCGGTACTGTCCGAATCGGACAGTACCCGGCCATTCCCCGGCCCTGCGTCACGGATCGAGGCTCGCTCGCAGCGCTGCGACGACCTGCTGCTGATCCTGCTCGGTGAGGCCGGGAAAGATGGGCAGGAACAGCGTGTCGCGCGCCGCCGCTTCCGTTTCGGGGAGCGACAGGCCCGCCATCTTGTCCCGGAAGTACGGTTCGAGGTGGAGTGGCTGAATGCCGTGACGGCACGAAACGCCCCGTTCCGCCATTCTGGTGACTACCGTGTGCGCGGTCACCCGTGCCGCCGCGCGCAGGCGAACGCAGTACGACGTATAAGCGTGCTCGGCATAGGGCGGAACGGACGGCGGCTCCACGTCATCGATGTCCGCCAGCGCGCGGTCATAGAACTCCGCTTGTAGTCTCCGCGCGGCCTGCATGCGTGCCAACCGGCCAAGTTGCACTAGGCCGATGGCTGCCTGCAGATCCGTCATGCGGTAGTTGAAACCGGCCTCCGGGTATTCTTGGACAATGATGCCTTTGGCCTGGTGCCGTGCGAGGTCAGAGACCGAGGCGCCGGCCGAGCGTAGGACGCGCGCCCGCTCCGCCCAGGCGGGGTCGTCCGTCACCATCATTCCGCCCTCACCAGTTGTGATCATCTTCCGGGGGTGAAAGCTGAACGATGCCGGCACGCCGCAGCCGCCGAGCGGCCGGCCTTTGTAGCGCGCGCTCAAGGCGGTGGCGGCGTCTTCGACGAGGATCAACCCATAGCGCCGGCTCAGCGCCACGAAAGCATCCAAGTCTGCCGGAAGGCCGATCTGATCCACGACGACGAGCGCACGGGTGTTGGGCGTGAGGCGCGCCTCGGCATCGGTCGGGTCCATGTTAAACGTGCGCCGTTCGATGTCGACGAAGCGCGGCACGGCACCCGCCATGACGATGGCGTTCGCGGTGGCCATGCACGTGAATGACGGACACAGCACCTCATCGCCGGGTCGGACTCCGGCCACCAGCAACGACAAATGCAACGCCGTAGTAGCAGAGTTCGTCGCCACGGCATGCCGTGCGCCTGCCAGGCTGGCGATGACCCGTTCGAACTCGGCGACCTTCGGCCCCAGGCTGATCCACCCGGAGAGGATGACTTCACGAACCGCCTGGACTTCCTCCTCGCCCAGCCACGGTCTGAGGAACGGAATCTGATTCGCGAACAGGTCTGCGCTCACGATCTATCTCCTTCACGGGCATGCCCCGTCTTCCTGCTCGTTCGGCGCAGCGTCAGCTCGAGCCGCAAGCGCGCCATGTCGCGGAGTGACTCGCGGATGACTGTCAGATTGCCCGATGAAGAGACCCCGGCGAGCCGCCGACGATAGTCGGCTTCAACGGCCACAACCCGGTATCCGGCATGGTGCGCGCGAATCGTGCGCTCGACCGTGATGAAGGCGGTCGCTGCCGAAAAGCAGGGCTGCTCAATCAGCACGCTCCGTTTATAGACTTGCACGAAGTTATAGTCGGTAATCCGCAGCCCAAACAACATGCGGATGAGGGTGCGGTTCGTCCACGATGCAAAGCGCCGCCCGGCCGATACGCCCGGATACGATCGGCGCGTGACCACCACCACGTCGGCCGCGGGAAAATGCGGCAGCACGCGCGCGAGGTCGTCGAAGTCGAAAGGGTAATCAATGGCGTTATGGGTCACGAGCTCACCGCGGGCCAAGTGGAAGCCCAGCTTCAGACATCCTCCTTGGCGTAGGTTGCTGGGGTTGTGGATGACTCGCACCTGCGCAAACTCCTGCCCGAGCGCGTCGGCCAACGCCGGGGTGTTGTCCGTGCTGCAGTCGTCGATCAGCAGGATCTCGTAGCGCCCGACGATGCGCTCGAGCGAGGCCACGGCCCGCCGAATACTGCCGTCGATGAGGCGCTCCTCGTTGTGCGCGGGCATCACCACGGAGAGCGACAGGTCCGGGAAGAGACTCATGCGGCGGCCACGTTACAGTAATCGGCCGAAATCAAATTGGTCACCGAGCGGCCGAATCACGCGCGCGGGCACGCCGTAGGCCAACACGCCGGCAGGGAGATCTTGCACCACGGTTGCGCCGGCCCCGACGACCGTGCCGGCCCCGACGTGCACCCGGGGGGCAAGCGTCACCCCATTGGAAAGGAAGGCCCCGCGCCCGATCTGCACTCTGCCGCCGACACACACGCCGGGCCCAACCGAGCAGCCATCTTCGAGACTGGCATCGTGTTCGACAATGGCGCCGGTATTGACGATGACGTGGCGTCCAACCCGCGCGCCGCTATTGACGACGGCTTGCGGAAGCACCACCGTCCCGCCGCCGACCCTTGCCGAACGCATGACGACCGCGCTGGGATGCACGACCCGACCCCACACGATGGCCAGCGCATCCCACAGCGTCGCCAGCTCCAATCGGCGCAGGTTGTTGCCGATGGCCAGCACCACCTCGGCGTCGTGCAGGTCGAGCGTGTCCAGGCTCTGCGCCGCCCCGACGATCGGCAGGTCCGCAACCGTGTGCCCGTGCAAGGTCGCATTGTCGTCGAGAAAACACAGGCGGACGCTGGGATCCTGTGCGCGCCAGACCTCCGCCGTGATGCGCCCCTGCGCGCCGGCGCCGACGATGTAGCCGTTCCTCACGGAGCGCTCCCCCGCCTTGCCACCGCTGCGCACAACGCCGTGCTCACCTCATCTTGCTCACTTGTTGTGAGTCCTCCGTACAGGGGTAGAACGAGCGACCCATCGCTCGCCGCTTCCGAGACGGGGAGCGACACGTGTGCCGCCTCGCGATACGCCGGTTCGCGATGCGCGGTCATCACGCCCGGTCGCGACGCGATGCCGGCGTCGAGCAGATCCTGCATGACTGCGTCCCGGTGCTTCGCGTCGAAGCCGCGCAGGCGGACGGCGTATGATTGCACGTTCCACTCGACGCCCGGCGGCACGAATGGGGGCTGGATAATGGGATGGTTGCAGAAGGCCTGATCGTACCGTGCGGCGAGCACGCGGCGGCGCGTCAGCATATCGGGCAGCCGCTTGAGCTGTTCGATGCCCACGGCCGCCTGGATGTCGGTCATCCGATAATTATAGCCGACCTCGACGTACGACTCGCGAATGACCTGTGCCACCGCGTGGCGCACGGTGTCGGGCACGCTCATGCCGTGGTGGCGCAGCCGCCGCAGGCGGGCCGCCAGGGCATCGGAGTGCGTGGTGATCATTCCCCCGTCTCCGGTGGTCACGATCTTGCGCGGGTGAAAGGAGAAGCAGACCAACTCGCTGTGGCTGCCGATGGGCCGGCCGTGGTACCGGCTGCCAATCGCACAGGCGGCATCTTCGATCAGCCGCAGGCGGTGGTGTGTCGCCAGCGCGCCGAAGGCGTCGATATCGGCCGGCAAGCCGAGTTGGTGGACCAAAAGAATGGCCTTGACGCGCGGTCCGATACGCCCCCTGACATCCGCGACGTCGAGATTAAAGGTGCGCGGGTCTGCTTCGGCGAACACCGGCGTCGCGCCGGCGTGCACGACGGCATTGGCGGTCGCGATGTACGACATCGATGGCACGATGACTTCATCACCGCGAGTGATCCCACAACAGAGGAGGGCGAGGTGCAGGGCCGTCGTGCAAGACGACACGGCGACGGCGTGCGGGGCGCCACAGAGATCGGCCGTGGCGCGCTCGAACTCGGCGACCTTGGGACCTTGCGTCACCCAGCCGGACTCGATTACCGTACGGACGGCGCGCCACTCCGGCTCTCCCATTTCGGGCCTGGCGACCGGTATCCGAACGCTCACTCCGCCTGCTCCTGCCAGTTGAACGTGCGCTCCTCGCGCAAGCAGGCCGCCCAATCGGTTCCCCGCTCGCGGTGCCAGGCAAGCAGACGTGCAACTCCTGCGGCAAGGTCTATTCCCGCCCGCCAGCCGAGGAGCTGCTCGGCCTGGCACGCATCTGCACAGAGCCGCAGCACGTCGCCGGGCCGTGGTGGCGCGAATTGCGGCTGCAGGTCCGGACGGCCAACGGCCCGGGTAATAATGGTCGCCAGCTCCCGAATGGCGACTTCATGTCCGCTCCCGAGATTGATCGTCGCCCCGACCGCCCGCTCGTCGCGGGCAGCCGCGGCGATCCCACGCGCGGTGTCCTCCACGTAGGTGAAGTCTCGCGTTTGGCTCCCATCGCCGAAGATCATCGGTGAGATACCGTTCATTGCCCGCACGATGAATTTCGGGATGACCTCCCCGCTGTCTCCCTCATGGTGCGAACGTGGTCCGTACGCGTTGAATGGGCGCAGCACGACCGTCGGGAGACCGAAGGTCCGGTGGTAGGCCCGAACATATGCCTCCCCAGCGAGCTTGGAGCCACCGTACACGGTGTGCGGCATCGTCGGGTGATTCTCATCCATCGGCACCCGCATTCCCGTGCCGTAAACCTCGCTGCTGCTCGTGTAGACGAAGCGCCGCACGCCGTTGCGCCGCGCCTGTTCGAGCAGGTTCAGCGTGCCGCGCGCGTTGACCTCGTGGTTGGCAACCGGGCGTCGGATCGAGTGCCGCACACCGAGACACGCGAGGTGGAAGACCCAGTCCACGCCCTCGAAGGCACGCGCGACTGCTCCAGGGTCGAGGATGGAGCCAACCTGCAGATCCACACCGGCAACGCCTTGCAGGTTCTCCGCCTTTCCGGTGCTGAGATCATCGAGGACGCGCACCGGTCCTTCACGGGCAAGCAGGCGCACGAGCGCCGAGCCGATGAACCCCGCACCGCCGACGACGAGGCGCACTGTCAAAGCACCTCGCCTTCGGCCAGCGTTCGCAATACTCGCGCGGGATTGCCGGCCACAATCGTGCGCGGCGGCACGTCGCGGGTGACCACCGCGCCGGCCCCCACGATGGCGCCTGCACCGATCGTCACGCCGGCGAGAATTACGGCTCCCGATCCGATGCTGGCGCGGTGTTGCACGAGCGTGGGCACAACGACCCAGTCGGCCTCCGACTGCAGGGCGCCATCGGCCCGGCAGGCACGCGGCAACAGGTCATTTGTGAAGCAAACGTGATGGCCGACGAACACCTCGTCCTCGATGGTTACGCCTTCACAGATGAAGGCGTGGCTCGATATCTTGCAGCGCTTGCCTACGGTGACGTTCTTCTGGATCTCGACGAAGCAGCCGATGCGCGTGCCGTCGCCGATTGTGCAGCCGTACAGATTGGCGAAACCGAAAATCTGCACGTCCTGCCCGAGGCAGACATCGGGCGTAATGCGATTGAAACCGTCCATCGTCACAAATTGATCCGCGTTCCCCCGCCCGAAAGCGAGCGTTGCGCCGCTTCCAAAACGCGGGTAATGCGCCACCCCTGCTCGGCACCGGAAATCGGCGCCATGCCCTTTTCTATACAATCGGCGAAATGCTCGACAAGGCAATGGAGCGGCTCGCTGCTGTCCAGGCGCGGTGACAGCACGTCACCCGACCGGTACGAAATCAGCACCTGGCGAGTCCCTTCGGGGTCCTTGGAGACGTCGATGCCGCGGTCGTAGACCTTGACGCGCTCCGAGACGTCGAGCTCGTTGTACAGGATGCTGCGCCGGCTGCCGCCGACCAGGAAATGGCGGACCTTCACCGGCGAGAGCCAGTTCACGTGGACGGAGGCGAGGAGGCTGTTCCCATAGTCGAGGTGTAAGTAGGCGACATCCTCGAACCGGTCGCCCGCATGACTTGCCCCGACGGCCACCACACTGCGGGGCTCGCAGCCGACGAGGTGGTCGATGATCGAGAGGTCGTGCGGCGCGAGGTCCCACAACACATTCACGTCGTGCTGAAAGATGCCGAGGTTAATGCGCACGGAATCGAAGAACAAGATCTCGCCGACCTCGCCCGCGTGCACCAGTTCGGCCATCTTTCGCACCGCAGGACTGTAGAGGAAGACATGGTCCACGAGCAAAACGCGGCGACGCTCTTTCGCCAGAGCCACCAGCTCGGCGGCTTCGGCGACGCACGCCGCCAGGGGCTTCTCCACCAAGACATGCTTGTGTGCCCCAAGCGCGGCCGCGACGAGCCGGTGGTGCGTCGCCACGGGCGTCGCGATCACTACTGCATCCACGCTGGGGTCCGCCAAGACGTCATCGAAGGCGGTGCTGTGAGCTGCCGCGGGATACTGTGTCGCGAGGGCTTGCAGACGGGCCGGGTTGCAGTCACACAGCCAGGCGAGCCGTGTTCGGTGCGACGCATTCACGTTACGGGCCAGATTCGGGCCCCAGTATCCCAGCCCAACGACGCCAACGGGAATCACAGCCGTCCTTTCAACTCCACGCGACTGCTTGTAAATCGGGGGCACCACCGCTGTCAACTTGTCCGCCCCTTTCCGAGGCTCCAAACTCATTCCCGATGGCAGGTTCGACTTGGACCGCACGAGGAACGGCTAGGTCCACATTGACCCCCACTTATATCTTGTCCTTGACAGCAACACCGAAATGGGACTTAAGAGCGCGACGGCAGCAAAGTGGCTAGCGAAACGCAGCGGGCGATTCCTTGCGCAGTGCTCGGAATGAAATCAGGAGCAACTGGGTGCGCACATAGTCGCTATTGGACCTGCGTTGAAGGGACGAAGATGGCGAAGGGAAACCTAGACTGCGGGTCAGTGGGGCCATCGAGAGGGCGCAACGCACTCTTTGCGTGGCTAACCTGCAATATGAGGTTGGGTGGTGTGTTTGGGTCGTTGCTGCTGTTCCTGTGGCGTTTCAATGCTGCGCAAAACCAACTCCTAATTGATAGCCTGTGGGTTGTAGCACTGATCCTGTGGGTACTGGACGTCAAGGCACGTAGCCACGGTCCATTGGTGGGCGTACAACCACATTGGGCTGACGTGTGGCCCATCGTTGCGGTGCTTGTGATTTTCACCGTTGCTTGGTTGCCTTTTTACGATAACTGGCGTTGGGCGTACACCGGCGACTCCTTTGGCGTGTTCTGCTACGGGTACTGGCTCGCGAAGAACGGGCTCAAGCAGAACATGTTGAGCGTCCACGGGATTGACAACAGCTTCACCGTTTTGTGGGGCGTCGCATATAACGCGCTGATGATTGTCTTCGGGCCGACGCTGTTCTGGCACCGCTGCGGCAATTTGATCATGAGCTGTCTGGCGCTGACATCCATCTACACATTTTTCAGTTTGGTGCTAAATCGGTATTGGAGCCTACTGATAATACTTGCTACAGCCACCAACTATCTATGGCTGTGGTTCTCCTATGTGAGTTACGAGAAAATCGATAGTTTCATCTTCTATTTCCTGACGCTCACCTGTACCGTACTCATATGGCGCCGACCGGAACGATTAGGCGGATGGATGCTGTGCGGTTTGATCGGTGGGCTGTCGCTGTTCTTCACTCCTACTGCGTGGTCAGCCGTGATCTTGGTCGGGCTCGGGCTTGTGATCTTCGGGTTGGTGACACACCGCTTTGGTGCCCTCGCCGTGTACGGCATCTCGTTCGTCATCATTGGGCTTCCCGTCTTGCGGGAATTGCCTTGGTTCTTCACTATGATCAGGGGGCAGACAGCGCAGGGTTTCAAGTGGGGTTACATAGCGCACATCTTCCGTACAATTCTGCTGCTTCCGTATCAGTCGCCACGGTTTACTACAGGGGTTTATGGGGCTTTCCTACGGTATCCCTTGGGTCCGCTCTATTTGGTGGGGCTGGGGTTGGCTACGCTTGCCATAGTTCCGGCGTTGCGGCGGCGCCTGCGCCTTCCCAGCGTAGCGCCGGCACTGCTGGGGTTGCTGCTCTGGGACATTGCACTGCTCACGCTGACCAACAGGGGCTATGGGCAGCCGTCGCACCACCGGACTTACAATCTCATCGCTTTGCAAGTGTTTTTCGCGCTCCTGCCTGCGTACTTGCTGCATACGTGGAGCACTCGACGCCTTTGGACACGTGCCATCAGTATCGGAATAATAATGAGCATCTTGGTTACGTACGTCGGTCTGAACCTCCAGTTGCTGATGTTTCCCCCTCGCATGTATGGGCACAACGTGTTTGATGGAGTCATCGAACTACGCCAACGTTTCCCCGAAAAGCGTGTCTTTCTGTTTACCTCACGTGATGGACTTCAGCGAGCATTTGAAGACGGCGGGGTATACCAAACCGCCTACCATATCCTGGATAACCTCACTTTCGAGCACACATTCTCAGAGAATACGATTCACCAGGCTTGCGGGCAGCGCGCACTCCTGTGTTGGGAGCCTGCCTTTGACCAGGAGCGCATGCAACCGCTACTCGATCATCATGCGGAGGCGCTCAAACCGTTTCCGTTGCTAAACTCCGTCGAGGCGGTTTGTTACGAGTGCAGTGGGAGTTTACAACCGTAGAAACAAGCCAGTTGACACGAAGCCACCTCGCTCGCTCTGAACCACGCTCCGCTGAACTGATCACGCGCTGTCCGCCACCCCGACACGGGCATAGGGGGGGGCAGGTCACCATAAGCGCTAGGATAAGAAATGCACTCAGGCGAGCGCGAGCAGGTCAATCAGCGAGGCGAAGCGCCACCTCCTACCCTCCTGACCGCATCTCCGTTGATCAAGCCGCTCCCGGCGCCGGCCAGGAGCGGGCCGCGCCTATGAAACGCTCTCTTCCGACAGCACAGCAGACGGCGCGGCGCGATCCGTTGCCGGCTTCTCCATGGCAAGGCGTGTGAGCACCAGCGCCGAGACCGCGAAACACAAGGCTGCAATTGGGTATATAACGCGGTAGCCCGCCGTCCACGCAAACACGGCGCCGCCCAGCAACGCGCCGCCGCTCTGCAGCAGGCTCGCCAGCACCATGTTGACCCCGATCAACTCGCCGCGCCGATGCGCGGGCAACAAGTCCATGAACAGCGGCCCGCCAGCGGTCATTTCGAGCACGCCGGCGGTCGCCCCCGCGGCAACCGCCACGTAGAGCTGCCACAAATGCAGAACGAATACGCCCGTCGCCAGATGGACGAGTCCGCCGCCTATCGTGGCCACCAGCAGCAGCCGCTTGCGGTTGTACCGATCGACCAGCCGGCCGGCGGGCAGCGCCAGGATCAGCCGCATCAGCCCGCCAATCGCCACCGCAAGTGCCGCGTCACCGACCGAGATGCCCAGATCCGTCGCGGCAAAGAGCGTGACGTAGCTCACAACCATGCCGGCGCCGAGATACCGCAGGGCGGCCGAGATCAGGAACAAGGCGATCGGGCTGCCGGATCCCACGGCCCGCAGAATATCCGCCGGCGAGATCACGCCCTGCAACTCAATGACGTCGCTCGGACGCGCACGAGGTTCGCGGATGAAGAAGAGTGGCGGTATGGCGAACAGCACCGAGATCAACCCCGTTGTGTAGAAAACGAGCGCGAAGTTGCGCTCCCAGAAGAGCTTGCCGGCAAACTGGATGAGGACGGCCCCCAGTCCGCCGGTCAGCATGAAGAGCGCCATCGCCCGCCCGCGGCGCGCTGCCCCAACGAGGTCCGGAACCAGCGACATCAACGGCACACCGCCGATCGACATGAAGAACGCGCGCAACGCAAAGAGCGCCAGCAGCACCCCAAAAACCGGAGCCGAGGGGATCGCAAAGAACACCAGCGAGGAGAGCGAGACACCCACGAAGGCGTACGGCAGACGGCGCCCGAATCGGGTCCACGTGCGATCAGACAAGCGGCCGAACACCGGATTCGCAACGGTCGCGATCAGCGGCCCCGTCGCCAGCAATACGCCGATCAGATACCCGTTGTCGGTGAAGAGACGCGCCAGCGGTCCGTCAAACACCACCATCGCCATGCGCGCCCCGAAGCCGAACGCCACGGGAAGAAACAGTAGCGTGAACCGTCGCTCCGCATGGTCGAACCTGGAAAGATCGCGCGGCATGTGACAGACGCTGGCCGCAGTCCCTAGGTGCAAGCCGAGTGCCGGCCTGTCAACCCTCGGTTTGCAGCATGCGGTCCTTCTGGGCGCGGATGGTCGGACTGTAACATTCGACCGGCATGGCGGCGGCGCGGCCGTAGCACTCGTTGCAGAAGTCACACACCGGGCCCGGAACGCCCTGGCGCATGTGCCGGTACAGGTACGGGTCGGCGATCAGCGCCCGCGCCACCGCGACCATGTCACACTCACCACTAGTGAGAGCGCGCTCCATCGCTTCCCGATGCACGAAGCCGCCCACGCAGATCACCGGCATCTTGAGCGCCTGCTTGAACAGCTTGGCGTAGGGCAGATTGAAGCCTTCGCTGTAGCCGGCGACACGGCTGAGACCCCAGTCCAACAACGGCGCCAGCAGCCGCACGGTGCCACGATAGTACCAGGGGAAATTCCGGCCGAGACCGACCGTGGTCACGTTGCGGAAAAACCCGCGCCACTGCCCGCGCTCGAAGGTGAGCCCGGACTCGTAATGGCCCGCCGTGATCTCGACCGCGTCGACGCCTTCGCGTTCCATGCGCAGCGCCACCTGAACCAGATCTTCCGGCTGCAATCCCTTGCGCAGCGGGAGATCGTCCGAGCCGTTGAGCTTGAGGATGATCGGCAGGTCCGCGCCCACGCGCTCCCGCGTCGCGCGGTAGACCTCGACGAGGAAGCGCGCGCGATTGTCGAACGAGCCGCCGTACTCGTCGGTGCGGCGGTTCGTGTGCGGCGTCAAGAAGGCACTGATGAGATAGCCGTGCGCCGCGTGGATCTGCACGCCGTCGAATCCCGCCTCGCAGGCGCGCCCGGCGGCGGCGCCGAAGCCCGCAACCGCTTCCCGAATCTCTTCACGGGTGATTGGGCGAGGCCACACGCTGAGCGTGGGCTCGAAGACGCGCGAAGGTGACACCGCGTCCTTTCGTCCGACCAGTCTGGGCACTGCCTGGCGGCCGACGTGGTAGACCTGCAGGAAGATCTTGCCGCCGTGGCGGTGCACGGCTTCCGTCAGCCGCCGCAGGCCGGGGATCTTGTCGTCGTGATCCACCGCCAACTGCTGCGGCGCCGCTTTCGAGTAGAGGCTGAAATAGGCGTTCCCGGTGATCAGCAGCGGCGTGCCGCCTCTGGCGATCTGTTCGTAGTATTCGATGAGCGCATCGGTGACAAAGCCGTCATCGGTGCAGCGCGTCTCCAGGGTCGCCGACTTGGCGAACCGCCCCGGCAGCGTCAGACTCCCGAGGCGAATTGGCGTGAACAGCACGCTTTCCATAGTGTCAACCTCTGGGCATCGGCAGTTTCTTGTATTCCTGGCACACGCTCGTGACCGCGATTTCGACCGGTGTCCGCTCGATGGCGGAGGCGGCGACGAACCCCTGCGCGTCGGTCTTCTCGTACACCACTTTGGTGCTCTCCGGATTGTAGAACGGGCCGCCATGGATCAGCCGGATCACCTCGGGGTTGACCAGGCGCGCGGCATCGAAGATGTCTTGCGCCCGCTGCAGGAGCGTGTCGAGGTCGGCGAGCACCTGCTGTCCCGCCAGGCCGCCCATGGTGGGCCCGACGTGCGCGCACACTGCATCGACGCCTGCCTGCGCCATGTCCGTCGCGTCGGCCGGGCTCAAGACGTACGCCATGGTGAACACGCCCGCATCATGGAGCACGTGGATCATCTCGACCTCGCGCGACCATCCCCAGTGCGCGACGCGAAACCCTCCGGCCAAGCTTTCGTTGTACATGCGCAGGCCCATGCCGCCTTCGATCAGGTTTTCGTACAGGCCGACGGTCGGGAAGTTGATCGCGCCGTTGAAGCCTTTGTCGAGGAATCGGTTCAGTGACTTGTTCAGGTCCAGGTGGTGGACGTCATTCGCTTCGATGCCGGCGATGATCGGCGTGTCGTGCACCACGTTCGCCAGTTCGTCAAACATGCCGAGCGTGGTCGAATTCGACTCGCCGGTGATGGTGGTGGGCAGCCCCATCATCCGTGTCTTGCCGGTGCTGTAGACGATGATCAGGTCCGCCTTGCCGATCTCGGCGCACTTGGCGATGAGACCGGCGCTGCAGCCGGCTCCGAGGATCGGGCGGCGCGCGCGCGATCTCCTGGCGGAGCCTGCGAAGGATCTCTTGTCTGTCGATCGGTTTGTTCATTCTGCTTCCGTTTTCCCGGTGATCTGGCAAAACGTGTCCATGATCGCATCGGCAAAGGCATCGTCGTTGATGTGGCAATCGATCTCGATGACCTGGAGACGTGAATCCAGGTGACGCTTGAGCGTTTCGACGAACACGCGGTCGGCATCGGGATCGTGGAGCGCCGCTCCTTCGCGGCTGGCGTCGGAGTAGCCGCGCAGCGGGATCAGGATCTTGATCGGCCCCGTGGCGCGGTTGGCGCGTTCGGCGACGGCGCGGCCCACCTGCTCGAGGTCTTCCTTGCTCGTGCGCACGAGGACGATGTTCGGGCCGTGCATGCTCCAGGCGCGGTCGCGGTATTCGGGTGGAACGGCATTGATGCCGCTGCCCGGAATGATGTGCATGTCGAGCCCGCCGGGGGCGATGATCTGCGGGATGCCGCGGGCGTTGGCGCTCTCCAGCCGGTCGCGGCTGCCCTGCGGTGCGCCGCTCAACATGGCGAGGAGCTCGAGCGGGTAGAGCGTCTTCGGGACGGTCTCGAACGACGTCAGATCGATGATCGCGTCGATGACGCCTGCCTTCGTCAGCTCATCGAGCTTGGCCGTTTGCGCGTGGAACACGATCGCATCGTAGCCGTCACGATCCAAGCGAGAGATCACTTTTTGCACGGCGGGAGTGGTCACGCCGAGCGCGGTGATGCCGACCAGCGGCCGCCGGGCGCGGTCCGGCACCTCCTGCTCGATCATACCCACGAGCGCGCCGGCGGCGTTCGCCAAGGTCTTGCCGACGATGCGGTTGAGCCCGACGAGGTCGACGGGCGACTGCATGACGGTGATGTCCTCGTTGCCGACCGGGGCGAGCGACAGATACGTCGTCACTAGCAGTTTCGGCAAACCGAGCGGCAGTCCTTTCATCACGCTCGCACCGATAGCGGCAGCGGTTGAGCCGCCGAGGCTCATGATGCCGTCGAGTCGTCCCGCGGTTGCAAGCTCCTGCACGATCTCGCGGGCGCCGGCCGTCATGACATCGGTGGCCTGCTTGCGGTCCGCGCCGGCGTTGGCGGCATCGATGAGTTGCTGGAGCGTCGCGCCTCCGGCCTCTGCGACCGCCTCTCTCGAATAGTCGCCGCGGACGAACGGTTTGCCCATGACGCCCACATCGATGGTGAGGACGTCGTGCCCTCTGGCCTCGATGATCTCCCGGAGAAATGCGACTTCATCGCCGCGCGTGTCCAGCGTGGCCACGACAACCACGCGTCGCCGCCGCCCGCCCGCGTCATTGCCTATCATGCTGTCACCCCCGGCTGCATCACGCCCGCCTCAGCCTGAGCGCCACCTACCGCCCAAGCCTTCCAATTGTCAATGCGCACCTCAACTCAGACGTCCTGATTTCGGAGAGCGAAGAGAGCGTAAAAAGCTGGCAGCTTTGGGGGGAGGATTCTGCGATGACCCCACCGGGAACCCGGCAGGGTTCCAAGCCAGTAGCCGGTGGTGACGCGCAGCGACACCACCGGCTCATGCGCCCCCTTGAATACGCACCCCAGCAGGGGTGCCAGCTCCCCGCCAGCGGCCGGTTCCTGGCACCCCTGCCGGGGTGCGGCTTCCTGCGTCGAAAAGTCCGGTGGTATCGGCCTGCGGCCTCAACCACCGGCTAACGGCTAGCATCCCTTCGGGATGAACAAGCCAACACCGGCATCGCTTGTCTCATCGAACAATCCCCGAGATCAGGAGGTCTGAAACTCCCTGGCCGCGTGCGGAAGACCCGGGCAAGTACGAAACCGCTTTCCTCGTCACACGTCTTCGAGGCGCTCGCCGACGCGCTTGAGACGGCGCTGGTAGTAGCCCAGGGCGCGGATCGAAAACGGTTCGACGTCAACCGGCTGCCAGCTGCCGGTCTCGTCGCTGGCGTAACCGACGCAGAGCTGCTGGTCCGCGTCACGGAGAAACACGAGTCGGACACGGACCTCCGCGTTCTTCCGCAGCACGTACGTCGGGCCGATCAACACCAGCCGTTCGCCGCGTTCGAATGCTGCCGGGACGCCGAGCTGCTTCAGCAAGCGCTGCGATTTGACGGAGAAGGAAGGCATCGGTGCATGCGCTTATGGCATATGGCTAATGGCATATGGTGAAATCGGCGTATGGCATATGGCGCTATACGCCGCATCATCGGAACGCATCCTCGCCGGTGACGCTCCGGCCGATGATCAGCGTGTGCATGTCGTAGGTGCCTTCGTAGGTGTTCACCGATTCGAGATTCAGCATGTGGCGAATGATCGGGTACTCGTTGACAATCCCGTTCGCACCCAGCATGTCGCGCGCCAGCCGCGCGATCTCCAGCGCCTGCCCAACGTTGTTGCGCTTCGCCATGGAAATCTGCTCGGGCTTGACCTTCTGCTGGTCTTTCAGTTGGCCGAGGCGGTAGACGAGGAGTTGGCCCTTGGTAATTTCGGTCACCATGTGTACGAGTTTCTGTTGCACGAGTTGAAACCCTGCCAGCGGCCGATCGAATTGCCGGCGCAGCTTGGTATAGTCCAGCGCGGTCTCGTAGCAAGCCATCGCCGCGCCGAGCACACCCCAGGCGATCCCGTACCGGGCTTGGTTGAGGCACGAAAACGGCCCCTTCAATCCCACCACATTTGGCAGCATGCTTTCGCGCGGTACGCGCACCTCGTCAAGGACCAACTCCGACGTGATCGACGCGCGCAGCGAAAACTTTCCTTTGATGTCGGACGTGCTGAATCCCGGCGTGCCCTTCTCGACCAAGAATCCGCGGATACCGTCGGGTGTCTTTGCCCAGACAATCGCGAGGTCCGCGATGCTGCCGTTGGTGATCCAGCGCTTGACGCCGGAGATGACGAAGTGATCGCCATCAGCTTGCGCCCGCGTCTCCATGCCGCCGGGATCGGAGCCGTGATCCGGCTCGGTGAGCCCGAAGCACCCGATCAGCTTGCCGGCGGCCATTCCCGGCAGCCACCGCTCCCGTTGGGCTTCGGACCCGAAGGTGTAGATCGGGTACATGCACAGCGACCCCTGCACCGAGACCATCGAGCGCAGCCCGCTATCGCCGCGTTCCAACTCTTGGCAGATGAGGCCGTAGCAGATGTTGTTCAGGCCGGCGCACCCGTAGCCTTTGAGGTTTGCGCCGAACATGCCCAAGTCCGCCATGCGGGCGATGAGGTGGCGCGGGAAGGTTTCGCGCGCGTTGTGCTCCTCGATGTTCGGCATCGCCTCGCGTTCGACGAAGTCGCGGCTGGTTTGGCGAGCCATTTTCTCTTCGTCGGTGAGCAGCTCATCGAGGCGGTAGTAATCGACTCCTGCAAACGGCATGCGGGTCTCCTCCTTGTCGGGCCGCATGTTATGTCGCGGCGCGGCGAAAGAACAGTGAGCTGTTGGATTATGTCGTGAGGAGGCACTCAGATGCGGCACGCTCCCGGCCGGCGCCTGAAGCGGCTTGATCGGCCAGTCGATTACGCTGCCAACTTTACTGCAACCGACACGCCGGCCTTGTATCCCTCACCCGACCTTCGCCCAGGGCTGTGGCTTCTTCGGCGGCAGTGACACAACCTTGCGTCCGCCCTGCTGCTGTTCCTCCCTCAGCGCCTTGCAGATCGCATCGAGGTCGAATCCGTACTTCGCTGCGTGGCGTTCCCGCACACGCCGCACTTCTTCTACAATCGGGTCCTTCCACATGGTCTCATTCTCCCATCAGTTCCTCGGGCGTGCAGATGACCGGTACACCGTAGCCGTGGTCGTAGGCAACTGCGGCCACGACGTTGCGAATCGCCGCGTTTGCGATGTGCTTGCAGTTCCACGTGAGCAGGTAATCCATGCCGTGAACCGTCGACAGAGCGATGTGGAGGGCGTCCTCGTTCGCTCTGTTCGGCAAGGCTGCCGCCTGCGCGATCGCTGCCGCGAGCTCTTTGAGCGAGTCGTTGATATCGAGCAAGGGGACTCCTTTGAGCGCCGCAAGTCGCTGTTGTGCGGCTGTGGCATCTCCCGCACCGGCCTCGCGAACCACGCTCTGGGAGCAATACAGATCGAACCGCTTGCGCCGCTTCCACCAGCGGCGGGTCAAACTCTGATGCGCAACAGCGATGAGGTCACGCGTCTTGCGTGCGGTCAGGTAGCTCACCACGGTTGTCTCTACGTACACCTTGGCTTTCACGGTCTTTGCTCACCCGCTACCTGAGCCTAGCACACCCAAGCGCCCAACGCTTCTGGCGTTCACCTGCGGACCGCGTACCGGGCCGTCAGGTGCAAGGCCGGGTTAGCCTTCCATCTCGCTGGCATAGTCGTTACCCCACTCATCGAGGCTTGTCCCGCGCTTATTGCCGAAGATTTGCTCGGCCGACTTCTTGGCTCGATCAGGATCTTGGAACGAGACATTGTCAAGCAGGCAAAAGTCGTGAGACCGCCACTGGGAAGATCGCGATTGCGTGGCGATTCCAACGGCCTTTGGCGTTTGCAAGAAAGCACAAGCGGCCTTGACCAATGTTCGGAGCCGGCTGGCCCGGGAATGACGCGACTCATTCGAGCACAGATACACGATCGGCCCAACATCTGGCGGTCGGTAGATAAGTGCGAACGCGTAGTCCTTGGTATCTGCGGCCGTGGCTTTCTCAAGCATCTTGGCGCCAAGCTGAGCCCGCTCGATCCTCGTGAGGCGCGTAAGCTCCTGCAGGATTTCCCAGTACTCGGCTGCCGTGCACCCGCCGGATGGCAGAGTGTGACCCGGCTCCACGTTGTCCGGATACTCTGCGGCGGGATCGTACCCGATGCACAAATGCAGTTGCTCGATTGTCTTATCCACGAGATAGCTGGGCGTGATGCGCGCGTCGCGGTCCGCCCAGGCTTGCGCGAATTTGTCTCTAACCGACCCCCATAGACCTGGCTCCACTAGGAGCATCCTCATGCCTCCGCGGAGACACTCTTCGATGACGGGGTAGCGGGTCTTGAACACAGCGAACAAGTCAAGCTCGGCCAGCAACGGCATTCGCCTCTCCCTGGCAAGCAGCTGGTCACGAGTGTCCAGATAGTTCAGCAGGTCAGGCACCGTGTCTTGTTCTTTCGCGATTACCCTAAAGTCGCAGGCGCTGAAGATATGGACAGGTATGTCGCGGACTCGTGCAAGCGCGCAGTGGAACTCCAGCTCGTCGACAACGGATGTTCCGTTGTCATCGAAGACATCCACGATGACAATGCCAACGATCCTTGAGTACTTCCGGCCACCGAGAGGAACCGTAACACCTCGCAGCGTTGCTCCCGACTCGAGCACTCCGGAGTCAATTGCGCGGGCGAGTGTCTTAACCTGATCTGCGCCTTTCTCCGCTCGCCTGAGGATTCGGGACAACTCAGCATCGGACAGCTTGCCGCTCTGAACCGTCCGCGTCTTTACCTGGATCGCGATGAGAGTATCGCCAAATGGAATCAGGGCATCGGCAAGCTCACGCCCATGTCCCCCCGGCGTCCGAAATCGAGGCGACTCCAAGACGCAGTCCTTCAAGAATGTGCTGCCGCAAAGGCGAGCCACGTCGCTCTCAGCTCTCTTCCCCTGATCCATTGGCACGTGTTCTCGGGTGGATGCGTAACGCTAAAGGGTTTTTCCGCTCTCCGGCACCAGGAGGCGTGCGCTGAATGTCCGCGCTCGCGGCCGGAGAGCGGAAAGGCCTGCCTTCGCTCTCGCTTCGGCACGCGAGCCCCGTTGAACTGAAGCGTTGCTCACTGGCGGTGACTCCGCATAGGGCTTTTTACCGCAGTACATGCGCGCTTAGCAAGCGCGCCGCGTGATAGGTAGTGGTGCACGTGCCGCGCAGCGGTTCCCCTGGGCGGGTGGCACGGCAACCGGCCGTGGTGCGGCCCGTCGTCAGTCCCAAAGATATCGCTCATCGTAAGCGATCCCGTGCCGATCCAGCAAGGTCCGCAACTCGTCCTGAAAGCTGACGCGACGATGGTGAATCTCTTGCCGAGCAATGTATTGCTGCACCGCCGCGCCCTGGGATTGACGGACGGAAAAGGCTCCGTATCCCGCCTGCCATTGGGACCCCTCGGGGCCGTCGGGGCGCTCCTTCAGCCACAGTGATGAGGTACGCTTGAGTTCCCGGATCCAACCCGCGAGCGTGATAGTGCGCGCCTGGCGCGCGAGAACGTGGACGTGGTCCTCGATCCCACCGAGCTGGATGACCGGGCAGCGCAGCTCAGCTGAGACCGCGGCCAGGTAGCGATGCAGCGCCAGGCGGAGAGTGGAGTCAGCCAGGAACGGGTGACGGTCCTTTGTCGAGAACACGAGGTGCACCAACACATTCGAGAGCGATTGGGGCATCGCGGCAGAGGGTAGCGCACTCGGCCCATCTGCGTCGAGCGCGCCCAGGGCAGCCGCGGGTGCGGCAGGCCTGGGCTATGGTGCAGAACGCCTTCGGCGTACCCTACGCTGCTATCGTTCCCATAGGTTAACGCTTATGGGACTTCCCCGCATTCTCCGCAGACGCCCACAAGCCCCTCTGAGCGTCAGCCAAACCCTTCCGGTGACTCCATGAAACATTCATGCCCCCCGCCCAACCCTTCGGCTGACCCCATGAAGCCTTCATGGGCCCATCCGCACTTCGCCTTCCGTTCCCAAAGGGGGGCTCAGCTGCTTCGCCGAACATCGAAATCCCCAGGGCGCCCCATACCGCGGCCGTGTCGGGCCGCCATGCTCACCGCGTGTACGCCGCCACCAGCTCCGGAGTGATCTTCCCGTCACGAATCACATCAGCGAAGAAATGGGCGCTGGGCCGCGGGGTGCGCGCCAGCGTCTCCCGATCGACCGCGATCAAGCCGAACTTCGGTTTGTAGCCGAAGTTCCATTCGAAGTTGTCCATCGACGACCAGTAGAAGTAACCGCGGATGTCTGCGCCCGCCCGCCGCGCTTGGTCCACGGCCGCGAGGTGATCGGCGATATACCGGACGCGTAGCCGGTCGTCGTCGCAGCAGATTCCGTTCTCCGTGACGTACACCGGCAACCCGGTTGCCGCCGCGCGCTCGAGCAGCGGCGGGAACCCCTCCGGGTACACCTCCCAAGCCATTTGAGTCAGTTGCCGGTCGAAATCGGGCAGGGAAGGCCCGCCGCTTTCGGCATCGTAGCGCACGCGCGAGTAGTACTGGATGCCGACAAAATCAGATGACGCCTTGAGGCCCGCAATCTCGACGGGCGCCCGGCCCGGATAGCTGAAGACGCCGGTGCGCAACGCCGCGAAGGAGACACCGTTGGTCTCGGCGTCGCGCTGCGCCGCCAGCGCCCGATCGGCGGTGGAGTCGGGCCGGTACGGCTCGTCCTGTTGCACGGCGAGCGTAATGCCGGCGCTCGGCGTACGCCGCGCATGTTCCCGCACGGCCTCCGCGGCGGCGGTGTGGGCGCGAAAGAAGTTGGTCAGCACGTCGGCGGAGATCTCCGGCTCGCACCGGCGGGGCGGGAAATATCCAAAGCGGTACCCAAGCTCCGCCACGACCGTCGGCTCGTTGATCGTGCACCAGTGCTGCACGAGGTCCCCGTACTCACGTGCGACGCGCTCGACGAAGCGCCGGAATATCGGGACGTTTTCCGCCCGCGCAAAGCCCCCTTTCTGGATGAACCAGACCGGCGACGTGAAGTGATGGAGCGTCACCCACGGCTCGATCTCCAACTCGCGCAAGGTCGCGAGCACTTGGCGGTAATGCTCGATCTCGGCCTTTTGAATTTGCCCCTCCGCCGGCTCGATGCGACTCCATTCGATGGATAGCCGGTGCGCCGGCTGCCCGAGTGACTTGAGCAACCGGAAATCCTCCGCAAAGCGGTGGTAGTGATCGCAGGCGTTGCCGGAGACCTCCTCGGCATTCGTGTTCGGGGCGTGTTCATGCGCCCACCAATCGTTGTGCACGTTGTTGCCCTCGACCTGATGCGCCGCGGCCGCGCTACCGAAGACGAAATCGGGCGGGAACTGGATTGTCTGGTGCATCGCTATGTCCTGTCAAATCCACAACGGATTGGATGATTGGAAGATTGGAGGATTGGGAGATTGAAATCAATCATTCAATCGCCAATCCCTCAATCGTCAAATCTTCATCTCGTCTCGCCCTGCAAATCGAAGAAGGCGTCGATACTGGTGGCCAGCTGTTTCTTGATTTGGATGATCGATCCTTCCATGATGTGGAGGGTGATCCGGTTCGTACGCCCATCAGCCATGAGCACCTCGCCGCGTCCCACCTTCGCCACGGTTCCGGGCTCGAACAGCCGCATGCCGTAGACCAACACGCGCTTACGTCCCTTTCCTTCGATGACTCTCAGCTTCGGCATTCCACCTCCACCTGCGGCGCAACCGCCGCGCATCTTACCGGCCTTCGGTCGTTGACCGTTCGGGCGTTGACCAATGGCTCGGATGCCCTCTAGAATACATACACCGTCGCGGCGACGAATAGCATGAAACGCGGGGAGCGCAAAAGCACTGGCCCTACGGGGACTGTCGATTTTCTCGATGAGCATGGTGACCTCCTGCGTGCCGATCAGGTATAAGGGTCGTGTTGGGTGGAGGGGCATGATGCGGCGGATCAAACGGCCCACGAAACGAGTGGCCAACACCGGACAGCGTGGGTTTGAGTTTTGTCAGGCGCCGGCACCACCGGCGGCCGAGCGCCAGCCGATCAGTGATGATCGGTTCCTGGACGATGACCCGTACCATATCCTGATCGGCGACCGGCGCCTCGATCAGGTGTTGCAGGACAATGGGATGCGGTGGGTGGGAGAGCTGCGTAAGCTCCTGGCGAGCCTGGACTACTCGCTGTTGACGGCGAAATACTCGACCCGTGGGCGCCGGGCGTTGCATCCGCGCACGGTGTTGGGGCTGATCGTGTACGGGTTGTTCGTGAAGCAGCTGGCCCTGCGGGAGTTGGAACAGTTGAGCGTGGCCAACATTGGCGCGTGGTGGGTCTGTGGCGGGCGACGCCTCGATCACAGCACCATCGGGAAATTTGTGCAGCTGCACGAAGAGGTGTTGGGCCAGGAGTTTGTCACCGCCCTGGCGGCGTGGGTGGTGCAGCGGCTGCGGCTGCGCCCCGGGATGGCGAGCATCGACGGGACGGTAGTGGAATCGGCGGCCAGTCGGTGGAAACTGGTGCAGGCCGAGGCCGCAGCGCTGGTGGCGGCCGAGGCCCGCCAGGCCGCGGAGGCGGCTCCCGACAATCCGGCCGCGCAACAGAGCGCCGAGGCCGCGACGGAGGTGGCCCGCGTCGCCGAGCAGCGTTGCGCCACACGTGTGCAGCAGGGCAAGCCGACCGACACCGTGGTGGTGGCCTGCAGTGATCCCGACGCCGTGGTGCAACCGCGCAAGGACAAGGTGAAGCGGCCAGCCTACAAAGCCAGCACGCTGATGCACGAAGCGGGGGTGATCATCGGCCAGTATGTGGATCCGTCGAGTGAGCCGGCGGCCGTCGCGCCGTTGCTGGAGCAGCACCAAGAAGTCTTCGGGCAGCTGCCGCCCACGTTGCTCATGGATGCAGGATACCACCACGGGCCGCTGTTGGGGGACTTGGCCGAGCAGGGGATCGATGTGTTGTGCCCCTCGGGCAAAGCGATGGGCGACGACGACTGGGAGAAGAAAGGGGCGAAGGGACTCTTTGCCAAGCACCAGTTTCGCTACGACGATCAACGCGATGCCTACGTGTGCCCAGCCGGTGAGGTGCTGAGCTATACCGACCAGGGCAAGGACGGGCGGGGCTGTCGCTATCGGCGCTATCGTACCGCAGCCTGCGCCCGTTGCCCCATGCGCGCACAGTGCACCACCGGCAAGCATGGGCGCAGCATCAAGCGCTACGCTGGCGACGAGTACAAGGAAGCGATGGCCCTGGTGTTGATGCAGCCCCGGGCGCGTGAGGTCTACAAGCAGCGCATGCCCATTGCGGAGACGGTCCACGCAGAGCTGCGCGAGCGGTTCGGACTGCGACGTTTCCACCGTCGTGGGCTCAGCGCCGTGCGAGCCGAGTTTGGCCTGTACTGCATTGCCTTCAATCTGAAGAAAGCACTGCGGGAGGCTGCGGTGCTTATCGTCTTTGTCGTCTCTGGCCAGTACGGAGAGGGTAGTGGGGCCGCAGCCGAACTCTGCGTCCTTTCGATCCGCATCGTCTCGCTCAGGCAAACAGAATGACATCGAGTCAAACACGGGCTTCACTCATCTCGGTTTATCGACAGTCCCTACGGGCGGAGGGGAAATGCCATGGATCTTGTCAGAGAGTTCAGAGCTTGTGATCAAAACGGGCGCCCGGTGTATGACGGGCAGCCCTCTGTGACGTTTGCAGCGACCAACGGGAGCGGACCCGCCGCACGGACGCGGGGCGCAGCCTTCACATTGCTGATCGCACTCGGGTCATTCGCCGGTGTGCCGGCAGCCGGGGCGATTTGTACCGCGAACATCGGGGCAACGCCCGTCACCTGCGACCTGTCCCCGACCGCCGATCGCCCGCAGGTGCGCCGCGACGACTACGGTGTCGCCCACATCACGGCACAGACGTATTATGGCTTGAATTTCCAGATCGGCGTCGAGGACGCGCGTGATCGGCTCGTACAGCTGGAGTTCTTCCGCCGCAACTCCAAAGGGACGCTGGCTGAGGTCTTCGGCCGCGACGAAATCCAGGCCGACGCCGATACACGCACGATGCTGTACACGGAGGAGGAGCTGCAATACTTTTTCAGCACGCTCCCGTGTCAGCTGCAGGTCGCGCTCACGGCGTATACCGACGGCATCAACTCGTACATCAACCGGATCTATCGCGCCCGCATGCTCCGGGTGCCGCACGAGTTCTTCGACATCGGCGCGCTGGTGACCCTCATGACCCCGAAGGGCCTGCCCGCCGGCTCGATGCCGTACCAAATCATTCCGGTCGGCAAGGAGACGGTCTTCAAGCCGGGGCCGTGGACCGTCACCGACTCGGTTGGCGTCGCGGAGATGCTGGTGGCGGAGTTCGGTGGTGGTGGCGGACGACAGCTGCGGCAGCTGGCGCTGCTGAATTACCTCACTGCCTGGCTCACCCGCCAGGGCGAGACACAGCCGCCGGAGCGGGCGATGCAGATCTTCAACGACGTGCGCTGGATAAGGGATCCGAACGCGCCAACGAGTGTTCCGCAAACGGGGGCGATCGGCCCGGTTATCACGGAGACTGGAACGTTGACGATCCCCGCGCCGCCGCCTTGCGACTTCGGCGTGCAAGGCCAAGGGCACACAGCCGCGCTGGCCGAACGATCGGCGTTCCTCGATCAGGTTCCGCCGGCGGCCGTCCTGCACGCCGTGGCCGACCTCGACCGCCTCCAAGACGAAATCCGTCGCCGTGCGAAGGAATACGGCGTGCCCACACTGCACGGCAGCAACTCGTGGCTGGTGACGCCCAGCCGATCGGCCAACGGGCAAGCGCTGCTGTGGGGCGGCCCGCAGGAAGGGTTCGCTGTCCCGAACGTCGACAACGAAGCCTACGGCCGGACACCCGACCTGGCGGTGGGGGGCATGAAGATTCCCGGTGCGCCCGCGACGCTCATCGGCGTGACCGATCAGTTCGCGTGGACCACGACCTCCGGCGAGATGGACAACTCGACGGTGTACGTCGAGTCCCTCGATCCGAGCCGCGCGCCGACCAACCCGCAGACGGCAGATAGCCAGTACTACTTCTTGTTCAACGGTACCTACCAGCCGATGGATCGACGGGTCGAGATCATCCACTACCCCGGCGAGGACAGCTCGAAGGCGCCACAGTACGGCCGTCCGAGCGGCGCGCCGGTGGCGTACAACATCTTCCGTGTCAACGACTGCGACCCGCAGCATTTCCACGGGCCTGTGACGACGTTCGACTTCTCGGATCCGACGCATCCCGTCGCCTTCTCCATGAAGACGGCGTATTGGAAGAACGAAACCGCCACCTTGGCGGGATTCGCGGGCTTCAGCACGGCGAAGAACTTCCAGGACTTCGACAACGCCGTGGCCAAGATCGTCTCGCTGCACAACTTCCTGTACGCGGACTACCTCGGCAACATCGCCGTACTGGACCACCGGCAGCAAGGTGAACTACCCGCCGGGGTTTGATGATCGGCTCCCGTCAGACGGCACCGGCGGCGCCGAGTGGCTGCCGAACACGGACGGGACCATGTACACGCCGTTCAGCCGGCTGATGTTCTCCGTCAACCCCGATCAAGGGTTCCTGGTGAACTGGAACACCAAGCCGGCCGACCAACCGTGTGTGCTCGAAGGCAACTCACACGATGAGCACTGGGGCCAGATCTACCGCTCCGACCGCATCGCCTTCCTGCTGGCACACAACCACAACGTCAGCCTCGACGATATCATCGCCGTCTCCAAGGACGTCGGAACCATCGACGGCAGTGAAGACACCGTACGCCCCAGCGCGCCGTACTTCGTGCCATTCATCAACAACGCTTATCTGAACCTCCTCATGGAGGCGTCGCCGCTTACCGACCCACTATCACACCCGTTGCTGGCGGAGGCGTTGTTCGTGCTGAATCAATGGAACAATTACCTCAGTGATACCTCGCAGATCTACCCGCCGGACGGGACGGGCCATTACAATCCCGCATACAACCCATCGTTGGGGCAACCGGGAATGTCCATCCTCTTCCAGTGGTGGTACGCGTTCAAGACAAACCTCTTCGGTGGCGGCGTCACTTCAAGTGAGCCCTTTGTCGGCACGACCGACTTCTCCGACACGAGCATCGATGGGACCGACTATTTGGGTGAAACGACGTACAACATGGCGCTCCACCTGTTGGAGGGGTCGCAATCCGGCGTGCCGCAGCAGTATGCGGGCGATTACTTCGGCGGGCACCGCGACGAAATCATCATCGAGAGCCTCAACGACGCGATCGCGCTGTTGCAGGGTACCGCGCCGCTCTCGCAGCTCTCCTACAGCAGCTGTTCCGGGCAGAGCATCGACACGCCGGGATTCGGTACGACTAACATCAGCCTGTGGGGGTGGCAGCCGCCGAACGACTGGGATTTCGATTGCCTCGGCACCTTGACGGATCCCATGTTCGTGCAGGGCACGTTGCCGACGCACTTCGGCACCGCGCCAACCCAGAACCGCAGCACGTACATGCAAGCTGTGTCGGCGAGTCAGCCGCCCGTGGGAGTCAACGTCTTGGCGCCCGGAGAAAACGCGACGATCCGCCACCACCCGCCCAACCTCGGCAAGGTCGGCCCGCATTTCGGCGACCAGGCCGCCCTGTTCCGCAACTTCCAGTTCAAGCCCATGCGACTACCGTAATACGAGTCCGACATTTCATGTTCTCCCCACCCTTTGTCCATCCAATCGGGCCCTATCTCATGGCAAAATCATTGCTTCCCCGTGTCCCTCTCTCCCGGAGGCCTAAGCGCCGGTACCGTCTGCCTTCCGCAGCAAAGCCCAGGTTTTTGAAGGCTTGCAGAGGTCCGACGGCGCACCGCGTGCGCAGAGCGCTCCTTTGGGTTATTGAGGCCTTTTATTTGGAACTGTCATGATATAGATAACCATGCGTGTAGGCCGGGTTGGGATGTCCCGGGACCGCACCGCAGGAGGTACCAAGTGTCCGCAAGGGTTCTCGTCATCGACGACGACAAAGATTTCCGGGCGTCGGTGAAATCTCTTCTCGAAGGTCGCGGGTATGAGGTGTTCGAAGCCCTTTCCGGGCACGACGGCTTGCGGAAAGTCAAAGAATGCAAGCCGGACGTCATTCTACTCGACGTCATGATGGAAACCTCAGTAGAGGGCTACGGGGTGGCGTACTCGCTGAAGAACCAGGATGAATATGCGGCGTACCGGGATATACCACTGTTCATGGTCTCCTCGATCGAGGAGAGCCCGGACGAACGGTTTCCCATGTCGGCCGAAACCGAAATGATCCGGCCCGATCGATACCTGACGAAACCGCTGAATATCGCCAGGTTTTTCGAGTTGTTGGAAAAAGCACTGCCGCTGGCGTCGCGCGCCCGCGCCTAGCCCCAATAGCGATCCACCCAATGCCGCAGACCTCGTGAGGCCCGGTTTATCGTGCGCCTGTACCGTAAGGTCCGACGGTAACAAGACACCTGTGAGACAGACGAACACGCCGGGGCGCTGCGAATGCGACGTGGTCGATGAGGGCGTGTTGGTAGTGGGAGAGTTCGCTTGTCAGAACTGAGACGCGCTCCCGGTGGTACAACCCAAATTTAGCACCTGCGGCCCGGCGCCACTTGGCATGCTGATCGCAGGTATACCAACCTGCCATGGGTGCGGCGAACGGGGCAACGATCGTTGTCATCGACGACGATTACGCCATGCGGCTGTCGTGCGGCAAGATCCTGTCCAAAATGGGGCTGCACTTCGAAGCGTTCGAGGATGGTGCCCGGGGGTTGAGCGCGGTCGGGGCGCTGAAGCCCGATCTCGTCGTGGTGGATCTCAAGATGCCCGGAATCAGCGGCATGGAAGTCATTTCCCGCGTGCGCGAGATCGACCCGCAAGCCATCGTCGTCGTGATAACCGGCTACGCGACCATCGACACCGCGGTCGAAGCGATGAAGGCCGGCGCGTACGATTTTCTGCCGAAGCCGTTTTCGCCCGATGAGTTTCGCCTGATCGTAAACCGCGCGCTCGAGCGCCGGCAACTGGCGCTCGAGTCACAGCGCAGTGAGGTGGAGCGCGCTCTGCTGAAACGGCGGTTTGTGACCTTCGTGTCGCATCAACTCCAGAGCCCCCTCGCCGCCATTCACCAGTATCTCGACGTGCTGAAGTACCTCGACAACTCTGAGGACGCCGCCGCGAAGAGGCAGGAGTGGGTCGACCGTTGCCTGAAGCGCACCGAAGAAATGCAAAGCACTGATCCGGGACTGGCTCACGGTGGCAAAGATCGAGGGGAACACGCTCTCCGGCCAACGAACGAGCGTGGATCTGAGACAGGTGATCTCGGAAATTCTGAAGAGTTACGAGGAAATGGCCGCAGCGGAGCAGGTTTCTCTCGAAGCCCGCTTACCGGAACAACCTCTATGGGTGTGGGGCGATCGGAATTGTCTCAGCGTGGCGATGGACAACTTGATTACGAATGCCATCAAGTACAACAAGCCCGGCGGCAAGGTCGACGTCTGCGGCAGCCTGGCGGACGGCGAGGTGATCATTTCGGTGAGCGACACGGGCGTGGGCATCCCGGATCAGTACCGCCCGTTTCTGTTCAGCGAGTTCTTCCGTGTCAAGAGTGAAAACGGCAAGCACACCAGCGGAACGGGCTTGGGCTTACATATCGTGAAGAAGATCGTGTCGGAAATGGGTGGCAGCGTCGGCGTGGAGAGTGAGGTGAACGTCGGGATCCACGTTCCGCGTACGTTTGCCGGCCTGGCATGAGCCAGCGGAGGAAGGACAGGGATGACTGGGGTCGAGAAGCGACTTCTGATCGTCGATGACGAAGCAGATTTCCTGGTGTCCTTGTCGTGCCTCCTGGAAGCGCTGGCCCGGGCTTGCGATCCGTGCCTGTCTTGCGCGGTTCACCTGGTGCAAACTCGCAATGCTGTTTAGCCGGGCATCCCGCCGTCCTTCGATCAAGGCGGAGCTGATATGGAGCTACCTGATCATTCTCGGCGCCGCCGGCCTGGCCACGTCTTTTCTCGGCTCCTGGATCGTCAGCTCGACGATCATGACGCAGGCGCGGCGGGCCGTGGACCGCGACTTCGCCGCAACCAGCACGGTCTATGAGCAGCGGCTCGAGGCGCTCAGACTTCCGGTCGAGTTTGCGGCATCGGGGTTGGCCCCCCAGCATTACCTCGCCGATCACGAAAACGTGTCCCTCTTCAGTTATCTGGACGCGATTCGTAAAGAAGCGGGCTTCGATTTTCTCAATCTGACAGACGGCGCCGGGCGGGTGCTCACGCGTGTGTCGCGACCTGACCGAACGCTGGATGACGTGTCCTCCATCAGCATCGTCCGGGCCGCACTCTCCGGAAAGCCGGCGGCCGGAACCGAGGCTCTTTCAGCCGTGGTGCTGGACAACGAAGATCCGGCGCTGCTGCCGCGCGCGCGTTTTCGCATCGGCGCTGCCGAGAAGACGCTCGGCATGGCCCTGCTCGCCGCGGCGCCGGTGCGCGATGCGAAGGGCGGCGTCATCGGCGCCTTGTATGGCGGCGTTCTTCTCAGCCGGGATTTCAGCATTGTGGACCGCGTCGGCAACCTCCTCAAGGTGGACCGCTTCGAAGGCAGCACCGTCGGCCGCGCCACCATCTTCCAGAATGACGTGCGCATCGCGACCAACGTACGCACGGCCGCCGGTGAGCGGGCGCTCGGCACGCTGGCGCCAAAGGAAGTGTGCGATGCGGTGCTCACACGCGGCACAACGTGGTACGGCCCGGCTTTGGTCGCCAACGAATGGTACATGAGCGAGTATGCTCCCATCCGCAGCTACGACGGCAGCGTGATCGGCATGCTCGCGGTCGGGTTGCCGGAGAACACCTACACGGGTCCCAGGAACAAGGTGATCTTCTCGTTCTTTTGCCTGGCGGGCGTGGGCTTCGTCCTGATCATCGGCATCACGTATGTCATGATCGGCAACATCACGCGTCCGCTCGGCGAGATGGTGGCGGCGACGCAGAACATCAGTGCCGGCAACTTCGATCAGGAGGTGCGGTTGAATTCGCCGGACGAAATCGCTCTGCTGGCCGATTCCTTCAACGCCATGCTCAAGAGCTTGCGGCAGGGGAAGAGCGACCTCGAGGAATGGGGCCGGACGCTGGAAGAAAAGGTCAAGCAACGAACCGAGGAGCTGGGAGCGATGCAAGTTCGGGTAGCGCAGTCGGAAAGGCTGGCGTCGCTCGGCATGCTGGCGGCGGGCGTCGCACACGAGGTGAATAATCCGTTGGGGGCGATCCTCACGCTCACCGCCCTGACGTTGGAGGATATGCAGCAGGATGATCCCAACCGTGGGAACCTCGAGGAGGTGGTGCGGCAGAGCGCGCGCTGCCGCGACATCGTGAGGGGCCTGCTCGAGTTCTCGCGGCAGTCCAAGACAGAAAAAGAACTGGTCGACGTCAACAAAATTCTCGAAGAGACGCTCTCTCTGATCGCCAAGCAGGCGCAGTTCTTCAACGTGAACGTCATCCGCAAGTGGGATCCCAACCTTCCCGCGGTCATGGCCGATCAGTCGCAGCTCCAGCAGGTGTTCATGAACATTCTCATGAACGCCGTGCAGGCCATGGACGAGCGCGGCACGATCACCGTCGTGACGCGGTACGTGGTGTCAGCGAATTGCATCGAACTGGCGATCTCCGACACGGGCCGCGGCATCCCCCCGGAGCAGATCGATCGTATTTTCGATCCGTTCTTCACCTCGAAGGCGAGCGGTGAGGGCACGGGTCTGGGGTTGTCGATCGCCTACGGCATTGTTACGACGCACGGCGGGACCATTTCCGTGAAGAGCGCAATCGGCAAGGGAAGCACGTTCACGATCCGCCTGCCGGTGAACCCGCCTCGGCAGGAAGCGCGGGCATGAACCGTGCCCGGGCATGAAGCGGCACGAACTCGGGCTGGCGACGCAAGCCGATCGGAGATCGCGACCTGCTCATCGCTGCGATCGCTCTTGCGCACGACTTGACGTTGGTGACGCACAATGCCGGCGAGTTTGCACGGGTGCCGCACCTGCGAACACAAGACTGGGCAGCCGCTTGACGCGGCGGTCGCGAAAAATAGGCCCCACCCGCGACCAGGAGATCCTGGCACGCGAGGAGGAAAAGACCGTTGGCATTCTCGCGAACATCACGGACGGTTTTCTGACCAGCGCCGTGTCAGCGTGCCCGGGGAGGGCGCTATGAAGCTCAACCGCATCGAGAAGGCCTTGATGAACAATCCCGTGCGGGCGCTGATCCAGCGGCGCTACGAGGCCCGCTGGCTGGAGCGCCTCGGGGGACGCAGCGACGGGCTCCGCGTGTTGGAGGTCGGCTGCGGGCGCGGTGTCGGGACGCAGATCATCTTCGAGCAGTTCGGCGCGCGCGTGGTGCACGCCTTCGACTTCGACCCGGATATGGTCGCGCTGGCGCGCCGCCGCCTCGCCGATTATGGACCGGAACGCTTGCTGCTCAGCGTGGCCGACGTTACCGCCATCGACGAAGCCGGCGCGTCATTTGACGCCGTGTTCGATTTCGGGATCATCCACCACGTCCCGAACTGGCCCGCCGCGGTCGCTGAGGTGCGTCGCGTGCTCAAGCCGGGCGGACGGTTCTTCTTCGAAGAAGTCACGCGCCACGCCCTGGAGCGCTGGAGCTATCGGCTGCTGACGGTCCACCCCAGTGCCAATCGCTTCAGCGCCCAGGAGTTTGTTGCCGAGTTGGAACGCCACGGCATCGCCGTGGGACACAACTTCATCGAGGTCTTCTTCGGAGATTTCTTCATCGGTGTCGGCCGAGTCAGCTGACCTGCAAGCGATGTGGCGGGCCGGCGACTCCGGACCCGCATGCGCCGACGCGCCACACCCGCACCCGCCTCAGGCGCGGAACAGGAAGTTGCGGGCGATCACCATGCGCTGGACCTGCGACGTTCCCTCGTAGATCTGCAGCAGCTTCGCGTCGCGCATCAGCTTCTCGACCGGGTACTCCTTGGTGTAGCCGTACCCGCCGAGTACCTGCACGGCGTCAATGGCCGACTTCATGGCGAGATCGGCGCCCCATGCCTTGGCGATGGCCGAGGTGCTCGTGCGCTTGACGCCGTGGTCGACCTCCCAGGCGGCCTTCTGCCACAGGAGCCGCACGGCTTCGTAGGCCATGACCATCTCGGCGATCATGAACTGGATCGCCTGGTGCTGGGCGATCGGCTGTCCGAACGTCTTGCGCTCGATCGCGTAGGCCTTCGACTCATCGGCACAGCGCCGGATGATGCCGGCGGCACACGCCGCGATCATCGGGCGTGAACGGTCGAAGGTTTCCATCGCGATCGCGAACCCTTCGCCCGGACGGCCGAGGATATGGTCATTGGTCAAATGTACTTCATCGAAGAGGACGTCACGCGTGTCGCTGGCGCGTTGCCCGAGCTTGTCCTCTTTGCGGCCGATCGACACGCCGGGTGCATCCGCCGGAACGACGAACGCGGTGATACCCCGGTGGCGCTGCGCCGGGTCCATGGTGGCAAAGCCGGTAAAGAAGCTGGCGTAGCCGGCGTTCGTGATCCAGCGCTTCTGCCCGTTCACACGCCAGCCGTCCCCGTCGCGCACGATGCGCGTCTTCATGGCGGCCACGTCCGATCCCGCGTCGGGTTCGCTGCACGCGTAGCTGACGAAGCAGCACTGCTGGGAGAGGCGTCCGAGCCAATCCTGTTTTTGTGCCTCGGTGCCGGCGATCATGAGCGGCAGCACACCGAGGTGATTGCACATGATGGTGGTGGCGACCGCCGCATCGCCGTAGGCGAGCTCTTCGGACATGAGGCACCCATCAAACGTGTGGAGACCAATTCCCCCGTACGCTTCGGGCACCTCCACGTTCATCAGGCCGAGCTGCCACGCCTCTTCGAACACTTTGGTTGGGAACTCTTCCTTGCGGTCCCATTCGGTGGCGTTCGGGATGAGGCGGTCGGCAGCGAACCGCCGGGCCGTCTGAACGAGTTGCTCTTGTTCCTCTGTCAGAGTTGGGTCGAACATAATGAGAGCTGCCTACCACGTCGGCCAGCAATCCGCCACGGGGGGGCGGTGGCTCGCGGGGCGCCGGCGGCTACATGGCGAACCGCGCCACGTACGTGATCGTCATCGCGTAGTGTGCCGCACTGCCGGCCACCACGAGGACGTGGAAGGCCTCGTGATAGGAGAACACGCGCGGCCACAAGCGCGGCCGTCCGGTCACGAGGAACATCACGCCGATGGTGTAGAGGATACCGCCGAGGATTCCGAGTAGCAGCGCCGGCCACGGCAGCCGGTGCACCAGCGGGACGAGCAACGGCGCCGCGAGCCACCCTTGGGTCGTCAGCATGGCGATCGAAATCCCTTGGTTGAAATTCGGCAGAGAGATTTTCTGCACGATGCCGATGACGGCAATGCCCCACACCGTCGCCAGCGCCGCGGCGCGCCACCAACCATCCAGCACGAGCGCCGCGATCGGCGTGTACGTCCCGGCGATCAACACGTGGATCATGGCATGATCGAGCCGCTGCATGCGTGCCTTCCACGCGGCGCGCCACGGAACGGAATGATACAGGCTACTCACCGCGTACAGCGCCACGAGGCTGAGCCCGAAGATGAGCAGCACGAGCTGGCGCGGCAGGTCCCCGGAGGTGCGGCACCACAGCCAGATAGCCCCGGCCACCGATACCATGGCTGCCGTGCCGTGCAGAAACCCGCGCACCGGATTCTGCATTTTCCCCAGCGTCAACCGAGTTGTGGTGTCGTGCATCGCACGCGTAGATTATACAAACCGGCGTCGAAACGAAAGGCTCTCCCAGTACGTAGACCGTGGACTCCTGCGTGGCCTCATCGAAGACGTCGAAAGTCACAAAATTGTCGGCTTCGAGGCGCATCACACTGGCTGGCTGGCCCGGAGATCGCGCAGGCGCAGCTGGATCGTCGTGCTGCCGTTCCATTCGTTCAACTCCGCGGAGAACAGGATGTCGAGCGCGGCGCCGTCCTCGATCGGCCGCTCGGCCATGCCGAAACCGATCGCCGACAGGGCCCGGTTGCCGTGCCGCAGGAACAACCTGAGATGGTTCTGGCCCACCACCCGGTGTGACAGGACCGTCACGTGGCGCGCGAGAAAGACCGGCTCGGGATTGCTCGGGCCGTGCGGCTCCAAGCGTGCCAGGTCCTCGAGCAATGACGGCGTGATGTCGGTGAACGTCACCTCGGCGTCGACGTCGATTTGTTGAACGAAGTCCTGCGGCCGGGTGACGGCACGGACGGCCTCCTCGAACCGCTCGGCGAAACGCGGCACGTTGTCGGCGCGAATGCTCAGACCCGCCGCCATGCGATGCCCGCCAAACCCTTCCAAGCTGCTCTCACAGTTCCGCAACGCCTCGTACAGATTGAAGCCGCGGATGCTGCGTCCGGAGCCCCGGCCGAGGCCGCTTTCACCGTCCAGAGCGATCAGCACGGTTGGCCGATAAAAACGGTCGACCAACCGCGAGGCCACGATACCGATGACCCCAGGGTGCCACTCCGCCGAGGCAAGCATGAGGCTGCGCCGCGCCGCGAAGTCGGCGTCGGCCTCGACCTGCCGGATCGCATCATCGAGGATCTCTTGCTCGATCGCTTGGCGCGCGCGATTTTCCTGGTCCAACTCCTCCGCCAGCTGTTGTGCACGCGCCGGATTCTCGGTGGTCAGCAGCTCCACCGAACGGGTCGCGTCGGCGAGGCGACCGCCGGCATTCAGACGAGGAGCTAAACGGAACCCCACGCTGCTGGTGGACACGGCCTCGACGCCGCTGATCGCCTTGAGCGCGGCGAGGCCGGGCCGGGCGGTCTGCATGAGCTCTCGCCAGCCCGTACTTGACCAGCACCCGGTTTTCCTCGGCGAGCGGAACGATGTCGGCGATGGTGCCCAGCGTGACCAGATCCAAGTAGCGGCGCAAGTCGGGAAGATCCGTGTTGCCGCGCTCACGCAAGCGCATGCGTACCCCTAACGCCAGGTAGAACGCCACCCCGGCACCACACAACCCGGAGAACGGGAACCCGGCGTCCGGCTCGATCGGGTTCAGCACGGCGTGCGCCCCCAGTGGTGTGCCCGAAACCTGATGGTGATCGCACACCACCGTGTCGATGCCGAGGGTGCGCGCGAGCGCGATCTCGCGATGGCTCACCCCGCCGCAGTCGACGGTGATCATCACCCGGGCACCGGCCTCCGCCAAACAGCGCACGCCCGGCTCGCTCACGCCGTATCCATCACGCAGCCGATGCGGGATGTACAGGATGGGCTCGTGGCCCAGCGCGCGCAGGAACCGCACCAGGATGGCGCTGCCGCTGATGCCGTCGACATCGTAGTCGCCGTAGATGCCGATGCGCTCGCCGCCACTCAAGGCAGCGATGATGCGCTCGGCCGCCGCCGGCATCTGGCGGAACAGCATCGGCGAGCGCAAGTGTTCCGACAGCCGTGCGTTGAGAAACGCGCCGGCATGCTCCGCCGTGCTGATGCCGCGCCCGACGAGCAGTCGCGCCAGCAGCGGAGAGAGGCCGAGCGCGCGGCACAAAAGCGCCTCCGCCTCGGGCTGCCCCGCGCAGAGACTCCAGCGTCGCGCCATGACGACTACTTCCGGCGCGTCGTCCCCGGGTCCATCCACAGCACAATGGGGCTGGCGATGTAGATGGACGAGTAGGTGCCGACGATGAACCCGACGAGCAGCGTAAAGGCAAAACCGCGGATGACATTGCCGCCCAAGATGAACAGCGCCAGTATGACCAGGATGGCGGTGCCGGTCGTCAAGACCGTGCGGCTCAAAGTTTCGTTGATGCTGCGGTTGATGATCGTTGCCATCGACTCACGCCGGCTCTTACGCATGTTCTCGCGGATGCGGTCGCACACGATGACCGTGTCGTGAACGGAGAAGCCGACCACGGTGAGCAGTCCCGCCACCACGGTGAGATCGATCTCGTAACCGACGAGTGAGAGGAAGCCAAACGCCATCAACACGTCGTGCACCAAGGCCACTGCGGCACCGATGCCGAACCGCAGCTCGAAGCGAAACCAGATGTACGCACCCATCAGCAAGGTCGAGAAGAACACCGCCAGCAGGGCGCGTTGCCGAAGTTCCTGTCCGACCCGCGGCCCCACCAGTTCCACGCGCAGCACTTCGAAGTTCTCCTTGCCGAACTTGTCCGCGAGCGCCTGCGTGAGCGTGTCGGAGATGCCCTTGGTCTCGCTGGCTTCGACGGGGAGGCGGACCAAGAACTCCGTCCCGGACGCTCCGAAGTCCTGAATCGTCGATTCACCGAGCTGAATGCTGTTCAACACGGCGCGGATGTCACCGATCGGCTGCGGCTTGTTGAAGCGCAGATGGACCATGACACCGCCGGTGAAGTCGATGCCGTAGTTCGGACCGCCGTGGTACACCACCGAGCCCATGCCGATGGCAATCAGCACCCACGAAATCACCAGGGCGACGAAGCGAAACCGGATGAAGTCGAAGCGCGTACCAGGTTTGATGATTTCCCTGAACCGAAGGTTTGTGCCGGGTTTGGTGGTTTGCATGGTTTCACACGCTGACAGTCTGTAGCCGGCGATAGGTAAGCAGGTAGTCATAGACCACCCGCGTCCCGACGACGGCGGTAAAGACGCTGCTGACCAGACCCAGGCACAGCGTCACCGCAAATCCGCGCACCGGCCCCGAGCCGAACTGAAACAGGATGAGCCCAGCCAGCAGGCTGTTCGTGTTCGTATCCAGGATCGCGGGCAGTGCGCGTTGGTACCCCGCGTCGATCGCGGCACGCGGCGTCTTGCCCAAGCGGAGCTCCTCGCGGATGCGCTCGTTGATCAAGACGTTGGCATCCACCGCCATACCGATCGTCAGCACGATACCGGCGATGCCCGGCAGCGTCAACGTCGCATGGAACGCCGACAGCATCGCCGTCAGGAAGAGGACGTTCAGCACCAGCGCCATGTCAGCCAGCACCCCCGCGAACTTGTAGTAGATCAGCATGAACACGAAGACGAGCGAACCGCCGACGATAAAGGACGTCATCCCTTGCCGGATCGAATCTTTCCCGAGCGACGGACCGACGGTGCGCTCCTCGGCCACATGCACCGGTGCCGGCAGGGCGCCGGCGCGCAACACGATCGCCAAATCGCGTGCTTCTTTGATGTCGAAGTTGCCGGTGATCGAGGCGCGGCCGCCACTGATCCGCTCGCGGATGACCGGCGCCGAGTAGACGGTGTTGTCGAGGATGATCGCCAAGCGCCGGCCGACGTTGCGCCCCGTGAGGTCGTCGAACTGTTTCGCACCGCGGGCGTTCAGCTCGAGTGCCACGTAGGGGCCCTCCAACTGGGTCGCCGGCCGGACGACAGCGTCGGCGATCACGTCGCCGGTCATCAACGTCTGCGACTCGATCAGGTACTGGGCGCGCCGTCCTCGCCCCCCTACGCTGCGGTCGACGTCCGCTCCGTAGAGGATTTGGTCTCCGGGTGGCATCGGTTTCTTCCCCGAGACGTAGTCGTCAGCATCGGGGACGTTGGCCAGCAGCTTGAACTCCAAGACCGCGGTGCGCCCGATGAGGTCTTTGGCGCGCTGCGGATCTTGAATGCCGGGGAGCTGGATCAGGATATCTTGCGTCCCCTGGCGCTGAATGATCGGTTCCGTCACGCCGAACTGGTCGATGCGATTGCGAATCGTTTCCAGCGACTGATCGAGGGCGGAGTCACGGATGCGCTGCTCTTCCCGCTTCGTCAGCGCCAACTCGAACTGCGGCGTGCCTCCCTCGGTGGTCGAGCTTTCTACCGTGAAGTTGGGGAAGTGCTCCTTGACGAAGTCATTGAATGCCGTGCGGCTGTCGTTGCTGCTGAGGCGAACCAGGACGTGCAAATTCTTGCGCTCGATGCCGTCGATCGCAATCTTGGCCGTTTGTAGCTCGCGCTTCATCTCTTCGATGTTGTGGTCCACCGTGTTCTCCACGGCTTTGTCGACGTCCACCGTCATGACTAGGTGCGTGCCACCTTGCAGATCCAATCCGAGATGGAAACGCTGGTCCGGCAGGTATTGCTTCCAGAAATCGGGCAGGCTGGTGACGAAGGTGGGGACGAGGTAGATGGCGGCGATGACGATGAGCGCCACGATCAGCAAGATACGATACAGCAGGTTGCGGTTTCTCACTTCGATTTGTCCTTTTCTTTGGCGTCTTCAGTCGGACCCGACTTGGCCAGTGAGGTGATTTGCGGCCGGTCCACCCGCACGCGCACGTTGGGAGCGATCTCCAGCGTGACGATCTTGTCGGTGAGGGCCACAACCTTGCCGTACAAGCCGCCGGCGGTAATCACCTCATCGTTGCGTTTCAGATTGGCGAGCATGACACGGTGCTCTTTCGCCTTCTGCTGCTGGGGACGGATGAGCAGGAAGTAGAAGACGACGAAAATCAGCGCCAGCGGCGCGAAGTTCACCAGCGGAGAGGGTCCCTGTTGCGCCGCCTGCGCCCACGCTGGATTGATCATGCAGGCTCTCCCTCTGTCAAACGCGCGTGCCGCTGGCGCGCCCAGGTGTCGAAGTGGCCACGCGCGATGTGCTCGCGGATGTCGCGCATGAGTTGCTGATAGAAATACACATTGTGCAGACTCGCCAACTGCGCTCCCACCATCTCGTTACTCACCGCCAGGTGACGCAGGTACGCGCGACTGAACGTCCGGCACGTGTAGCAGGCGCACTCCAGGTCCGCCGGGCGCGGGTCACGCGCGTATGCCGCCAGGCGAATATTGAGGCGGCCCGCCGACGTAAACAACATGCCGTTGCGACCGTTGCGCGTCGGCAGGACACAATCGAACAGGTCGTACCCCATCCCGACAAAGCGAATGAGATCTTCTGGCAGGCCCACGCCCATCAGATAGCGCGGGCGCTCAGGAGGCAACCCGGCCGCCGTCTCCTGTGCTACTCCCATTGTAATCGCACGCTCCTCTCCCACACTTAATCCCCCCACCGCATATCCTGGAAAATCGAGCGCCACAAGCTCGCGCACTTGCTCCGCCCGCAGGTCGGTGAACGGACCGCCCTGGACGATCCCGAACATGAGTTGCCCGGGCGCCACCGTGACGCGACGCGACCGCCGTGCCCATTCCACCGTGCGCCGCGCCGCCCGCTCGACTTCGCCGCGCTCGGCTTGCCCCGGGACACACACATCCAACACCATCAGCACGTCAACCCCGAGATCGACCTGCAGCCGAACCACATCCTCCGGCGTCAGGAAGATGCGCGCTCCATCCAGATGCGAACGGAAGGCCACCCCATCGTCAGTGATATCGCGTAACAATCTGAGGCTGAAGATCTGGTAGCCGCCGCTGTCAGTGAGGATGGGACCATCCCAACCCATGAACCGGTGCAATCCGCCCAGCTCGCGGATGAGCGCGCTGCCTGGCCGCAAGGAGAGATGGTAGGCGTTTGCCAGCACGATCTGGGCACCGATCTCTTTGAGCTGGGCCGGCGTCAAACCTTTCACCGTGCCTTGCGTAGCCACCGGCATGAATGCAGGCGTATCGACGACGCCGTGAGCCGTGGTGAGTTGGCCGCGGCGCGCGCCGGTGCCGGGCGCCGCGGCGACCACTTGGAACACCGCACCCCCTCCTTTCAGGTCTGCCGATTTTCTCGCAAACGCCGGAGGTGGTCCGACACCGGGAAATGAATTCCCCGGCTGAGTCGGGGAAAAGTCCCCTGAAGGGGACTCCGACACAGCTGCGCCTGTTGTTCCCGCTGTCATAGAATCAACACCGCGTCGCCATAACTGTAGAAGCGATAGCGCCGGCGCACCGCTTCAGCATAGGCAGCGAGGATACGCTGGCGGCTCGCAAAGGCGCTCACCAAGAGCAGGAGTGTGGAACCGGGCAGGTGGAAGTTTGTGAACAGCGCATCCACCACGCGGAAACGATACCCGGGGGTGATGAAGCGCTCGGCCCAGCGCCCGCCTGGCGTCACGCGTCCGCCGTCGTCTGCAGCGGACTCGAGCGCGCGCGTCGTGGTCGTGCCGACTGCCACCACACGGCCACCTGCGGCCTTGACGCGGTGAATGGCCGTGACCGTGGCGTCGGGAATCTCGCACCACTCCGGCTCCATCACGTGCTGCCGCACATCATCCACCCGCACCGGCAGAAACGTTCCGGGACCGACATGCAGCGTCAGGCGCGCGATCCCCACTCCACGACTCCGCAATTCCGCGACGAGCTCGTCCGTGAAATGCAGGCCGGCGGTCGGCGCCGCAATCGCGCCCGGGGCCGATGCGAAGATCGTCTGATAGCGCGTCTGGTCGACGGGTAACGGACCATCCGGGCGGCGGATGTACGGTGGGAGGGGGATTTCCCCGTGGCGCTGCATCAATTGGAAAATATCCTCGGCGTCTTCGAACGCCAGGCTGTAACGCCCGTCGCCGTGAGCCGCCACCACCGTCGCGTGCGCCTCGGAAAACGTCAGCCTGTTTCCCACGCGCAGCCGCCGTGCCGGCTTTCCGAGGCTTAGCCAGACGGCACCGCCGTGCGTCGGGTCGTCGCTCTGCCGAATGAGGAGTACCTCGACGGCACTACCCGCCGGGGCGCGGCTCGTCGCGGTGCGACTCGTCGCGCTGCGACCGAAAAGCCGTGCTGGTATCACCTTGGTGTCGTTTACGACCAACAAGTCGCCCGCCTGCAGGTGGTCTGGCAGAGCAGAGACGCACGCATGCGCCACTGAGCCACGCGCGCGATCGAGGACCATGAGGCGGGCCGCATCGCGCCGCGCCATGGGCAGCTGCGCAATCAACTCAGCAGGCAATGCGAATTGGAAATCCGCTAGCGTGCCCGAGGCGCGCGTCCGCGACGCTGGCGTGCCTGACGCTTGCGTCAGCGATGCCTCAGCGCATCGGGTCGATGGTGCCACACTCTCCATATTGCCAGCCGCTTAAAAAAAGAGGCACCGGGCCAGGTGCCTTGTGGTTCAACTATACAACGCGGCGCATTAAGCACAAGCCTTCCAGGGAGTCAAGGCGGATCGTCGGTCAGCGACTGGCGGGGGGATCGTACCGTCCGTGAGCCCTATCTTCTCTGGTCTTCAGGGCGTGCTACAAAGAAAGATCATGACGCCGTACTACGAACGTCTTAACGCGACGGACGCCGCGACCGGTTTGCCCTGATCAGCAAGAGTCATCACTGCATGGTCGACGGCATTGCGGGTGCGGATCAAGGCGGTACCGATGCCGACGGCGCGCGCCAGTTGAGTCCGAATACTTTTCTGACTCCCGGCTCCTGACTACTTTCTCGTCACGCTACCGCTGCCGAGCGCCGGGGGCTGCGCAGCAGCTCCCAGGCGTTCCGGTACGGCGCGTACCGGCCTGCGTACGGGCGTTGCGAGTCCGGCAGGTAAAACGTCTTGCCGCTGCGCGCCGCCCACGGGATGATGTAGGCGCCACCGAGGTTGACCGGACGCGCGGAGCCCAGCGGTACGCAAATGAAAAAGTCACAATAGCGCTCATCGATGCGCCCGCGGTGATGGAAGTTGAAGTTCCACGCCCGGTAGACGTAGCTGTACTCGCGTTTCAGCAAGCGCACGCGCCGGCGGTACGAGCTCGGAAAAGCTGTGCGCAGGGCCACCCGTACCCGGCCATCAATGAGAAAATCGTACCGCGCAATCGCCCCCATTTCCTCCACGCGCGCGGCCAACTCGCGCAACCGCGCCGCGACACGTGCTTTTGGAATGTCGTGAATGCCCGGGCGATCCATGCCTCAGGGTAACCAACGGCGTGTCAAATGTACAGGGGAAAATAGAATCCGCGATTCATCCGTCTGTCAAGGGTAATGCTGCCGGCTGGGAGCCGGCGAGGGATTCCTGCCCCGCCGCACCGCGCTCGCCTTCACTTGAAGGTCCGCTCCGCCCACCACGGATAGAAAGGCGGCAGGTCGGAGCTGGGCTTGAGCGGGAACTGGGCCGGGCGCTTTTGCAGGAATGCGCTGACGCCTTCATAGGCGTCGGCCGAGCGCCCCATCCAGAAGATGCACCGCGAATCGATTTTGTGGGCTTCCATCGGGTGGTCGGTCCCGAGCATGCGCCACAAGAGGTGGCGGGCCAAGGTCACGGCCACGCCCGAGGTGTTGTCGGCGATCTCGCGCGCCAATGCGCGGGCCGCCGGCACGAGCTGCTCGGGTGGCACCACCTGGCTGACGAGGCCGGCGCGCAGCGCCTCGTCGGCACCGAACACGCGGCCCGTGTAGACCCACTCCGCCGCCTTGCCCATCCCCACGAGGCGCGGCAGGAACCAACTGCTGCACGCTTCCGGAACCAGGCCGCGGCGGGCGAATACAAATCCGATGCGGGCGGCGCTCGACGCGATGCGGACGTCCATCGGCAGGGTCATCGTGATGCCCACACCCACCGCCGGCCCATTGATGGCAGCGATCACCGGCTTGCGCGACTCGAAGATCCGCAGCGACACCACCCCGCCCTCATCGCGGTGCGTCTCCAAAGTAGCCGCCGACCCTTTGGCCCCAACGTCGAACGCGTCGCCGCCGCTGCTCAAATCGGCGCCCGCACAGAACGCCCGCCCCGCGCCGGTGACGATCACGACGCGCACATCATCATCCGCGTCCGCCCGCTCGAAAGCATCGAGCAGCTCGTAGCACATCCGCGGTGTGAAGGCGTTGAGCTGCTCCGGCCGGTGCAGCGTGATCGTCAGCACGCGTTCCGTGACCTCATATCGAATCGTTTCGTATTCCATTCAACACCTTTCCATCGAGCGTTCACGCATCGCGCACCACATCGCTGCGCGCCGGCGCCCTTGATCGGCTCCGTCTACCACGCAGCTGGAGCACACTAAAGGTACCCCGGGACGTTCCTTGGTCCGAGAGAAGTTTTCCATGAGGAGTTGTGTTTTGAGAGAAGTTTTGCCATAAGGTGCGACGATTGCGCTCGGGGGGAATGTAAGCCCGAAAACGCCCGACACACTGTGGTGCGTCTGGCGGTACCCATGGCGCACAATCTCGGACACGGAAAGGGTTTTCAGAATGATCGGACTGGTACTTACGATTAGCGTTTTATCCCTGATTTTCGCCGTATTCCTGGCGCGGAGCATCCTCGCGAAGGATACCGGCCCCCAGGCGATGCAGGACATCTCCAATGCCATCCGCGAAGGGGCCGAAGCGTTCCTAAAGCGCCAAAACAGCACAATCGGTGTCCTCGCTGTGGTGCTCGCGGTGGTCATCTTCGTGCTGTACGCGTTCGTGCGCACGCCGAACCCGAGTGATCCGGTGCCGCCGCTGCAGCTGGCCTTCTGGACTACGTTGGCGTTTGCGTTCGGCGCCCTCTGCTCGACCATCGCCGGCTACATCGGCATGTGGGTTTCGATCCGGTCCAACAGTCGCACGGCGTCGGCGGCGCGTTCGAGCCTCAACGATGCCCTGCAGATCGCCTTGCGTGGCGGTGCGGTTTCGGGCCTGTTCGTGGTGGCGATGAGCTTGTTGGGCGTCGGCGGCTTGTATGCGCTGCTGAAATCGCTCGGGCACGACCCACAGAAAATCCCGTTCACGATCGTCGGGTACGGCTTCGGCGCCTCCTTCGTGGCACTGTTCGCGCAGCTCGGTGGTGGCATTTACACCAAGGCGGCGGATGTCGGCGCCGACCTGGTTGGCAAGGTGGAGGCGGGCATCCCGGAAGATGATCCTCGCAACCCCGCGGTGATTGCGGACCTCGTCGGCGACAATGTCGGTGACTGCGCCGGCCGTGGCGCTGACCTTTTCGAATCAACGGCGGCGGAGAACATCGGCGCCATGATCCTCGGCGTCAGTCTCTTCCCGTACTTCGGCCTCTACGGCATCTTGTTTCCACTCGTCGCCCGTGCGTTCGGACTGATTGCGTCCATCGTGGGGGTCATGATGGTGAGTACCCCGGAAGACGGCGATCCCATGGATGCGCTCAACCGGGGCTATTACGTCACTACCGTGCTTGCCGCTTTGGGCTTTCTTGGGGCCTCTCGGTTCATGCTCTACAGCCCCAGGGCCCCGAGCGCTTGGCTCTATTTCTTCCTGTGTGGCGTGATCGGGTTATTGATGGCGCAGGCGTTCGTGTTCATCACGCAGTACTACACCGAGTCCAAGTATCGCCCCGTAAAGTCGATTGCCGAAGCGTCGCAAACCGGACCCGCAACGAACATCATCGCCGGTATTTCCGTCGGGTTGGAGTGCACCGCAATCCCGACCATCGTCATCTCGATTGCGATCATTGCCTCGTACTATCTGGGCCGCGCCTCAGGCATTGACCCCGCGCATCCCAACCACGCCGGCCTGTTCGGCACGGCGGTAGCGACCATGGGCATGCTGGGTACCGCCGCGTACATTCTCGCCATGGACACCTTCGGGCCGATCACGGACAACGCCGGTGGCATTGTCGAGATGAGCCAGCAGCCGGAGAACATTCGTAAGAAGACCGACCGCCTGGACGCGGTCGGCAACACGACAAAGGCACTCACCAAGGGGTACGCCATCGGTTCGGCGGCACTGGCCGCGTTCCTGCTCTTCTCCGCCTATCTCGACGAGGTCGGTCACTACGGCAAGCCGCTCGAGTCCGTCAACATTGCCAAACCCGAGGTGTTCGTCGGCGGCCTGTTGGGCGCGATGCTGGTGTTCTTGTTCTCGGCCCTGGCGATCCGCGCGGTCGGCAAGGCAGCGTTCTACGTGATCAATGAAGTGCGCCGGCAGTTCAAGGCGGACCCTGGCATTCTCAAAGGGACTTCGCGTCCCGATTACGGCCAGTGCGTGGACATCGTCACCAGAGGCGCGCTGCGGGAGATGATAGCGCCAGGGCATCCTCGCCGTAGGTATGCCGATCGCGGTCGGCGTCGTGTTCAAGGCTTTCCATGTCGGTGCGGAGGCGGTGGCGGCGTTGCTGATGGTTGGCACCATCGCCGGCATCCTCATGGCCATGTTCCTGAACAACAGCGGCGGCGCGTGGGACAACGCCAAGAAGTATATCGAGAGCGGAATGTACGGCGGCAAGCGCTCCGATGCGCACAAAGCGGCCGTGTGCGGTGACACCGTCGGCGATCCGTTCAAGGACACTGCCGGTCCGAGCATCCACGTGCTGATCAAGCTGCTCAGCACGATCACCTTGGTGATGGCGCCACTGTTCATTTGATTCTGCACGCCTCTCGGAGTCCTGCTCCGTGGCTCATTCGCTCGGCGAAACGCTCCCACTGTGGAGCGTTTTGCCGTTCGTGGGCCTCTTGCTGTCGATTGCCCTGATCCCCATAGTCTGCCCACTGTGGTGGGAGGAGCACTACGCGCACGTCAGTCTGGCCTGTGGTGTGCCGGTGGCGGCGTATTTTCTCTTTGCCGACCGGCCAGAGCTCGTCCGCACCCTGCGCGACTACGTCGGCTTCATCATTCTGCTGGGCGCGCTGTTCAGCATCGCGGGCGGCATTCTGGTGCGCGGCGACTTTCCGCCGACGCCGTGGGTGAATGCGGTCTTCCTGGCGATCGGCGCGATGATTGCGAACCTCATCGGCACCACTGGCGCGAGCATGCTGCTGGTGCGGCCGTTGTTACGGGCCAATGCGAAGCGGCCGCGCAACGCTCACGTTGTAATCTTCTTCATTATTCTGGTGTCGAACATCGGTGGGCTGCTCAGCCCGCTGGGTGACCCGCCGCTGTTCCTCGGTTTCCTGCGCGGCGTCCCATTTTTCTGGACGTTACGCTTGTGGCCGGTTTGGCTGGTAACAGTCGGTTTGGTGTTGGCAGCGTTCATTGCCATCGATCTCTGGCACTGGCGCGAAGAAGCGGTCCATCCGCGAGAGGAGTTGATGTTCGCGATCCGTGGGGCGCACAATTTTATTTTTCTGGGCGGTGTGATTGGCGCGGTCTTCTTGCCCGCACCCTGGCGGGAGATGCTCATGCTGCTGATGGCTGTTCTCTCTTACCGTTTGACGGAGGAGAGCATTCACGCCGAGAACGGCTTCACGTTCCGTCCCATCAAAGAGGTCGCCATACTCTTCATCGGGATCTTCATGAGCATGATGCCGGCGCTGCTCATCCTGGAGGCGCGCGGCGCGCGCACCGGGCTCAGCCAGCCCTGGCACTTCTTCTGGGCGACAGGACTGTTGTCGAGCTTTCTCGACAATGCCCCGACCTATCTCACGTTCCTGTCCGCCGCCCACGGGCTGGGGCTGCCGGCCGAGGTCGCGGGTATTCCGGCGAAGCTGCTGGCCGCAGTGAGTGCCGGTGCGGTGTTCATGGGCGCCAACAGTTACATCGGCAATGGGCCCAATTTCATGGTGAAGGCGATTGCGGAAGAGCAGGGCGTCAAGATGCCCAGCTTCCTCGGCTACATGGTGTACTCGGGAGCCGTACTGATGCCGATCTTCGTGATCGTCACGTTCGTGTTCTTCGCATAGGGTGCGGTGCTGCTTCGCAAGGACGCTGGCGGCAGGCCCTACGGAGCCCAGTCGGCGCCGCGGCCGGGCGATGGGTCAGTGGGCACGCCGGCGGCGTGAGGCGTCGCACCGGACCGTGATCTTGTGATATGGGGAAGCGACGAAGGGGCAGCGGTGGTGAAGACGACGGCAGCACGCAAACCGACGGTGAAGCGAGGGCGTACATACGCTTCCGAAAAGGGCGCGCCGGTCATTGCCGTCCGCGAAGAATCGCGGTCCTACCCCGAGTGTACAACCCGGTTCGTCGAGCAGCTCGGCGACCTCCGCAACCACCAGACCGCGCTGCCACGGATCGCCCGCGACGCGAAGCTCACCGCTTTGATCGAGAAAGCCGTGCACGAGCTTCCTACTGCTCACGACATCTACCGGCATGACGCCCGCGACCTCTCGACGATCAAGCCCGAGAGCGTGCATCTGGTTGTAACCTCGCCACCCTACTGGACCCTGAAAGAGTACCGCCGCACGCCGGCGCAGCTCGGCTTCATTGATGACTACGAGCGCTTTCTCGATGAGCTGGACAAGGTTTGGCAGCACTGCCTTCGTGTTCTCGTGCCCGGCGGACGACTCATCTGCGTGGTGGGCGATGTCTGCCTCTCGCGGCGCAAGAATAACGGCCGGCACATGGTTGTGCCCTTGCATGCCTCGATTCAAGAACACTGTCGGCGCTTGGGGTTCGACAATCTCGCCCCCATCATCTGGTACAAGATCGCCAACGCCGTCTACGAGGTCGAGAATGGCTCTGGCGGCTTCCTCGGCAAGCCCTACGAACCCAACGCCGTCATCAAGAACGACATCGAGTTCATCCTCATGCAGCGCAAGCCGGGGGCTTACCGCAGCCCGTCGGTCACTACGCGTGTCCTCAGCGTTATTCCTGCCGACAGACACCGCGAGTGGTTTCAGCAAGTCTGGAACGGCTTGACTGGCGCGTCGACGCGACACCACCCCGCTCCGTTCCCTCTGGAACTCGCGGAGCGGCTCATTCGTATGTTCAGCTTCGTCGGCGACATTGTCCTTGATCCATTCATGGGGACGGGCACGACCAACCTTGCCGCGGCCCGCTGGGGACGCAACAGCATTGGTGTCGAGGTCGACCCACATTACTTCGACTATGCCCGCAACCGCTTGAGCAACGCGACGCAGGACCTCTTTGCAAAGACGTGCATCAACGTCGTGCGCGTCTGAAGGGACGCATGCCGACAGGTCTCGACCCTCGCCTCGCTGCCGCTGTCCGTCACTTCTGGCAAACACGTAGGCGCCAGGGCAGCAAGCAGGGGGCCGTAAGCGGCCGCCGTGACTACGGCAGCCGTACCGAGGTCACCGGAGGCAAACACCTCGACGGCTTCGTCGCTCTGCTCCGCGATCTGCTTGTGGAGAGCGGCCTGACCGATGCGGCGATCCTCCGCCAGCGGTCGAAATTGGTGCTGCCGGGCTTTTTCCGCCCGACAAAACAGTGGGACTTGCTCATCATCGCTGACGGGAAACTGCTGGGGACCCTCGAGCTCAAAGCGCACGTCGGCTCATTTGGCAACAACGCCAACAACCGGGCGGAGGAGGCACTCGGCAACGCGACGGACCTGTGGGCAGCGTACAAGAACGGCGCCTTTCAGCCATCACCGCAGCCCTGGCTTGGCTACCTCGTCGTCGTGGAGGAGGCAGCGGCCTCGACGCGTCCGCTGCAGCCGCGGTCGCCACACTTCCCGGTCTTCGAGGAGTTCCAGCAAGCTTCCTACATCGAGCGGTACGGGATACTTTGCACCAAGCTGGTGAGAGAGCGACTTTACACCGCTGCCTGTCTGATCGTCTCCGACAAAGAGGGCGGCTTGCGTGGCCGGTACCGCGAGCCCTCGCCGGAACTGAGCTTCGCCAATTTCGTCGGTTCCCTCAGCGCTCATGCGCTCGGCTATGCTGCGGGGCGGCGCTCCCGGCGCTGAATGACTAACGGAACCCGGGAGGCGCCGAGGAGTCACACTGCGTCTACATCGCCGATGCCCTTCGGTTGAACATCACAAATAGTGAGCCGGCCTCAGGCAGCCCGGTTCAGAGACTGTCGATAAACTCGAAATAATGCTGCCGCCGCGAGCGCCGGGGAATGAATTCCCCGGCTCAGTCGATCGAAGTCGGCTGAAGCCGACTGTAAACGCATTGTCGGAGTCCCCTTCAGGGGACTTTCCCCCGACTCAGCCGGGGAATTCATTCCCCGGTGTCGTACCACCTCCGGCGTTTGCGAGAAAATCGGCAGTCTCTTCACCGGGCTTTCTTTCACTCAGCCGAGGGCTTGGAGCCCCCGGCGGTGCCGATATCCGCATTTACGAACGTCCGAACCCCACAAGACGATCCGGTGATCGTCTCCAACGGGTTCTATCAGGTGCCGCTGCCGCCTTCGTCACCCTCGTCGTCACTGTCTCCGCTATCTCCGCTATCGTCGGCGCAAGCAACCGCCGTGCGAAGGGCCGTCGGCATCACTCGGTGGAGCATCGCCAGCCCCGCAGCCAGCAGCAAAACGATCGCAATTCGCTTCATCGCAAACCTCCTCGTCGTCTCTTTTCCGTCCAGCGCGTCAGGAAGCCGGCGTTGGCGTCGCCCCACACTGGTGGTGATGCCGGTGGTGGCCGTGATGCTGGGCCAACAGTTCCTGGCACGCCGGTGACAGCTCAGCCTGGTGTTGATGCAGACACTTGAAGACCGCCCGCGGCCCGGTGGCGTCGCCACAGAGCGTCTGCGCGTCGCCCTGACACGCCTGCCGCCACGCAGCCATCTTGGCTTGCATGCGGCTCAGGTGCTGCTGGCATGCGGCGGAGAGTTGACCAGCGTGTTGCTGGAGACAATTGCCGAATGCGCCCGGGCCGGGGGTGATGCTCGGACACAGCGTCTCGATACAGCTGCGAAAGCTTCCGGGTCCCGGCGTCACGTTCGGGCACAACGCCTGCAGATCTTGCCGGCATGGCCCTCCTCGGCCGTGTCCATGCGCCACCGCCGGCGCCACCGTGAGCGCGACCGCCAGCGGCGCGATGAGCGAGATGATGGTGGACCACTTCATTGCCATCCTCCTTCTATGCTGTCCCGGGTAGTCCACAGAAAAAATCCGGACACCGAATCGCTCATGAGAACCACCCTACTGACGCAGAGAACGAACGGCCTCCTGGTTCGGTTGACCACCGAATTTACGAATCCTGGCGCAATCGACCCATTCGGGTTGCTACCAAACCGTTCAAGGCTCCAGTATGCTCGGAACGGCATGTTCGAAGGCGCATCGCTGCTGAACGAGAAGCGCGCGCAGGTCGCACGGGCGTGATGGTCTCGCCCTCCGGTAGGCCGAGAAAGTGAAAGCCCCGACAGGCTGCCGGTGCGTAGCGCTCGTCATCGCGGTGGTGTGTGCTTTTTCGACGCCCGCGGTTGCCGGTCCACCGTACGTCACCGACGATCCCGAGCCAGTGGAATACCGTCACTTGGAGGTGTATTTGGCTTCCATGCCGTCACGCGACGCCGGGGTCTGGTCGGGCACCGCCCCGCACATCGAGGTGAACTACGGCGCCGTGCCGAACCTCCAGCTCCATACCATCATGCCCATGTCGTTCGTTCATTCGACCGACGGAACGACCACCTACGGCTACGGCGACACGGAGCTCGGCGCGAAGTATCGCTTCCTTCAGGAGAGTGCCACGCGGCCCATGGTAGGGACCTTTCCCCTCCTCGAGGTGCCGACGGGCGACCGTCACCGCGGGCTCGGCAGCGGCCAGTTGCGAGCGTTCCTGCCGCTCTGGCTGCAAAAGAGCGACGGGCCGTGGACCACGTACGGCGGGGGCGGGTATTGGATCAACCCCGGTGCCGGCAACCACGACTGGGGCTTCTTCGGGTGGCAAGTGCAGCGGCAATGTTTCTCGAACCTGAACGTGGGGGCGGAGGTGTTTCACAGCACCGTCCAGGCGGAAGGCGGCGCGCCCGAGACGCGTTTCAATATCGGCCTGGTGCTCGACGTGAGCGAGCTGCAACACGTGCTCGTCTCGGCAGGGCGTGGGCTCCAGGGGCCGAACCAGTTCCAGGGTTATGTCGCCTACCAGCTCACGTTCGGCCCGGCGGAGTAACTGCCCTGCGAATCTTGAACGTCCCATGAAGTCTCTGGCTCGCCGTCCCAGACGGTCTTGACGCAGGCAACGACAGTGCGCCATAGAGATTGGATGAATTACACACAGAGGCTCGTGGGTGGCATTTTTCTCGTCTCATTGCTGGGCGTGGCGCCGGCGCAGGCGCTGTGTCCGGGCGACTGTAACGGCGATGGCAGCGTGACCATCGATGAGCTGGTACGCGCGGTCAACGTCGCGCTCGGCACTGCCCCACAACGCATCTGCCCGGCCGTCGATACCAACGGGGACGGGCAAGTCACGATCGACGAGCTAATTCAAGCGGTCCGCATCGTCTTGTCGGGCTGCCCGGCCACGGTGACCGTATACCGTGCGCCCGCAGGGTCGCAGGCCGCAGGGCCACTCGGCGGCGGGCGCGGCGTGCTGCCGAACGGACGGAGCGTGGGACCTGCGGGCGTACAAATCCCAACGGAGACCTTGCCGCTGAACTTGGCATTATCGCCGGATGGACAGCACCTCCTGGTGACCAACGATGGGTACAGCGACGACGAGGGCCGCCAGTTTCTCCAAGTTGTCGATACGAGCACCCTTTCGCTGAGCCGCGTCGCAGTGCCGCACTTTTTCGGCGTGGCGTTCACCTTGCCGGGAGACCGCGTGTTTGTCGCCAATGACGTGGCAAGCGGAAGCGATACCGTCGAGTCGTTGCGATTCGCCGGCGATGCATTGGTGTTGGATGCGGACCCGCTCGCCACGTTGCCGGCGGGAACCTTTCCGACCGGCATGGCCGTGAGTCCCGACGGCACGCGTCTGTTCGTGCTAGGGCTGATGACGAACACGCTTTGGTCGATCGACATTGCAACGGGAACGGTGCTCCAAGCCGACGCACAGGTCGGCAACCTGCCTTACTCAGTCATCGTCTCCGCCGACGGCCAGCGCGCGTATGTGTCGTCATGGGGAATAAACAATGGCAACCCCAACGACCTTCCCGCACCGCTGCCGCCTTTGAATCTGAATGAGCCGGAGCGCTCTTCGGTTGCCGTGCTCGACATCAGCAACCCCACGGCACCGCCCCATCTGCTGCAGTACATCCGGATCGCCACCGACCTGCGCATCGATAACAAAACGATCTATGGCGGGAGTCACCCCAGTGCACTGCAGCTGAGCCCGGACGGAACGCTTCTGTATGTCACTGCAAGCAACGTTGATGTGCTGGTGGCGATCGACACGACCACTTTCAAGACGGTCGCGGAGGTGGCCCTCAACGTCTTCGAGAACGGCCCTCTGCCGCAACAGCTGCAGGGGTTCTACCCGAACGCACTGGCAGTGAGCGCGGATGGGCGGCGCATCTATGTCGCGGACGCCGGCATCAACGCCGTCCAGGTCATCAGCGTTGACCCGGCCACCCGCACCTTCACACCGTTGGGGTTCATACCGGCGGGATGGTTTCCGAGCGCATTGGCTCTCAGCGCCGACGGGAAGCGGCTCTACGTCGCCAACGGCAAAGGAGACGGCGTCGGTCCGAACGGGGGCGACGCGTTCGACACCTCGGGAAGCCCCACGTCGTACATTGGCCAGATCCTCAAGGGCTCGGTGTCGGTCATCAACGGTGTCGACACATATGACCTCGCCGGTGGAACGGCGCAGGTCGTCGCCGCAAACGGTTTCACGCCCGTCGAGGCGCAGTGGGTTGATGGTGGTGACCCCGCGGCCGGGCAGGTCCAGCGCGGCAACCCAGTGCCCGTGGACTTCGGCAGCGGCCCGTCGGATCAGATCACGTACGTCGTGTACATCCTCAAAGAAAATCGCACCTACGATCAGGTGCTCGGCGATCTGCCGCGCGGCAACGGCGATCCGAACCTGACGATGTACGGAGCTAACATTACACCCAACCAGCACGCCCTCGCCATGCAATATGCGATCGGGGACAACTTCTACGACGACGGGGAGGTTTCCACTCCGGGCCACGAGTGGGTGGATCAAGGGAATTGCAACGATTTCATCGAGAAGCTCTGGCCATCGAATTACGACCGGACCTTGCCCAGCACGACGCTCGAGATGGGCCAGGAGGGCTTTGCGAAGGGCGGCTTCATCTTTGAAGCGCTCGAGCGCGCCCAGGTATCGTTCCGCATCTACGGGGAGACACTGGGTTTAGTGTCACGCTTCGCCGCCGGAATAAATGGCGGTGGTGTGGGGAGCATCGCCCTGCAGCTCACCGATGCCTTCGGCGGCCTGCCGACAGAGGCGGATCTACTGACGGTGGTGAATGGTGACATCGCGACGCTGAGTGCCAGCGGCGTGAAAGTCGACGTCCTGCGCAATGATATATGGCCGAATCAATTCCTCGACTTCCCCTCGAACATCATTCCCAACAAGACCGATGTCGGGCGGGCAGCGCTGTTTCAAAATGAGCTGGCCAGTTTTTCCCAGTCGGGGACTCTGCCGCAGTTCATTCACATCTGGTTACCGAACGACCATACCTTTGGGGCAGATCCCGGCAGCCCCACCCCGCAGAGTGCCGTTGCGGACAACGACGCCGGGCTCGGTCTGATCGTGGACGCGCTGACCCATAGCCCGTTCTGGCCGCACATGGCGATCTTCGTGACGGAGGATGACGCGCAAGACGGGCAGGATCACGTCGCCGCGCATCGCACCATCGATTTCATGATCAGCCCCTACGTGAAGCACGGGTACGTATCGCCCGTGCACCACTCGAACGTGAGCATGACGAAGACGATCGAACTCCTCTTGGGTGTCCCGCCCATGAGCGAGTTCGATCGCTATGCCACCGACACGCGTGATTACTTCACGGCAACGCCGGACCTCACGCCTTTCGTCGCGCTGCCGCGGCAAGTGCCGGTGGAGACCAACCCGGCGCCGCAGTCCGCACCGAACGCCTACCTGCGCGAGGCGGGCGAGTTGTCGGCAGGGCTCAATCTGGCGTTCGTCGACGAAGCGGGTCCCGCGCTTTCGCAGGTGCTCTGGCTCCAGCATCTGGGGCGGCAGGTGGAGCACGCCAAACGGCAGGCGATGGCATTCGGGCTGGCAGGGCTCGCCGCGCTCATCGCGGCGGGGGCGTTCGTCGGCCGCTTCCGGGTTGCGCACAGCCTCATCATCGGCAACTGAGCGCACGGACTAGGTTGCGGGGCATCCATTCAAGGCATTCGCCACCGCCGCGAGAATTTCGTTGATCGAGAGTTGCCCGTCGTGGTTCATATCACCAGGCTCACACGCTGTGATCCCAGTATTACCGAGAGCGATGTTCGCCAGGGTGAGCAATTCCGAGCCGCGTGCGCGGCTCCATGCGCATGCTGGTCACCTGGTCAGCGCGGATTCCATGCCGCCTCTCGTTCGGTGTATGCTCTTCTTCTCGTATTGGGGCGCAACGAATCGGCCGACGTAGCGGCGCGCGTTCGCCGTGCTGCGCTGGGAGCTGGCTTCGTCAGCAGCCAGAGCAGCCCGCAGCACAGCGCCAGCAAGATCAGAATCAGCGCCCACGCCTGCGCAGGACCGATCAGCAACTGCGGCACGGGTATGACTCCGGCCGCCACAACCCCAGAGGGGTAAGTGCCTTGGATGAGCATCGATGCCTCCTTGCAGGATGTTTCACGATTTGCGTGTACGGACACGGTAACGCACGGCAACTCAGAATCAAGTGACTTTACTTTGACAAATGTGTTATGGAAAAGTTTCAGCCTGCACTTGCCTGCGCTGCCCGGAATTTCGACATTGAAAAACCAGCGGCGGTGTCTGCAGATTCTGCCCTGCTGACCTGGAGCTGCCCGTTCCGCGAGCAGCCGCGCCGCGCCCGGTGCTAATGCACGGGTGAGCCGAATCTGTCGATCTCGACTCGTAGGACGTTCGGCGCAGCCTACGACTGACCGTCGCGTTCGGCCTGGCAGATCATGAAAGGTGGCAGCGCGGCGGCGCAAGCGTGCACACGCTATGGCACGCTTCCGTTAGTCAGCAGTGCCGCGGTTTCGAGCGGTACCTTTTCTTTGTTGGACTCGTGCTGTTGGTAGAGGGCGCAGCTGATGGGGGCATCGCTCGTGCAGTACGCTCTCATTTGCGACAGCGACGGGACCATGAGCCCCTGTACGACGGTGCACAGCGGAAACTGCTCACCGATAAGATGTTCGCACGCCATGGCGCTGACGCTCTTGGTTGGTTGAACGGACCACATTCATCGCGGTTCTATACCCACACACACGGAATATACGCTGGTCGAGTTACGGGGGCGTGACGAGGATGTGATGATTGTTCAACCTGTGGCTTCGAGGCGCCGGGACTGGCGGTCCGCGCGGAGATTCGACGCTGCGCGCGATGCCAGAGTCACAGGCGGTGAGGTATCCGGAATCATCATCAGCAGCAGCGCGGCGCGCGATGTTTGGTGCTCCGAGTTCATATGGGCAAATGCCGAGGGACGTAGTAACGAGTGTTCCGAGTTCGCGATCGAACGGCGGCCGGGCTGGCAGGGGGAACAGGCCCCAGCGATCGACAACTCAGCTCCTGAGCCGTGCGCTCGCTTCGTGTAGCGTGATCGCCGCGATGAGCGGAACGAACGGAGCGAAGTCGTCGGTGTCCAGAGAGACGATGGTCTTCACCCTCTGAACCATGGCACTGGTCACGATGTGCGCGTCGTGGATGCGCGTGCCAGTACACGGAACTGCGGCCAACAGGCGTAGAAGCCTCGGCAAGAGCGGTTTGCTCTCCGGCAGCAGGCGGATGGCTCGACGGAACTCGCGCACGTTGGCCAGTGCATCCGATAAAGACATACCCAGTCCGTTCACCTCGGCAGGGCGCGTCGCCACGACCAGATATTCACGGACGACCTGGGCCGGCATCACCAAGGCCGCGTGCGATTCGATCAACTCCTTGGCTGCGTGATGGTATGGCCGTTTCTGGTCCGTTGCTTCGAGCAGAATATTCGTATCAACAAGGAGACGCTCAGCGGCGGCCATCACCGTAAATTGTCGCGCGTGAGTACGAAATCGGCGCGCCGATGCTGACCGTTCGAAGCCTGAGCTTGTGGGAGCCACGAGGGGCCGGCGTCTCGACAGGACGCGTGGCCTCTTCCAGAATGCGTTTCACCTCGCTGGGCAGACCGCGGCGATGCCGTGAAGCACGGGCCTTCAGAGCTGCGAGAACGCCCTCATCGAGGCCTCGGACTTGTATGGCTCGCATGGACTGTTCCTACCAGAATCCCTTCGGCTCATCCAGCAGCATTACCGGAAACTCGATGTCGATTGTGCCGTCGACGGAGGTCAGAGACATCCGCAAGACCGCCTCATCGTTTCGTCTGAAATGTCAATGGGTGCCAGCCTCCGCCTTCATCCTTCAGTACGTCGGCCCCTGTTTCAGGTAGTTGAAAGGCGCGGAGCGGTTCACCTCGGCGCACGTGGGCTCACCGTTGGCGACGGTGAGGGCGAAGTCGAAAATCTCGCGCCCGACCTGCTCAATCGTCTTTCCCTCGTCTATCACTGTGCCCGCGTTGATGTCGATGTCGCCGGGCATGCACTTGTATATCCGCGAGTTGCTCGAAATCTTGACGACCGGAACGACGGGGAAACCTGCCGTCGAGCCCCGGCCCGTAGTGAAGAGCATGATCTGCGCGCCGCTGGCAGCCACGCCCGCCATCGAATCGATATCGTAGCCGGGTCCGTTCATGATGGTAAAGCCGCGCTTCGACGGGCGCTCCGCGTAGTCGAATACTTCGGTGATCGGGGTGGTGCCGCCCTTCGTGATGCAGCCGAGCGATTTCTCGACGATGGACGAAAGGCCCCCTTCGATATTGCCGGTTGAAATGACCATGCCGGCAAGATCGCCGAGTGTGGCGCGCACGTGCTGCTCGTGCTCGATCACCATCCGCTCCACCCGCTCGCCCAGTTCGGCAGTCGCGCAACGGCGCTTGAGTATGTGGGCCGTGCCGATCATTTCGGTGGTTTCGGTGAGGATCACGGTGCCGCCCGCGCGCACAAACAGATCGGACGCCGCACCGACTGCCGGATTTGCCGTGACGCCGGAGAGCGCATCGGAGCCGCCGCATTCGAGGCCCACGATCAGGTCGCTCACCGGAACCGGCACGCGCTTTTGTTCTTTCAATTCCTTCAGAAGTCGCCTCGCTATCTCAATCCCTTTCCCCGTCGTCGCGGCGCTGCCGCCCGATTCCTGGATGACGAGGCCCGCGGCGGGTTTGGCCTGCGCCGACTGCGTAAGGAACTCGCTCTTCAACGGCTCGCAGCCCAGCCCGATCACCAGCACGGCGCCGACGTTCGGATTGTTTATCAGGCCGCCGAGTGCGCGAATGCTCACTGCCATGTCTTCTGGTCCGTAACCGCAACCATACGGATGCGTGACCGTGACAACCTCCGGCAGTGCGCGGCCTATGGCGTCGACCACGCCGTTGGCGCACGCGACCGAGGACAGTATGAGCATGTGATTGCGCACGCCCACCTTTCCGTCTTCACGCTTGTATCCGAGGAACTCCATATGCTGCCTCCCTATTCCCAACGGCTCTTACCCTCGCGTTCCTCCCGGAATCGGCTGCGTATTGTGGACGTGGACCCATTCGCCTGCACCTATGTCACGAGTGGCCTGCACTATCGGCTCGCCGTATCGCACCACAACGCCGCCGGACCGGATCGCCGTGAGCGCAATCTTGTGGCCGGCCGCGACGTCCTCAGTCGCATCAAGGAGACGCTGGCCGTCAACGACGACGGGCTCCCCTTTCTTCAGAGATTGAAGTGCAACCACCACATTGTCCTTGCCATCAATTTTCAAAGCATTGTTCTTCATGGATTACACGATCGCTCCCTCGGCGGCGGATTTTACGGTGGCCGCGTAGCGCGCCAGGTATCCTTTCGTGATGCGCGGTGGCGGACGCTTCCATTGCCTGAGCCTCTTGTCCATTTCCGTCTCGCTCAGCTGCACATCGACTCGGCGCGCCTCGATGTCGATGGAGATGCGGTCGCCGTTTTGGACAATCGCAATCGGCCCGCCATCGGCTGCCTCGGGCGAGAGATAGCCGATGCACGTGCCCTCGCTGTAGCCTGAGAATCGGCCGTCGGTGATGAGATACACCTGACTCCCAAGGCCCGTGAATTTCAACAGCGCCCGGAACATCTGCATCTCGCGCATGCCGGGACCGCCCTTCGGGCCCTCATACCGAATCACAATCACGTCCCCGGCCTGTATCCCTTGCGCCATCAACGTCTGGGTGGCGTCTTCCTCACAATCGAAGACGCGGGCAGGCCCCTCGAATTTCCAGAGAGTCTTCGGGACCGCAACTTGCTTGATCACCGCGCCGCCCCGGGCAAGGTTGCCCTTCAATACCGCGATGCCGCCGTATTCGTGAACGGGCGCCTCGAGACTGTGGATCACTTCGGTATTGAACACCTCGGCCGTCACCAGGTTCTCGCCGACGCGCCGGCCGGTAACAGTGAGCGCATCACCATTCAATCTGCTCTCGAGTCGCTTCATCACGCCCGGGATGCCGCCGGCGCTATCGAGATCGGTCACGGGGTAGGGTCCGGAAGGCTCGATGCTGCACAGGTGCGGCGTGACGCGCGACAGCGCGTCGAACATGTCCATGTTGACCGTGATGCCAAGCTCGTGCGCGATCGCGGGGATGTGCAGCACCGTATTGAGCGAGCCGCCGATCGCCATGTTGACGCGCAGCATGTTGTCGAACGCGGCGGGCGTCATGATCTTCGACGGCGTCAGCTCCTCCTGCAGCAGTCCCATGACCCGCGTGCCCGCCTCGACCGCGATCCGTTCCTTCTTGGCGGAAACGGCAGGCGCCGTGCCGTCGCCCGGGAGCGACATGCCGACGGCCTCCGTGAGACAGCCCATCGTGTTGGCGGTTCCCATTCCATAACACGCCCCGGCACACGGATAGATGCACGTGGTCAGCTCTTCCAATTGTTCATCGGTTAATTCCCCGCGCTCCCAACGCGGCCTCAACTGCTCCATCCCCTGCTCGCCCCACTTCAATTGGTGGCGCGGCCAATAGCCGGGATACATCGGCCCGCCGGCCACCACGATTGCCGGAATGTCGAGCCGTGCGGCGGCGATGAGCAGGCCGGGAAGTATCTTGTCGCAGGAGCCGATGAGAACCATGGCGTCATAGGCATACGCCTGCACCGTGAGCTCGATCGAGTCGGCAATGATCTCGCGGCTGGGCAGGGCATACCGCATGCCCTCCTCACCAACTGTGAGCCCGTCGCAGATGCTGATCGTGTTGAACTCTGCGGGCATCCCTCCCGCCATCAGCACGCCCTCTTTGACCTTCGCCGCGATGCGATTGAGATGGCACTGCCCCGGATGCAGCTCGTTCCAGGTATTGACGATGGCCACGAGCGGCCTCTCGACCTGTTCGCGCGAAAATCCGAGGGAATACAGTAGCGCCCGATGGCCGCGCGCCGTCGGGTCCCCGCCCAGAAAGATGTGGCTGCGTTTCTTCAGTGCGCTCATGGTATACTCCTCACTGGAATTCATCACTCATCACTCATCGTTCATCATGCTTCGCCGTTCCCGCTCGCAGGCCTCGTACGAAGATGGAAATGAGTCCACCGCCTGCGCGCGCAGCTCTCCGTTGGTTGCTCGTCTAGGCGCGGGGCCTCTTGCGCGCTAGCGCCTTCAGACTTCCTAGTGAGACACGAGACCGCAGGATCTCGAAACCGGCCTCAGCGAGCATGCGGTCCACCTCCTCGATCGTCGCGACATCGAGGCCGTGAGCATCTTCCTCTTGCATGCGCTTCAGCACCCTCGCCTGACTGCAATTCTAGCGCGCCGCGCGTTGGACTTCAGGATGCAAGTAGAAGGCGATGCCGGTCGGCGCTGCCCGTACGCTTTGCGGCGCAAACGCAGGTGGCGCCGCGCTGAGCCTGGTTCACTCCGGGAAGGACAGCAGCCGCGTCTGATTGATCCGGTCGGACAAATGCACGATCGTCGGGTCCGTGCCATGCTCCGCCAGGGTGAACACATCCGGTGGCAGCATGGGAATGTGCGCGCCCGCACGCACGAAGAGGGGAATCTCGCCTAGTGGCGCGGGGACCGTGACGGCCTGTCCCCCTTCGAGGATGACGGCGGGATTCATAACCGAGAACTCGCCGGTGACTTCGTCGTAACGAATCGACTGCCAGAAGTCGACCCATCGCCCCGCCGGGAGATAGAGCTCGCGCTCGGTCGCGCCCGCCTCGAACACCGGGGCCACCAACAGGTCCGGTCCGAACATGTACTGGTCGTCCCGGGCCACGGCCTGCGGATCATCGGGATGCGTCAGGACATGGTGCCGCATGATTGGCATGCCGGTCGTGTAGTAGACGTCGGCGGCCGCGCGGATGTACGGGTAGAGCTGCGTGTGCAGCTTGGCGAACTTCCGCCACACCGGCAGGTGCGCCGGATCCCAAGGCTGTGGGCGCGGCTTGTCTGGAATCGCGATCCCGTCCAGCATGTTCCGCATCACGACCGACATGCCGCCAAAGGCGATCCAGCGGTCCAGCAGCTCGTCGGTGAGGTGATTCGCGCCCAGCGCGAAGAACCCACCGATGTCCGAACCCCAGAGGGCGACGCCCGAGGTGCCAAAGGACAGAGCCTCGTAGACAGCAGACTCCAGGCCGTCGAAGCCGAAGCCGGTGGTGGGGTCGCCACCCCAAACCAGTGGCACACACGCAGCGGAGCCGGTCCAGCCCGAACGAGCGTAGCGGGCCAAGGGCTTGCCGGCGGCCGCGGTCGCTTGCTCAACGCCGCAGTGGTAGTCGCGAGGATAACGATTGTGGTTCCTGGTTCCGGTTGCGCCGTCAGCGGCGATGGTGTCGAGCGGTGTGTACTCGCCGAAGTCCTCCATCCACCCTTCGTACCCGTGACCGATCGCCTCGTCGGTCAGCGTCTTGTAGACGGCGACGGCTTGCGGCGCTTCGAAATCGAACTGGCTGACGGTGAACGTGCTCGAGGTCGTGTAGGGGTAGACATACGTCTGCCCCTGACGGGTCTTGATCAACACCCCCGCCGCTTCGGCCGTATCGAATGCGGGCTGATAGCTCGTGCAGATCATGGGATTGAAGTAGGTCAGCACCGCCGTACCGTTCGCGTTGAGCGCGGCGGTCCGTTCGATCTGCTCCTGTTCATGACCTTGCTGCGCACCGCAGGGCAGGTAGTGGACATAGGTCGCGGTCACCGATGTTGGCACGTCTGCAGCCAGGAACTCACCGACCCGTTCGTCCGCATCCGGCTCGAGCCAAGGCCCGAAAAACCAGGGCGGGGGATTGCCGGGCTGGCGCCCCACCGCTGCCGTATACCGCTGCAGCGCCGCGGCTGGTGTCGGACCACCGAAGACCCGGAAGCGCAGCGTGGTGGCCTCGACCTCCATGCTCCAGGCAGTGGGGTCGTCCGAGCGCAGGCGGTGGTAGCTCAGTTCGTCGTTGTCAATCAGCACGCCGTAGCCGTGTGACGACAGCAGCCATGGGATCGGGAAATAGGTTGCATCCTTCCGCCAGCGAATGCCCCACTTCGGTATCACCGAGAGCATAATCGTGTACTCGTTGTCCTGATACGGCCCTTCTCCGACGTAGTGTTCCAGAGTCCAGCCGGCTTGATTGACGCCGTTGCTGCGCTCCCCGAAGCCATAGAGGCGCTCCGCAGAATCGGAGGAAAACCCAACGCCGATGGCCTGCACGCCCTCCGGCGGGATTGCTTCAGCAGTGATGGAGATCACGCCGTCGCCGGCGGCCTGTGCGGAAACGCGTATCTGGTATGCGGGCGAGGTCGTCGCCAGGGTCGCCGTCCAGTGACCGGCGCTGTTTTCCGATTGCACCAATTGTGTTGCGCGCACCCATCCCTGGTTCCTGCTCGGCGGCGCGGCCGGTACGCCGGCTCTCACTGGTGTGAGGGCCGCAACCTGACCGCTGCCTTCCGGTGGCGGTCCGAGATTCAGGCCTAGGGCGCCGACCGGCCCGGTTCCGGTAGCGGTGCTTTCCAGGAGGAGTGGAGCGCCTGCGGCGTCGTGAAACGCCATCTGCCAGGGCGCTTCCTGAATTTTCAGCTTCAAGGTGCTGGCGTCCACGCTCCAGGGGCTCGCGGTCGGCGCGGGAGCATAGTTCTCGCTGTCTTCGCACCCCGCGAGAATCAGGAACAGAAGGCTCGCGAGCACGGACCCGGCGCGATGGAGGGTTCGCGATCGAGGATCACCGCACACCATGCACGTAGTAAACCGTACAAACGTCTGACTGTCCAGCGAATGCCGTCTCCACGCGCTCCGCAGGCGGCGCTGCGGTGGCGTTGCCACTCGGCTGCGCGAGCATGCGGGGCCCCAACCCGAAACGATCCGCACGTTGATTCTTGATCACCAACAGGACCGGAGGTAGACAAGGCCACGCGCATGATACGCCTGATTCGTACCAAGAGTACCATCGTCCCTGGATTCCTTAGTGCTGCCGTTCGGAATTACGGATGGCGAGGAACCTGAATTCGATGCGTCACCGTAATTGCGGTTTGCGGTACTTGGCATCCGGTACGTCAATCGGCGGCATGGGAGGAGAGGCCCGGTGACAAAAGCTGAAAAATTCACGCCTGATTGGCGAGAGGATATTCCCGCGGAACGGTCATACAGGTCGATTCTGAAATACGATCCCAGGAAGTTCAAACACCCGAGCCCAGCCTGGGTCGAAATGTTCAAGCAAGAGTTCGGAATGACCGACGATGACTTCCGCAAAAAGCAGCCGGGAGGCGATGCGCAGGTCGTGCTTGATCGCCGGAGTGAGCTGAGCGACGACCAGGTGCAGGTGTTCGTGAACATCGTCGGCAAGGAGAACGTTTCCGGCGATGACTACCAGCGCGTCAAGTACGGCCAAGGCAAGTCTGTGGATGAGGACCTGGCGCTTCGAAGGGGTATCGCCGGCGCGGTGCCCGACCTGGTCGTCCATCCTCGAGACAAGGCCGACGTCGTACGGATCGTCGACTACTGCAACTCCGAGAGGATTCCCATCGTCACCTACGGCGCCGGGTCCGGCGTGGTGTTCGGTAACCGCGCCGTCAACGGCGGCATCGCTCTGGTCATGAAGACTTACATGAACAAGGTCTTGGCGATCAACGAACTCAACCAGACGGCGGTGGTCCAACCGGGAATGATGGGGCCCGATTACGAAGCTGCTCTCAACGATGCCCCGCGGCGATTCGGGACAACGCGCCGTTACACGTGCGGGCATTTCCCGCAGTCCTTCGAGCTATCCTCGGTCGGCGGCTGGATTCTCGCTTCCGGCTCAGGCCAGGCTTCGACCTACTACGGAGACGCCTACGACCTCGTCATCAGCGCCGAATATGTGACCCCTGCCGGGATCATCAAGACGCGCGATATCCCGGCCAGCGCAACCGGCCCGAAAGTCAATGACGTGATGAAGGGGAGCGAAGGGGCGTACGGGATCCTGGTCGAAGCGACCATGAAGATCTTCAGGCACATGCCCGAAAACCGGCAGCGGTTCGCGGTCATCTTCAAGTCGTGGAACGAGGCGGTCGACGCGAGCCGGGAGATCATGCAGGGCGAGTTCGGGTTGCCGGCAGTGTTCCGCATATCCGACCCCGAGGAAACAGAGATCGGCCTGAAGCTCAAAGGCTTCAACGACACTCTGATTGACAGATTCATGAGGCTGCGGGGGTTCCAGCCCATGCAGCGTTGCCTGTGTATCGGTACCGCTGAGGGAGAAAGGGAACAGGCAGCACGTGTAAAGAGAATGGCCTTACGAATCGCCCGCACACACGGCGCAATGTCACTGACTGGTTACGCCACAAAGCAATGGGAGCATGGCCGGTACTCCGACGTGCACATGCGGGAAGACCTGCTCGATTACGGCATCGTCATCGACACGCTCGAGACGGGCGTCACCTGGGACAACCTGCAGCGGGTCTACGAGGGGGTGCGCTCTTTTGCCAAGCAGAGACCGCGAACCGTGTGCACGACCCACTGCTCTCACTTTTACCCACAGGGCACGAACCTGTATTTCATCTTCATGCTGCGCCCGGAACGTGAAGAGGAGTTCTTCGAGTTCCGGAAGCATGCCGTTGACAAGATCGTCGAGTGCGGCGGGTCGATCAGCCATCACCACGGGATCGGCAGGATGTTCGCTCCCTGGATGACGATCTATCTCGGCACGGCACAGCTGGACGTGCTGCGCGCGCTGAAGCGGCATTTCGATCCGCACAACATCATGAACCCCGGGGAACACTCGCACTCGATTCCACGGGTGACGCGGAGCGTGCGCGAGGTGTCGTCGAATAGGTGCCCCACCTCGGCGCGGCGCTGTGTTCTTTGTGGCGCTTGAAAAACCTTTGTGGGAAAGCCAGAGACCGCATGTTGTAGATCAGAGGGGTGCGCACAGATGCAAGGCCTTGCCGGACGAAACGGAGAGCTGATACTTGCCATCGATGCGGGGACGCAGTCGATCAGGGCCGCCCTGGTAGATCTGTCCGGCGAGATTCAGCACCTGGTCAAAATACCCATCGAGCCGTACTTCTCAGAGCGTCCGGGATGGGCCGAGCAGCGGCCCGAATACTACTGGCAGATGCTGTGTGAGAGCTGCCGGAAGCTCTTGGAAACCGCCGGCCATCTCAAGGACCGCGTGGTCGCGGTGACCATGGCGACACAGCGCGGGACGTACATCAACGTCGACCGGAACGGCAAAGCCTTGCGGCCGGCCATTGTCTGGCTGGACCAGAGGAAGGCGAGCACCAAAGGGGTGATTCCCGCGCTTTACGTGCCGTTCCTCAAGGCGTTCGGGCTGTATCAGCTCGTGGAATTCGCGACCCAGTACTGCAGGTCTAACTGGATCAGGCAGAACCAACCCGAGATCTGGGAGAAAACCCACAAGTTTCTTTGCCTGTCGGGGTACCTCAGTTATCGAATGACCGGAGAGTTCAGGGACTCGGCTGGAAATATCATCGGCACGATGCCGTTCGATACGAAGAAATTCAGCTGGGCAAACAAACGCCACCCGAAGCGGAAGCTGTTTTTCGTGGAGGAAGAGAAACTCCCGGACCTGGTCAACCCGAGTGAGCAGCTGGGACGCGTCAGCGCAGCGGCCGCCGAAGATACCGGCATCCCGATGGGTCTCCCGCTGATCGCGGCGTCGAATGACAAAGGGTGTGAAGTCCTGGGGGCAGGCTGTCTCGCTCCGGACACCGCCTGCATCAGCTTCGGCACCATTGCCACGATCAACACCCAGAACAAGCAGTACGTCCAACTGCAGCCCCTGATGCCTCCCTACCCTTCGGCAATTCCCGGCCAATTCTATTCCGAAATCGGCGTCACGAGAGGGCTCTGGATGGTGTCGTGGTTCAAGGAAGAGTTCGGCCTGCACGAGAGGCTGCTGGCGAAAGACGGAAACACCCAGCCGGAACAGTTGTTTGACGAACTCGTGCGCGCCGTACCACCGGGTTCAATGGGGCTGGTGCTCCAACCCTACTGGACCCGGGACCGGAGCTCGCGTCGTACGCCAAGGGATCCATTATCGGGTTCGGCGACATTCATACCCGGGCCCATTTGTACCGAGCGATCATCGAAGGGCTCCTGTTTGCGCTCAAGGAGGGCGCACAGTTAACGGAAAAGAAGAACGGGGTGGCGATGACCCGGGTCCGGGCGTCCGGCGGGGGCTCACAGAGCAACGAGATCATGCAGGTGACGGCGGACGTCTTCGGACTGCCGGCGCAACGGCCGCATACGCACGAGACCGCGGTGGTAGGAGCCGGGATCGATGCCGCCGTCGGATTGAAGTTCTTCCGCGACTTCGCCGACGCGGTTGCTGCCATGACACGGGTCCGGGACACTTTCGAGCCTATTGCAAGCAACGTCGACATCTACCGGCAACTGTACGAGAGGGTGTACTTAAGAATGTACAAGCAGCTCCTGCCGCTGTTCAGGGAGATCCAGAAGATTACGGGCTACCCGGAATGAGAGACTCAACGGTCAAAGAGTGATCATCGAGGCTGCGCCTGTCTTGAACCTCCCGCGGTGATTACGAGTACGTGCACGAGCACGAGTTGGGCTGCGGGCGCCAGGCCGCGCTCCAAGTCACTTCGCCTTTGCCGCCCGCGCCCGTTTCCGCGGTGCCGGGTGTCGGCCGCCGCGCCGGGCCGTGAGCACCGGACAGGTCGCACTGCGCACCACCTTTTCGGCAACGCTGCCCATGAACATGTGCGCCAGGCCGGTGCGGCCGTGAGTGGCCATGATGATCAAGTCCACCCCACCGGTTTGCGCAGTGTCGACGATGACTCGCGAAGCCGAACCGTCCTTCACCATGGTCCGGAAACGGAGGCCCTTCTTCTTCAGGTCCGCGCCGAGCCGCGTCAACTGCTCGGCGGCGATGCGGCGTTGCTCCTCGCTGAGCATCGCGCTTTCCGCGCTGGCGGCGTACATGTCGGTCGGGGTCGCATAATAGATCGGCTCCACGACGTACAGGACCAGCAGCTCAGCCTTGAACGTCTTGGCAAACTCGCCCGCGTACCGCAGGGCGCCGAGTGAGTCAGTCGAGAAATCCACCGGAACCAGAATGCGTTTGATCGTCATGCTCGCCTCCTGCAACCTGTCGGGGCGATATCATTCGAATTCGCAGCGCGCAAGGCGCCGCCCGGGGAGCTGTGATCTTGCTTACGACCCGGCGAAGTGACGCAAAAGGGCTTCCTCGAAGCTCGCGAGGTCGTGCGGGTATACCGCAGCGAAAGCGTCCGCCAACCTGGGCGTGCTTTTCAACGTGCTGAGCAGCACCGGGATGCTGCGAGAGTTGTAGCTATCGATGAGATAGCGGACCGCGAGGTAACTCTCGGCGTAGGCGACGCCGGCACGTGTTTGCGAGAAGCTGGCAAACGGTCTGTTGAGATCGGCCAGCGCGAACAACTCTTGCCCCTCAATCACCCGTTGCGCCGCCGCTTCGCGCTCGCCCTCTTGGTCTTCTTCAGCCCACACCGCCAGGCCCTCGTTGAGCCACACCGGGCAGTGCTCGCCGCTCAGCTGCGCGATGACGCGGTGCGCGTACTCGTGGCGCGCCACGCGAATCAAGCTGGGGTCATCTTCCGCGAGGCCGCGCACGGGAATCTCGATGCGTCCGTTGTAGGCTCCACCCGCCCAATCCGGCGTCTGCGTCACGGCATGGAAGTCACGCTGTGTATACAGCACGACGGGCGTGCGCTCCGACGAGTGATACCGGAACTTGGCATCGACCAGCTCGCGGGCATCTTCCAACGCACTCAGAACAAACCGGACGGTGCGGCGATCCTCGTTATCCGCGAAGCTGATCCGGAAATGCGGGCTGTCCAACTCGAGAAAATCCCATTCGGTATCCACCTCGCGGCTCAGCTGCTGCACGAGGGTATCGATCTCCGGCCCCTTGGCCCCTGCCTCCTTTGCGCGCTGCAGCATCTCGAGTGCCGCCGGCCGCTTGTCGTCCTGAAAATACGCTTGACCGAGCGTAAGCAGCAGGTTCTTGTCGGCCGGGGCGAGGCGCAACGCGCGTTCGAGGAGCACTTCGGCATCGGTCGACCGTCCCGTGCGCAGCGCGATCACAGCTTGCGCATGTAACACACCGGGGTGGTCCCCGAAGCGCGCGGCTTCCTCGAGGTGATCGCTGGCGTCGTCGAGTTTGTTGGCTGTCAGGTCTGTGACGCCCCACTTGAGCAGGACGGTCTGCAGATTGCGTCCAAGCACCGGGTCGTCAGGAGTGAGTTGCAGCGCACGCTGCAGGCGATCCACCGCCTCGGGAAAGCTGCCGGCTTCGGCGAGCATGATCGCTTCGGTATTCAAGCGCGCCGTCTCGTTTGGCTCGCGGCGCGGATCGTCGGCGCGCAGCTGCTCCAGGGCGGCCGTGGTGTCAGGCACTGCGGCCGTGACGTGCGGCACTGGGGCTGTGGCACGCGCCACCGGCCGCACCGCACGGACCAACGGCGGCGATAAACGAAAGTGAATACCGGCGACGGCGGCGAGCAGCAGCAGCGCCGGCGCGAGGCGCCATGCGGAGCGCCGGCGCTCCGATGAGCTTACCTGGAGCGGAACGTGTCGAGTCGTTTGTTGTCCGGCAGGAACCAAAGCGACTTGCGCGCCGAGTTGTTCCAGCTCCGCGCGCACCCGCGCTGCGGGTTCCGGATCGAGTGCCGCGAAGAGGCGTTGCGGCATCCCGGAGCCGTCATCGAGTGTGAGCGGGCCCGATTCCGACGCCGGTAACTGACGGAGAAAATCGAGCGTCTGCGCCCGCGCCAGGTCGTTGCGGTAGCCGAAGAGCACGACATCAAACACCCGATCGTCACCCATGCGTTTTCCGAGAAGCTTCCTGGGCCTGCGCCGGGTACGCGTGACAACGCTTTGGTTTCCAGGGGCATCGTATCCACCCAGAGTATCAAACAGCGTCAGTCGATAAAAGTAAGGACGCGGGCCGGTACTGTCTGAATTTGGGGCGGATTGTCTGAATTTGGGAACCGAAAGACGCCGGGGAGATTCGAACTCCCGTAGACCGTTCTGATGAGCCCGCTCAGCAAGTGGGCTCATCAGACGGTTGCCTTGCCACTCGGCTACGGCGTCGTGAACTCATATTAGGCGATGGCTCGGTACGAATCATGGCCAAGGTTCGACTCGCAGTCGGACAGGTTTTCCTGCGACCTCCAGTGTGAGGCACGCCTGCTGGATTCGGATCATTCCCTCATTCTGATCATTTGTTGCCAACACTAAGCCATATTCAACCGCCGTGGCGGCAATCAAGAGATCTCTTTCATCGATGCCTAGCGATTTGCCCGTAACGCGGTCATGGAGATCTTCCGGCAGCTTTTCTACGTGCCCCCTGATGTCCCCCTTCTTGTTGATCTTCGGCGTTCCAAACGTTCTCCACAATTCGGCGCGAATTAAAGCGTAGGGCTCGATTGCGTGTTGGTCTATTCCACATCGAAGCGGATACTTGTTGAGGAAATCCCGCAGTTTAGTCCGTTCGGCGGCATTCGGGCGCTCTGACTTAGCCATCCCGAACTCGATCTCGGCAATGGCGATGAGTGGAAGAAATATCTTCCCCCCGCTATTGTGTACGTCGTCGAGGTGTTTAACCACACCAGGCCGTCTGGTGTCACCCTCCCTGACGATGATTGAAATAATGTTGTTGTCTAGGAGATAGTCTTCGACCGTTGCCACCCTATTCTACCTCTTCCAGCGCTGCGATCAGCTCTGGGTCGGTAATTCCGGGCGCATGCGACATGAAATACTCAGGGGTGGAGTTTTTATATTCGTCCGAAATGTACAGGCCAAGGGGAATAGTAGACCTGAACGACTCTGGAAAGTAATCGCCAAATGGAAACCCGACCCGTCTGCTATCGCCGCGGAAATAGTCAAGTAGCTGTCGTTCGAGGCGCGGAGAAAGGCCATATCCTCTCAGGATAATTGCGTCAATTTGCAACAACAGACTACGGGCCGCATCATTCCGATCGGTTGCAGATGCTTGGAATAGTGTACCGTGGGCCTCCTGCACTAAAGCGATGTACTGATCAACCAGATGATCAACGGTTTCAACATCATTCTTTTCTAGTGAAGGCAACGGAATCTTACGTACCGTCTGCACCCTGATATCACGCTTGTTTTCCCTGGTTGCCACAAACGCGCAGGCAACTGGTCCATTCAGGACAGCCGCAAGACTCTTTGTGGTCCAAGGATTCCTAGGCCAAATGGCATGGAATCGTTGAGATCCAACAAGGCCCGATTCGTCTGAAAATGCCACATTGGCCCAGGGGCCGCGGGAAGCTCTAGCTGCATTGAGAAATGTTTTCGGAAGATGCCACTTCAGCTGATGTGCGGCTCCGCGTTGATGTTCGGGTTCCATATTAAGATAGACCACTGGCGGCGTTTCAAAGCCAACGAGTCTTCGCGCCTGGAGAAGACCGCGGTGGTATCCTGATTTCGGCCTTGGTTGTACGTAGAGAGCCTTCTTGTCTTTGAATGGCGGCTGCCATTCAATGCCGCGATGAACGTCCGCGGCTGCCCCCAGCAGAGTTAGCCCGTTGAAATGTTCCCAGATCTCCCCGAGCGGCAAGACGCCGAAACTTTCGCGTGCTGCGGCCCCATCTTTGTCTTCGAGGTCGCGTCGACTGACGGCATATTCAATCAAGAACCGATCGTAGTCATTTTCTCTTACTTCGGCATACGAGACGGCAACTTGCGTTCCCCGTTCAATACAGGGAACGCTTGCGATTAGAAGAACGGTTTCCAGATCGGATTTTCTGAACACCTTGTCGGGCAGGCTGACCACCTCCACTGCCTGGAACCTCTCGGCGATCATTCCCCGCAGTTCGCGATAGCCGCTACCATCTAAAAATTGTTCTGGTAGTACGAGCCCAAGCATCGTTGGCGCTGGTGCGTGATCCAGCACGCGATAGAGAAACTCCGCTGGCTTGTGAACTGACCGTAGTTGTCCGTACCGTCCCCGTTCTTGAGTTGTAAAATCCCCAAAGGGCGGATTAGCAATGACGACTCCAGCTTTCCGGAGATCCGACGTAAGCGTACTGGACGTAAAGACATCTTCGCGATGCAACTCCCATCCGTTCCAATTAGGCAGATCGGCGAGCATCAAGCAGAGTCGGCTCACCTCAACGGCGAACGGGTCCTTCTCGAATCCTCGAAGCACCTTTACGAAATACGCATGCCGTTCTTTTGGCCCCATGTTCGGCGGCAACAGGTCGCGTAGACGTTGCAGGGCGGCAACAAGCAAGATCCCGTGACCGGCAAAGGGTTCGAGAATCAGAGGCTCAGTTTCTCCAATCTTGTCGAATGGAAGATGATGAACGATGTAGCGAGCGACTGGGTGGGGCGTGCTATGAGTGCCCTGCGTGTCTCTCATCTGCGCGTCAACCAGCGTATTCTCGTAGATGTAAGCGAGAACCTCTACGGAGAGATGCCGGAAATCAACCTTGCTCCACAATTTATCGGCAACAATCTGCTGGGTCTCAGGATCGGACAAGATGGTTTGGTCGCCCGCGCGATATACCCTCTCAACCAGTGACAGCACTGCTCGGATATCGGAGAAGCTCATCAGGGAGCTAAACGGAGCCTCGCCTTTGTCGTGCAAAACCTTCGCGGCGAGCAATCGGAAGATCAGTCTGAAAAGTTCCTGCTCGTTGGGTGGGTGCGATGTGCTTCTGCGATGGACCTTATTGGCGTCCTTAACAATCTCGCGCAGCCGCGCATCCAGCTTCGTACAGATCTCATGTTCCAGTGCTGGGATAAGTCCCTCGTCAACAAGCAGATGCCCTTGCTGCGGTCCTAACCTGAAACCGATGTTCTTCGTACGCAAGATTTCGGTGGACGACCATTCCTCCCTGTGTTCTCGAAAAACACGCTCCAAGTCCCTTGCAGGTATGTGGATACGCTCTCGAATGCCGGCGACATCCTTTGCAACCCGCCATTGAGCAACGGCATCTTCTCTTACCTCGAACGCGAATGGGGCACCGAGTGCCCTCACCTGCATAATCAACTCCGTGCTGGGCACACCGTTGGACACCAAGACGGCAAAGCAGGCACTATCGTAAGACTGTTGTGATATTCTTCCGAAAGCGACCGCCGGAACGGTACGTACCGGCTCGTCTGTGACAAAATAGTCGTTGAAGGTGTATCCCTTCTGCAACAGCTCCCCCCGGTAGCCGATCCCCTGAAGATGGGATACCACCTCGTCGAACAGCTGTTGCTGCGCCCCGCTCTTAAAGGCGGGAATCATATCTTCGCCGATCCGCACCCTTTCGACGGTTTACCAGTATGCGAACATTTGGCGAATACGTCAAGGCCGCTCCCTTGCCGCCGCCTGTGCTTCTTGCAGTCCCAGGGATCGCAGCCACGCAGAAACGTCGAGTCCTTTTCGATCCGCAGCCTCGGACATTATGCGCTTCTGGTTCCCTGTGACGCGAATGCGAATCGACTCCTCCTTTCGTTGCGCGCGAGGTTTCCGCCGCTTTATGTTCATGTCGGCCACTGTAGCAACAATAGCCCCATACGTCAAATCAATTCATCGCACGGGTTGACTTCGGAGGCTAGTGTTGCTACATTAGAGCAACGATGGACACGTTGATTAAACCCCGCTCCGCTCAGGGTTGCCACCCCGAGCGGAGCGCGAACCCCACGCAACTCGCATTGCGCGAAGCTCTCGGGGAGTCAAAGCGTAGCACGTTCGTGGGCACCGTAGGAGAGCCCGATGAACGTGCTGTCTTTTGAGAAACAGATCCGCACTATTGCCGCTTTGGTCGAAGGGTGTTCGATTCGTTCCACTTCCCGTCTGGTCGACGCCGACAAGAACACCGTCATGTCGCTAGGCCTGAAGGTCGGAGAGGCGTGCGCAAACCTCCATGACTCACTGATGCGCAACCTGAACGTGAGCCTTTTGGAACTAGACGAAGCGTGGGGTTACATCGCGAAGCATCAACGTTTCGTGAAGATGAGCGAGCCGGCGAGTTGGGGCGACTGCTACACTTGGACGGCGCTCGACGCTACGAACAAAGCCGTCATCTCCTACCGCGTGGGCAAGCGCGACGGGGAGAACGCCAACGCGCTTGCGGCCGACCTTCGTGCCCGGATTCTCAATCATCCGCAGATCAGCTCCGATGGACTCGCGGCGTACGTGTCGGCCATTGAGGATGCCTTCGGTATCGATTGCGACTATGCGATGATCCAAAAGGAGTATGCCAGCGTTGCCGGCGGTGGTGTCGGTCAAGTGGTGGAAAAACGATCGAGCGTTCATTCGGCGGCTAAACAATGAACCACTGCTCCTCTCTTATGCAGCTTTCTTATCAGTAGATGTACAAGAGTATGTATTAGTAGTATGATGAGAGTGCCGTTTAGGTACTTCCCGCGCCGGCGCCGCAGGCATGTCCTTCCACCCGTCCAGACGTCGCAGCGTGATGCGCCCGCTGTGCAGCAGACCGAAGAGCAGCAAAAGCACGGCGTCCTGACTGGGCAGGCTCGCCTGCGTCTTCGTGCGGCGACGAAACTCGCCGTTGATGCGCTCCAGCGCGTTGCTGGTGCGCAGCGCCTTCCACTGGGAGGGGGGGAAGGCGGTAAAGGTGAACAGGTCCTCTCCGGCCTCCTCCAGGCTCGTCACGACGTTGGGACAACACCGCTGCCACTTCTTGCGGAACGCGGCGCGTGCCGTATCAATCGCTTCGCGGTCCTTCCCGTAGATCATCCGGCGGTAGTCCTCGGCAAGTTCCTCGCGCAGATGCGCGGGGGCTTTGGCCTCGAGGTTCCGCAACTTGTGCACGGTGCAGCGCTGGATCGGCAGCCCCGGCCATTGCTCGTGCAGGGCGGTCACCAACCCCGGGTTGCCGTCGATCACCGCCAGCGCCGGGGTCCCGATGTGGCGCCGCACGAGACCCTCCATGACGCCGCTCCAGGCCGCCGAGCTCTCGTCGCCCGCCAACTGCATGTCGAGCAGCACCCGCTGCCCATTGCCCCGCACACCGAGCGTCACGAGCACCGGCACCCTCACCCGCCGTCTTCCGAGGCGCACTTTCGGGTACCAGCCATCCAGGAACAGATAGCGAATATCGTCCTGGGCCAGGTCCCGTTCGCGCCACGTCTTGAAGTCGGCGGCCAACCGCCCCACCAAGCGTGATACCGCGTCCTTCGACAGTGGGCCGCCGCGCAGCAACGGGGCCAGCGCGCCCTTGATCCGCCGCGTGTTTATCCCGCTCAGGTAGACTCCGAGGATGGCCTCGTCCACTCGCTTGGTACGCCGCTCGTAGCGCCGCACCGTGCGACTCTGCCACTCCCTACTGCTCCCATCCGCCTCCTGCAATCGCGCCCGGGGCATCGCAATGGTCGTCGCTCCCACGCTCGTGGTCAGGCTCCGTTCTCGGTGCCCGTGACGGTAGCCGTGGCGCTCAGCGCCCACTCGCTCCGAGGGCTGGGCTCCCAGAGCCGCTTCCACCTCCTCTTCGACAATTCGTTCGATCACGTCACGCACGCGTTCTCGGATCCCGAGTTCAATGCTCTCTGGGCCGTACCTCTCCGCTTTCGTTTCCCGTCGTCCGTCCTTCCTGCTATCTGTTACCATGGCGTCATCCTCCGACCCCCGCTGCTACGCGGGAGTTGTTCTTGGGTTAAGAAACTGGCCGGATGATGACGCCTTTCCCCTTTTTCCACCACACTCCCGACATTACCTTGCCGGCAACGATGCTGCACATCGCTACTCGCCGGGCTCCATAATAGGAATCGAAAAGCGCATCATCACCGGCAACCCGGACCCGGAGAAGATCTCCACGTCTTATGTTGAGAGGCAGAATTTGACCCTGAGAATGGGCATCCGCCGCATGACCAGGCTGACCAACGCCTACAGCAAGAAGTTCCGAAATCACGCGGCGGCGACTTCGCTGCACGTCGCGTATTACAATTTTTGCCGCGTTCATGAGACGCTGCGGATCACGCCGGCAATGGCGATCGGTGTCACAAAGCACATTTGGACGATTGGCGAGCTGATCAACAAGGCGCTGGAGATGCCGACCGAGCCCACCGCTCCGATAACACCCGTGACACCACCGACGTTGCCGCGCGATCCGCAGACGGGTTTGCTCGCTGGTCGACACCCGTTTAAACTTACGGTTATCCGTGGCGGAAAAATCACCGCCCCGCGGAAGTAAGGAGCGCCAATGGAACGCTATGGCTATCACATAGAACCCTATCTGGTCACTGTCGGCGAGCACGCCGGCAAATGGGACGTCCGCGTCAAATGGGTTGTTTTTGACGAAGGATCGAATGGCCCGAAGGAGCAGACGTGGACCCTTGGTGTGTTCTGTAACGATGAACAGGCCGCGAGAGACGCCGCGCTCCGGTGGATTCAAGAGGAGCACGAACCGCGGCCAGAACGGCCACAACCCCGCATCTGGACAGAAGGGGAACATCGGGTGGATTGCGCCGGGAAGCAGGCCGTAGAATCAGGGCTGCGCAAGGAACCAGTCGATTGGGAACAGCCGCTCAAGTGGGGAAATGCAATTGAATATCGCTGCGTCGACTCGGAATGTAGCTTTGCCGTCTGGAGCCTGTCATCGCAGATCGATGACCTGCTACGGGCCGCATCTCTCACGCGCTGGAGTGTCTGAATTCAGACAGTACCCGCGGGCCAGCAAAGGTGACGCAATCGGAGCGGGAGTATCTAATCCTTCGCAAAGGCGCGGAAACGGCGCGTGCTCAGGGGTAGATCCCGGGCCGGTCCAGGCCCATGTTCTCAGGCAGCCCGAAAAGCAGGTTCATGTTCTGCAGCGCCGAGCCCGCCTGCCCCTTGACGAGGTTGTCGATGTAGGAGACCACGCGCAGCCGCTGCGCTCGAGCGTCCACGCTGACCACGAGGTTGCAGTAGTTCGTGCCGCGCACGTGCATCGTGCCGATGGCCGCGTCGCTGGGGAAGACGCGCACGAAAGCCGAATCCCTGTAGAAGTCACGATACGCTGCTGCGACGTCCGCTTCCGCCAGGGGCTGGCGCAGCGTGGCGTAGAGGGTCGACATGATGCCCCGGCAGATAGGGACGACCTGCGCCGTGAAGGTGACGCTCTGCTCCCGGCCCGCAAGCAGCGTCAGCTCGTGCTCGATCTCGCAGATGTGCTGATGGCCGGCCAGCTTGTAGGCGTTCATCTGATCGTAGCGCGCGGGGTAATGGAACGTGGGACTGGGCTGCTTGCCGGCGCCCGAGACGCCGGTCTTGCAGTCGCAGATGAGGGTGCCCGGCTCAACCAGGCCGCGCGCCACCGCGGGCGCCAGCCCCAGGATACAGCTTACCGCGAAGCAGCCCGGGTTGCCGACCAGCCGCGTCCGCGGGCCGATCTCGCGGCGGTGCAGTTCGGGCAGGCCGTACACGGCGTCCGCCAGCAACTGGGGCGAGGCGTGCTGCGGGCTGCGGCCGATACGCGTCGCATAGGCGGCATAGTCCTCGGCCGAGTTGAAGCGGAAATCGCCGCTATAGTCGATCACCTTTTCGCCCTTCTCGAGAGCCTGCGGCGCCAGTTTCATGCCCACCCCGTCCGGCGTGGCCATGAAGACGACGTCGGCCGGCACCCGGGCGTGGGGGTCCGCCGGGTCGATGATGACCTGGTCGCAGAACCCGCGCAGATGGGGGTACACCTGGCTGATCGGCGCGCCGACGTTCTCCACGTCGACCAGGGCCGCGATGCGGGCCTGGGAATGGCTCGTCAGCAGTTCCGTAATGCCCACGCCGCCGTAGCCGCCGGCGCCCACCACTTTTGCCCTGATCATCCGTGTCACCTCGCTGTTTCAGGTCCCGCATGCCGGCCGGCCGCCGCCCTCCGCCCGACGCTTCTTCCAACCCGCACGGTCCGGCCACGTCGTCCTCATAGCGATCCTCGACAACCTCGGCAAAGGTGCCTCGGGCACAGGCGCCTCGGGCACGGCGATCCAAGCGCTGAATCTCATGCTCGGTTTGCCGGCGTCGACGGGTGTGCCGATGGGGCCCCCTCCCTCGAATCTTGGATGAGGCCAGCCCAGTCAGCCTTTGCGCTTACCGCAGCGGTGGCGGATCATCGTGACCTCGATGCGCTCCTGGAGGAAGCTCTGCGCCAACACAACACGACTCAACTGCGGGTGCGTATTCCTCCCGCGATGAAGGCCGTTTTGCAGACATTGGCGCGCGAGCGCACGGTCGATGCGCCCACCCTGGCCCGGATCTGGCTCGCGGAGCGCCTGCGGCGAGAGATCAAGGCTCACGGTTCCGCCGCACCGCCAACCCACAGCTCACGGTAGCCGGGCGGGCTCGACGTTTGGCGTTGCATTTACCGGTTGTGAATTTCCTGTTCTCGGTTCCCGGTTGTTCATTGCTTCCTCATTCGTTCTACCCGGTTAGAATTGATGTGACATCCGTGTCGATGGTTGGCGGCGCCTCGCTGCACGTGTTGCTGAAATCCGTCGTTCGTCGCGCTCCAACGTCGTCTCACCGGAAGTGAACTTCACCCCACGCTCCGCCGGGAGATGAATCTCCCGGCTCAGTAAAAGGAAGCTGTCGCGGGCCGTCGGTGAGCAGAGAAAGACGATGCGGCTGGTCACAAGCCGCAATCCGAGAACTGACGACTGACGACTGTATACTGTTGACTGCGTTTCTCACAGATACACCTCGCGGAGCTTGGCGTCGTCGTGCAGGTCGGCGGCGGGGCCGGTGAAGGAGACGCGGCCGTTGCGGAGGACGTAGACGCGGTCGGCGATCTTCAGGGCTTCGCGGACTTTCTGCTCGACGATCAGGATGGCGATGCCGGTGTTCTGACTCGGGGAACCACCGCTGCCGCAATCCATAGAGGAACGCCCCAGACTCCCCTCGGCACATCACCAGCGTCGGCACTCAACGGCCCACAGCTCTTGTCGTGGGCTGCCTTTTACCGTTGCGGTAGCCCGCCGCCTTTCTGACCGAGTAGCAGACGTCCTGGGCATAGGCTCGCTTGACTTCTGACATCCTGGAAGCTGGTTCTCCGCGTGGTGCACAGCTCAGTAATCTCGTGACCGCGGCTGCGGCGCTGCGCCGGAGAATCACCCCTGATTGGAGGGCCATCCTTGCGGACGATGCTAGCTGCCGCCACTGGCTTTCCGAGAGACGAACCCTATTTCTGTTGCAGAGCAAATTGATCGCGTCTGGATAGTCGAAGTCGTTCTTTGTCTCTCTAACTGCCGCTAGCGTTCGGTCGGCCAGTAGGGCGAGGTCTTGTCTCCGCAAACGCGGAGCACAGAGTTCCAATACTCTAATCATCTCCCTTCGATACACCGGGTGTGGCTTACTCCAGAATCGATGACCGGTTGCCGTCCTCACCACGTGCTGGGCCTGATTCGAGTCCAACCGCATCGCAATCGAACAGAGCGCCTTCCAAGCCGCAGACAACGTGTTCATCTCTCCGAGGTTGCCGGGGTCGATTGAACAACGGCGCATCAACCATTGAAAGACACGATCGACCTGATCATCGGGGACGCCGTCCCCTACAGTTTCGATGATCTCGCAGGCGATCGTGAAGTGTCGTTGCAGATTGGCAATAGCAAGAAGTGTGTCCACAGCCCATCTGATTCCATCCATACTACGTGCGCCGATCAGTTGTTGGCCCAGCCTCCCTGCGAGATCTTTGTCGTCGGCCATGACGGCGTGGTGGGTCGCCTCATGGTAAAGCCCGACACGGACGCACTCGTCCGCCAGGCGTTTCGCCGCCCAGCAGTAAGGTCGCCAGCATGCTTGATGGTACGCTCGAACAAGTTCACGCCAGAACGCGGGGAATGCGCTGTGGTGCTTCTGGGCTGCGGCATCGTCCTCTGCAGCAAGAATTGTCTTGAGGTCGGAGAGATCGACTCCGAGAAGCCGCTGGCGGTCCACTAGACGATAAAACTCCTCGACGCTCCCAGGTTCGAGTCGTGCCGACCTCACATCATTCTCGTTTCGCTCGACCACGATCTGAATGTCATCTGGAAGATTGGGAAGCACTGGACGGATCTCGTTACGAAATACCGCCAGCGCGTCGTCGAGAGAGAACGAGTCGCCGGAGTCGATCTGGCTGCGCAGGGTCTGAGCCCAATTGAGCGGCAGCGATGAGACAACCTTCACGCAATGGTTGACGCCATGGTGCAGGAGCCCCGTCCAGGAAGCGAGAGGACTCCCGTCGGTCGCAGCCACAGACACGCCAGCACCAAGCAGGACTACGGCATTGGAGCGCGCAAGATCGGAAGCCAGATCTTCGACAAGTGAAGCCATTGTTATGAACAATCGCTAGACAGCGTTGGCACCATACCTATTTCTTGGAACATGTCCAGGAGCGGCGGCGCGTGTGAGCATCGGAACCCTGCAGGGCGGCCAGGTGAGGACGGGCTGCTGCCGAGGGGAGCTGTCTCACTGTCATCGGCACAGAGGGCTTCCCGCGCGTCGCCAGCCGCAGCTCGCGCATGTCTTCTCGCCTTACGCCGCAGCCGCTGAAAGGCAGGCCGTTACGATGTTAGGTTGTTAAGCTGTTACGAGGACCCGATGAGCCCGCCCTGCTTAGCGCGATGCAGGGTACGAAATCGAGGCGCACGTGCCGGCGGGGATCCCCCCGGGCGCCAGCACCGCGAGATGCTGGACGCGCGTGACCTTGTCACGCGCTGTGCCGTCGTCCTCCGTGAGTTTCGCCCCATCGTGCCGTTGACCCGCACGGGGCCGCGCCGGTACAGTGCCCCCGGCAGCAATGAAGGAAACCACAACAAACTGGCTGGCCAGCTCGGATCCTGAAGCGTCTCGCCCATGGGGATGCCATCGGTTGAGAGGGAAAGGGTGCCATGATTTCAGATCCGTTGGGCCGCGTGCTGCGGCGCTGCTTGCTGGTGCAGCGGAGCCTTTGTGTCGCCTACACGGCTGCCATAGTCATCTACGGCGGAGTCGCGGTCATCCTGGCACATGCATCCCTCGGGCTTGCCAAGGGGGCTGCGGTCTTGGTGCTGCCCCTCTCGATCGGTGCGGTGGTGATCGCCGCCGTGTCGGTCTGCTACCGCAGCTGGGTCTATTCCGATGCCAACTTGGATCGGCTCTTGACCCGTCCGATCAACATGGCGCGCTTGGCCAAACACCCGCGCACGGGGCGGCCGGATGAGGCCTTCGCCGCAGAGATCGCCGCGCTCCCCAAGCACGAGCAGACGTTCGTGAAGTTGTTCGCCGATCTGCAAACGCCGCTGGTGGTCAATCTGGCGCTGAACGAGACCGTTGCCCTGATCGGGCTGGTGCTGGCGGTCCTGCAGAGGAATCCGCCGTTCCTTCTTCCGTTCGCCACTGCAGGTGTCGTGCTCAACGTGTGGATGTGGCCGACCGCGGATCGGCTGTACGCCCGGCTGCAGGCCAAGCTTCTCACGCTGTCTGCGGCATGATGATCGCTCGCGGCGGCCCGGCGACAGGCACCGGACTTCCCGGGCCGGCTCGGGTCTCTTCTGGAGATCAGCGAGTTCTGTTGTATGCTCGGCGAGCGGGGCGTAGAGTCACGGGCGAGATTCATTACTTCGAGCACCAGTCGGGCAACGTCGTCGGCGTCAAGTTCCTACAGAGATTGGAAGAGGGATGAGAAAGAACAAGGCATCACGAATCCAGCTGTCCACAACGATGAAGGATGCCCACGAGCCGCTGGTGGTCTTTGCGCTCCTGAACCTCGGGCTGACACAGTCGCTGGGGAGTGGCGTCATCACGCCCGAGGAGGCCGTCGAAACTTTCTACCACGGGGACAACTGCCTCTTCGTACAACGGATTATTCCCAACAAAGTCGCCGCCGCGATCATGAGCCGCGGCGCACAGCTGGCGGATCTCTTCGCTCTCTTGCCCGAAGCCGAGGCGCGGCGTGAGTTTTACGCCGAGCTCGAAGCAATCCGGTCGCTCTGCCTGAAGTTGCTTGGCGGTGTGCGTTCGGCGAGTCTCGGCACCCCGGTCGCTGCGTAGCCCTTCCCGGCGGCCCAATCGAGCGGGCTGCAAAACAGAAAAGAAGAACCTGGAAACCGCGCCGGCGACGTATCCGTCTATTGAAGTAGACGCCGCTCGACAATCTCCCGCACCGCCACTTGCGCCACCGAATCGGCGGGCAGTTGCGTGATTGGCCTGCCGACGAGGTCGTACTCAGCGATCTGCCGATCGAGCGGAACGAGTCCGAACACTTCGAGCCCGATCTGTCCGGCAAACCGCGTCAGCAGCTCTTCGTTCCCGGCGACGCGGTTGAAGACGATCCCCATCTGCCGGCATTGGATAATCTTCTCCTTGTCGATCATGTCTTTGATGACCGCTGCGGCTTCCATCCCTCTGGCGCTCGGGTCGCTGACAATGATCAAGGTATCCAACCGGCGGACAACCTGGCGATTGATCTGCTCGAGGCCGGCTTCGCCGTCGATGAGAATGGTATTGAAGCTTTCCGACAGCTTCTCGATGGCGTCGCGCAGCAGGCTGTTTACGGAACAATAGCAGCCCAAGGTTTCGGTGCGGCCCATCGCGAGCAAGGCGAAGTCGTCCAATTCGTGGAGGGCTTCGAAAACCATGTAGTCGAGCTTGCCCGCCAGCTCGGCCTTTGCGTCCTTGTTGGCGTCTTTCGCGGTCTTGACGATGTGCTCACGAATTTGCCCCATGGTGCGGATCGCCCTGGCACCGCGTGCCTCGGCACCGCGTGGCGCGCCGAGCGCACTGAGTTGGCCGAGGGCCGGGTCCGCGTCGATGACCAGCAGCTTGCCGGCGCGCGCGCTGCCGACGAGCGCGCGGGCCATCATGGCCGTGATGGCGGTCTTTCCCGCGCCACCTTTGCCGCAGACGCTGATGAGTTGTTTGCCGTTGGCGTGCGAGTCGGACATGGCTTTCTCCATTGGTTCAGCAATGCGCATGCGTGTCGGCGGACCGAATGTCCGGGCCACCGAGCCGCCGCTCACAGCGGCGGCATTTTCTCCGTCCGCCGTTCGACGGCCACGCTGCGTACGACGCCGTAGAAATCGAAGAGGACGACCAGCGTATCGCGATCGTCGAATCCCCGTGTGTAGGTGAAGATGCGCTGCCCGGTGAAGATCGGCTCCGCCAACGTGATCGATGAATAGTTCCACCGGCCGTACGTGTACACGAACGCATCACCGTCGGTCTGATGGGTGATTTGCGTCGGCGGGCCGAACAGCTGCAAGACATCGCTCTTGGTCGATTGCCCTTTCACCAGTGCCGCCGGGTCGCCGTGCAGCGGCGCGCCGTTGTGATACCGCGCGATGACGCAGCCCCCCAGAAGGAGTAAGAATCCCAACCGCCACCCCACACCTGCAAGACGCCACATGCCCTCACCGCGACCAGAAGCCGAAGCGCGGCAGTTTGTCCGTGTCGCGCTCGTAGGCGTAGTCTTCCACCACGTCGTTGTTGTTGAAGAAGACCAGCAGCGTGTCGTTCTTCTGATCGAAGTCACCGTAGTTGAACAGCACGAGGATAATGGCGAAGGCGTTTCCTCGCGAGTATGTGTACCGGAAGTAGCGCGCGCCGACCAAGCTTTCGACCGGTGGCTTTTCCCCTCGCCGGTTGAGGAACTGCTCGAAGGGGACGCCGATCGCCGTCAGCTCCCGCGCATCGATCTCCTGCGGCGGCCCGAAGCGCTGCAGGATTTCCGTCTTCGTCGTGACGCCGCGCTGAATGGCGGCAATCTTCTGCTCGTCGAGGGGATGGTCGCGGTAGACGCGGCCCATAACGCATCCGGAGATGACCGGGGCTGCCAGCAACGGCAGCAGCAGGACGATACGGCTGTCTCTGGCCATCGACTCAACGCTACCCCGCGGGCCGGGACGGGGCAAGCGCGAACTGCTGGCGACCCGTCTTGATGTCTCGCGCGCCCTCATGAATATTGAAAGACGAAAAGCGGCAACGTCCGGACTCAGCAACCTGCCATCGTGAGATCCGGAAAGGAGGACGGATCACATGTATCGATTCCGGCTTGTGCATTGTCTGGTTGTGCTGGTTCTGACCCTCCACACTACGGGGTGCCCTGCTCCCATCATAGTTGCCGGTGCTGCGGGCGGTGCCGCCGGTGCAGCCGCATCGGCCAAAGAGAGTGAGAGCGAGGAACACAGCGCCGCCACCTACGTCGGCACGGTCCTGGTAGATATCGGCTATGTGCCGTGCAAGGTCATCTTCGCCGCCGGCGGCGCAATAGTGAGCGGCGTCGCCTATTTCATCACAGCTGGTGACTCTCGGACCTCACGCTCAATCTGGAACGCCTCGGTCAACGGTGATTACGTCGTGACGCCGCGCATGATGGAGGGCAAGGAGCCCGTGCACTTCATCGGGCCGTGACGCCGGCCTATTTACCGGCCCCGCCAGCCAGGTCGCGTGTCCGACTGCTAACTCCACAGCGCGCGCAGCTTGGCACCGAGATCGATGCGGACGCCGTCTGGCTGGGTTGTGGATTGCTCCGCGCCGGCGACCCGGCCGTGCGCGTGCCGCTCGAAGTGGTCGAGGAGAGCATCCGGAATGAATCGTGTGCGCGGCGCGTAGACGTGCCGATCGCCGTGCCGACGCTGCTCGCGCTTGAAGAAGCGCAGCGGCTGCACCAGGTAGAGATGATCGCGGGCGCGCGTCATGGCCACGTAAAGCAAGCGGCGTTCTTCCTCGATCTGTTCCGGGCTGCCGGTGGCCATGTCTGACGGGATGCAGCCGTCGACGACGTTGAGCACGTACACGACGTCCCATTCCTGGCCCTTCGCCGAGTGAATCGTCGAGAGAATCAGGTAGTCTTCATCCAGGTGCGGCACGCCCGCTTCGTCCCCGGTTGCATCCGGCGGCTCCAGCGTCAGCTCCGTCAGGAAACGTTCCCGCGACGGGTACGTGGCGGCGATCAGATCGAGCTGATCGAGGTCGCCCGCACGCGCCTGCGGCGCATCGTACAAACGCTCCAGATGCGGCTGATACCAGCGCCGCACCGCGCCGATCTGCCCTCCCCAGGCGCCGTCGGCGCGCAGTGAGAGGAGCAGCGCACAAAGGTCCGGCCAGCTCTCCGCCGCGGCAGCGGGAACACGGAAGGGCTGCAGGGCGGCGAAGTCGAATTGGTTCTCCCGGAGGTGATCCAGCGCCGCGTGTGCACTACGCGGCCCCATCCCCGGTAGGAGCTGCAGGACACGAAAGGCCGCCACGGCATCGCGCGGGTTCTCCACCCAACGCAGCACGCACACCAGGTCCTTCACATGGGCCGCCTCCAGGAACTTCAGGCCGCCGAATTTGACGAAGGGAATGTTGCGGCGGCCCAGCTCCATCTCGAGCTGATCGCTGTGGTGCGTGGCGCGGAACAGGACCGCTTGGCCCTTCAAGCTGATGCTGGCTTCGCGATGCTCCAGGATCCGTTCGATCACGTACTCTGCCTGTCCGGCCTCATCCTCGGCAATTGCCAGCACCGGTTTCTGCTGTGAGCGCTTGCGGGAGAACAGATGCTTCACGAAGCGCTCGGGGGAAAGCCCGATGACGGCGTTGCAGGCGTTGAGGATGGTTACTGACGAACGGTAATTCTGTTCGAGGGTGATCACCGTGGCCGGCGGCGCGAACTGGCGTGGAAAGTCGAGGATGTTGCGCACCGTCGCGGCGCGAAACGAGTAGATCGATTGGGCGTCATCGCCGACCACGGTCAATCCGCGCCCGTCGGGTTTGAGGCCCAGCAGGATCGCTGCCTGCAGCGCATTCGTGTCTTGGTATTCGTCGACCAGCACGTGATCGAAGCGCTTGCCGACCGCTGCCGCCAACGCCGGCTCCGCCATCAACTGCTGCCAGTACAGGAGCAGGTCGTCGTAATCCAAGACGTTCCGTTGCTGCTTCGCCTCGACGTATGCGCGAAACAACGCGCGCAGCTCGTCGGCCCACATCGCGCACCACGGAAAGGCGGCAGCCAGCGTATCGTCGATGGGCCGCTGCGAATTGACGGCGTGCGAGTAGATGGCGAAACAGGTCGTCTTTTTCGGAAAGCGTGCCGATTGTCGCGACAACCCCAGCTCGTCGCGCCGCAGATTCATCAGATCTTCCGAATCGGAGCGGTCGAGCACCGTGAACGACGGGGCGAGGCCGATCGACTCGGCGTGCAGCCGCAGCAACCGATTGGCGACGCTGTGAAAGGTGCCCGACCAGGGCAGGCGCACTCCGGCGTGCGACCCACATGCGGTGCAGACGTGCTGCGCGCGGCGGATCATCTCGCGTGCGGCGCGCCGCGTGAACGTCAAGAGCAGCAGCCGGTTGGGATCGGCACCGTACAGAATCAGGTGGGCAACACGGTAGGCCAGGGTCTTCGTCTTGCCGGTGCCGGCGCCGGCAACGATAAGCAACGGTGGCGCGGCCGGCGCGCCGGCGATCACCCCGTGCTCGACAGCCGCGCGCTGCGCCGCGTTCAGCTCAGCCGGATACGTGCGCGCCTGCATCGCCCAACCTCTGCCTCCTCTGCACCTGCACCGCTCGTTCTCATCCGTCGAGCGGTATGTCCCAATGATTCAATGGCCCGATGCCCCAATGACTCAATGACCCGATCGCTCAATGACTCAACTCTTCGGATCGCTCGCTCCGCGCCTAAGCACCCTCGGCGCCCGCTTGTCCTTGGCGTGCGCGCTCGAGGAACTCACTGACTTCCTCGTCGGTGGTCTGGCGGAAGTCCAGGTAGAACTCGCCAACGGCGCTGAAAAACAGCGGATTACTGAGGCAGACGATGTCATCCGCTTCGGCGGTGAGAGTTGCGAGCGTGTCGGGCGGGGCCACCGGGGCGGCAAGCACCAGCCGTTTCGGGCTCTGCAGCCGTGCGCTGCGCAGGGCCACCCGTATTGATCCGCCGGTGGCGATGCCGTCATCCACCACGATCGCCGTGCGATCCGTGATGCGCGCCGGCGGCCGACCCCCACGGTACGCGTGTTGCTGCCGCCCGATCTCCTGCAGCTGCGCCGCCATCTCGCGTTTGACGTATTCCTCCGAGACATGCAGATCGCACACTACGTTATCGTTCAGCACGCACTGTGGATGCGGTCCGTCCGCCACGGCTCCGATCCCCAGCTCGGGCTCGCCGGGAGCGCCCAGCTTCCGCACGATCAACACGTCGAGCGGCGCCGCCAGCGCAATGGCGATCTCGAAGCCCACCGGAACACCACCCCGCGGCAGCGCCAGGACGATGGGATCGTTGTCTTTGTATCGCAGCAACCGCGCCGCCAATCGCCGGCCGGCATCTCGACGATTCTTGAACACCACGCAGCGATATCACTTCAGGCAGCGATCCGGCAAGATCGCTCGCGATACGCTGTACACGCCGACAGCGGCGCTACGCCGGAGGCGCGGTGCGGCGTGCCGCCGTGGTGCTGCCGTTGCGCCGCCGGTACATCGTCGTCAGGAACTCGCCGGCCTCACGCAGCATGCGCTGGCGCTCGCTGCGGCTGCGCGCCATCTTCTTCGCGGCCTTGAAGAAGTACTTTGGGCGGAAGTAGTACTTCCGGTAAAAGCGCTCGACGGCGGCGAAGATCGCCTCGGCGGAGACCTCCGGATAGCTGACCGTGCAGCGCTGGTATCCGGACTCGTCGTTGTAGACGTCTTGCACCAGGAAGTTTTGCTCCTTCACGTAGTCGTAGAAATGCGTGCCGGGATAGGGCGACGCAAGCGACACCTGGATGGTTTCCGGGTTCATCTCACGGGCGAAGCGAATCGATTGCTCGATGGTATCGGGCGTTTCGCCGGGGAGACCGACGATGAATGTGCCGTGAATCAAGACGCCGAGATCGTGACAGTCTTTGGTGAAGCGCCGCGCCCGTTCGAGGCTCACGCCCTTTCTGATGTTCTTCAGGATCTGCTCATTGCCGGATTCATAACCGACGACGAGCAGCCGCAACCCGCCCTCTTTCATGGCGCGCAGCACTTCACGGTCCACATTGGCGCGTGCGTTCGTCGACCAGCACACGCCGAGCGGCTTGAGCATCTCGGCGATGCTGCGCGCACGGCGCGGGTCGGCCGTAAACGTGTCGTCATCGAAAAAGATCTCTTTCATCTCGGGAAACAACCGTCGCATGTCCCGGACTTCTTCGCAGACATTCTCCGCGCTGCGCGTGCGGTAGGAGTGTCCGGTCGTGACCTGCGGCCACAAACAGAACGTACACCGGGCCGGGCAGCCGCGCCCGGTATAGAGCGACACGTAGGGATACTGACAGTAGGGGCTGTTGTACTTCAGGTAATCGAGGTCGCGGTGATAGATGCGCGTCACGAACGGCAACTGATCCAACTGCTCGGTCATCAAAGGCGGCGCTTCGGGATTGTGCTGAATGCTGCCGTTGCGGCGGTAGCTGATGCCCGGGATCGTGGCCCAATCGCGTCCCTCCACAATATCGCGGATGGCGAAGTCGAACTCCTTGCGCGCCACCACGTCGAGCGCCGGCGACGCTTTCAGGGAAGCGTCGGGTTGCGCGGTCACATGCCCGCCTACAAAGGCGATCACACAGCGGGGATTGGCATCCTTGATCATCTCTGCGGTACGCACGTCGAGCTTGAAGGACGGAGTGCTCGTGTGCAGCACCACCAGATCGTACTCGCGGGCGATGGCCACCGTTTGTGCCTGGTTGAGATGCTCGGGTGGGGCGTCGAGGACTCTGCTGTCCGGCACCAAGCCAGCGGGATAGCAGAGCCACGTTGGATACCAGAACGACCACACCTCCCGTGTCGCCTGGTATCGTGAACCCGCTCCCCCGTCGAAATCGTCATACGAAGGCGGGTTGAGGAACAACGTCTTCATGCAGGCACCCTTCCCCACACCGTGTGCTGTCAACAGTAACCGACCACCATCTGGGGATCAAGGTTGCTTTCTGGCGGACCCGCCGCACAGATGCCGGACGCCGTCCGCTTTCCCTGCTGAGCGCACTGTGGTTTGATGTTGTGTCAAATGGGGGTCCCTCACCAGATGCGGTTTGCGCTGGGCGCGCTCTGCACGGCGGCAATTCTGGCCGCGTGCAGTGCGGTCACCGCTCAAACCACAGTCATCCCCGTGCCGGAAATCATCGTCGATCCCAACGAGGGGACGACGGTAGGCTTCCTCCCGGTCGTACTGATTGCGAATGAAGAGAAGAGCGTGCGCAGCATCATCGCGCCCGACGTCCGGTACAATGACAGTTTCGGCGTGTACCCGACTGTGCGCTTCTTCGGCTACCCCGACCCGAAGCAGAAGTACTACCTGATTGCCGGAAAGGGGACGGTACGTGGCGAACAGTTCGAAGCGGATTTCAAGGGCCAGGATCTCCTCGATGGCTGGTTGAACCTCCGGGCCAACGGCCGAGACGAGCAGGATCCGTTCGAGCGGTTCTTCGGGTTTGGCAATCACACCCCCGACTCCAACGAAGCCAACTATACCTCGAACACGGACGCGGTCACTGTGTTTACCGGACTCAACTTGCCGGCATCGTTACAAGCTTCACTGCAGACCCGCGTTCGCCATGTCAGGGTCAGCACTGGCGGCGTCACTCATCTGCCGCAGGTACGTGATCCGTCTTCTGGTTTTTCCGATACGAAAGGGGTCGAGGGGGCAACGATTGTCGGCGAGCGGTTCGGACTTGCCTACGACACTCGTGATGCGCCCGATATTTCCACAAGGGGCGTTTTCTTGAACGCGGGCATCGAGGTGGTCGACAAAGCCATCGGCAGCTCGAGTTCGTTCACCAAGTACAACTTGGAAGCAAAAGGGTTCGTACCGTTACGCCCCGACAACAAGTACATCCTCGCGCTCCACAGCGCGCTGGACTACCTCCAGGACGGAGACGACGCGCCGTTTTACGAACGCAACAGCGTCGGTGGCATCCACAGTCTGCGCGCGTTCGGCAGCAACCGCTTCACCGATAACGATTGCTTCGTCCTGCAGGCGGAGTTACGCGACAACGTGTACGAGCGGGAGATCTTCGGCGTGCGTGCTCACCTCGAAGTCGCGCCCTTCTTGGACGCTGCGAAAGTGTTCCACTCGTCACGGGAGTTCCCGCTCGAGGACTTGCATTTGGTGGGCGGGTTAGGGGTTCGCGCCGTCGTGGTGCCGCAGGTGGTGGCGTACGTCGACTTCGGCAGCTCGGGCGGCGCTCCGGCTGCGTTCACGGGAATCGATTATCCCTTTTAGCGAGGCTTTCGCCTCGCGCATATGGCGGATTGCATATGGCTTATGGCCAGAATCATCGAAAGTTTCACCCAACGGCTTGCCTGTGCGATACGCCATATGCCATAGGCCTAAGCAACGATGCATGTGGTGCATGTAAGCCGATGGCGCCTGCCGGTAGTGGGCTACGGGGGCGTTCAGCGAGTCGTGTCGTGGCTGGCCAAAGCACAGGTGGAGCAAGGCGACAGGGTCACAATTCTCGGCCCGCCGGGCAGCAGCTGTCCGGGCGTGACGAGCAAAGCGGTAACGGTCCCGAAAGGTGTGCCGGACTATTCGCCGTACATCGGGCCGTACATTCCGCCCGATGCGGACATCATCCACTTCCACCACCTGCCCGGCGTCGCGCCTGGTGTTCCGTGGGTGCTCACCGCGCAGGGCAACTCCCCAGGGGAGCTCGCATACATGCCCAACAAGATCTACGTCAGCCGCAATCACGCCGAGCGCGGCGGCGGCACGGCGTTCGTCCACAACGGCATCGACCCTGCGGAGTTCATCTACCGTGAGCGAAAAGATGACTACTTTTTGTTCCTCTCGAAGGTGAGCCGGCGCGTAAAGGGCGTCGACATCGCGCTGCGCTTGGCGCGCGACTTGGGGTTCCGTCTGGTCGTCGCGGGGGGCAACCGCTTCGGGCTGCGTAAGACCGGCGGCTTGTGGAACAGCCTGCTGGCCGACGTGCACTTCTGCGGGATGGTGAGCGGACGGCGCAAGGCCGAGTTGCTGGCGGGTGCGCGGGCGTTGATTTTTCCGATCCGCTGGGAGGAGCCGTTCGGGTTGGTTGTCACCGAGGCCCTGGTCAGCGGTACTCCGGTGATTACGACCCCACGCGGCTCCATGCCGGAACTGGTGACGCCCGATGTCGGCTTTCTCTGCGATTCCTACGAGGCGCTGAAATTGGCGGTGCAGCGCAGCGGCGAGATTGACCCGCAAGCCTGCCGGCGGCGCGTACTGGAACACTTCACCCACCACCAGTCCGCCGCCGCCTACCGGCGCTACTACCAAGAGGCCATCGCACCGCGGGGACAGTCGGCAGGGGCAGCGTGACCAACACGATTCGATCGCCCGTAGCAGCGGCGCGGCACCGCCGCGAGCAGCACGGCCGCGAGCTGCGGCACGCAGTGGGACGTGTGGCCAACTGGCTTACGGCACCGCAAGGCCAGCGGTGGATATTGCGCCTGCTGCTGGTCTACGCCGGCGTCGGGTTCTGTGTCTGGATCCAGCGCCCTGGGGACTTTGCGGGCTACGTGGTTGCTGGACAGTTCGTTCTTTCGGGCCGCCACATCTACCTCGAGGTGCCGTCGGGCGTGAATACCTGGCCACCGTTTTTCAGCGTCCTGTGTGTGCCGTTGGCGTTACTCGCCAGGCCGAGCCCGTACCTTGCCCGCGGGATGTGGTTACTGCTGAACTTCGGGTGTCTGCTGCTGGTCCTCCGCCTGATCGCGCGGCTCGTATACGGCCGTACGATGAGCCTGCGTGCCGGCGGCGCTGGTCTGTCGCTCGCCGCGCCCGAGTTGCTTGTCCCGCTGCTCTTGAGCGATCGCTACGTGAGCGGCAACTTCGATCATTTGCAGATCAACCTCATCCTCTTCACGCTCGTCCTCGGTGGCCTGGCGTTACAGGCCAGGCAGCGCCACGTGCTCGGCGGCCTGGCGCTGGGCTGTGCCGTCGCCACGAAGGTTATGGCCGTCCTGTTCATTCCTTATCTCGCGTATCGCCGCCGCTGGCGGGCAGCGGCGTGCACGACCGCGGCTGCCGCAGTGTTCTCGCTCAGCCCAATCCTGGTGTTCGGATGGCAGCGGTTTTGGGATTACGTGACGGCCTGGTGTGCGGTGTTGGCGACCGGCTGGGGTGTGGGGGAAATGAACCAGTCGGTGTTTGCGATGTGGGACCGCCTGATTGGCCATGGCATGGCTCCGCTTGGCGTCGCTGCGATTACGTATGTACCGGCGTCGGGCAGCCTCCTGGTCGAAGCCGCCCATATTGGCTCACTGCTGGTGATAGCGGGGCTCGCCCTCTGGAGTTTCCGGGCTGAGCCCCGCGACCGGTGGTCGGAGTTGGCCGAGTGGAGCGTCGTCTTCATCGTTGCCGCGCTGTTCGGCCCGGTGTGCTGGAAGGCGTATCTGGCGGTATTGCTGCTTCCCAACACCGTCCTGTTCGCAGCAGTCCGCTCGGCGCGCGTGCAGCCGCACGCACGCCGCGTTATCGGCACAGTCCTTCTCGTCTCTTTCCTCATGGGTGGACTGACCTCTCCGGGGCTGATCGGCAAGGAACTTGCGGGACGTTTGGAAATGGCGTCGGTGCCGACCGTCTCCTGGCTCATCCTGCTCGGTGGGCTGCTGTGGTTTGGTGCTCACGCGACCGAGTATGTCGGCCGCAGCGAGCCCTCAGCCGACGATGCAGGTGGTTCGCGACCACCAGCCGGTGGCCAGCGCTCCTAAGCACGTGTCATCTTGCCACCGAGTGCCCCAGCAGCTGCAGCAGTTGGGGGCCGACGGCCTCGGGGGCGTACCGAGCGCGGCAGGCACGATCCGCTGCGCAGCGCCTAACGTTGACGGTCTGATCATCAAGTGCCCAGATTTCCTCCAGGCGTGCGGCGAAGGCCGCGGGGGAGAACGCATCGCACACCCAACCGAGACGGCCGCCGTCCAGGATCTCCATCGGACCGCCATGGTCCGGGCCAATCAGCAGCAGGCCGTTCGCGGCGGCTTCCGGGAACACCATCCCGAAGGGTTCGTCAATCGGCAACAGCGCGAAGACGTCGCAGGCACGTGCGAGCGCGTTGACCTCGGCGTCGGCCAGGAAACCATGGAAGTGAATTGCTCCCTCAGGGCAGAGCTGCCGCGTCAGCTCCTTGAGGTGATGGCGGTGTTTCCCCTCGCCCACGACGTGCAGTTGGGCGGAAGGGCACACTGTCCGGCGAAATTGTGCAAAGCCGCGGAGCACCGTGTCGATGTTTTTCAGCGGATCGAGCCGCGACAGCGCCAGGATCTTGAGGCCGCTGCGGTCCAATCCGCTGCGCTGCGGTGCCCGGCTCGGAAACTGGACCATCGGCGGGATCACCGCGGCCACACTCCGGCCGTAGATTCGCTGGACATTATCACGTGTGAATTCACTATTCACATACACCTCGTCCAGTCTCCTGATGCTCGCCAAATCGAACATCCTGCGAGTGTGGAGTGAGCGCCGCCGCGCGATGTTCTCGTCGTACTCCTGCAGCTGCTTTGCAAAGGCCACGCACGCATCGTGGCGGGGCGCATCGTCCGCGGATTCCACGCGCGCCAACAGCGACGGGTTGCCGCCGCGCAGGTGCAACCCGCGTGGCGGCTCTTCACAGTACCACACCTTGCGTGCTCGGAGAGTAGTAAAGGCTCCCAGCATGGCGCTGCACGGATGGTTGTGCGCCACCACCAGGTCGCAGTTTCTCAAGTAGGTGCTCGCGCGCCGTCCGCGGCGGCGCATTTTGGTAAGCCGTGACCACGCCAGAACCGCGTCCGCGATCCGCCGGTCCACAACGCAGTCCACGGGGATGCCGCTCAGGTGCTCCCGCCAGCGTGTCGGATCAAACGCAAACGTCACGATCCGAGCCGCGATGCCGTGTTGGCGCAGATACGTTGCATGCCTGGCGGCAACCAGTTCCGCGCCACCGATTTGTACGAAGCGCGGATGAAAAATTCCGACACGCACACTCACCTCCGCACCAGTGCTGGGCTCCTACCATACGGTCCCGTCCCGTGGAAGAACCAATAGTGGGTTACAGGTATTGCGCCGATGCGCTTGCTTTCCGTCGTGAAATCGTGCTTGCAGGAGCGCGTGACCGGCGCACCCTCATCGCCAATCATCGTGCCTCAGCTCGGGAGCCGCTGCAGTGAAGATCGGCATTGACGCCACGGTCGTCGCCCAAAGCCACATCGTCGGCATCTCCCGCTTCATCACACAACTGGTGCTCAACCTCGCCGAAGTGGATTCCACAAATGACTACTATCTCTGCTACCGCGCGCGGGCTCTCAGACGGCCGCACTTGATCTGGCGACCGCAGCACCCGCGCTTCCACGTCCGCTTTTTCCAGGGGGCACTCAACCGCCGGTTGTTTCGGAAGCTGGATGTTTTCCACGCCACCTATCAGCGCCTGCCGGTCCATGAGGGGCTCGTTCCCTACATCTGCACGCTGCACGACATTTTTTTTCTCTCGCGTCCGGATATGGTGTCAGCCAAGGCGCATCAGCGGTGGGGCGCGCGGTATCGCGATGTGGCAGCCCGGTCGCGGCTCATTACCACCGTCTCGGAGTTTTCCAAGGGCGAAATAGTGCGGCTGCTCGGGGTTGAACCGCAACGTGTGCAGGTGGTGCCACATGCCGTCAGTCCGAACTATGTGCCCCAGGAAGCCGATGTCGTGACCCGGCTTCGGGAGCGGTATGAGTTGGCGCAGCCGTACATCCTCTTCGGTGGCGGATCCGACGCACGCAAGAATGTCCTCGGGGCATTGCGTGCCTTCGCGATGGCCGTACCGCGGCTCCCAGCCAACCTGCAGCTGGCGATTTCCGGGGCCGCGGGCGCGTTAGAAGACGCCGCACGGATGTTCGTCAAAGAGGGGGAGCTGAGCACACGCGTGCGTTTCCTCGGCTTCGTTCCGGATGCGGACTATCCGGCATTGATGAGCGGGAGTCTACTGTATTTTTTTCCGAGTCTGTTCGAAGGATTCGGGCTGCCTGCACTCGAGGCAATGGCGTGTGGGGCCCCCGTTCTCACCTCCTCGACGACTTCCTTGCCGGAAGTGTGCGGCGATGCGGCCGTGCTGGTCGACCCAGCCGACGCGGCGCAGATGGCCGATGCGCTGGCGGAGTTGGCGAATAATCAGAGCCTCCAGCAGGAACTGCGGCAGCGTGGTCTACGCCGTGCGCGGCAGTCAACATGGCGGCAGGTCGCCGCGCGGACCCTGGAACTGTACGCCGAGGTGGCGGCCGGTGCATGAGCTCTTGCCGGCGGGCAGTGATCGAAAAGCGTCACCGCCAGCGCGGCTTTGCCAACTACACTCGAAGGCGTTGCGCCTCACACCAATAGTGACGCAGATTAAGCCCCCATATCTGCCAACGCACGCTCGACAGCCTCCGGTCATGGGGCACCAGCAGGTGCAGAAAATCAATCCCGTCAAACCGCAGGGAGGTTACCCACCGCAGGCCGGCCCGGGTCGCTGCCTCCTGCAATCCCTGGCGACTGAACAGCGTGATGTGCTGCCCGCATTCCTGCGCCAGGTAGTGCCACGAAGCCCCGTGCGTGCGCTGATCGAACAGCTCGGTGGACAATACCAGCAGGCCGCGCGGCCCCAGCAGGCTGCACAGCCGTTGCAGAGTCTCGACCGGGTCCGTCAAGTGCTCGATGACCTCAATGGCGGTGATGAGGCGAAACGGCCCAGGAGGGACTTCGCGACGTACGCGATCTTCCGCGGCAATCGGCGTGGACAGCGGGTCGTATCCCCAGGCGTCGAACCCCTGATCCAACAGCAGCCGTACCAAGAGGCCCTTGCCCGCCCCGTAGTCGAGACTGCGACTATGGCGGCGAACGAGGCGCGCCGCGCGCATGCGTCGCACGGCCCGATCGATGAACAGCGTGCGCCGCAACATCCCGAAGTCAGGGTCCGGCACCGGATGTGACGCGTAGGCACGGTCTAGCCAATGCGGGTTGGGAAGCAGCAACGAGCCACACCGGGTGCACGAAGAATATGTCACGGGCACGTCTCCCAACACGACACCGGTGAAAGCGCCATCGAGCGTGCCCCCGCAAATCCGACAGAGCACCGGGGCGGTTGTACACGGCACGGCACTCATCGCAAGAGGATGTAGTTCCGATGTTCGCCCAAGCGGAAACCGAGGACGCGGTTCTCGATGAACGACAGGACACGATTCCCGAGTTTGTCGTGACGATGCACGCTGAGCCCCGGCCGCACGTCCCAGTTCCTGGCCGCGATGCGGTCGCGCATGACGGCGGGATGGGTTCCGGTGAAGCGCGCGCGGCCGTACAGCCGGCCGAAATCGAAGTCCACGTTGACCGGGAACCGGGCGGCGGCCGATGCCGCGCCGTGGTGTAGCGTTTCAAAGGCGTGCGCCTTGCGCATCATGTGCCGCGGCGGGCGCACCCAGCCGTAATGGAAGATGCGCGCTCCGGACGGTACCACGTGTAGCTTTTTGCCGGCGCGGCGGAACCCTTGCGCGCTGCGCCAGGACCGTACCCCGATCCCCGAGCGGACAACGCGCACCTCGCGCCGGTACCAGCCGTGAGCACTCTGGAAGTGCTCGTAGTCGGCGAAAAAGTGCAGGTAATCGAACAGCAACCCTTCCACCCGCCGGTCGTCCAGGTAGCGCTGCATGCCCGCGACCAGGACCGGCAAGTCGTGTTCGTGGACGACCTCGTCGGCTTGCAGGTAGAAGGCCCAGTCGCCGGTACAGGCATCCAGGGCGATATTGGTTTGCTGGGCGTTGCTGGCGCCGGATACGAGGTTCTTGTCCCACACGGTCTCGATGATCCGCAGCTTCGGATCGTTGATGCTGCGGATGAGCTCCGTCGTGCCGTCGGTAGAATCGCCGGCCGCGACGATGAGTTCGTCGCAGATGGGCAGGATCGAGGTGATCGATTGCACAATCGGGTAGTACAGATCGATGGCATTGCGCACGAAGGTAAAACCGCTGATCTTCATCGGCACGGGGGAATCTAACCGAGCCGTGTCCCTGGATCAAATTCCCGGGCCGGCGCTCGCCAGGTGCCGAGGGTCTTCACCCCTTCGAAAACATCGCTCCTGGTGCGTCGTTTGTCGAGTGGGGCATGTGGGCGTCGGGCACGAGATTGGTGGGCGGAATCAGCTCGCGCTCCCCGCCCGGAGGCGTCCAGTACACCTGGAATTGCCAGCGCGTGGTGCTCGCTGGCTTCGTGCTGTCAAAGTGTACCACGATCGGGTGGATTCCGACCGTCAGGTGCCGCGTCGCTCCTGTGGAACGAGGGTCCTCGGGAACCACCTGGGCCAATTCCAGTAGCGGCGTGTCATCGATTCGCAGTGCACACGGCCCGCTCGACACGGCCTCGAACGCGTAGAGCCCCGGCGTCGTGATGCGCAGCCCTCCTTGCCAGGAAGCGGTGAACGGCATCTTCACGGGCAGTTCGTTCCCCGGTGGTAGGCGGAAGTTGTCCTCCACCGCCATCGAGTTGAGCTGCGGGTCCATGGTGCGCATGAGCGACTGCCCGTTGCGCTCGTAAACAGCCGTAAGGCCCTCGCGGGCGCCGCTCGGCCGTAGATCCCAGCGAGTCAGGGCGTGCTTTGTCCCTTTGAAGACAAGAGACATGGTCAGCGTTCGCGGTCCGCTTACTTGCTCGTCGATGTCGATCGGCTGCCAGCCGCGAGGGAGCGTGAGCGTCTTCTCGATCGCGCCCGGATCACCCTCCTGCATGACGGAAACGCCGGCAACGCGCAGCGCCGTTGCGCGCGTCGCCGACACCCCGAGGGTCACCGGCCCGTCAGTCGGCCAGTAGATGCTCCCTGTCCATTGCAGGCGATGGCTGGTTGCTGGGAGTGCCAGGTCGCTGGCGAACGCGTCCGCCCGCATGCTGGCAGCGACCGCACCCGCCGCGTCGACGGCGGTAAGCTCGAGGCCCGTTTGATTGTCTAGATCCTCGCGTGTCAATTCCGCGATGCGGAACAGCAGGCGGCGATCCGGCGGATCACGCCAGACATCGGTGATCTGGGTGTGCGGATAGAGTGTCTTGAGGTAGCGAACGAGAGTGAGCTGAGTAAGCCCGAGGATGAGAACAGGCGGCGAGTCGATGGGCTCGTGGAGTGGCAGGAACTGAGCGGGATCGGGCACATCCAGGAAGTCGCGTCCGGGGAAATCGAGCGGGAAGAGCTCTTCGTTAACCAGGCGCAGGTAGTGTTCGCTGCCGAGCAGCCGGACCGGGGTGGTGGCAGGTAGGTGTCGTAACCGCCGCCCCAGAGCCGACAGATCGTCGATCGGTTCCTTTGGAAAGGCCACGAAATATGTTCGCCAGTTGTCCCAGCCCGCTCCGGCCAATAGGGCGGCGACGACAACGAGCCCGAAGGCGGCGTTGAGCTTCGTTCGTTCGGCCACCCGCAGCAGCCAATCGAGAGCAACCGCGGCGAGTATCGCCAGCGCCGGCAAGATGCCCACGAGACGGACGTAAGCGGGCGGGTCGACCGTCAGCACACCGCCCACAAACGCCGTGAATAGCCACCAATACGGCACAAACCCGTCGCGTCCCTGCAAGACGCGCCGCAGTAACAGCGCCAGTCCGAGCACGAACAACGGGGCGGTGACGTGATCCAGCATCCCGCCACCGCGGTAGCCCAGCATGTACGAGCCTCCCGGCAAGACATTGAAGCCGAGCCAGGTGAGGTACGCCTGTTTCACAAGTAGTGATGCTCCCGCGGCGAGCCCGGCCGCGTGCCAGGCCTCGAGCGCTTGGCTCAGTGCCTGGCGGTTGCGCGCCATGATCGTCCACTGCTCCCAGTTTCCTCGGAACGCGAAGTGATCGGTGGTGTAGAAGATCCACGGAAAGACCGCGAGCACAAAGCCGGCCAGGGTAATCGCAGCACCGCGCCAGTGCGTGCGGATGGTACGTGGCGCGAACACGACGCACAGCCCGAGCCAACCCAGCCAGGCCAGCGGCACCGACTGGCCGGCATTGTACGTGTACAGGCAGAGCCCCAGCCCCACGCCGGTCCACAGATAGCCGGCTGCCCGTCCGGTATTGACCGCGCGCCACCACCAGAAAAACGCGAGGGGCTCCAGGAACATCACTTGCGCGTGGCAGGTGCCCAGGCGACTGAAATCGATCGCGGTCCTGCCGATCGCCAGCAGCAACGCCGACAACAGCGCCACACGTGGCGTGAACAGTTCGCGGGCCAGCAGGTACGTCGCGCCGACGGCGAGCGTTCCCATCAATGCCGAGGAGAGCCGAAGCGTCGTGGTGCTCAGACCGAGCAACGGCGCGAACAGCCCCTGCACGGACAGACCGATCATCGGCCAGGTGTTCCAGCCCATCGTGAAGAAATTAGGGACGCCGGGACGGTAGATCCCCTTGAGAAAGATGCCGACCCGCGGCTCATCGCCGAAGTAGTAACGCGGCAGGGAATCGATCCAGAGAGCGCGGGCTGCCACGGCCAGCACGACGATGATCCCCAAGGCGGCGTACTCGGTTTGTGTCCAGCGCGGCGTGCCCCGAACCGGAGGGGACACCAGCCAGTCGCGCAGCGCCGCCGCCCCGAAGAAGAAGCTCGCTACCCAGAGTGCCAGGCAGACCACCGGCCAGCGATCCATGGTGGACAATGCGGTGGTGAGCGCCATGGCCAACACCGCGCCGCCACCCCAGAGCAGGCGCCGCACGTGCAACCCGGATGGAGCCACGGGTGCGACCGCGGCGGCCACCTGGGGCGCCGGCGTCGCGATGATCGCCAGCAGCGCGGCGCCGGCAAAGGCGAGCCATCCCCACCACTCGTAGGGCGAGCGCACGGTGAGCTGCTGCGCCGTCAACGCGAGCGCGAGCGCCGCCATCGCCAGGAGTTGGCGCAGAGGGGAGGAGTCCTCTCGGAACATACCGAACGTCTGTTAAACCTTTTCCTCGCGCCCGCCGTTATCGACTG